>CAZOKJ010000005.1:0-45321 GCA_964580465.1 uncultured Fluviicola sp. | reverse complement strand
GAATGGGTTGGTCACAAACTGTTTGGTCTGCTCCAGCATTCACAACTGGCAATGGGTTTACTGTAATTGTGCTTTGAATAGAATCAACACAACCATATTGATTTGTTGCAACCACAGTATATGTTGAAGTTGTTGCAGGACTTGCAGTTGGATTATCACAAGTTGTACAAGAAAGATCTGGATTAGTATTCCATAAATAATTCATTGGGGTAGTTGTTGTTGTTACAGTTATCTGTGCAACATCATCTTGACAAATAGTTGGGTTATTTACTGTTAGATGTGGCAACGGGTTAACCGTTACATTTACTGTATCTCTATCCAAGCAAGTACTTGCCGTTGAAGCTGTAAGCACATACTGAATTACAACTGGTGTATCACCTGTATTTGTTGGATTAGCTGTTGCTGAAGGTTGATTGGTTGGAGTTAAATTTGTTGTTGGCGACCATTGATATGTTACTCCTGTCACAGCTGTTGCACCACCTAATATAGCACTACCTCCAGAACAATAGGAAACATCGGGACCAGCGTCAGCAACTGGCGGATTAAAGACAGTAACCAATTTCGTTGAATCTACACTTCCACAGATATTTGTAACTTGAACTGTAATTGGAAAAGTACCAGACACATTATATGTTATTGCACCAGGGTTTGCCAAAGAAGAAGTTGCAGGAACACCTGAATTAAACGTCCACGAGTATGCATTTATTGGATCGTAACAGTCATTCACTGTTAAAATAGGTGTTACAGAATTACCCAAACAAATGGAATCTAAAGGCGCAAGTGTAATTCTTGGAACATCCAAACCTTTTACAATCGTATCCTTAAAAAAAGTACCACATGAATTCGTAATCGATAAACGCATGGTATAATCACCAGCTGATTCATACAAGAATTGAGGGTTCCAAGTTGTGGCAGTTGTTCCATTGTCAAAACTAAAGTTTTGGGTAGATTGACAACTTGATGAAAAATTCAATAATTGCCAATTAAATGTAAATTGACACATATCTGTTGTATCACTATTATTTGTTACAACAGCATTAAATGGCACACAACTTGTTAAAGGGGTAATATCGTATTTAGGATTAGGCGCAGCCTCAATACAAATAGTATGAGTCACAGAAAAAGTTCCACATGTATTTTGAGCACTCAAGGTAACTGTATAAGTTCCAGGCAAGGTATAAATATGAGTTGGATTATTTTTAATTGGGGTTACAAAATTAGGAGTGCCATCCCCAAAATTCCAAGTATAAATAGTACTAGCCGAGCATGAGTTATTCGAACCTGAGATTGTGTTATTGGTAAAAGTAACAGAAGTATTTACACAAGCTCGAGGAGGATTAGAAAATTCAGGTTGAGGGCCTGTATAAATACGAATTGGTGTAACAGTAGTTGTTGAAATATCGCATTGATTGATTGCTTTAATTTCAAAAGTAAAAGCATTACCAGGTTTGCCACAAGAAGTAGTTGTATAAGTATGACAAATTTGTGGGGGTAATGCTGCATGGGTAAACGTGTCAACAGGTGTATTATCTCCATAGTCCACAATATAAATTGTTGAATGGTGATTAGCGCTATAGTTAGACAATGGGAAACACAATGTCAATGGTCCACACCCCGTAGTAGATCCAGGGTTTGCTGCTCCAATTGCAGGGTTTGTAATATTTGAAACAACATATTGAGTAGTATCATTACAACCATTTGTACCAGTAACTATGTAGTACATATCAAAAATATCTTGAATGACATAAGAATGCGTGACACCAGCTGGCGCTGTAGCACTTGAATAATTTGCAGTTCCATCCCCCCAAATAATTTGATAATTTGAACCTGCATAGGGTGTTGCATCATAAATTGTCATATCATAATTCGTCCCATCACAATTTTTAAAATTGGCAATTGGATCCATTAGTGTGGCTTGAGCTAAGTTTTTAATAGTAACTGTTTGCGTTGTTGTTGTTTGACAACCTTGAGGAGTTGTTACAGTTAAAGTTACTGTATAAGTAGTACTTCCTGTTCCATACGAAACAAATTCATGTATAGCTGCTGCAGTTGATGCTGTGTTATTTCCACCAGAAGCTGGGTTTCCAAAATTCCATGAATAAGTATACCCTGGCACAATTGAATTAGCTGAAAAAGTGATAGGTAAATTAGCACAAACATTATTTGCCGAGAATGTAAATCCAGAATTTGGCAAAGGATTTACAACAATAGTAACATTGCTAGTTGAAATACAACCATTATCATCAGTGATCGTTAATTGATAAGTTGTAGTTGCTGCTGGAGTTGCTACCGGATTTGGGCAGTTGGTACAACTTAAATTCGTCGTAGGCAACCAAGAATAACTGATTGGAGCAGTTCCAGTAGATGAACCACCTAAAGTAACGGAACCTCCAGCACAAATAGTATCATTTATACCAGCGTTAGCAGTACATTGCGAAAAAACGCTTGTAGGAAATACAATAAATAAGATTAACAATAGTACGTAAAAAAATTTCATTCCAATAGTATTTCAAGTGAATTGAGCTACAAATTTACGTAAAAATCACTTATTAATAACTAAAAATTAATGATATACGAAGTATTGCGTATTTACTAACTCATGTTACACATTTTTAAAATCATTTAAGAGATTGATAAACAACAAAATAAAAACACGTCAACTTAACAATATATTCGATTTTTGTTCATAAATTTATACTCATTTTTATATTGTTCTAAACAACTATAAATGAATGACTTTTCAATCATTTTTCATTTTTAACAAAAAATTAATATATCTTGGCACGGTTTTTATACCATACTAATAAAACAAAGAGTCATGAAAGCATTAAATTTATTTATTTTAGCATTGGCTTTGCAATTTCAAAGTCATGCTTCTGAATTGTTCTTGAGGGTTGTTGCTAATAACGAGTACATTGTAACAGTGTATGATCAAACACATCAAAATAAAAGCAACATTTATAAATTTTTTGACATTCCTGCTGGAGCGACACCTATCATGATTGTCAACAAATTTTCAAAAAAGCCTTTTCATACAAGTAACATCATGCTTCAACATAACGAGCGTGTTGTAGCAGAAATCAATTCGTATGGAGTATTGAACATCATCCAGCGTATTCCTATTCAGTCTGTCAATTGGTACACAACAATTGAAAACAATGGCAATTTTGGCAACTACCCGAATTATCCAAATTACCCGAATTATCCAAATTACCCGAATTATCCGAATTACCCTAATTATCCAAATGGGAATCACCCAAATCACCCAGGAGGTAATTACAATGGCTTAGTTAGTCCTGAAATGTACAGTCAATTTTTAAGTTCTTTCAGAAATGAAATGATGGATGCTAACAAGCTAAAAATGGCTAAAAATTATGCACAAAACAATCGTTTAACAGCGGAACAAATTGCAGGGATTAGCAAAGAATTTGGATTCGACAGTAATCGATTGGAGTTCGCTAAATTTGCTTACAGTTATTGTTACGACAAGAATAATTATTTCTTACTGAAAGATACTTTTTCATTCTCTTCCAATTATAATAGTTTGTTGGATTATATTTCAAAACACTAAATAAAAAGAGAGTGTCTGAAAAGTCAGACACTCTCTTTTTATTTTAAGATGTTCAAAAATGAATAAAATGCAAGACGTTGAAAATGAAACGAAAGGAATCCTAATAGCATCATCAGGATGACTTTTGCTGATGTTTAATAACAACGCAGCAGTTCGTCATTTTTTGGACATCGTCTTTTGCTACATTTACTTCATTAAAGCCTTTTCATAATTAGGTTCATGGCCAATGTCGTCAACTAGCTCAGTGTGTGTTACAATACCACTTTCATCTATAACAACAATTGCTCTAGCTAACAAACCTTTTAATGGGCCATCAACTAATTGCACTTGGTAATTTGCTCCAAAACTTCCACCATCAAAATCAGAAAGTGTTGTTACATTTTCAATACCTTCTGCACCACAAAAACGTCCATGGGCAAATGGTAAATCTTTTGATACACATAAAACAACTGTGTTCTCAGCAGCAGCTGCTTTTTGATTAAACGTACGAACAGAAGTCGCGCAAACTCCAGTATCAATACTTGGAAAGATGTTTAAAACCACACGTTTTCCTGAATAATTAGCTAAACTTACGCGAGCTAATCCATTAGTAACGAGTGTGAAATCTGGAGCTTTTTGTCCAACTTGAGGTAAATTACCGTTAGTGTTGATAACTCCTCCTTTGAAATTTACTTGAGCCATAAAGTTGTGTTTTAATTTGTCAAACAAAACTACAAAAAATAAATAAACAATAGGTGTAATTTTATTTGCTTTAAACCTATATCGGCATATACCGATATGCCGATAACCATCAAAAAACAAACAAATAAAACCCTTAGAAACTTAAAGACTAAACGGCATATACCGTTGCATCTATTTTAATTCTGTAGTAATAAACAATCGTAAATATTCTGACTTTCCTTCTACTGATAAATAAAAACTCTTAGATGTAAAACCTACAAATCCTTCGGTATTCATATCAATTTCAACGATTGCTGTTTCATTAGGCTCTAACACATTTTTAGACACATGAATACGAGTATATTTCGTTGGTTGCTCTTCAAAAACTATATTAATGGACTGCTGTGCAGTGTTTTTAACTTCAAAACTTGCCTTTATTTGAGAACCAGATTTCAACACACCTGCGTTAAACACGGGTTGCACTGCTGTTAATGGAAAGATTTCTTGTTTATCGAGATAAGTTACACTTTGAATTTCAATCTTACGTTCCTCAGCTGCTGCTCGCGAATACACGGAGTTTTTAACATCATTCGGGTTGTCGCTAATCAATTGGTTGGCATTGTATTCACCAAATGGTATTTGCTCAAAAACAACGCGACCATTATTAGTGGCTGTTCCATCTAAATAAGGAATAAAAACACCGTTTTCATAAGCTCGAAGATGGTTGATCAATGAAGAAATACGTCTTTTTGTTAAATTAACATTGTAATCTGTCTTAGCCAAAGGAGAAGCAAATCCTCGAATAGCAATCTTGATACGTGCTCCTTTTTCTAATTCCTCTAATAATAAACTGCGAAACAATGCTAAATCTTTAACCCCTTGATCAACATGCTCTGTGAAAAAATCTTCAATATCCTCTTTCGCTTCTTGTTCTTTTTCTCCTGATAAACCTGTTGAATATTCTTTTTGATAGCGTGGAATCATCTCAGTATATTCATCATAAGTTGTCATGTAATTCAACTTTGTAACTGTGTCCCAAGAGCGAGGATCTGGTACATCGTTATGAAAATACAAGGTCACAGGCAAACGCTTGTTTAGTTCTTCTAAGGTTTCTTTGGGACTCGGAGGAGGTGTTTTTTCAGGAGGTAAAAGGGCAAAAATATCACTGCAACAAGTAATGTTTTTGCTGTACAAAACCCCTACTCTATTACTGGTTACAAAACTTGTGTCTTTTGTTTTAAAGAAATACAAATCATTAGCTGGACTATTGATAGGCTGTCCAACATTAATTGGTTTTGAAAATTGACCTGATTGATAATCTGAATAAAAAACATCCATACCTCCAAAGCCTTCATTCCACGTCGAAGAAAAATACAAACGCTGTTCTGATTCATTCCAAAATGGAGTTACTTCATTATCAATAGAATTGATAGAACGGATGTTTTTTACTTTTCCAAATTGATTTCCGTTTTTGATGGGTACATAAAAGATATCCAAACCTCCTTTGGTTTCTTTAGCCCTATCAGAAGCAAAGAACAGTACTTCTTCCCCTTCTATTTTACCAATAGCTGGCATAGTAGTGTTGCTACCTGGTTGATTAATTATTTCCCCTAACGTATCTATCATCCCCCATTTTCCATTGTGAAAACGAGCTACAACTAATTTACATTGATAGCTTGTACCATTAACATCCTTACAAGAGCTAAAATACACTCTTTTTTTATCTAAAGACAAAGCTGCATTTCCTGTATTTTCATTTTCTTTAACTAAATCACTCCATTTTTCTGCTAGCAAATAACGGCCTTCATCTACTTGTGAACGAAATAAATGGGTGGAATAATGTTTTTCATATACTTCCTCATTGGCGTTAATTGAATCGGCTCGAAGTGAAGAAAAAACCAATTGACCATCGATAAATCCATGTCCGAATTCTGAGTTTTTAGTATTTACTGTTTCAGGTAAACGGATAAAATCTCCTTTTTCTGCAAGGCCAACATTTGATTTTGCCCAAAGCGTGGATTCTAGTTCTTGCTTTGCTTTTTCATACAAATAATCGCGCTTCCCTTTGCTGTATATTTTTTTTGCTTTTTTAAATGTTTCAATTGCTTTATCGTAATGTCCGTTTTGCTTTTGCATCAGTCCCCAATATAAAATACTAGCAGGATAAAGCTTCGCCATTTCACGATCATAAACTTTTGCATAATAATATTCTGCCTTTCTGTAATCTTTGTAGACTCTGTGCGTTTCAGCAACCTTCCAAAGGATATCAATCGTATTAGAATCAATTTCCATTGCTTTTGAATACAATTCTAATGCGTAATAATAGTCGCCTTTTTGGTATTTTTCTTCTGCTGCTTTCAAGTATTTAGACAGCAAATTTTGTCCCCAAGAAATGGAGAATGAACTACAAAATAACACAGCAATTAAATATAATCTGGACATATCCTATGCACAACTTTTTTAGATTTAAAACGCACTAAAATGTAACGAACAGCAATTTCAAAACCACCTCTAACATGACTAGCTTTTGTTAATGTTGAAAAGTTCATATCGTAACTAATTCCAGCAAACCATTGTTGATAATCCATCCCAACTGAAATATAAGCTGCGTCCAAAGTTCTATACCATACCCCTGCATAAACAGCAGCATATTTTTCCAAACGATTAAACAAAGTATATTTTACATTGGAGCCTACAATAAATTCACGGTATTTGCCTTGAAATGAAAATTGAAAACTCGGAATGATATCCCAATCAAAATTAACTGGATAATATAATCTTCCCGTTATCATTGTGCGCATGTCTCGTTGTACTTTTTCATCAAAAAAACCTTGATTTGGTCGGTTTAAATTAAAAAGACCAACTCCAGCCTCAAATTTCTTTCGTTCACCAAAAATAAAACGGTAATTCAATCCAACTCCTGTGCTGAAATTTGTTTTTTTATCATGAGAATAATTCTCATTGGTCGGCAAGTTTTCATCAAAATATTGACCATTGTATTGATTTCCAAACTTCAACGCATCCCAATTTAATTGGCGATGATTCATTCCAAAATTCAAACCTGCACGCAAAGTATGTGTAGAATCTTTTGTTAGTTTTACTAAATAGGAAACATTTGCCTGTAACTCAACAGTTCGTAAGCGACCATCACCCGTAGCATCATGAAATAGTAGTCCACCCAATCCTAAAGAACGAAAATTGTACAATTTACCATCTCCAGAAACTGAAAACGTTTGGAAAGGAACAGAAACGGCACGCCATTGATCTCTAAAATTGCCAACAAAACGCCAATCTCCATTAAAATCTCCTGTATTAGCTGGATTTTGAAAAACTGGATTATCATTAAACTGTGACCAATGTATGTCCTGTGCATAAACAGGAAGCATCAAAAACATTACTATCACACTTTGAATTAGTCTCATTTTAGCAGAATCATACAAATCAACTATGAAACTACTTTATTTTTATGAAACAACCAAATAATTTATGTTAAACCTTTTAATTTTTAAAAAAAATAATTCTATTATCTCTCATATACCATCTTCTATAAATTAAACTTAAAAAACTAATTATCAACAAAATAAACACGACTAACATTCTGTCAATTTGTTTCATTTTTGAAAAAAAATAAAATTATTTACGATAAAAAGCACTTAAATACTTTTATATGTGAAATAATTTATATCTTTGCACCATAATAGTTAACATAAAAAAATAAATATGGAAACAATGAACGAACAAATCATCAACGTTCCAGAGATTGAACCAAGATTGAAACACCAAACGATATTTGAAGTTTTTGATAAAACAGAGCCTGGTCAAAGTTTTATTATCCATAATGATCACGACCCTCGCCCATTGTACTTTCAATTGGTAAACATGAGAGGCGATATTTTTACTTGGGAATATTTGCAACAAGGTCCTGAATGGTATGATATTCGCGTAACAAAAGTTGTAAATCCAGCCATTCTAACTATTAACAATGAAATTACGATAAACGTACCAGAAATTGAGCCTCGAATGAAGCATGAATCAATTTTTAAAGTGTTCAATGTGGCGCAACCTGGTGAAAGTTTTGTCATTCATAACGATCATGATCCAAAACCTGTTTACTATCAATTATTGGGTGAATATGGAGATATTTTTACTTGGGAATATTTGCAGCAAGGTCCAGAATATTGGGATGTTAGGGTTAAAAAGAAAAAAGAAGAATTACATGCAACGTATGCCAACACAGCTGGCGATATCGTTATCAATATTCCGATGATTGAACCTCGTATGAAACATGCCACAATTTTTCAAACGTTTGAAGGGTTGCAAGAAGGTAAAAGTTTAATCATCCATAATGATCATGATCCAAAACCTGTTTATTATCAATTGATAAGCCAATATGGTGAAACATTCAAATGGGAGTATTTAGAACAAGGTCCAGAATGGTGGGATATCCGAGTTACAAAAGTGGGTGCTGATAATGGAGAAACTGTTGGTGAAATTGCAGCAAAAGATTTACGTAAAGCTGAAGTATTCAAGAAATATGGAATCGACTTTTGTTGTGGCGGCAAAAAAACAGTGAAACAAGTCTGTGAAGAAAAAGGAATTGATGCTAACCAAGTTGAAAAAGAATTGCAACAAACCAATCAAATTGTAGTTCAGAGCAACTTGAATTACAACGAATGGAATTTAGATTTCTTAGCCGATTTTATCGTAAACACGCATCACCAATTTGTTAAAAAAACACTTCCTGACCTTGTAAAATATGCAGCTAAAGTTGCTCAAGTACACGGCCCGTCACATCCAGAATTGGCTCCAATCAATGAACTAGTGCTAAAAGTAAACGATGAAATGCTTTCTCACATGGTTGAAGAGGAGAATGTATTATTCCCATTGGTGAAGCGAATTTTCCAAGCGAAACAAAACAATCAGTCGTTTGAAAGCAATCCATCAGAAAACTTAGAAAACCTTGTTGACAAAATGGAGCATGAGCACGATGGTGTAGGCAGAGCAATGGAAGAAATTAGAGCATTGAGCAATAACTATGTATTGCCTGAAGATTCTTGCGCTAGTTATGAGTTATTATTCAGAATGTTGCAAGAATTTGAAAATGATTTATTCACTCATATTCATTTGGAAAACAACATTTTATTTCCTAAGACTTTGACTATCTTATCTGAGGTTTAGTTTGTTTAGTGAAAAGAGCAGCGTTGTGAAGTAGTTTTGTGAAAAGATGCGCTGCTCTTCTTATAATTTTTTGTTATTTTTGAAAAAACAAATCTCGATTTATGAAAATCAATAAAAACACCAAAATAGCAGCGTTATTAAAGCAACACCCCGAAGCTTTAGAGACAATTATCACCATCAACCCTGCTTTCAAAAAATTGAGAAATCCACTATTACGCAAATTAATGGCTGGAAGAACAAGCATAGAAATGGCTTCTAAAATTGGAGGTGTAAAACCAGAAGATTTCTTTAAAGCCTTAGCTCCTTTAGGGTTCGAAGAAGACACTGCTATCAACAATGAAGAAGAAAAATCTGAACGTAAACCGCTTCCTGCATATTTAACTGCATTAAAACCTCATCAAATTATTGCTTTTGACGTTAGAGAAATATTAGCTGGAGGTGAAGATCCATTGCGTGACATTCAAGAAAAAATTAAAAGTTTAAAAGCAGACGAGGCGCTACAAATCATCAATACATTTGAACCTGTTCCACTCATAGCACTATTAGGTAAACAAGGATTTACTAGCTATGTTGACCATATTGACAATGAAAGAATTGACACTTATTTCTATCGTTTAAACGGTGAACAAGAGGTACAACTAGAAAGCAATAACGAACAAAAAGAAGATTGGGATGAGCTAATGACACGCTACGAAAATGAGTTAGTAGAAATTGATGTTCGTCACCTTGAAATGCCAATGCCAATGATGACAATTCTTGGAGCATTAGAAGAATTACCAGCTTCAAAAGCATTGTACGTTCACCACAAACGTGTACCCGTTTTTTTACTTACAGAGTTAAGAGACAGAGATTTTGATTACCGCATAAAAGAAATTCAAGAAGGAGAAGTCTATTTATTGATTTTCAAAACAAAATAAGACACAATGGGAAGTGCAATTATTAACACCGGATTACAACAAACAACAACGCACAAAGTTGTACTGCCGTTTTATACCTATGCAGCAATATCATTCATAATAGCAACGATTTTAGTAGTTTCCAACACAAACGCTTTTACAGGATATTACTTTAATCCTGCCACTTTAGCGATTGTACACACCATGGCATTAGGTTGGGGCACGATGATTATCTTGGGAGCATCACATCAATTGTTGCCGGTAATAATTGAAGGAAAATTAAGCAGTAATTCATTAGCACATGCAAGCTTTTACCTAACAGGAAGTGGCATCCCATTTTTAGTCGCATCTTTTTATTTCAACAATTTTACAACGACGATGCAAATAGGAGCTGTTCTAATAAATTTGGGAGTACTCGCCTACTTAATCAATGTTTTAAAAAGTGTTTTAGAAAGTCCGAAAAAAGACATTCATGCTTGGTATATGTCAACTGCGAGCTTGTGGCTTTTAGCTACAACCTTCTTTGGATTATTATTGGTTTTTAATTTTCAATTTAGTCTGTTATCACAAGCTTCTTTAAACTATTTAAGCATTCATGCTCACTTAGGAATAATTGGCTGGTTTATCTTGCTCGTTGTTGGAGTAGGTTCGCGATTAATTCCTATGTTCTTAATTTCAAAATATACCAATGACACCTTGCTAAAGTGGGTTTACATGTTTATCAACTTAAGTTTGGTTAGTTTCATTGTGCTTAAAGTGATGAATTCAAGCACGATTTATTATTATTTACCCATTGGATGCATTCTTTTAGCTATTTCTTCCTTTGCCTATTTTGCCTATCAAGCATATAAGGTAAGGATTCGTAAAAAAGTAGATGAACAAGTTGGTATTTCATTAATTTCCGTTGGTCAGTTGTTTATACCCGTTATCATCTTAATTATTACTCTATTCACAATGCCACAAACAGAAAATCATGCGCTTTACACGCTATACGGCTTTAGTGTGTTTTTTGGATGGTTAACTGCTATTATATTAGGAATGACGTTTAAAACATTACCTTTTATCGTGTGGAACAAAGTGTATCACAACAGGACACTTGGGAAAACACCAACACCAAAAGAATTATTTCATGAAAAAACATTCAATTTCATGAGCATTTTTTACTTAATAGGATTTATTATTTTTGCAGTTGGATTATTCTTTGCAAATGAAATCATATTAATAGTAGGGGCATCATTTCTTTGCCTATCAGCTATCTTATATGGTGCTAATGTAGGGATAACCCTGTTGCACAAACCCAAAACAATAAAGTCATGAGAGAAGATATATTAACAAACGACCCTGAGCGTGTAAAAAAAGCTGTCAACGGATTATATAATGTAATTGACCCTGAAATTGGATTAAATATCGTAGATTTGGGACTTGTTTACCAAATTGATTTTATAGAGAAAGATAAAAGGCTAAATTTAATCATGACATTGACAACTCAATTTTGCCCGATGGGAGATGCCATTACAAGTGACGCAACACAAGCATTGCAACATGAATATCCCGATTGGTTAGTTGTAGTTGACCTTGTTTTTGACCCAGCTTGGGATTACTCTAAAATTTCACCTGAGGGGAACGAATATTTAGGTAGATAACGAAATTAAACACTAAAAACATGCTAAGTTTAACTTGTAAAACTGCTATTAAAGCTGTCATTTATCTTTCTTGCAAAAGCAACGAAGGGGAAAAAGCTGGTATCAAAGAAATTGCTGAAAAAATTGACGCAAGCGAGCATACCGTGGGTAAAACCTTGCAATCGTTAGCCAAACAAGGAATCATTAATAGCTTAAAAGGCCCGACAGGAGGTTTTTTTCTTAACGAAGCACAGCAAAATCAACCAATTTACGCCATCATCGAAACAGTTGATGGAAAATCTGTTTTTAAAACGTGTGGACTTGGCTTAGGAAAATGCTCTGACAAACACCCATGTCCTATTCACAACGACTACAAAGTAGCCAAAGATATCATCGAGAAATTATTCCGTGAAAAACGAGTTAAAGACTTATGTGCTTCTGTTAATAGTGGGGAAGCACATTTAAAATCATTGTTTTAAAAATAGTAGTAGGGGCACTATTTTAAAATAACAAACGCCCCTACACTTTCTTTTCTTTCTAACGAATCGCGAATGATTAGCAAGCCCGTGTCAATCATGTTTCGCAATTCAAACAACTGTTTAGAAACTTTCGTTGAAGCAACAAGTTGTTCTACTTTATTTTTTAATACATTCAATTCTTCTTTTGCTTTGAGCAAACCTTCTTTATCTCTAACAATACCAACATACCTCATCATTGTATGTTGCATTTTAGAACGCAACGCTATCAACTCCTCTTCAGGCAACTCTGCATTTCCAAACACACTACTTGACACACCTTGGTCTGAAAGAATTGTTTGCTGATGATTGTTCAAATAAACATAAATTTGATGAGAATACACCAAGGCTTCCAACAAAGAATTAGACGCCAATCTATTGGCTCCATGTAAGCCTGTTCTGGCAGTTTCTCCACATGCAAATAAATTATTCATGGAAGTCTGTCCATTTAAGTCAACAGAGATACCACCACACATATAGTGTTGAGAAGGAGCAACAGGAATCCAATCTTTAGAAACATCAATACCTAAATCCATGCATTGTTGATAAATCATTGGGAAATGTTGTTTAAATCCTTCCATCTCCAAATGAGTACAATCCATATAAACACAAGGTTCTCCACTTTTTTTCAGCTCCAAATCAATGGCTTGAGAAACGACGTCACGCGAGGCTAATTCCAAACGTTCATCATACTTATGCATAAAACGTTCACCATCTTTTGTACGCAAATAAGCTCCAAAACCTCTCACAGCTTCAGAAATTAAAAACGTTGTTTTCAAAGCTTCTGAGTATAGAGCTGTTGGGTGAAACTGTACAAATTCCATTTCTTGAATCGTAACACCAGCGCGATTCGCCATCCCTATTCCATCTCCAGTTGCCACAATTGGGTTGGTTGTATGACCATAAACTTGTCCGATTCCACCTGTTGCCAACACAACATTGGCCGCCATTATAGCAAAAACTTCTTTCGTTTTTTCGTCAAAGAAATAAGCACCCTCACAACGATTGTCTTTGTGAATTAAATCGATAGCAAAATGATAATTCAACAAAATGATATTGGAGCGTTGTTGCAATTGACTAAGCATTGCTTGTTCAATTTCATTCCCTGTTTGATCTTTGTGATGAACGATGCGATGTGCTGAATGTCCACCTTCTCTACCAAGATCTAAATTTCCCTCTTTATTTTTGTCAAATCGAGCACCCCAGTCAATTAATTCTTGTAAACGAACTGGCGCATTTTCCACGACCATCTTCACTACATCAGGTTCACACAAGCCAGCACCACAAATCAACGTATCTTCGATGTGTTTTTCAAAAGAATCATTCACGCGGTCAATAACAACTGCTACACCACCTTGTGCATATTTTGTGTTAGAAGCAGCTTCGTGAGCTTTAGTGGTAACGATCACCTTTTTGGAAGGATTGGACTCTGCCAATTTTAAAGCTAAACTTAATCCAGCAATACCCGATCCAATGATTAAAAAATCAGCTGTTTGTTTCATTATTTTGACATTTCAAGCATTCGCTCAATTGGTTTCAACGCTTTAACACGAATATCTTCGGACAAATTAATCTCAGGCGTTTCATTTAACAAGCAATTATACAATTTTTGTAAGGTATTCATTTTCATAAACGCACATTCACTGCAAGCACACGTATTATCCTCATGTGAAGGAGCCGGGATCAACACCTTACTAGGTACTTCTTGTTGCATTTTAAACAAAATACCCGCCTCGGTTGCCACGATAAACTTCTGTGCAGGATTTGTTTTCACATAGTTTATCATTCCAGCCGTAGAACCTATATAAGTTGCCGTTTTAAGAATATGATCTTCCGATTCAGGGTGAGCAATAATAACAGCATCTGGATGTTCAGCGTGTAGTGCCAACAATTTTTCTATAGAAAAAGCCTCGTGCACAATGCAAGCACCATCCCAAACAATCATATCACGTCCCGTTTGTTTTTTAACATATGCTGCCAAGTTTTTATCGGGTGCAAAAATGATAGGTTGATCTTCAGGAATAGATTCCACAATTTTTAACGCATTGGAAGAAGTACAAATAATATCACTCATTGCTTTAACTTCAGCCGAACAGTTGACATACGTAATCACCGTGTGATTTGGATGTTTATCCAACAGTTCTTTAAATTTATCTGGAGGGCATGAGTCAGCCAATGAACACCCTGCCATTAAATCTGGCAACACAACTTTCTTAGTTGGATTTAGGATTTTAGCTGTTTCTGCCATGAAATGTACACCAGCAAAAACAATGATATCTGCGTCAACTTTTTCAGCTTGCTGAGCCAAACCAAGACTATCCCCCACATAATCCGCCACTTCTTGAATTTCCGGCTCTTGATAATAATGAGCCAAAATCACTGCATTCTTCTCTTTTTTTAGTTGCAGAATTTTGTCTTTTAAACTATCCATTTTATTTATTCTTGTAAACCGACAAAAATAATGAATTTTTAGATGTTTTTGATATGACTTAAATCATAAAAGTACTTTTATTCGATTAATTTTCTTTGCACATCATAAAGCGATAGAAAGCGAAAAGGTAGAAGAGCAAATACATAAAAAAAGGAGAATTCTATATTTGCAGTAAAGTAAATGCGATTGATCTAGCAATCCTCCCCCTCCTTAAATCAACAAAAAAAACTTTCACAGCTCAACTAACCCCGTTAAAGCACCACGACTTTTTCAAAAAAAAATCGTTTAAAATTCAACTTACTATTATTCAATAGCAAATAATTCCTACTTTAGTAAAATAGTTTTAGAACTTTAAACAAAATAAATATGTTATACAGATCAAAAATTGCAGGATTAGGAAAATGTTTACCTGAAACAGTTGTAACAAATGATGACTTAGCAAAATTAATGAACACTAGTCACGAATGGATTGTGGAACGTTCTGGCATCCACACTCGTCGCTTTATAAAAGAAAATGAATTCGGAGATACTCCAGTAGCAAAAATGGGAACCGAAGCAGCTAAAATGGCTATCGAACGTGCTGGAATTTCCAAAGACGATATCGATTTAATCCTATTTGCTACTCTAAGTCCCGACTATTATTTTCCAGGTTCTGGTGTAATCGTGCAAGACATGTTAGATATTAAAACGTGCCCTGCTTTAGATATTAGAAATCAATGTAGCGGCTTTGTTTACGGGCTTTCCGTTGCAGATCAATTCATCAAAACTGGGATGTATAAAAACATTCTTTTAATAGGTAGTGAAAACCATAGTGGTGGATTGGATTTAACCACACGAGGCAGAACCGTTTCAGTACTTTTCGGAGATGGTGCAGGCGCTGCAATAATTTCTCGTTGTGAAGAGAATGAAGAAGGCGGTATCTTATCTACTCACCTACACTCTGAAGGAAAGTTTGCGTTAGATTTGGCTATAAAAGGTCCAAGTACAACACGTTGGGTTCCAAAAATCATCGAAGAAAATCCGCAAGAAAATATTGAATACTTCCCATACATGAACGGGCCATTTGTGTTTAAAAATGCAATAGCTCGTTTCTCTGAAGTGATTGAAGAAGGATTAGCTGCTAATAATATGACCAAAGAGGACATTGACCTATTTGTTCCTCATCAAGCCAACTTAAGAATCGCTGAGTATGTTCAAAAGAAATTTGGATTAAGCGATAATCAAATACACAATAACATCCAAAAATACGGAAACACCACAGCTGGTTCTATTCCAATTGCTCTATGTGAAGCATGGGAACAAGGAAAAGTTAAAAAAGGTGACAATGTTGTATTAGCTGCCTTTGGAAGTGGATTCACTTGGGGAAGTGCAGTGATTAAATGGACATAAGCAAATGGAATAAATTTGTAAAGATCCCTAAAGAATCTTTCAAGACATCAAAACAACCTATTTAATTGTAAAATAATTGAACAAAAATAAAGGGTGTCAACCGCTAAAAAATTAGAAATAGTTGACACCCTAATAAATCTACCACCAAACTGAACACTTCGTATATAAACCATTGTTTTTAAGTAAAAACTGGGAGAATTCAAGAGGAAAAAAAATTAAAACCACTTTTTTAAAAATAATTTCTTTTTGTAAACTTTTCAACCATTAAAAAAAATTAATTAGTTAATTATCAAATATGTAACTAAATAAAGTTGATAACTTTTAATAACTATTTTTTGTGACAGATTGTTTTTTGTTTTATCTTTACCATCGTACCCATGTTGAAAAAATAATAATTGATTAGAATGGAAGCTATGACAGAAAAAGTAGGAAAAGTTTTAAAAACTTACTCCCTAGAAGAAGCAAAAGCAGCTACTTTAGCGTATTTTAAAGGTGATGATCTTGCCGCGCAAGTTTGGTTAAACAAATACGCTTTAAAAGATTCTGATGGCAACCTTTACGAGGTTAGCCCTGAGGATATGCACCGTCGCATTGCAAGTGAAATTGCACGAATTGAAATGCATTATCCTAACCCTATGACTGAAGCTGAAATTTTTGACCTAATTAAAGATTTCAAATACATTATTCCACAAGGAAGTCCAATGACAGGCATTGGAAACAACTTCCAAATTGCTTCTTTATCTAATTGTTTTGTTATTGGTAACAATGGCGACGGAGATTCATACGGTAGCATTATGAAAATCGACGAAGAGCAGGTTCAATTAATGAAACGAAGAGGAGGTGTGGGACACGACTTATCTGCTATTCGACCAAAGGGTTCACCTGTCAAAAATTCGGCTCTTACTTCAACGGGTATCGTTCCTTTTATGGAGCGCTTTTCAAACTCTACGCGCGAAGTAGCTCAAGATGGAAGAAGAGGTGCGTTAATGCTTTCTGTTTCTATTAACCATCCAGATTCTGAGTCATTTATCGATGCAAAACTAGAGCAAGGAAAAGTAACTGGAGCCAATGTTTCTGTTCGTATTGATGATGAATTCATGCGAGCTGTAAAAGAGGGGCGCGAATACCAGCAGAACTACCCTATTTTTAGTAAAAATCCTAAGTACACAAAAAAGATTAATGCAAAAGATCTGTGGAAAAAGATTGTTCATAATGCTTGGAAATCTGCTGAACCAGGTATCTTATTCTGGGATACAATTATCAACGAGTCTTTACCTGATTGCTATGCGGATTTGGGCTTTAAAACTATATCAACTAACCCATGTGGTGAAATTCCATTATGTCCTTACGATTCTTGTCGTTTGTTGGCTATCAACTTATTTTCATACGTAATCAATCCATTCACTAAGGATGCTTATTTTGATTTTGACTTGTTCAAAAAACACGTTGCTGTAGCACAACGCATGATGGATGACATCATCGACTTGGAATTGGAAAAAGTGGATGCTATTTTAGCTAAAATCGATTCAGATCCTGAAGATGAAGAAATTAAACGTGTAGAAAGAAACTTATGGTTAAAAATTCGCACTAAAGCATTGGAAGGAAGACGAACTGGTGTAGGAATCACAGCAGAAGGAGATATGCTTGCAGCCTTAGGTATTCGCTACGGTAGCGAGGAAGGAAATGAATTTTCTGTGAACGTACACAAAACATTAGCTTTGGCAGCATATCGCGCTTCTGTAGAAATGGCAAAAGAACGTGGCGCTTTCTTAGTATTTGACGCTAAACGTGAAGAGAAAAATCCTTTCTTATTGAGAATCAAAGAAGCTGATCCTGCTTTATACAATGATTTACAAGAGTACGGTCGTAGAAACATTGCTTTGCTAACAATCGCTCCAACTGGTAGTACCTCATTAATGTCACAAACAACATCAGGAATTGAGCCTGTTTTCATGCCTGTTTACAAACGAAGAAGAAAAGTCAACCCAAATGATAAAAATGTCCGAGTTGATTTCGTGGATGAAGTTGGCGACTCATGGGAAGAATACATCGTATTCCACCACCGTTTCAAACAATGGATGGAAGTGAACAACATCGACACTTCAAAAATCTATTCTAATGAAGAAATCAATGAGTTAATTGAAAAATCTCCTTACTATAAAGCAACTTCTAACGATGTTGACTGGTTAAGCAAAGTAAGAATGCAAGGAGCTATTCAAAAATGGATTGACCACTCTATTTCTGTTACTATTAACGTTCCAAATGAAGCAACAGAAGAATTGGTGGATCAATTGTACATGACAGCTTGGGAAGTTGGATGTAAAGGTGTTACAGTTTACCGTGATGGTTCTCGCTCTGGAGTTTTGATTGCTGCTGACGATAAGAAAGAAGAAACATCTGAAAACAACTCACCATTCCCAACAAAACGACCACAGCAATTAAAAGCAGATGTTGTTAGATTCCAAAATAATAAAGAGAAATGGATTGCTTTCGTTGGAACAATTGACGATCGCCCTTACGAAATCTTTACTGGTTTGGCGGATGACGAAGATGGTATCCTTTTACCTCGTTGGGTAAATGAAGGAGTTATTATTAAAAATAAAGACGATAAAGGAAATTCTCGTTACGACTTCCAATACCAAAACTTAAGAGGTTACAAAACGACAATCGAAGGATTATCACATCGTTTCAATCCTGAGTTCTGGAACTATGCAAAATTAATTTCTGGTACACTTCGCCATGGAATGAAAATTGAAAATGTAGTTGATTTGATTAACGGTTTACAATTGGACAATGAGTCAATCAACACATGGAAAAATGGTGTTTCTAGAGCATTAAAACGCTTTATTCCAGATGGAGCTGATGCAAAAGGAAAGTGCAGTAGTTGTAACTCTACTAACTTAATGTATCAAGAAGGTTGCTTAACATGCAAAGATTGTGGATCTTCTAAATGTGGATAATTTAGATTAGTTTGACAAATACGGAGCCGTTCGAAAGAACGGCTTTTTTATTTATTGGTTTATCGGTATATATCGATATCACCAAAAAAATGTAACCTTCCCTCCCATCCTTCGTTATGACTTAAAAAAATGAAACACTTTATACTCTTTATTGCAGCAACTTATTCTTTAGCTTGTTCAAATGCTGCTCTCGCACAAAATCATCCTGTAATAAGTGATTCTGTTTCCGTCAAAAGCTTTTCACCAAAAATTCAAAGTATAAAAATTGAAGACTTTATCATCACTCCTTTTGTAACTGTGGGAGAATACAAAACATACTTAGAAGCAGTAAAAAAGGATTCTTCAGCAGCATTTTATAAAAGTCAATTGCCACAATCAATGGTAATAAACGAAGCATTAGTACGCGAATTATTGGCTGATACTAAGTTGCAAAATCAACCCATGCCAGGTATTTCTTGGCAAGCAGCTAAAAATTATTGTCATTGGCTCAGTAAAAAAGAATCCACAACCATTGCTTACGACCTTCCTTGGTTGAGTGAATTACTTGCTTTTGAGCAGCAATACCCTAGTGACAAGACATCCATTTTGTCCTCTTGGACATTGAACAGTATTGACGAATCACTAAAAGAAGTTGGAAAGGTATTCGATTATCAAAATAAAATCGATGAACACAATACAAGCAGAACTCTAAAAAGAAGAGTCATTTACGGAGAATCTTATCATCAAAAATTCCGTTATGAATCAAAAGATTACAATGTTCCTTATGAATACCAAGATAGTTGTTCTCGATTTGTAGGCTTTAGAATGGTACAACGTTTGGCTGATGAACCTGCTTTTAAGACAACAACAAAAAACGACCGACTATTGAACGGTATTTATTCCGAATACTACGAAAATGGAAAAATCAAAGTATTGGGACAATTTAAACAAGGACAACGTGTAAACATTTGGTCTGTTTGGGATGAGATGGGGAATTTAAAAATTCAGCGTAACTATACAAATAGCAAGCAATTTCAATCTATTTTACCTAAACAAAATCATCCTTTTGAGGATTTATACATCAAGTATCCTGACTACCAACTCAGTCGAAACAATGAAGGATATTTTCCATATCAACATATCGAAGAACGTTCTGTGATGTACTCTAATCGTATCTGGAGAACTATTTCAAAACAAAGTGATGCCTTGCTATTCGAGCAAGTTGACTTTCAAAAAGTAGCTCAACAGTTATTAAATGATGACATTCACTTTTATTTCTATGGAAAACTAGGTGATTTTGTAGAAGAAGTACCTAATCATGTTCAAAAAACGTTCAAAGACAGTTTACAATCATGGGATTTTGAACGAGTTGAAATCAAAGAGGAATTTTTCATTTCATCTGACAATTCATTAGGAGATTTTCGTCCAATTGCCTTGAGTTTTTACCGTAGCAAAATGGATCAACAACCGAGCTACACCATTTACCTTCCTTATAGTAGAACTACTTTGACTAAATTTAAAGTGGGCTCTTCCTATTTTTCAGAAATCACACATTTAGATGATGTGCTCTTCTTTCACTTTTATAGAGGAAATATTACAAAGGTTAACAATCAACCATTCTTTTCAACAGTTGAACAAGAAGAAAATGCTAATCTTGAACATTTAAAAGCGGAACATGATTGGTGGTTAAAACTTGGTAGATAAACGAAGGTATTCAAAAAAGGCGTTTTCAACAAGAAAACGCCTTTTTAATGTTATCTAATCAGTGTCACATGACCGAGATAAACTCTTCTATCATCAAAGTTAGCTACTTTAAATGAAATTTTCCATGTGTACACTCCATCTGGTGACATTAAACCATCATAAGTACCATCCCAACCAACTGAAACATCGTGAGAAGTAAAGATCTTTTCACCCCAGCGATTGAAAATATCTAATGTATAAGTTTGAGGATCATACCCTGATGTCATTACTGGTTTAAATGTATTATTATGTTCATCTCCATCTGGTGTAAATGCATTTGGAACATAGAACAACAATTCATCAATTGTGATCGTTTGATAAGCAGTGTCAGCACATCCGTATTGATTTGTTGCAATTAATTCAACCACGTAACTCGTGTCATTTCCAGCTGAAAACACATGTGTTGGATTTTCTTCATTACTATGTGTTCCATCGCCAAAATTCCATGAATAAGAAGTAGCTCCAGTTGTATAATTCAGCATCGATGAAGTTGAAGTTTCGACTGATTCATCTGACAATTTATCTGGACTCGGAGTAAATGATGCATTTGGAGTTGGGTAAATACAAACATAATCTTTAAACGTTTTAGTTTCTTCACAGCCGCCTGCAGAGCTTACTGTAACAACTACATCATAACACCCTGGCACGCTAGCATCCATTCCTGGATAAGCACCAACGTTCACAGGTGCAGTATTGCCTTGAGATACTACCGTTTGAGGTGTTCCTCCTCCAATTGTGTACGTAAATGTATATGGCGCTACTCCTCCTTCTCCTGTGAAAGAGATGTTAGGAACAGCATTTCCTTGACATACTTTAGCATTTCCTGACGCATAAACATCGTACATAGGATTAATAACAACCGTCATCGTTGTTCCTGTAACACAACCTCCAGAAGTCGGAGTAAACGTATAATTAGTTGTTTGAGTAGTGTTAACAGATGGACTCCAAGTACCAACAATTCCATTAATAGATGTCGTTGGCAACGTGAAATTAGTTCCTTCACACAACGGTCCTGGATTTACAAACGTTGGCACCTCTTTAGGGTTAACAACAACAGTCATTGTAGCTTGTTGTGCACAACTTCCACTTGAAGGCGTGAACGTATAAGCTGTAGTTTGTGTATTGTTAACTGCTGGTGACCAAGTGCCTGCCACCCCATTATTAGAGGTAGTTGGCAACACAAAAACGTCTCCTTCACAAATTGGACCTGGATTCGTAAATGTTGGCACAACTGGCTGATCTACCACTACCGTCATAGTAGCTGAAGAAGCACATTCTCCAGTAGCTGGAGTAAAGGTGTAAGTTGTTGTTTGTGTATTATCAATTGCTGGTGACCAAGTACCTGGTACACCATTATCTGAAGTAGAAGGCATCGTAAATGCTGTTTCACTACACAATGGTCCCGGATTCGTAAACGTTGGTGTTGTAGCTTGATTTACAACTGCTGTAACAGTAGCTGTAGAACTACACTGACCATTATTCGGTGTAAACGTATACATAGTCGTTTGAGTATTATTAATAGCTGGCGACCAAGTTCCTGCAATACCATTGTCAGATGTTGAAGGCAAAGTAAGAGATGCACCAGAACAAATTGGCGCTGGATCTGTAACATCAGGTGTAATCAATGGATTTACCACAACTGTCATTGTTGCTTGTTGAGCACAACCTGCCGTAGAAGGCGTAAAAGTATAAGTCGTTGTCTGCGTATTATCTACAGCTGGTGCCCAAGTGCCTGCCACCCCATTATTAGAGGTAGTTGGCAATACTAATGCATCTCCAGAACAAATTGGACCAGGGTTGGTAAATGTTGGTACCATGTTCGCACTAACAACAACCGTCATTGTGGCATTTTGAGCACAACCTCCATTTGTAGGAGAAAATGTATAAGTTGTTGTTTGTGTATTATCAACAGCTGGAGACCATGTACCAGTAACTCCGTTATCAGATGTTGTTGGAAGTGTTAACGCTGTACCTGTGCAAATAGGCCCTGGATTCGTAAAAGTTGGAACTGCTTGGTTATCCACAACTACTGTCATAGTAGCAACATCAGCACATTGTCCTGTATTTGGTGTAAAGGTATAAGTCGTTGTTTGCGTATTATTTACTGCAGGCGACCAAGTACCTGTGATATTATTTATTGATGTTGTTGGCAATGTTAAAGTTGCTCCAGAACAAATTGGTCCTGGGTTGTTAAACGTTGGTACAGTCAAAGGATTAACAACAACAGTCATATTCACTGGATCAGTACATGCACCTGCTGTTGGAGTAAATGTATAAGTCGTTGTTTGTGTATTATCAATCGCAGGTGACCAAGTTCCTGTTACTCCATTTGTTGAAGTTGTTGGCAAAGTAAATGTTTCACCTGAACAAATTGGTCCTGGATTATTAAATGTTGGTGTTGGTTGAGAAATAACAACCGTAACTTGATCAGTTGATTGACAACCTGTTGAAGTATCTGTAACAGTTACTGTATAAGTCGTTGTTGATGGAGGATTTGCCGTTGGATTTGGAATTGTTGTATCATTCAATCCGATAGGTGGTGTCCATTGATAAGTAATATTTCCACTTGAAGAGTTATTTCCTCCACAGCTAATTTTTACCGTATATTCTTCAATTTCATCACTCATGTAATTGTAACCTGAACTACTACCAGTATATCCACCATAAGGTGCTACAGTTCCATGTGGGTTTCCATAAGTACAAGAATTGTCAGAATCTACAAATGGAGAATTATCTTTCCAACGAATTCTCATTCTAAATACGCCCCAAGGCTGGTTAGCAGGAACTTGAATTGGGGCGTTAGTAATATTCATAGGACTAGTAGTAAACAATGGACTGGTATAAACGATTTCATTTGCAGCAAAAGCACCATCATTATTCCAATCAATCCATACCCGACATTGAAAAGGTTCATTTGAATTAGGATTTACATAATCAATCCCCGTGATATTTAAATAAAATATATCTCCGGAACAAGCTTCTACAAAATGATTGGTGAAGTCACTATACCATAATAGAGTCCCCATTGCATCATTCGCTGGATTTAGATTAATTACATCGACAAAAGTATTTGTATTGTTAATATTAGTAATTCCACCTGTTGTTGTTACTGAATGAGTGTAAATTGCACCACCTTGAGTTAATGAACCATTCATAAAACGACCTGGATGGGTACAAGCAGGAGCAGCTAAGGTATTATTTGGAGGTGTAGGCGTAACAGTTTGACCCAAAGTAGCCGTTCCACCACATACAATGGTTGTATCATTACCCGCATTAGCATTAGGAGGTGTACCAACAGTAATCGTAACTTGAGCACTTGCGGAACAGCCATTTGCAATTGTTCCTGTTACTGTATAAGTAGTCGTTGTTGTTGGGTTAACAACTACTGTAGCACCAGTGTTAGGCAAAATATGTGAATTAGGAGTCCATGAATAAGTACTAGCTCCACTTGCTGTTAAAGTAACAGAACCACCACTACATATCGCTGCCGTATTTGGAGAAACAGAAACAACTACTGGCGAAACATCAGATAAACTAAACGGATTACTTTGAGCCGAAGCACAAGCACCACTTGCTGTTGCTGCAACAGTGTAACTAACACCAGTAGCCATACCATTTATCACACCACCAGCACCAATAGTCGGCCCAGCTGGAGTAAAAACATATGTATGTGAAGCGTTATAATTTGAAATAGTAGCCGTACCAGCAACTGAACAGTTTGGTTGAGAGACAGAAATTGTTGGTGTTGGTGTTGTTCCTGAAGCATCGTATTCAATTATAACAGCACCATTAGCACCGTTACCACCTGTAGCTTTTGCCACGTTATAAGGGTCCATGTGTGTTAAAGCACCGCCACCACCGCCACCGTAGGCAGTACCTGGGTTACCATTGTGTTCTTGTTTTCCAGGCATGTTATTCCAAATTCCTTTACCACCATTGCCACCAGGAGCTTGCCCAACACCACCTGCTGGATGGGCAGCCGATGAATAAGGAGGTAAATTAGAACCACCGTTTCCACCTGGTCCTGCAGCACCACCACCTGCACCACTGTAATCATGACTAAAGTTTCCAAGAATGTAACCTCCAGCACCAGCTCCTCCTGTAAAATTAGAACTTCCACCTGAACCTACACCACCTGTACCTCCTGTACCAACTGTATTTACGTCTGAAGAAGACGTCCCTGTATTATATCCACCTGCACCTGTACCACCCGTACCACCCGTAGCTGTTAAATTAGCTCCAGGACCTGTAAAAGAACTTGTGCCACCTGTGCCACCTGTGCCCGGAGGAGTTGTAATACCATTATTCCAAGTTCCCGCACCTGAAGCACCTCCTGCACCTCCTGCACCAACCACAACTGTGTAAGTTTGCCCTGGCGTAACTGGGATAGTAACGGAAGTATAACCTCCACCTGCTCCTCCACCTGCTCCTGAGCAAGCTTCTGAACCTGAACTTGAATTTTTAACAATGGCAATAGCACCACCACCGCCACCACCAGCACCCCAAACTTTGACTGTAATTTGGGTTACGCACTGCGGTACCGTCCACGTGTATGTACCAGGAGTTGTGTAATTTACTTGTGCTCTTGAGGTAAAATAAGTAACAAATAATAAGAATAGAAAAATTAATATTTTTTCTAATATGAGAGAACGTTTCATATTTCTTGTAGTTTCATTTTAAGTTAGTTCGTAGTGCATTAACTCGCTGCAATTATACTCATTTTATTTTTATTAACAAAAATATATTTAATAAAACTCATTGATAACAACTGATTGTTAATTAACATACTAACGTAAAACGTAATACAAAGGTTGTCGCTGTTTCTTCGTTTGTTAAATATCAAACATAAGAAAAATAAAAGCATTAAAATTAAACCTCTACATCTTCATTTAACGTAACATGTTTAAATGTCCAATAAACAGTTTTCTATCATCTAAGTTTTTTACTTTTAGTATTAATTTCCACGTATATGTTCCTGTTTGAACAAACTTCCCATTGTAAGTACCATCCCAACCTACATGAGCATAGTTCGTTACAAATACCTCACGTACCCATCTATCATAAATTGTAAACGAATTATCTTGCAGTCAAATCCAGAAGAAACAACTGGCAAAAATTCATTGTTAAACTCATCTCCATCTGGTGTAAATGAGTTAGGAACATAAACATATAACTCTTCTTTAACTTCAACTATTTTACTTGTTGTGTCAGAGCATCCTCTTGCGCTAAAAGCAACTAATTCAACTTTGTAACTTCCTCCTTGCTCTATTGGAAAAATATGTGTTGGATGAACTGAAAAGTCTTTTTCTGTACTATAACCAAAGTCCCATTCATAAGAATTTGCTCCAACGCTCTGATTAGAAAAAACTGCCGTTGCATGTTCTGGAGACAAAGTAGATAAATCTTCAGGATTATAAGTGAAAGCAGCAGTTGGCTTTTTGGCTACACAGATAAAATCTTGAAAAACTTGTGTAGAAACACATCCACTAGCAGAAGTTAATTGAACAGTTAAGTCAAAACAGCCTACATTATAAGTATTGAAACCAGCATCTTGAACTAAATCTACAATTGCTGTAGCTCCGTTTGACTGTATTGTTTTGCTGTTTCCTCCTTGTAGTGTATAAGTAAATTGATAAGGTCCAGCACCATTTTATCCACTTAAAACAATAGGTTGAATAGCTCCTCCTTCGCAAATAACCTGATTCCCAATAGCAATTGCTTTTTCCGAATCTCCTACTAGAACTTCCATTGTAACCGGAGCTGTACACCCTGTGCTTGTTGGTGTAAACGTATAAATCGTTGTTTGATTGTTATTAATTGCTGGTGACCATGTTCCTGTTACTCCATTCGTTGAAGTCGTTGGCAAAGTAAAAGTTCCTCCTTGGCAAATTGGCCCTGGATTGGTGAAAGTTGGAGTAACCGCATCAACCACAGTAATTGAAAATTCTTGCTCATTAGATGTAGCGCATGCTGCAATTCCACCAGAAGTAGAACCTGTTGAAGTTACTTTATAATTGTAAGTCCCTGGCGTTGACGGTGGAGTAATCGTTAAATTTGAACCTGTTGTAGCACTTAATCCCTGTCCTGTCCACGCATAAGTACTACCTCCAGTTGCTGTTGCTGTAACACCTCCCCCAGCACAAACAGTATAAGCAGAAACGTTCACATCCAAGCAGGTACTAACACCATCTATTGCAACAAATGTGTAACCACAGTTCTTATTACTATAGCCGTCAATTAAAATATAGTAAACTTCTCCTGGAATTAAATTACTAACTGAAATAATATGAGGAGCTGCCTGCTGAGCCATTTCTTTATTGGCATATATTATTTCAACAAGGCCACTATTACAACTTGCAGCTTTAAAAAACACAACTTGAATAGCTTTCGTTCCAGCACCAAGACAATCATAGACATACACATTAAAAGAAATAGAAGTGGATGCTGCAACAAATTTTAATTACTTATCATTTTCCAATGTCAAATAGTCGATACCCCACGCGTCAATTGTTGCATTTTTAATAGCTAATTTCAATTCATTCCATGCATCAACAGGAGCGGCAACAGTTCGACCACAATAGCCGTTAAACTCACAAATTGGAGTTACCAAACAAGCACTTTCACCTGGAGGCGTATTATCAACACAAGGAGGCATTTGTCCGTAAGCTACTTGAAAATGGAAAATCTGTAAAAATACGATGTATTTTACTTTAGAAACTAAGAGATGATGTGTTTTCATTTAACCAAATTATTAATTGTACTATTTTTTTTAATAAAGCACGTAGAGTTGACTAACAGTTACCTGTAAGAAGAACAAAACAGTTCAATAGTTGCATCTTATCGTTGTAAATGTGTTAATCCATGTTCTTTAATTTCGTTGTTATTTTCTTGTTTTATCGTAAAATAATAAAAATAAACACGCTGTTATTTATATATATCAATATCAATTAAAATGATTTTGCGCATCTGACATAAAATCTAAAAACACTCGCTCTATCTCTTGATAATTCATTTCCAATACAATACCGGCATTTACCAATGCATTGGGAAAAGAAAGTCGCTGTGATAAGCTTTTACAAGCTCTATCTACTCCAGAAATTTTAATGTATTTTGATAGCCATTGGTCACTTTTTAAGCGAAAAAGTACAAAATGGAAATAATCGTTTGGATAAAACGACTCGTTTAGTTTGTAAGCATAGAAACCTGCTAAAAAATCAGGTAATTTTCTTTCGTGAAATTGATCCCAATGCTTCGCTAAAAAATGGTCAAAATAAACATCAATTGCTATACCCGAGACTTTTGGTAATGAGGAAGATAATTGTTTTGACAAATCTCGAACTTGCTGATGTTCTCCAAT
This sequence comes from uncultured Fluviicola sp., assembly GCA_964580465.1. Lineage (GTDB taxonomy): Bacteria > Bacteroidota > Bacteroidia > Flavobacteriales_D > Crocinitomicaceae > Taishania. The sequence goes on along the minus strand of CAZOKJ010000005.1, from coordinate 17,020 downwards.
AAAAGAATCTATTTTTCGATGTAGAAGAATTCCCTCTTGTACAATCGGTTGATACATGGACAAATCTTTTCCCTTCACGAAATCGCCAAAGATATTTGCGTGCATCAATTCCAAATCATTGTTGGAAAAATAGATATGACCTAGGTAATTCATCTAAAAAAATGACGATATCCAAAAAGTGACGAACTGATGCGTTGTGATACCTTCGGCGCATACTTCGTAAGTCAAATACCAGCAAAAGTCATCCTGATGATACTATCAGGGCTCCTCATCACATTTTCAACACCTTGCATTTTATTCATTTTTGAACATCTTAAAATAAAAAGAGAGTGTCTGACTTTTCGGACACCCTCCATTGTTTTTGAATGTTAAAAAGGAATCTAAAGTAAAATTATCAACACTACAGAACTCCTTATTCAATTATTAATATTCGTCTTCGTTAAACAAGAAATCGTCTTTTGAAGGATAATCAGGCCAAATTTCTTCGATACTTTCGTAAATTTCACCTTCATCTTCTAAATCTTGTAAATTTTCTACAACTTCTAAAGGGGCTCCAGTTCTGATTGCATAGTCAATCAATTCATCTTTCGCTGCTGGCCATGGTGCATCTTCCAAATAAGACGCTAATTCTAAAGTCCAATACATAGTTTTATTATATTAAATTTGTGGCATAATTAAAGTCGCAAATGTAATTTTATTTTCATAATTATCAAAAAATTAACACATAAAAATTTACATAGTAACTTATCGTGCCAATTATACATATTTTGTTTTAATGGTTACGCACATATCGTCATTTAATTGAAATTTAAAATCATCAAATTTTGGCTTTGCTAATTTTGATAAAAAATAATTGGAGAATCCAAATCCTTCTTGTGGAATCATGAATGAATAATCCATTTTAGTGTTTTTATTTTCATCATCTAAAATAGCAATGCCATACGTACCAGCAGGAATTCCAGTCAATTTGTACAAAATTGTTTTATCTTTCAAATTATCTTTTGGTACGTAGTAAATTTTCCAAGGAGTTTCTGCCTTAAACGTTGGCTGATCTCTATACACCTGCATTTGGATCACTCCTTTTGAATTACGCACATTGGTAATTTTCACTTCAATGGTGTGCGTAGTATTTGTAGTTGCACTAATAGAACTCCAAACAATTAACCCTAAAATAAATAAATAAAAATAATTTCTAACAGTATTCATTATTAAGTTGATTATGCATTTTCTCCCACAAAAAGCATGCCATTAAACACGCGGATACCATGGCTTTTCTTTTGCATTCAAATCTTTAGCTAATTTTCTACTCATAACGAAAATAAAGTCGCTCAAACGATTCAAATACTTCATGATAATTGGATTCACTTCTTCTGATTGACTTAAATCCACAATGATGCGCTCTGCTCTTCTACACACACAACGTGAAATATGTGCCTGAGAAACAGTTGGATGCCCACCAGGAAGCACAAACAAACGCAATGGTTCTAACTCTTCATCCATTTCATCAATCCAACGCTCTAAGCTATCAATATCTTCAGTTGAAATTTCTGGTAACTTCATTGTTGGTGCATTAGGGTCTGCAGCAAGGTTAGAACCTAAGGTAAACAACCTGTCTTGAATTTCTAGAATCCAATCAACTAGTACATCATCATTTATCCAATCTCTTAATAGACCTAAATTTGAATTCAATTCATCAACTGTTCCGTATGATTCAATTCGCAATGAACTTTTTAATACGCGTGTTCCTCCGATTAAACTTGTCGTCCCCTGATCTCCTGTTTTTGTATAAACTTTCATTCTACTTCTTTTAATTTTGATAATTCTTGTCTAAATTCTGCAATTCTAACATTTTTACTTGAATTACGAATACATTTTGCTGTTTCTGTATAATAAACGTGTTTTTGCGTAAAATAATCTAATTGATACTGCACCCATTCTTCATCTGTCATTTCAATTTGGGCAAACTCTTTTAATTCAGCCCTTAAACGTGATGCAATAATCTTATAATCAGCCCTTCCGAGATAATCATGGTCGGCATCACAAATTATTTTTTCCAACAATGTTTCTGGCGTTACGGTAGATTTAGTAGCATTAATTATGCTACAAACAATATCGATTTGCTCTGAAGAATAACCAAATGCAGGCAAGAAACTCCTAGCCATTCCAATTGCATAATCTTCATTATTTGAATACTGGAGCATAAAACCTGAGTCATGATATAAAGCTGCTGTACGCAATAAAAACATTTCTTCTAAAGTAATACCTTCTAATTTGCCATAACGCATAGCAACTTTCTCCACGCTTAGTGCATGTTTTACTCCATGATACAATAACCCTTCTGGAAGCAAAGCCTTGAGTTTGTTAATGATATCAACTCGCATATAGAAAAAATCAATGGTTGGCAACTTACAAATTGCTCTTAAAGTTGAATTTGGCAATCGACCAAAACGGGTGCGTGAATACTCTTTTTTAATCGATTGAAGAAAAAACAACTCTACTTTCCCCCCTCTTTTTTGGATATTAAATTCACCTCTTGGTTCAACGTTAAAATAAGGCTCAACGACTGATAAAACGGAGCGAGTAATCGCAATTTTTCCAGGCTCACTCAATCGTTCTGCTCTTGAAGCAACATTCACCGTATCTCCCCAAACATCGAAAGAAAACTTTGTTTTACCAATAATTCCAGCTACTAAAGGTCCTGTGTGAACACCAATTCGTATCTGCCAATAATCTTCCCCTAACGCCTTGGCAACCTCTGCTTCATTATCAACAATTTGTTGAATCTCAATCGCTGCTAAACAAGCTCTAATTTCGGGTTCTGGGTAATCTTCATTTACACCAGCCAATGCCATATAAGCATCTCCAATTGTTTTAATTTTTTCTAACCTATATCGGTGAATCACTTCATCGAACATGGTGAAAAACTTTTCCAATTTTCGGAGCAATTCAATAGGCTCTAAGTGACGAGAAACAGCTGAAAAATCTACAAAGTCAGTAAACAAAACGACTCCCCTTTCTATTCTTTTAGGAGAGAATTTTCCATAACGATTAAAATCATTAAGCACATTCGTTGGAAAAATATTTTGTAACAACTCTAAAATCCTTAAATCTTTGTAATACAACGATTTGTAAACCTCAACCTTGGCTTTTACCAAATTTGGATTAAATGGGAACGTTATGAAGTCAACTGCTCCTCCATTTAATCCTTTAATTAATTTCGCTGCAGAAGTGGAACTTTTGGTAATCAACAGTTTATAGGTATTAGGTGTACTACTTACATTTTTCAATTCTTGCAAAATATCCATCCCTGAAAACAGTTCGCTGTCTAAATTTATCAATATAATACCTATTTCTCTTTTTTTGACAATTGGCAAGGCTTCAATGTGATCATTGACCAATAAGACATTATTTCCTGCTCCAGTTAAAATTTCTTTCAACCCCTCTCCCGACTTTCGTTCGTCGTCAATAATCAATATGTTGATAAACCGTTCAATTGCCATGTCACTTTATTTTGTTCGCAACCAATAATTGCGATTGTTCAATGAGGATTGATTTTGAGACAATTCAAATTGATAACGAGGCCATTCATAAGTGTCAATCGTGCACATAACAGTCATCATTACATTGTCCCTTGCAATCAAAAATGATAGACTTGTCCCAACTTTGGCTTGAGCCAGAATGGATTCTAATTCGCGCTGTGTCACTCGTAATCCATTGCAAGCAATAATCTCATCCTTTGGACTTAATCCTGCTTTTTCAGCACTTGTGTTAGCTTTAACAGAACGAACTGTTACCACGTTTCCAGATTGTGACAAATCTGCTCCAAAATAGGGCTGTTTAGTATCAATTGTTCGAACCTTGACTCCAACTTTTTCAAATATAGACGCATAATCTGGTATTTTTGTTCCATCGATATAATTCGCATAAAAATCATCCATATTTTCACCTAAGAAAGTGCTTAAATCTTGTTTAAATTCTTTCGCTGTAAAACCACGTTTTAGTTGCTCAAAATACTTCTTGTACATTACCTGTAAGAAATCATCTAACGATTTTTCACCTTGAAATTTCTCAACAATTTTAGCGTCCAACAAAGCTGCTACAACACCACCTCTGGAATAGTAAGACATGGTAGTATTCGAACTATTTTCATTTGGTCGATATGCCTTAATCCATGCATCAAAACTAGCGTGAGCCAAAGGTTGAACCCTGCTTCCTGGTGTTCCTTCAACATAGTTCACGCTCCCCTGTAGTTTCGCTAAAAATCGCTCAGGTGTGTAGAAACCAGCTCGTAACAAGAGTAATTCATCATAATAGGAAGTAAATCCTTCCATTACCCAAAGCAAACTCGTGTACGCTTCTTTGTCATAATCAAAAGGTCCTAACTCAAAAGCTCTCATTCGTTTTACGTTCCAAACATGAAAATACTCATGCGCAACCAAAGACAAAAAACCTAAATAAGCATCACCTTGATAGGTATAGCGATTGACTGATAAAGTTGTAGAATTCATGTGCTCCAACCCTCCTTCAGCGTTTGTTACATTGTGAATAATAAAAACATAGTCTTTGTTTGGATTTTGTCCAAACACTTCTGTTGCTGCTTCGACAATTTTTGCCATATCACGCTGTAAAGTTGGCACATCATAATTTCCCCAACCATACATTGCTACGGTATGTTTTACACCCGCAGCTGTAAAATCAAAAAGCGTATGATTTCCAATTTCAATCGGGCAATCAACTAAATAATCATAATCAGAAAACGTGTATTCTTTAGTTCCTCCATCGTTAACTAAAGCCTCACCGGCAATGGGTAAAGCTGTCGTAATTGTTGAAAAATCAGAATGCGGATAGACAGTTAGTTTTCCAGGTTTATTACGCGTTTCCTCTGTATACATAAAAACACCAGTTCCGGCAACAAATCCATGCGTTTTATCTAAAAAACTTGTTCTCACCGTTAGTTCAAACGCATACACTTCATAGCTTACTTTTACTTCTTTTGCTTTTCCTTTTTTAATCACCCAAGCATTTTTCGATTTTTTTACAACCTCCAAGGAAAGTCCTTTTTCATCAACAGCTTTTACCTCATTGATGTTTTTGGAAAATTCGCGAACCAAATAGGAACCAGGAGCCCATACAGGCAACTTTACTTCTATTTCATTGTTTTTGTATCCAGATAAGATAAAATCAACTTGAAAATAGTGATTTTCTGGTTTTTCCATTCTCAGTTCATACCGAGCGGTTTGCCCTAAAAGTGGGGAAAAGCACATCAATAATAAAAAGTTAATTGCTATGACTAGAGCCTGTTTCATATTTTTTAATAATGGTAATTAAATGTTTGCTGGATTCAAGTAAATATATACATAATTTTTACTAATTTAATGAAAAAAATCAAATCAAAAAATTTTTTTTCAAAATGTCAATTCATTAAAACGTCAAAAAGCTATCAAACTAGTTAGTCAATCAGTCATAAAATCAATTGGTCATGTCATCATAGCGTCATTTTTCCTCAGAATTGTTCAAAATTCAATCATTTTCATTAGTTTTGAAAAAAATCAAAAAAAACATGAAAAAAATTATTTTAGGTTTAATACTTAGCTTCAGCGTAGTTACTCGTACTTTGGCAGAAGAAGGAATGCTTATTCCTGCTTTAATTAAAGCTTTTGAATCTGACATGCAATCGTATGGCATGAAACTAACAGCTGAAGAAATTTACAGTGTCAATCACTCGAGTTTAAAAGATGCTATTTTTCATTTTGGAGGTGGTTGTACGGCAGAATTAGTGTCTAATCAAGGGTTGTTACTTACCAATCACCACTGTGGTTATTCTCAAATCCAAGCGCATTCTTCTTTGCAAAATGATTACTTAAAATATGGTTTTTGGGCCAAAACGAAAGCAGAAGAACTTCCAAACAAAGGACTCACTGCTTCTAGAATGGTGCGCATTCAAGATGTAACAAAAGAAGTTTTGTTTGGTACTGAAGGTATTAAAGACAATGCTCAATTGAACCAGATTTTAACAAAAAACACACAAGCAATCATTGCAGAGGCCATTAATGGGACTCATTATACTGCTGAAATAAAGCCTTTTAATCAAGGGAATGAATTTTACATTATTGTCAAAGAAACGTTCAAAGATGTGCGTTTAGTTGGTACTCCTCCTAATTCCATTGGAAAATTTGGTGGTGACACAGACAACTGGGTTTGGCCAAGACATACAGGCGATTTTTCTGTATTTAGAATTTACGCTGGAACAGACAACAAACCTGCTGATTACAACGCTTCAAATGTTCCTTACAAACCTTTGCATTTTTTAAAAATTGCGTTTAACGATAGAAAATCAGGCGATTTCACTATGGTCTATGGCTTCCCAGGGGAAACAGAGCAACATGTAGTTTCGAGCTATTTGAAATTCATCATGGAAAAAGAACGTCCCGCTAGAATTAAAATGCGTGAATTATCTTTAAGTGTTATTGATCAAGCAATGCGTCAATCTGATGAAGTACGTATCAAATATGCTTCAAAACAAGCAAGTATCGCAAATGCTTATAAAAAATGGATTGGACAAATTGACGGTCTGCGTAGATTAGATGCTGTTACAGTAAAAACAGAACGAGAAGCTACCTATAATCAACGCGCGGCAACTAAGGACGCATGGTCAAAAGAATATGGAAATGTCATCAACGACATGAAAAAATTAGTGGCTGATAAGGTTGATTATGAGTTTCAATACGCCATGTTGATAGAATACTTTTTTGTTGGACCTGAATTCTTACGTTTAACAAGAGGTATTGAACAGTTAAAAAAAGCTGTTGAAAGTAAACCCGAGGCTGTTGAAACTATTAAAAAACGTCTATTGGAAAGTGCAGAAACACATTTTAAAAATTACGATGCTACTGTTGACAAAGGAATTTTTGAGCTACAAACTGCTGCTTACAACGCTTACGTTAAAGCACCAAGTACTGCTAAAATAAATACAGCAAGCAACAAGTACAATAGTGCTGCTATCTTTACAAAATCAATTTTCACTAACAAAGAGCGCTACACATCATTTGTAGAAAAATTTTCTAAAAAATCGATTAAAAAATTAGCAAACGATCCAGGTTACGCTCATTTCAATTTATTGTACAGCGATTTCATCAAGAATCACTATGCTTCTTACAACGAATACAAAGAGCAAATGGAGACTTTATTAAAAGTATATGTGAAAGGTAATTTAGAAATGTTCCCTGATAAGAAACATTGGGCTGATGCCAATAGCACATTGAGAATCACTTACGGAAAATTAGAAGGATCTAAACCGCAAGATGGTGTTCAATACCTTGAATACACTACTTTAGACGGAATAATTGACAAGTATTACAGCGGTAATGAAGACTTTGAATTATTACCTCGCATGTTGGAATTACACAAAGAGAAAAATTATGGTCCTTATGCACAAGATGGTGAACTTTGGGTATGCTTCACAGGTTCCAATCACACAACTGGAGGAAACTCTGGTTCACCAGTGCTAGATGCGAATGGAAACCTAATGGGGTTAAACTTCGATCGTTCATGGGAAAGTACTATGAGTGATTTTATGTTTGACCCTAATCGTTGCCGTAACATAACTGTTGACATTCGCTATGTTTTGTGGGTAATGGACATTTACTCAGGTGCAAAACACTTAGTTGACGAAATGGAATTTGTTACAAAATAAGCAAATCCACCTATCATTTTGAGAGACGTTATCCAAAAAGTGACGAACTGCTGCGTTGTGATACCTTCGGTGCATACTTCGCAAGTCAAATATCAGCAAAAGTCATCCTGATGATATTATCAGGATTACTTTTACATCATTTTCAACGCCTTGCGTTTCATTCAGTTTTGAACATCTTAAAATCAAAAGAGAGTGTCTGAAATTTCAGACACTCTCTTCTTTTTTATTCTATTACTACAGCTGTACCACTTGCTGTTACCATCAACATACCTTTTGCCCCAACTGTTTCATAATCCAAATCAACGCCTAGAATAGCATTTGCGCCCATTTCTTTAGCACGTTGTTGCATTTCTTTGAGCGCGATATCTTTTGCTTCTTTCAAAACTTTTTCATACGAAGCAGAGCGACCACCAACAATATCGCGAATACTCGCCATGATGTCTTTGAAGATATTCGCTCCAATGATTGTTTCTCCTGATACAATCCCCTTGTATTCTTTGATTATTTTTCCTTCTATGGTGTTTGTTGTAGTGACTATCATATTTTATATTTTATTTTTTATCAAAATTACAAATAAAATCAACTAATTCAAACCATTAATGAATAAAACCCATCATTAGCATTAATTAATTCATTTTGTTGTAGTAAACGAATAGCATCTTTTAATAACTCTTGGTTTAGGAAAATCGTTTTTAATTCTGATAGCGTTTTGGGTTCATGGCTCAGCAACGCGATTAATTTTTCCTTGTAATCTTCTAAAGTAGCTTGTTCATTATTGTTTAAGCAATTGTCGCATTTGCCACAAGGTTGTGAAGCAACGCCAAAATAATTAATCAATTGAAGTGCGCGACAATCATTACTAAGTAAATAACGCTCAACAGCTTTCATTTTCCCAATTGCTATTTCTTTACGATGGTGGTAAACCTCTGCTGGAATGGATAAATAATCATTTGGCATTCGCTCACTTAAAAAGACAATTTTTGGCAAATCTGAGCGCCATTCGATATCAATGATTCCTTGATTTTCTAAGAATTTTAGTTTAGCAACCACTTCTTTATATGGAATTGATAATCTTTTAGCTAATTCATATTCGTTTATTTCTTGAAAATCATTAAAAATACCAGCATAAGCACGAGCTAACATGGCAGTTATTGGATAGCAGCTTTCATTTTCAATTTGAAAACCGTACAAAACGGCATTTCCGACCGCATACTTCACACGTGTTTCTTGAAAAGCATCTTCAGCAAAAACAATCAACTTCATTGCTTCTAGTATTTTCAATGAATTATAGACAAGAATTAATGGTAAATCAAAGTTTTTACAAAAGGTATTAATCTCCAAGGCATAACTTTCTCCTGCACCAGAGCCTACGGCAATTTTCAAGAAATTACACAAAGCCCTATACACTCTTTTTATATCATCAATTGGAGGAAATTTAAGCTCTATTTTTTTCCAAAGTTCACTTAAATCTTTTTCTTGCCAATAATTAATCGCCACAGCAGTGTTTCCATCCCTTCCTCCTCTTCCTGCTTCTTGGAAATAGGCTTCTAAAGAAATTGGAAATTCATAATGCAACACAAAACGCACATCAGGTTTATCAATTCCCATACCGAAAGCATTCGTTGCCACCATAATTTTTATCTTATCACTCAGCCAATCTTCCAACATTTTTTTTCTATCTTCCTTTGTCATTCCACCGTGATAAACACCAACAGAAAGCCCGTTTGCTTGTAAAGTAGTAGCTAAAAACTTTACAGATTTGCGCGTTTGACAATAAACGATACCCGTAGAACCAGAAAAACGTTGAGCAGCATTGATTACATCTTGCAATTTATTTTTACTCAAAAAGCTAGAATAAATTAAATTTTCACGTTCAAACTTAGACTGATGAATCTTTGGATTTTTCAAACCAAGTTTGACAATGATTTCTTCTTGTGTTTTAGCTGTCGCTGTAGCCGTTAACGCAACCATTGGCACATGAGGATGAATTTCACGCAATTGTTTAATTTCCATAAAGCTCGGACGAAAATCATGTCCCCACTCAGAAATACAATGTGCTTCATCAACAACGATTAAACCAACATTCATCAATTTAAAGCGTTCCAGAAACAACTTACTTTGCAAACGTTCTGGTGAAGTGTACAAAAATTTATACCCACCAAAACGAGCGTTATCAAGAGCAATATCAATTTCTCGGTAACTCATTCCGCTAATCAGTGCTTTAGCAGAAATGCCTTTAGACAAAAGATTACTCACTTGGTCTTGCATCAAAGCGATTAAAGGAGATACAACAATAACCACACCTTCTCGAATCAATCCAGGCACCTGAAAGCTAATAGACTTCCCACCACCCGTAGGCATAAGAGCTAAAACATCATGACCATTGACAACATCCTCGACAATGGCTTCTTGTCCAGGTCTAAAAGATGGATACCCCCAAAATTTCTTTAATACTTCGTGACTTTTGTTCATAATTACACATCAAAAATAGATTTTTATTTTAAGCTAATCAATAGATTTGTGTAAAAGCGATATTTTTTTTATATTTGCACTCAATCGAAAAATAGATTATGAAGCAAGATATTTTAGAAATGAGAGTTTCAAGCCCTGAAACATCAAAAATTAGCCAAGTGGATTGGAACAATATCCCATTTGGAAAAGTATTTACTGATCACATGTTGATCATGGATTATAAAAATGGGCAGTGGCAAACTCCAGAAATCTTACCTTTTGGACCTATTCCTATGCACCCTGCTAATTCAGCATTGCATTATGGACAATCAATTTTTGAAGGAATGAAAGCCTACAAACGTGAAAACGGCGAGGTAGTATTGTTCAGACCTGAATTAAACGCTTCAAGATTCATGGAATCTTCTGCTCGTTTGTGCATGCCTACATTCGACGAAAATTTGTACATTGAATTAGTAAGAAAAATGGTAGAAGTTGACAGTGCATGGGTTCCTCAAGTAGATGGTTCTGCATTGTACATCCGCCCGTTTATTTTTGCTACTGATGAAGCAATTGGTATTAAACCATCTGATAATTATCGTTTTATGATTATCTTATCTCCTTCAGGGAAATATTATTCTCAAGCGGTAAACATTAAAATTGAAGACCATTACACACGTGCTGCTTCTGGTGGTGTAGGTCGTGCAAAAGCTGCTGGTAACTACGCTGCGTCTTTGATGCCTGCTAAAAAAGGTCAAGAAGCTGGTTACCACCAATTGTTGTGGACAGATGCAAAAGAACACAAGTTCGTAGAAGAAGCTGGAACAATGAACGTTTGTTTTATGATAAACGGCAAATTGATTACGCCAACTGAAGAAGAGGACACTATTTTAAGAGGTACAACAAAACGTACAATTATTGACGTTGCTAAAAAATGGGGGATTCCTGTTGAAGAGCGTAAGATATCTGTTGAAGAAGTTGTCAACGCAATCAAAAATGGTGAAATGCAAGAAGCTTTTGGTGCTGGAACAGCTGCAACTGTTGCTCACATTGCTAAATTCAACTACAAAGGTGAAGATTTATTGCTTTCTGAAGTGCAAGACGACTACTTCTCAATGAAAGCTAAACGCCACATCGACGCTATTAAATTTGGCTTGACTGAAGATACAGAAGGATGGTGTAAGATTGTTTAATCTTTCCAAAGACATAAAAAAAATAGGATGTTCAAATGAACATCCTATTTTTTTGCTCATAAATTCATGAGCTATTAATCTTCAATTCTAGTTATCAAAATTTTATCAATACGTTGTCCATCTTTATCGACTACTTCCAATAATAAGTCTTCATATTCAACCTTTTCACCTTCATCGAGTAAATCGCCTTTTAAATGAATCATTAGACCAGCAACAGTTGAATATTCAGACTGAATATCTTCATCTACCTCTATATCGAAGTACTTACAAAAATCAAAAATGGAGTATTGCCCATCAACTAACCAAGAGTTTTCATCTCTTTCTTTAATTTGGTATTCGTTTTGGTCCAACTCTGTTGCCTCCCCTACTAAAGCATCCATGACATCATCCATCGTTACGATACCCTGAGTTGCACCATATTCATCTACAACAATACCATAATGTACTTTTTCTTGCTTAAATTGTTCCAACACCTTGTAAGCAGACGTTTTTTCATTCAAGTAAAGAGGTTCACGCAAAATTGTTTTTAAATCTAATTCACCCGATACAATAGGAGCAAACAAGTCTTTCAGCAATGCAATACCAACGATATTATCGATATTATTTCCCTCAACAACAGGATAAGCGGAGTGTTTATCGGAATTGATTTTTTCTTTAACCATGTCCCATGTATCGTCCACATTAAAGAATGTAATATCGCTTCTATAAGTAAGCAATGAATTTACCTTTCTATCCCCCAGTTCAAATACACGTTCTACAATATCTTGTTCAATATCTTGAATTTCACCACCATCGGCACTGTCTCTAATGATCGATTTAATTTCTTCTTCAGTAACCTTGCTTTCAACTGTTTTTTTAATACCAAACAATCTCAACAAAAGATCATTTGTAAACGTAAGCAACCACACGAAAGGAGAAGTAAGAATTGACAAAACGTACATCAATTTGGACAAGGCTATTGCAATTGGTTCAGGGAAAGTCATTCCCAAACGTTTAGGCAACAATTCACCTAAAACAATAGAAAGAAAGGTAACAATGATAACCACTGTTCCAGTTCCTAATTGATTGGCAAAAGGTTTTAGAAAGCTAAATTGTGCATAAAAATCTGCAACATATCCAGCAAGGTTGTCACCACTATATACCCCTAAAAGGATTCCTATGAGTGTTATACCGATTTGAACAGTAGAAAGAAATTTAGTTGGATTTTCAGATAAATCCAAAGCAGTTTTGGCTCCGCTCTTACCCTGTTTTTTAGCACTTTCCAATTTGAATTTCCTTGAGGAAACCATTGCCATTTCTGACATGGAAAAAATACCATTTAACAAAATAAGGGCGATAATTATGGCTATTTCCATTTAAGCGATATCGTCTTTATATTAAATTAAAGCACAAATATAATAAAAATGTCCTTTACAATTTAGAAAAAATCTAAAAATCAAGGTATTTAAACAAAAAAAGGAGGACTTAAGATCCTCCTTCAATATGCTATTTTTAAGAAATTATTTCTTAACAAATTTGTTAGCTACGTTTTTACCGCTAATAGTTGTAGCGTGGTAAATGTAAGCACCAGCTTTCAAATCAGCTACGTTAACTGTTGCACCTTCAGCAGAAGCAACAACTGAACCATTCATTGATAAAACTTTAACAGAAGCAACTGGCTCTTGAGCTGTTACAGTAATAGTTTCAGTTGCAGGGTTTGGATAAACTGAGAATGTAGAGAAATCTATTTTTTCTAAACCAGCAGTACCAATCATGAAACCATCAAAGTTGTTATCATTGTTAGTATCATTTGGATCTTCATTTTCTAAAGAAATGTCTCCAATACCTAAGCATCCGATTAAAACAACATCTCCAACTTGTGCACCTGGAAACTTAACACTTGTAATGCTCAAAGCTGAAGAAGCAACAGACAATCCTGAAGTCCATCCACCAGCTCCTAAAGCAGACATTGGTAACAAGTTTACGCCATTCTCCGTTCCACCAATTAAAGAGAAAAGTTTTCCTTGAGTTACGTTAATTACAGCGAAGTAAGCTGTATCTGTTGCTGGAACAGCATCAGGACCATTGTTTTTAAATGTAAATGTTGCTGCGTAAGTGTCATTAGCTTGGAAAGGAACCGTAGAACCTGAAGCTGGTGAAGTCAAGATTGTTTCAATATCCCAATTTTGACCAAAAGAGATAGCTCCCATCATAACAGAAGCTGCTAATAAGTAAATTTTTTTCATAATTTATGAGTTTTTAATTGTTTATGGGGGTAAAGATAATACATGATTTCATAAGTCAATATTAATAAATGTTAATTTTTTGTTAATTTTATGAGAAAAACGAAATTTAACTTAAAAATAATTAAATTAACAACCGTAAACAACGCTTAAAACACAATGATTAAAGTCCAACAACTAAAAAAAGAATTCATTTTAAGTAAAAAACAACAAAAAGAATTTGCTACTAATGACAAAATTGCGCTCGCTGTAAACGATGTAAGTTTTGAATGCCAACCTGGAAGAATTTATTCTCTACTTGGTCCCAATGGAGCAGGAAAAACAACAACATTACGCATGTTGGCAACTATTTTCAAGCCTACTTCGGGTCAAATAGAAATAGCAGGAATTGATGCCATTAAGTATCCCGAAGAAGCTCGTAAAAAAATAGGTTTTTTAACAGGTTCAGCTGGTCTTTATGGTAGGTTAACCCCAAATGAATTGGTTAAATACTTCGCTGATTTATACAACGTTTCTTCGGTAGATTTTCAAAAACGAAAAAATAAACTTTTTGATTTGCTAGACATGCACGAATTTGCCAATAAACGAATAGCAAAACTTAGTACAGGTATGAAACAGAAGGTTTCCATCGTTCGAACTATGATTCACGACCCTGAGGTGATCATTTTTGATGAGCCAACAAGCGGACTAGATGTTATTACAAGTGAAAACATCATTCGCTTAATTCAAAATAGTAAAGAAGAAGGAAAAACGGTGATTTTCTCAAGTCACATTATGTCAGAAGTTGATTTGCTTAGTGATGATATTGGAATTGTGCACAAAGGAAAATTGCTATTTAACGACACAAAAGAAAACTTTATTGCACAGAAAAAAGAAGAGTCTTTAACAGCAGAATTTATACGTATTATCAAAGAAGCTTAACACATTATGAAAACTATTATCACCATCTTTTTAAAGGAATTAAAAGAAACCTTACGTGACAGAAGAACATTAATAACTATGATTGTTATTCCTGTCCTTATTTTCCCATTGATATTTAAATTAACTTCTTCATTATCCAACAATTTTTCTAAAAAAACAGCTACAAAAACGCTGGTTGTAGGTTACTCAGGGGAAGACAATCGTTTGATGAATGACTTACAATTTTCAGAAAAAAACGCTGCTAATTTCTTATGGATACAGTTAAAAGACAGTTTAGAAATAAAAGAGTTAATTAGTTCGGATAGCATTGACGCTGGAGTTTTCTACCATACTGGATTTGACCAAGCACTTTCCGCTAATGAAACAGCAAAAATTACTCTTTTTCATGATGCAACGGACATAGGATATAAAGAGCGTTTGGAAGGTGCCATTCAACAATTTAATGCACAAATAACCCAAGAACGTTTAGATTCTCTCAACATCAATAAAGCGATTTTTTCTGCTATTCAAGTTGACGAATCCAATGTTGCAAGTTCTCGAGAAATGATTGGAAAATTAGCTGGAGGAATGCTCCCTTATATTTTCATTATCTTTGGTTTTATCGGGTGCATGTATCCAGCAATAGATCTTTTTACAGGGGAAAAAGAAAGAGGAACAATCGAAACATTATTGACAACGCCAGTGCCTCGTTGGCAAATTTTAACAGGAAAAATGGGAGTTGTTGTTTTAAGTGGTTTAATTGCTGCATCATTTGCCCTAACAGGACTTTACTTTTCTTTCCAAAACATGCCAGGAGGAGAAGAAGTCGATGAATTGAACACTGTTTTGAATTTAATGTTTACGGGCAAAACGTTGTTGCTCATGTTTTTATTAATTTTACCTTTAATTGTGTTTTTTGCTGGATTGTTGATTCCTATCACCGTTTATGCCAAATCATTTAAAGAAGCCCAAAGTATTATCACTCCTTTAAACATGGCAGTTCTCATTCCTGCCATGATTGGAATGTTTCCAGGTATAGAATACTCACTTCAAACGGCATTTATTCCAGTAGTGAATGTTGTTTTGGCGACAAAAGAAATCATGGCAGGGACAATCAACTACACGTTGTATATTGGTACTTTAGCTTCTTTGCTTATCTATGCCATTATTGCGATTATTCTATCTCATCGTCAATTTGGAAAGGAAAGTAACGTTAGTACCAATTAAAATAAATTGTTCTGAAGAATTTAGCCTTTACTGTGATTAATTAACAATGTAAAGAGCATAAGTTTTTGTCAATCCTCCAATCTATCTGATGCTTTCTTCTTAACTTTGGTTTAAATAGTTGAGAATATGAAACGTATTGGTGTAATAATGGGAGGTTTTTCTTCCGAGTATGAAATTTCAATTAAAAGTGGTTCAACCATTGTTACTCATTTTCCAGATGCTTATCAAGCAGTTAAAATTGTGTTGAGCAAAACCAGCTGTCAAGCAGTGTGGGAAGGAGAAAATTATGACATTGAACTCATAAAAAAAGGATTTCAAGCTAAAGACCAGTGGATTTCATTGGACTATTATTTGATTTACACCCACGGAAACCCAGGTGAAAATGGTCGTTTGCAAGCGCTTTTTGATATGTATGATATTCCATACATCAACTCGGGAGCGTTAGCATCAGAATTATCTTTTGACAAATGGTATTGCAATCAATTCATAAAAGGCTTTGGCGTCAATGTTGCTGAATCTCAACTACTTTTAGAAAATGACAAGTATCAAGCTGATGAATTAGTAGCACGATTAGGTTTGCCTTTATTTGTTAAGCCATGTGATTCTGGATCAAGTTATGGGATTTCCCGTGTAAACAAAGTGGAAGAATTAGACAAAGCGATTGAAAACGCATTTAAAGAAGGAAAAAGTGTAGTTGTTGAGTCGTTTTTAGATGGAACAGAGGTTACTTGTGGTGTGTACCGTGCCTCAACTGGTATTCAAGCACTTCCTTTGGCTGAGATTGTTAGCGAAAATGAATTTTTTGATTACGAAGCAAAGTACCTTGGAAAGTCACAAGAAATTGTTCCAGCTCGCATTTCTGAAGAAGATACCTTAAAAGTACAAGAAGTAGCTAAAAAAGTTTACGGAATTTTACGTTTGCGTTCCATCGCACGCATTGACTTTATGTTAGTAAAAGGTGAACCTTATGTCATCGAAGTAAACACAACTCCAGGGTTCACAGAAGAGAGCATTGTACCAAGAATGTTGCGTTCAATCGATAAACCAATCAAAACTTTCTGGACAGAAATTTTAAACGAAGAAATTAAATAGTTTTTTTTCGTCATATCGGTATATGCCGATATACCAATAAAAGTCTATTTCGTTCTCAAATAAAACTTAAAAGCGCTTAATCATTCAAGCGTTTTTCAATCAATTTCTATCTATATCAATAAGGGAGAAGTTCGTATTTGTTTAGACGGATTCTCCCTTTTTTTGTATTATCAATAAAAATCTGGTTACTTACTTATTCTTCCTCTGTGTTTTTTAACACCATCAACAAATCATAAGCTCCTTTG
>CAZOKJ010000004.1:46499-121221 GCA_964580465.1 uncultured Fluviicola sp. | reverse complement strand
ACGACTAGTAAGGATTTCTCGCTACGCTCGAAAAGACAAACTCCGGCAAGTAATGAGGTGATACAGGGGCTGGCTCCGCCAGCCCCTGTATCACCCATAATAGATAGTTCGCCTGTCATTTCGAACGAAAGTGAGGAAACTTCCCTACTCGACAGTTCGGCTGTCTTCCCCAACGGTTCCATTAATCATAGCTCAAATGAAGGTGAGAAGCCTCCTCCTCCACCTCCTCCACCTGTGGCACAGGCTTCAAGTGTTTCACCAAAAGAGCCATTGTATGGATTAGCTTTTTGTGACCAAGAAGCTCCACCTACTCCGCCAGCACCCCATACTTTTACTGTGATAGAATTAACACAGCTAGGCACAGTAAATGTCTAAGTACCTGGGGTTGTATACTTTTGTTGACCATAAGCAAATAAGCTTATTAACAGGGATAAAAATCCGATAAATAGTAGTTTTACTTTTTTCATAAGAATGAGTAGTAAATATATTAATTAGTTTTTCTAAAGTGTGCAAATGTAATAAAATAAATTAAACAACCTCAAAAAACAAAAAAAGGTTGTCAAATTGACAACCTTTAAGCTTTTATATCATTGATTTTTAGAAAAATCGAATACTCAACAAATCTAACAAATTAGGCAATTGAAATGAAAACAAGCCAGTAGAGCCATCACCAATTAAAGGTAATGTTGTTGATTTTTTTGATGATCCTGATACAGCTGAAGCCTGATCGTTCTCAGAAGAATACTCAGTATCAGACATTGATTCCACCTTATACTGACCATTGCTCAACTCGTTAACGATTTTCTTCAATTCTTCTTTAGAAATTTTCTTAGCATCATATAAAATATGTGTCGTATTTGTTTCATAATCAGCATCAAAGTCTTCAAATTTCACAGACTCTACAGCATTTGAAGCTCTTAACCCTTTGCGGATGGTTCCCCCACACCCCATTTCACAAGTCATACCGGAAATCTCCATAGTCAACATATTGGTTGGATTAACAACAACTTCTTGCTCTTTTGTGGCAGCAACTTCTTCAACTGTATTTGTAGATTTATCAGCACAAGCTGCTAACAAAAATAGACCAAAAGTAAAAAAAACCAACTTTTTCATATACATTTATATTTATACGTTAGAACTCCTGACACAAAGATAAAGAAATAATACTAACACATTGCACTAAAATATGTTAATTTATCGATTCATAGTCTAAATTAAATTGATTACAAACAATAAACACAAAACGATTAAAACATATAGTAACAATAAATTATGTCATCTTTATACACTAACAGCTAGAAGTAAAAGAAGGGTTTGACAACAAAATGTTATTTAAACTCTTTCTAAATTAGCTTTGAATTGTAAAAGAAGCTATTTTTAAGTTTAAATTTGTGGGTTAGTTATTATTTTTTACAAACAATTACTATTAAATATTTTATGAGTAAATCAGCATTTTTATCATCTTCGATTGCCAAGAAATGGTGGATGGCGTTGACTGGACTTTTCCTAGCGCTTTTCTTGGTAGGTCACTTGCTTGGTAACCTTCAATTAATTACGGTTTCAGGCGTAGAAGGAAAAAGAGCCTTCAACGAGTACGCTTACTTCATGACAACAAATCCATTCATTAAAGTCATGTCTTACTTGACTTATTTATCCGTGTTATTTCACGCTATTGATGGTGTGGCTTTGACTATCCAAAACAAAAAAGCGCGCCCTATTAAATACGCTTACGAGAAACCAAATACAAATAGTAAATGGTACGCTCGTCAAATGGCTGTTTTAGGCTCGTTAATTTTGGTTTTCATCATTATGCACATGCAACATTTCTGGTGGAAAATGAAACATTCAGCAGACCCAATGCCTGCTCATAAAGAATTCATTTTCAAGCCTGAATTAAATGAAACTGGTAACGGAATCGTTGATAACGAAGCACCTTTTTACTATACTACTAAAGGGGATTTCTTACCAGCTGATGACATCAAAGTGGAAATCAACAACAAAAAAGTAGAGTTCTACGTAGATTACCAAAAATACGACCCTAATTACAAACAATCTGGAAAGACTGCAAAATTAGGTGAAGGATATAAAGATTTGCATTCATTAGTATATGCTTTCTTTGGTCACGATAAAACAAAAGAGGCAGGAATTGCAGCTAATTCAAATGCACTAGTTGCAGTAATCATTTATGTGTTAGCAATGGTTGTATTGTCTTTCCACTTAATGCATGGAGTATCTTCTGCTTTCCAATCATTGGGTATTAACCACAGAAAATACAATGGATTGATTAAAGGATTTGGTAAAGCATTTGCTATTATCGTACCTTTATTGTTTGCTATTATTCCGGTAATGATTTACCTAACGAAATAATTTAAAAAATTCAGATTATGTCAAAAGTATTAGATGCAAAAATCCCTGCTGGTCCATTAAAAACTAAATGGGAAGATTATAAAAGTCACGTAGATTTAGTAAACCCTGCAAACAAACGTTCAATCGATGTAATCGTTGTTGGAACTGGTTTAGCTGGTGGATCTGCTGCCGCTTCTTTGGCTGAAATGGGGTATAGCGTAAAAGCATTCGCTTTCCAAGATTCACCTCGTCGTGCACACTCTATTGCTGCACAAGGTGGTATCAACGCTGCTAAAAACTACCAAAATGATGGTGACTCTGTTTACCGTTTATTCTACGATACAGTAAAAGGTGGTGACTACCGTTCTCGTGAAGCTAACGTTTACCGTTTGGCTGAAGTTTCGGCTAACATCATCGACCAATGTGTTGCTCAAGGTGTTCCTTTTGCTCGCGATTACGGAGGCTTGTTGGACAACCGTTCTTTCGGCGGCACGCAGGTACAACGCACATTCTACGCAAAAGGTCAAACAGGACAACAATTGCTATTAGGAGCTTACTCTGCTATGAACCGTCAAATTGGTTTAGGTAAAATCAAAATGTATAACCGCCACGAAATGTTGGAATTGGTTATCGTTGATGGAAAAGCAAGAGGAATCATTGCTCGCAACTTAGTAACAGGAGAATTAGAGCGCCACTCTGCACACGCTGTAGTTATTGCTTCAGGAGGTTACGGAAACGTGTTCTTCTTGTCAACAAACGCAATGGGTTCTAACGGGTCTGCTGCATGGAGAGCTCACAAAAAAGGTGCTTACTTCGCAAACCCATGTTATACGCAAATTCACCCAACTTGTATTCCACGTTCTGGTGACTATCAATCAAAACTAACATTGATGTCAGAATCATTACGTAACGATGGACGTATTTGGGTTCCTAAGAAAATGGAAGACGCTATCGCAATCCGTGAAGGTCGTTTAAAACCAACACAAATTGCTGAAGATGATAGAGATTATTACTTGGAAAGAAGATACCCTGCATTTGGTAACTTGGTTCCTCGTGACGTTGCTTCTCGTGCAGCTAAAGAAAGATGTGACGCTGGATATGGTGTTAACAAAACTGGTGAAGCTGTTTACTTAGACTTTAATTCTGCTATCATGCGTTACGGTAAAGAAAGAGCAATCTTATTACACGAAGAAAACGCTTCTGAAGCTCGCATTAGAGAATTGGGTGAAAAAGTGGTAGAGTCTAAATACGGTAACTTGTTCCAAATGTATGAGAAAATCGTTGACGATAATCCATACAAAACACCGATGATGATTTATCCAGCTGTACACTATACAATGGGTGGTCTTTGGGTTGATTACAACTTGATGACAACTATTGAAGGATGTTTCTCTGCTGGTGAAGCAAACTTCTCAGATCACGGAGCTAACCGTTTAGGTGCTTCTGCATTGATGCAAGGTTTGGCTGATGGTTACTTCGTTTTACCATACACTATCGGTGGTTACTTAGCAAAAGATATTCGTACAGGGCATATCTCAACTGATTTACCTGAGTTCGTTGAAGCTGAAAACGATGTAAGAGCTCGTTTAGAACACTTCATTAACAATAAAGGAACAAAATCTGTTGACCACTTCCACAAACAATTAGGAAAAGTAATGTGGGATAAAGTAGGTAT
Source organism: uncultured Fluviicola sp. (assembly GCA_964580465.1). Taxonomy (GTDB): domain Bacteria; phylum Bacteroidota; class Bacteroidia; order Flavobacteriales_D; family Crocinitomicaceae; genus Taishania. Next base: position 117,200 of record CAZOKJ010000004.1, on the reverse strand, counting down.
GGCACGTAACGAACAAGGCTTGAAAGAAGCTGCTATTGAAATTCGTCGCATTCGTGAAGAATTCTACAAAAATGTATTCGTACCAGGTGGAATGTATGAATTCAACCCTGAATTAGAAAAAGCTACGCGCGTAGCTGACTTCTTAGAATTAGCTGAATTGTTCGCAATTGACGCTTTACATAGAACTGAATCTTGTGGTGGTCACTTCCGTGAAGAATCACAAAGTGAAGAAGGTGAAGCAATGCGTAAAGATGACGAATTTGCTTATGTAGCAGCATGGGAATGGACTGGAGATCCAGGGCAACCAGTATTGCACAAAGAGCAATTAGAATTCAAAGACATTGAATTGAAACAAAGAAGTTATAAATAGAAGTAAGAAGTAAGAAGTAAGACAAAAGACGAAAGACGAAAGACGGATGGGACATAATTTTAGAGAATTAAACATTTGGAAAAACGCAATAATTATTGCGCAAGACTCTTATGTTTTAACATCTAAATTACCTATTGAAGAACGTTTTTCACTTGTTAGTCAAATCAATAGAAGCGCAGTATCAATTCCTTCAAATATTGCTGAAGGAGCTGGACGAACTTCAAATAAAGAGTTTTCTCATTTTTTGAGTGTTAGTTTAGGATCTGCGTATGAATTAGAAACACAACTGATATTAGTTAATAATTTGTTTGATGTTGATACGACTGAAATTATTGAAAAATTACATGAATTACAAAAAATGATTGTTGGCTTTAAAAAAACCTTAGACATTAAGTCTAGCATCTAAGGTCTAAAGTCTAAAATCTAAAATCTAAAGATAATGAAATTAACATTAAAAATTTGGAGACAAAAGGATAGTAACGATAAAGGAAGAATCGAGACTTATCCAATAGATAATATCAGCGAACACATGTCTTTCCTTGAAATGTTGGACGTTTTAAATGAACAATTAATTTCTGAAGGGAAAGATCCAGTTGCTTTCGACCACGATTGTCGCGAAGGTATCTGTGGTATGTGTTCTATGTTTATCAATGGTGAACCACACGGACCAGATAGAGGGGTAACAACATGTCAATTGCACATGAGAATGTTCAAAGACGGCGACACGATTTACATCGAGCCTTTCCGTTCTAAAGGATTCCCTGTGATTAAAGACTTAGTTGTTGACCGTTCTGCATTTGACAGAATCCAACATGCTGGAGGGTTTATTTCTGTGAACACTTCAGGTAATACACAAGATGCAAACGCTATTCCGATTCCAAAAGTTGACGCGGATAAAGCGTTTGACGCTGCGACTTGTATCGGATGTGGTGCTTGTGTTGCTGCTTGTAAAAACTCTTCTGCAATGTTGTTCGTTTCTGCAAAAGTTTCTCAATTTGCTTTGTTGCCACAAGGCCAAGTTGAAGCAAAAGAACGTGTTTGGAGAATGGTTGAGCAAATGGACAAAGAAGGATTTGGTAACTGTACTAACACTGGCGCGTGTGAAGTTGAGTGTCCAAAAGGAATTTCTTTGGAAAACATTGCTCGCATGAACAGAGAATACTTAAAAGCAGCAATTGCTAGAGATTAATATTCACAACCTTGGGGCTCTTTTATAATAAAAGAGTCTCATTTTTTTTCTAATTTAAACTATATAACTTATGAATGACACTTCAGCTATTTTAATGGTTGCAATTTTCTATTTAGGGCTTCTTGTCTTATCAATTGCAACAATGTGGAAAATCAACACAAAAGCAAACAAACCTGGTTGGGCATGCATTGTCCCTATTTACAACATCATTGTTATGCTTGAAATTGTCAAGAAACCTACTTGGTGGATTTTTTTAATGATTATTCCGTTTGTAAACTTTATTATTATGATTCTTATTGCTTTGAGTTTAGCTAAGAACTTCGGAAAAAGTGAAGGTTTTGCAGTTGGATTAATCCTTTTACCATTTATCTTCTACCCTATTTTAGCATTTGGCGATGCTGTTTATGTGGGTGATGGCAATGGAAAACAAGCAAGCGATTTGTTAGATCAATTTTAATCTAAAACAAGATTTATAAAGCCTGTTCTTTGGAATGGGCTTTTTTTGTATCTTTACATCAAATTTCAGAATATGTCAGACGATAAAAAGATAATTTTCTCAATGGTAGGAGTTTCAAAAACGACTCCTCAAGGAAAACAAATTATTAAAGATATCTACCTCTCTTTCTTCTACGGAGCGAAAATTGGTATCATTGGTTTAAACGGTGCTGGTAAATCTACCGTAATGAAAATCATTGCTGGATTGGATCAATCATACCAAGGAGATGTTGTGTTTTCTCCTGGCTATTCCGTGGGATATTTATCTCAAGAGCCTGAATTAGACCCTAAAAAAACGGTGAAAGAAATCGTTATGGAAGGTGCACAGGAAACCGTTGATATTCTGAAAGAATACGAAGAAATCAACAATGCTTTCATGGATGAAGAGGTACTTAATGATCCTGATAAGATGGATAAATTAATTGCTCGTCAAAGCGTTGTTCAAGATAAAATTGATGCGCTCGATGCGTGGGAATTAGATACAAAACTAGAGCGCGCAATGGATGCTTTGCGTTGTCCACCAGATGATCAGTTGATTGAAACATTGTCTGGAGGTGAAAAAAGACGCGTTGCATTATGTCGTTTGTTGTTACAAAACCCTGATATTTTACTATTAGATGAGCCAACCAACCACTTGGATGCTGAATCGATTGAATGGTTAGAACAACACTTGCAGCAATACAAAGGAACGGTAATCGCTGTAACGCACGACCGTTATTTCTTGGACAATGTTGCTGGTTGGATTTTAGAACTTGACCGTGGAGAAGGAATTCCATGGAAAGGAAATTATACTTCTTGGTTGGAACAAAAAGGAAAACGTTTAGCGGAGGAAGAAAAAACAGAATCTAAACGTCAAAAAGTCTTAGCTCGCGAGTTGGAATGGGTGCGCATGAATCCAAAAGGACGCCACGCTAAAAACAAAGCCAGAATTGCGAACTATGATAAAATGTTGGCTGAAGACGTGAAAGATAAAGAAGCAAAATTGGAAATTCCTATTCCAAACGGACCGCGTTTAGGAACCAATGTTATCAATGCTGTTAATGTTTCTAAAGCATTTGGAGACAAATTACTGTATGATGACTTAAATTTCCAATTACCTCCAGCAGGAATTGTGGGGATTATCGGACCAAATGGTGCTGGTAAAACTACCATATTTAAAATGATTATGGGTGAATTGGAACCAGATGCTGGAAATTTTGAAGTTGGTGAGACTGTTAAAATTGGTTATGTTGACCAAACGCATAAAGACATTCATCCAGATAAGACAGTATTTGAAGTTGTTTCAAACGGACTAGAATATGTTGAGGTTGGAACACAAAAAATCAACGCTCGAGCATATCTTTCTAAATTCAATTTTAACGGAGCTGATCAAAACAAAAAAGTAGGTGTATTATCCGGTGGTGAACGAAATCGTTTGCACTTGGCTATGACATTAAAAACAGAAGCAAACGTGTTGTTGCTTGATGAGCCTACCAACGATATTGACATCAACACATTGCGCGCACTGGAAGAAGGTATTGAAAACTTTGCTGGTTGTGCAGTGGTTATTTCCCACGACCGTTGGTTCTTAGATAGAATATGTACGCATATCTTAGCGTTTGAGGGAGATTCACAAGTTTATTGGTTTGAAGGAACTTATTCTGATTACGAAGAAAATCGTAAAAAGCGCTTAGGTGATGCTGGACCAAAACGTGTAAAATATAGAAAACTAATAAAATGAAAACAATTATTCTAAGCCTATTTTTAGCATGGAGTGTTATTGGCTTTACACAAAAGATTAAAATCGACAAAACCAACACAGTTTTTGTAGATGGAGAAGCCAAGTTTATTTTGGAAGGTCAAAATTGGGGCAACACAGAAATTCTCAAAAACTTAAACGGAGAACGTTTGGCCATTTTTAACACACAAGATTATTACGATTCAAAACACATAACACAAGGAAACCCAAAAGGCCGCGTTGTATATTTTGATGTAACATTTATGAATGATGACATGGACAAATGTGAAACACCAATCAATGGCTTCAAAAAAACATTAGCCAAGGAAATTATTTCAAATGAATTGGTAAAAGATGGTGCTCTAAATGAAAAAGCTGTAAAACAATATGTATCCATTCATGGAAAACGTTTTTCAGAAGAAAAAAATAGATCAACAACGGTAATTATTGTTCGATAGAATAAGTATAAAACTAAATAATTTATGTCAAATATCATCACACTTCAAGAGTTCATCTTAGAAAAACAAGCTGACTTTCCTTATGCAACAGGTGATTTGTCTCGTCTATTAAGCGACATTGTTTTTGCTTCTAAAGTAATCAGTAGAGATGTTAGAAAAGCAGGTCTAGTAGATCACATTCTTGGTGCTCAAGGATCAACGAATGTGCAAGGCGAAGCGCAGCAGAAATTAGATGTTGTAGCAGACGAACAGCTGATTCAAGTTTTTAGAAAAGGAGAAGAAGTCTGTGGAATTGCTTCGGAAGAAAATGACGATTTCGTAGCCTTTGATGATGAAGTTGGAAGAAATGGGAAATACGTGGTTTTATTTGACCCTTTAGACGGTTCATCCAACATTGATGTAAACGTATCTATTGGTACTATTTTTTCTATTTACAGAAGAAAATCTGAAGTAGGAACAACAGCCGTTTTGGAAGACTTCTTACAACCAGGACATGAGCAAATTGCTGCTGGGTATGTGTTATATGGATCATCAACTATGTTGGTTTACACAACAGGAAGAGGAGTAAATGGTTTTACTTTAGACCCATCAATTGGTGAATTCTGCTTGTCGCATCCGAATATGCAGATGCCTGAAATTGGTCGAATTTATGCCATGAACGAAGGAAACATCCATATTTGTAATCCTGGAATTAAAAAATATGTTGAATACTGTCAAAGCAATGAAAATCAAACAGGAAAACCTTACTCAGGTCGCTACATTGGTTCGTTGGTAGCAGATTTCCACAGAAGTTTAATTAAGGGAGGTATTTATATCTATCCATCGACTACAAATGATCCAAAAGGGAAATTGCGTTTGATGTACGAATGCAATCCATTAGCATTCATCGCTGAACAAGCAGGTGGTTTAGCAACAACAGGGTTTGATCGTATTTTATCTATTCAACCAACAGAATTACACCAACGTGTGCCTTATTTTGTTGGTTCAAAATTGATGATGGAAAAAGCAATGAGTTTGTTAGAACCAGAACACTAATAACTTTATTCTTTGTTAACTATTATAGAAGAGGGTGTCCGAATAGTCAGACACTCTCTTTTTGTTTTAAGATGTTCAAAAATGAATGAAATGCAAGGCGTTGAAAATGAAGTGAAAGGAGTGTACAAATATACATGACTTTTGCTGATATTTGACTTACGAAGTATGCACCGAAGGTATTACAACGCATCAGTTTGTCACTTTTTGGACATCGCCTTTTTTATACTATTCTATACAACAATTAACACATTTTATACTTTGGCATAACATTTGTACTAATAAAAGACAACGTTTTTCGTATTTTTGCGTCATATTATAAGAATGAGGAAGTTATTTTTAACAATATTGCTAATGAACTTGGTTCACACGGCTACGTCACAGTTAACTACTGTGGTGCAAGACCCTGTGTCTTTGGTTCAAAACGTATTGTTAGGAGACCCCAATATCACAGTAAGTAACATCACTTTCCAAGGAGCAAATAGAGCACTTGGAAGATTTGACGCAACAGGCACAAATTTAGGTATCACCAGCGGTATTATTATGACGACTGGTAATATAACTGGAAACTCAAATGGACCTAAGGGACCAAATAATTCAGCGAGTGCTGGTGAAGACAATGGTACTGGTGGCTATAGTGTTTTAACAAACATTGTAGGAAACACAACGCACAACGCATCAGTCTTATCTTTTGATTTTCAAACTTGTTCTGATTCTATTGAATTTAGATACATATTCGGATCAGAAGAATACCCAGAATATGTAGGTTCTCAATTCAATGATGTCTTTGGCTTTTTCATTTCTGGACCTGGTTTTAATGGTATGCAAAACATCGCTCGCCTACCAAACGGAAGCGTCGTTGCTATCAACAATGTCAACAATGGAAATACCACACCTGCTCAAGGTGTACCGGTTACTGGTCCGAGTAATCCACAATTTTTTGTAAACAATGGAAACGGATCTCAATCACCTTACAATCAAAGCAATATCTACATTCAGTACGATGGCTACACAAAAGTATTAACTGCAAAAGCAAAAATCGAATGTAGCGCAACCTATCGTTTAACCTTGGCTATTGCCGATGTTGGTGATGCTTTTTTCGATTCTGGAATTTTCTTAGAAGCAAAAAGTTTCAAAGCTAGTGACCCTGTTAAAGTTAGTTATACTTTATCCGAAAATTATTTTGGAGAACCCAATGTGTTGGCAGAACCTTGTACACACGCAACAGTAAAAGTGGAGCGTACTAATTGCAACATCAACCAGCCGTTAACCTTGCATTTGTCTACCTCAGGGAGCGCTACAAATGGGGTGGATTATCAAACATTGCCATCAACTGTTACCATTCCTGCAGGTCAAACAGCTACCACATTTAACGTTACACCGATTTATGACGCATTGGCGGAAGGAACAGAAAACATAGGTATAAAATTTAATTACACGGACAATTGTGGTGATCCTAGAACAAAAGATATTGAACTTTTTATCAGAGATATTGAACCTGTAAGCGTATCTTTAACAGCAACTGAACTAGTGTGCCCAGGTGATAAAGCAACCATTAGTTCAACCGTTTCTGGCGGAAAAGCACCTTATACCTACTCATGGAACACTGGAGAAACAACTCCTAACATACAAGTAGATCCAAACAATACAACAACCTATACTGTAACCGTTAAAGATGCATGTATTCAACAACCTGTGAGTGCATCAATTACTGTATCTGTTCCGCCATTTGTACCTCTAAGCATTAATGGCTCGTCGGATATTGTAGAACTTTGCCCTTATGTTCCTGCAACAATTTCTGGTTCAGCTGCTGGCGGATTCGGTGGATACACTTACCAATGGACAAGCAGTCAAGGTGAAGTTTTAGGCACCCAAACAAGTCAATTGGTTTCACCTTCACAAACAACGACCTATACCATCACTGTGACTGATAAATGTGGACTTACCGCTAGTGACGATGTTTTATACACGGTTGTAAGCCCTCCATTAATTGTTGTGCTCAATCCAGAAGTTGAAATATGCCCTGGTGATTCTGTACAACTTACATCAACAGTTACAGGTGGTTATGGTCAATACTATTACCACTGGCCTCATAGTGGGGAAGCGACTCCTTCTGTTTGGGTCAACCCGATGACTACAACGAACTACTTATTAGTTGTATCTGACGAATGCCAAACGTTTAGCGTATCCCAAATGACTCGCGTAAAAGTAGTGAAACCAACAGCCAATTTTGAACCTTCTAGTAGTGTATTGTTCAACAATTTAGACATTACATTTGCTAACTTAAGCAGCAACGCAAGTACCTATCAATGGGATTTTGGTGATGGAAATACATCAACAGATGTCCATCCAAATAACACATACATTGACCCAGGAACATATATTGTTACTTTAATCGCCACCGATGATAAAGGATGTGTTGACACCATTCGTAAGCCAATTATGATTTTAGAGGAATTTTACATCTACGTTCCCAACACATTCACTCCAAATGAAGATGATATCAATGAAGGTTTTAGCGTTTCTATGGTTAACATAGCATCTTTTAAAATGGAAATTTACAACCGTTGGGGACAAAAGATTGTCACTACAAATGATCCTTATTTCATTTGGGATGGAACTTACAAAGGAAAAGTGGTTCCTGATGGTACGTATTCTTATAAAATTTCCTACACAGCTAGAAATGGAATGGAAGGGAAATTAATAGGGCACATCAATGTACTTCGATGATTTTTTTGATAGTCCTTTATCAATAACTCTTCAAAAGGTAACTTCTAACAACCTGTTAGATCTTCAAATCATTGGAAAAGAAACGTTTTTCGAGACCTTTGCTTCTTCTAATTCTGAAGCTGATATGAAGCGTTATTTAGAAGAAAGTTTCAGTCTTCCACGTTTAGCTTCGGAGTTAAACAATCCTAATTCGTTGTTTTATTTTGCTAAAGTTGAAAACGAGGTTATTGGTTACCTTAAACTCAATTTTGACACATCACAAACAGAGCGTTTCCATGATCAATCCATGGAAATTGAACGCATTTATGTAAAGAAAATGTATCACGGTAAAAATGTCGGAACAAAACTTTTGGACAAAGCATTAAAGATTGCAAATGAAAAAAAGATAGCAACAGTATGGTTGGGTGTTTGGGAGAACAATGAAAGAGCTATTCACTTTTACAAGAAACATGGATTTGAAGTCTTTAGTCAGCACATCTTTAAACTCGGCAACGACGAGCAAATTGATTTGTTAATGAGATTAAACGTTTGCGAAAAATAGACATAAAAAAATGCGCCCTATTTAACAAAAGCGCATTGGATATAATGTTACAAGTATTTCTTATTTCAAAAAACCTCGTTTTATCAAGTGTTGAGCAATTTGAACGGTATTTGTAGCCGCACCTTTTCGTAAATTATCAGCAACAATCCAAAGATTCAAAGTATTCGCTTGTGATTCATCTCGACGAATTCTTCCAACAAATACATCATCCTTCCCTTCAGCATATTTCGGCATTGGGTAGATATTGGTCATGGGCTCATCTTTTAGTACCACTCCTGGTGTGCGATGCAACAAGCGACGAACCTCTTGTAAATCAAAATCATTTTCAAACTCAATGTTCACAGCCTCTGAATGTCCACCAACAACAGGAACACGCACAGCAGTTGCTGTCACTTTAATTGCTGGATCCAAAATTTTCATTGTTTCGTTGATTAACTTCATTTCTTCTTTCGTATAACCATTGTCTAGAAAACTATCGCAATGTGGTAAGCAATTTTTATCAATTGGGTATGGATAAACCATTTCAGCTGAAACGCCGTTTCGTTCATTTTCTAATTGTTCCATAGCCTTAACACCTGTGCCAGTAACAGACTGATAAGTTGAAACAATGACACGTTTAGCCACATATTTACGGTGTAAAGGAGCTAACACTATTAATAGTTGTACCGTACTACAATTGGGATTTGCAATAATTTTGTCGGTCGCTTCCAACACGTGCCCATTCACTTCTGGTATAATTAATTTTTTAGTCTCATCCATGCGCCAAGCAGACGAATTGTCAATAACTGTAGTTCCTACTTCAGCAAATTTAGGCGCCCACTCTAGCGATGTTTCACCACCAGCAGAAAACAAAGCCAAATCTGGTTGCATGTCAACCGCAGTTTGTAACGATACAACAGGAAATTGTAACCCTCCAAATTCTACAATCTGACCGACAGAGCGCTCAGATGCCACAGGTATCAATTCTGTCACAGGAAAATTTTGCTCTCTTAAAACTTGCAACATGATATTTCCAACCATTCCTGTTGCTCCTACTACTGCAATTCTCATAAATAATTATTTACAATTTGTTTTAATCCACAAATTTACTACTTTAGTGATTAATTAACTACACTGCGAAGAAATAATTTATGAAAACTAACACAATGTTAAAATTCTACCAATTAATCTGGATTGTACTCTTGGTTAATACAAACGTATTTTGCCAAGTTGAAGATGCATTTGATGATGGTGACTTCACCAACAATCCTACATGGAATGGAACAGCAACAAATTTCATTGTGAACACATCGAATCAACTACAACTAAATGAAGGTGGAGCTGGTAATTCATATCTTTACATTTCGCATAATTTAACTGATTTCAACGATAAAGAATGGCGATTTTGGGTCAAACAAGCATTTGCTGGTTCATCTACTAACTTTGGAAGAATATATTTAATTGCAGAAAATACCAATTTGGCAAGCAATCCAGATGGAATTTATTTACAATTAGGAGAAAGTGGAACTACAGACGCAATTCGTTTGTTTCAGAAAAAAAATGGATTCACCAATCAGATCTGTGCTTCAATAGATGGTAGTATAGCAAACGCGTTTGAAGCAAGTGTAAGAATTAGAAGAACGAATACTGGTCAATGGTCATTAGAAGTCGATTACAACGGTGGCCAAAACTATAGCTCTCCTTTCAATGGGCTTGAATTTGATGTTCCAATGGGAAACTATTTAGGCTATATGTGTGTTTACACAGCTTCGAATGCTACAAAATACTACTTAGACAATTGCTATTCAGGGGATTTTGTATTTGATACAATTCCTCCAACAGCTACATCACTACAAATTCAAACAAATAAACAATTAACTATTCATTTTTCAGAGCGAGTAGAAAACAACAGTGCAACAGCCCTTTTAAACTACTCGCTTACTCCTATAATTACAATAGACTCGTTGAAATTGCAAAGCAATCAGTCGTCAGTAATAGCTTATTTGAATCAGGCCTTAACGAATGGGACAACTTATACATTAACAACAGAAAACATTGCTGATTTAGCAGGTAATATTTCCACACAAAATCAATTATCTTTTCAATACTTAGTTTCTGATACAGCACAAATTGGCGATGTTATTATCAATGAATTTTTAGCTGATCCTAGTCCTGTAGTTGGATTGCCTGAGTATGAATTTGTAGAAATATACAACAAAAGCAGTAAGATATTTAATTTAAACAATTGGAAATTAGGCGACAATTCAACTTATGGAACCATTCAAGCTAGTTGGTTAATGCCTGGGGAATACAAAGTTCTTTGTCCAACCGCTGCTGTATCCTTGTTCCCGAATGCTGTGGGAGTTAATAATTTTCCAAGTATAAATAATTCAAGTGATGATATTAAAATTGTAAACAGTTTGGGAATTGAACTAGACAAAATCAGCTACAACATGGCTTGGTACCATGATGCAAGTAAACAAGATGGAGGTTGGTCCATAGAACGAATAAATCCCGATGCACCTTGTAATGACCTTTCAAATTGGAAAGCATCCGTTGATGCAAGCGGAGGAACACCAGCACAAATCAATTCTGTTTACAATACGACACCAGACACCATTGCGCCATCCATTCAATCTGTGCAAGTAATTAGCAATCAGCAAATACGTGTATTTTTGACAGAATTAAGCGATTCACTTTCCATTCAAACAGCCAATTTCACCATTTCCAATAACCTTACAATTGATTCCATACGAGTAATCGGACAACGAGCAACTTACTTTGATTGCTATTTTTCACAAACTATTGTGCCAAGTACGTTTTATACCATCACCATTACAGGAATAACAGATTGCTGGGGAAATAATCACACAACAAGTGATCAATTTTTACTGCCCGATGAAGCTGTAGTAGGCGATGTTATTATCAATGAATTTTTAGCTGATCCTAGTCCTGTAGTTGGATTGCCTGAGTATGAATTTGTAGAAATATACAACAAAAGCAGTAAGATATTTAATTTAAACAATTGGAAATTAGGCGACAATTCAACTTATGGAACCATTCAAGCTAGTTGGTTAATGCCTGGGGAATACAAAGTTCTTTGTCCAACCGCTGCTGTATCCTTGTTCCCGAATGCTGTGGGAGTTAATAATTTTCCAAGTATAAATAATTCAAGTGATGATATTAAAATTGTAAACAGTTTGGGAATTGAACTAGACAAAATCAGCTACAACATGGCTTGGTACCATGATGCAAGTAAACAAGATGGAGGTTGGTCCATAGAACGAATAAATCCCGATGCACCTTGTAATGACCTTTCAAATTGGAAAGCATCCGTTGATGCAAGCGGAGGAACACCAGCACAAATCAATTCTGTTTACAATACGACACCAGACACCATTGCGCCATCCATTCAATCTGTGCAAGTAATTAGCAATCAGCAAATACGTGTATTTTTGACAGAATTAAGCGATTCACTTTCCATTCAAACAGCCAATTTCACCATTTCCAATAACCTTACAATTGATTCCATACGAGTAATCGGACAACGAGCAACTTACTTTGATTGCTATTTTTCACAAACTATTGTGCCAAGTACGTTTTATACCATCACCATTACAGGAATAACAGATTGCTGGGGAAATAATCACACAACAAGTGATCAATTTTTACTGCCCGATGAAGCTGTAGTAGGCGATGTTATTATCAATGAACTCATGTTTGAACCTTTAACTGGAGGAAGCGATTGGATAGAATTGTACAATAAAAGTGAAGGAATTATTGATCTCTATCAATGGAAAATAGGGCGTTATAAAAATGGAGAACCCGCAGATTTTAAAACCATAACAAGTAATTATTATCTATTTCCAAAACAATACGTAGTCATAGGTATAGATTCACAATTTGTTAAGACAAACTATCCATCAAGTGTGGAAGGTACGTTTTTACAACAAACAATACCCACCATGCCAAGTGATTCAGGAAGTGTAATCATACAATTTCCGCAATTTCAAAACGACAGCGTCATATATAACAATATGGACGAAATCAATTATTCTAAAAAATGGCATTTTAAACTTTTAGATGAAACAAAAGGGAAATCATTAGAACGAATTTCAGCCAAACAAGCGACGAATGATAAAAACAATTGGCATACAGCAGCTGAAAGTATAGGTTTTGCAACGCCAGGAAGAGAAAATTCGCAACAATTGGATGGACAATACAACGGAAGTGTGCATTTAACCAGTGAAACAATATCTCCCGACAATGATGGTTATGAAGATGTACTGCAAATAAATTATCAAATGAATGAACCAGGGATGCTAGCAACCATTACTATTTATGATGAATTAGGCCGAAAAGTGAAAGAAATAGCAAAAAATGAATTATTAGGCATCAACGGCACTTTAATATGGGATGGTATTCAAGACAATAATCAAAAAGCATCCATTGGAATACATATTCTTGTTTTTGAAGCATTTAACGCTAGTAACGGCAAGAAATTAGCATTCAAAAAAGCATTCGTTGTTGCTGGAAAATTATAGTCTTTATATAGAATCATTCTAAAATACCATAAAAAGGTTATTGTGAGAACTTCATAAGCTTTTTATTTTTGCACCAAATTATTATTTATAAACAGTCTAAATAAAAATAATATGTGGTGTTATTTATCTAAAATATCAAAAATAGTGGCAACCATTGCTGCTATGTTACTTGTAACAAGCATAAGTTTTTCTCAAACTGGTATGGTCATTGGGAAAGTTACTACTGAAAAAGGTAACGTTATACCAGAAGTTACAGTTGAAGTAGAAAATTCAACAATTAAAACCATCACAGATTTGAATGGTAACTTTATCTTAATGAACGTACCTTATGGGCAACATAAGCTAAGTTTTTCTTGTGAAAAATATTTCTTAGAATTTGAGAATGTTGACGTAAAAGCAGAACAAACAACAATTAATAAAACATTAACCACTCCTGTTAAAAGCTTCGACTTAGTAGAAGTTTTTGGGCAAAAGAACAAACAACCAGACAAATTAGATGCTATTACGCGTTTACCGTTGTTGCCAACAGAACAAATTCAAAGTATTTCTATCATTTCTGACAAAATCATCGAGCAACAAGGTAACTTGTCTATTGCTGAAGCAACAAGAAACGTACCTGGTGTTTACACTTACGCAACTTATGGAGGCGTTCGTGAAAGTATGTCCTCAAGAGGGTTTAGAGGTATTCCAGTAGTTAAAAATGGAGTTAGAATTCACTCAGACTTTAGAGGAACAGGTTTTGCTACAGATTTCTCTGGCGTTGAAAACATTCAAATTTTAAAAGGAGCGAACTCTATTTCTATGGGGGCAGCAACGGATTTAGGTAGTCCGGGTGGTATCATCAACGTTGTAACAAAAACACCTCATTTTGTCAATAGAGGACACGTATCAATGCGTATTGGATCGTTCAATCAATTCAGACCAACTTTTGACGTTCAAAATGTAATAGGAAAGGATGGTAAATTTGCATTCCGTATCAATGGTGCTTATGAAAGCATTCGTACATTTCAAAATATCAAAGGTTTAGGCCAGCAAAAGTTCTATGTCAATCCATCTTTTGCATGGAGACCTGACGAAAAAACAGAAGTTATCATGGAAATTGATTACTTAAATGATGTACGAGCATTCGATCCTGGAACAGTAAATTTATCGGTTGACAATTCAGAAAATTTAATCTATAACATGCCAACAGATCGATTCTTAGGATTCAAAGGCAACAATTCCATTCAGCGCACAACAACTGCGGCACTTCGCATAAAAAGAGACATTGCACCAAAATTATACATCCGTGGAGCTGCTTACTATGCAGATTACAGCGGAGATGGAATCACCTCATCGTTGAAAGCAATGCCTAAAGTAGATTCTTTAGATATTAACGTAACACAAAACAACTTGTACAAACGTTCTATCGGTAGAAGTGGAGAAAGAAAAGATCAAAACTTTGTTACTCAAATTGACTTAGTAGGACATAAAATCAAAACAGGAATCGTTAAACACACTTTCCAAGTTGGAATTGACTTTAGAGCAACAAAAGTAAAAACTACAACTTTCAATTCTATCTTAGTAGATACAATTGATGTTTATCAATCAGTAAACAACGATTTGAAAGCAGGACTTCCTGACTTTGTGAAACAATCAGAAGCAAACTCAGCAACTAATAGCTTAGGAGTATCAGCACAAGAAGTATTAGACATTGCAGGTTGGGTACAATTGTTCGGTGGCGTTCGATTCAGTACTTCAAACAGTTATTCACCTACATCAAACTCAATCATCAATGACAATTTTATCAATCCAGTTGGAGGTCTAATGGTTAAAATTTGGAAAGGATTGAATGTGTTTGGTTCTTACACAAATAGTACCAACCCTAGAACTGCTCAATATGTTGACATTGATGGCAAACCATTAGGGAATGAAACCATTTCACAATACGAAGCAGGTATCAAATCATCTTGGTTCAATCGTCGCTTGCGTTTCAATGCCACTTATTACTTCATCCAAAACAAAGGAATGAACATCCAAGCAGCAGTTGAAAACCCGGTAACAGGATTAGTAGAATTACAAAACTACTACTTTAAAGGAGGGAACGACGAACGCAAAGGAGTTGAAATTGAATTAGCAGGTCGAATCATTCGCAACTTAGAAGTAATGATTGGATATTCTTACATCGATGCACGTTACAGAGAACACACAACATTTGTTCCTAACTCATCACCTAACAATACTCCATCTCATACATTAAATGCATATATTTCATACAACTTTGAAAAAACAGCTGTTAGAGGTTTATCTTTAGGTATAGGTTACTACTACCTTGGAGCACGTCCTTACAACGACTGGACACAAGGCAATGTTTATTACCACGGTATTACTCCAAACTTAAAACCATGGAATAATAAAGCATACTCGTTATTAAACGCACAAATTGGATATGATTTCAAATACTTAGAAACAAAAGTTTTGCGCAATTTTGATGTACGTTTAATTGCAAATAATTTAACAAATGCAGTTGGTTACGATGCATACAGAACAAGCTTTATTAATCGCATCAATCCACGTAATTTCTCATTTGTAGTAAGTTATAGATTTTAAATAAACTGAACAATGGTTTAAAAAGCGAGCTTCGGTTCGCTTTTTTTATGCTCAATTCTATCCGCTTAATGACTTTATTTCACAATAATTAATTACATTTGTGCATAGAATAAAATTAAAATTAGATATATGAAAAACGTTGCTGTTATTGGTGCTGGAACAATGGGGAATGGTATTGCTCACGTCTTTGCACAATTTGGATACAAAGTATCATTGATAGATATTTCTGAAGCTTCATTAGAAAAAGGAATGGCTACTATTGCTAAGAACTTGGATAGACAAGTGGCTAAAGAAGCAATTACAGAAGCAGAAAAAACAACTACTTTAGCTAACTTAACAACTTTCACTAGCATGGAAGAGGGTGTTAAGGGTGTAGAACTAGTAGTTGAAGCAGCAACAGAAAACATTGATTTAAAATTAAAAATCTTTGCTGATTTAGATAAGATGACTGCTCCAAATGTCATTTTGGCAACAAATACATCTTCTATTTCTATTACAAAAATTGCTTCTGTGACTTCTCGTCCTGACAAGGTAATTGGTATGCACTTTATGAATCCAGTTCCTGTGATGAAATTGGTAGAAATCATTCGTGGATACTCAACTTCTGACGAAGTGACAAACCTTATCATGGAAACGTCTAAAAACTTGAAAAAAGTTCCTGTTGAAGTGAATGATTACCCTGGATTCGTTGCTAACCGTATTTTAATGCCAATGATTAACGAAGCAATTATCTCTTTACACGAAGGTGTTGCTGGAGTTGAAGAAATTGACACTGTTATGAAATTAGGTATGGCTCACCCAATGGGTCCACTTCAATTAGCTGACTTCATCGGATTGGACGTTTGTTTAGCAATCATGGAAGTATTATTTGAAGGATTTGGAAATCCAAAATATGCACCATGTCCATTATTGGTAAACATGGTAACAGCAGGTAAAAAAGGAGTGAAATCAGGTGAAGGTTTCTACTCTTGGACACATGGCACAAAAGAATTAATCGTTGCTCCTAATTTTCATAAGAAATAAGGGGCAATAGCAAGCATATAAAGAAACGCAGATAAGATAGAATAAAACTATTTTATCTGCGTTTTGCTTATTAAATACTTTTGAAACAAGAATATGAAAGGGATAAAATATTTGGTATGTTTCTTACTTATAACTAACACCTCTTTGAGCCAATCTACATTATTAGATTCTGTCATAAATAAATTTGAAAACGACAAAAGAGCGTTCAACGAATTTAGAGTATTGGGCAGATTTTATTGTTTGGACGCTGCAATTGGAAATAATGACCTTTATTTTCAAACCTATGCCTCCATGTATAATTCCTTTTCTCCATTTACAAGATTGTTTGATAACGAAAAAGTAACGGCTATTTTCAATCAGATTATTCTTTCAGAAAACATAAATTTATCTTCTTCAAAAAATGGTTCAATTATACTTGACAAAGGGAAGTCTTACTACTACACATTAGATATACAACTGCGTAAGTCATGGGATAAAAGAACAATAAAAAAATATTACAAACAATTCGTTTCCAACGCAGAAAATTACATTCAAGTTCAAGAAGACATTTTAGAAGAACGTGACATAAATGACCTCTTTAAAGAATATTTAAAAAACTATTTTATCATCCCGATAACAGATGGCCCGATGCCTGAATAAACAATCAAGTAACTCATTTTTAAATTTAATTTCTGAAAAATAATACATTTACGATCTAACTAAACTAAAACAATCAATTTTTCAAAGTTTCAATCGTTATTAAGTCGAAACGTCATCTAGTCATCATATCAACCACCTAAAACTCCTCTTTCACTTGAAAACTCATCCTTTTTCGAGTAGCAGGATGATAAAAACTCAAGCTTTCAGCATGTAAATGTAAGCGTTCTGCCCGTGTTCCATATAAATCATCTCCAACTATTGGCATATTCAAACCAAGAGAATGAGCGGCATGTACACGCAATTGATGTGTGCGACCTGTTATAGGATAAAAATACACCTTGGAGCGGCCTTCTTTTACCTCTACCAACTCCCATTTTGTCTGAGCAGATTTACCATAATCATAACAAACCAATTGGCGAGGCCTGTCGTCTAAATCTACACGTAATGGCAAATCGATAAAACCTGAAGTTTCACTCAATTCCCCTTCCAAGAGTGCGACATAGCGCTTGTCAACTGTACGTCGAATGAATTGACGTTGCAAGAAAGCATGCGCATCTTTGGTTTTAGCAACTAAGAGGATGCCAGAAGTGGACATATCCAAACGATGCACCAATAAAGGACCAGTTGCCATAGGCAAATAAGCAGCCATGCGTGAAAGAACGGAATCCTCAATGTTTTTTCCAGGAACAGATAAAAAATCTGCCGGTTTGTTGACAACAACAATTAACTCATCTTCATACACAATTTCCAATTCCTTTCCAATTGCAGGATTCACCAACATAGGATTGTCATCTACTTCCAAACCATGCAGCATGTGTCCCAAAATAGGCTCACATTTCCCCCTGCAAGATGGATAATATTGTTGGTGCTTGCGAATTTCAGATGCAGGCGAAGCTCCCCACCAAAATTCAGCTAAAGCGACAGGTTTTAAATTGTTCAAATAAGCATACTGCATCAATTTAGGTGCAGCACACTCCCCTGCTCCAGATGGCGGATTTCCATTTTCAATGTTTTCAAACAAGGATAGAACACTACGTGTTTCACCATTGGCATTGTAAAAATGGTATTGATCAAAAATTTGATCTTGCAAGTGTTGAGAATATGCCTTTCTATCGCGTTTTAATTGCTGAATATTACCCAAAAAAGCAGTTAATGCATCTTGTGCTTCTTGTTTTTTCTGACGATTAGACTTTGTTAAATCTTTTAACTCGTATTGTTGACGTATACTTTGTTTTTCTAACTCTTTTAATAACGGTTCTTGTTCACTTTCTGGTAATATTGCGATTCGTTCTCGCTCTTGTTTGCGGAACTCCTTTGAGTCTTTGATCGATTGTTTCAATTGTTGCATCGCTTCATTGCAACTTGTTTCAATTTCAATCGCTTGTTGGCGCAAGTATTTTAACTCCTCAGATTGCTCCAATGCCGAAATGACGTCATTCATTTCGTAGAGTTTTCGTTCGCCTTGGCGGTAGAAACCATCTACTTTTAGCATGTCAAAAACTGGAGGGACAAACAATTCATGTTCATTGCTATTAGCAAGTTTACCTGAAAAGGCTGCTAAATAACCTAGTTCACCTTCAACTGTTTGAACTACTAAAACACCAAACATTTTACCAATAACATAACCATCGTTGGTAGCGTCTAAACCGAAATTGTGGTTAACCTGCAATTCATTTGCCAAATAATCTTGCAATTCTTCACTTGCAATAATAGCTAATGGGTGAGGTTCGTAATAAAATGGAAACGTAAACTTTTCAGGAAGTTCAATGCCATGAACTTCCTTTTTAAAGTTAATGAATTTTGAAGGGTATTTACTCATTATTCACTCCAAACTGAATATGCTTTCTTTTGTGCATTTGTTGGGTTGGCAACAGGAACTAATTTGACATCCATGTAGAAATTACGTTGTACTTCTGGTAAAAATAATTTTACCAAGCGACCAGCTCTGTTAACCGTTATGTGCTTTTCTTCGTCGTCAAAGTATTCCAACCATTGGTCTAAGTTACCTGTAATAACAACATCGTTCACTGCAACAATTACATCTTCTGCCATCATTCCACCTAAGTCAGCTGGACTTCCTGGATAGAACACTTTTGCAATTGTTTTGTCTCCTTCAACCACACATTTCATCCCAAGTCGACCTTGACTATAAATAGGTGAAGGCTGCTGAACCATTTCTAAACCAACGTATTCTAATGCATCTACTAAAATAGACTCATACGGTTTATTGCCATGAATGAAGTCATTAAAATAAGAGTCAAACGAGCAATTACCCACTGTTTCTAATTCACGTTTATAGTCATCCTCAGACACTCCTTTTCCTTGAAGCGCATAGTTAAAATACAAACGACGCATCACCTCATCTAAACCGTATTTATTGTTTGTGCCTTTCAGAATCATTGTATCAGCCACAAAAGCCAATAAATTCCCTTCTGTATAAATAGACACTTTTCTGTTAGGGGCACCTGGTTCATAACCATCTAACCATGTATCATAAGAGGATTGAGCCACAGAATAATTGAAACGTCCATGGTTGTGTAAATGCGTCTGAAAACGAGCACCTAATTCAAATAAGTATTGCTCCAAATTAAAGACCTTGCTTTTTAATAAAAACAAATCTCCCATATAGGTGGTTACCCCTTCACACAAATAGCCTAAATTAGAATAATTTTCTTTTGTGAAATCATAAGGGAACATTTCTATTGGTCGGATATTTTTTACGTTCCATGTGTGGTACAATTCATGCGAACTTACTCCTAACAATTCTTTATAAAGTATACCGAAAACATCATACGAAGGACCAAGACAAATAACAGTCGATTTACAATGCTCCACACCATGATAAGCCTTAACAGGCAGAATATGAATCAAGAAATGGTATTCATCCGAAGGAAACTCTGAAAATTTTTCAATTTGTTTATCTGTAAACGATTTAAAATCAGCAATTAATCGTTTCCATTCAGGCTTTATCAAACCATTGAACCAAATGTGGAAAGTTGTTTCACCTGAATGATAAGTTTGATGTTTCAAATTGGCACTGCAAATCATTGGAGAGTCAGCTAATTCATCAAAATTAGCCGCAAACAATGTTTTTCCTTCTTGTTTCATCGAACAAGCAATCTTCCAATGGTCAGGAATATGTAATTGCAATTCGCATGCTTCTTGCTCCGCTCCAGCTTGATAAACACAGCAATTCACTGGATTAACGTATAATTGTGTTGCATCAACATAAGTAGAACCAGCATTCAATAAATTAGAATAATAAGCATATTCTATTCTAAAGTTTTCGCCTTTTGATAAAGATAATTGCCAAGCATCTTTTGACACTTTTACAAAAGAGACCAATTTATTTTGTTCATTGAACACTTTAAACCCTTTGACATTTTTTGCAAAATTCCCCAACTCATAACGACCAGGACGCCAAGAAGGCAATTGAATAATCGGTTGATCTGATTGAGCTGTTCCATTCACACTAACTTGCAAATATTGTTGCTGAGGATTTTCTATTTTAAATTGATACTTCATAACAAAAAAACTTGATAGAATGCAAAGTTAATGGTTTCAATAAAAAAGACATGATTTTTAAACAAGATATTATGCAAATTCAAACCCTTTATGTAATTTAGCGTTAAATTAAAATATCATGAGCATAAACATTCTCACACTTATTATTGCCATAACAGTTATCGTTTCCATGAAAGCATTTAACGACCGAGATATGCTCTATCGCATGATGTTTATTCCAACACGCGTGGAAGGAAACAATGAAAAATACCGTTTTTTATCTCACATTTTTGTTCATGCCGACCACATGCACCTTATTTTCAACATGATGTCGCTTTATTTTTTAGGTAGCCTTATGTTAGATACACCAGGAGGAATGTACATGGATGACGCTGGTAAATTATTTCAAATCCAACCAGGATGGATGCAACATTACGGCAACTTGCCAGGACAAGTTTTATTCTTAGTGCTATACATTGCCGGAGGGTTATTTGCCACAATCATTCCCTATTCTCGCAACCGTAACAATAGTCAATACATGTCACTTGGAGCATCAGGGGCAGTTTCAGCAGTCATTTTTGCTTCCATCATTTGGAATCCAACAGTAAAATTAAACTTGTTTTTTATACCAATTGGCATTCCAGCCTATATTTTTGGACCGCTATACATAGCCTATGAAATCTACATGGATAAGCGAGGAAATACTGGAGTTGCACACGACGCTCATTTAGGTGGTGCAATTTTTGGTGTTATATTCGTTTTAATTACTAACTTAGAGGCCGGAAAGCATTTTTTAGAACAAATTTTTTAATACATGCTATACGTCAATAACAACGAAAAAATCATACCTGCGGACGAGTTCAGTGTGTCCTCCAATAGTCGTGCCTTTATGTATGGTGATGGTGTTTTTGAAAGCATCCGTATTAGAAATGGTAGAGCCATCAATGTAGAAAATCACATTAAACGATTAATTGAAGGTGCAAAAGTGCTAAGAATGCAAGTACCTAATTATTTCAACGCTTCTTTTTTCGAAACACGCATCAATGATTTGTGCAATCGTTCTGAAATTCAGGAAGGCGGAATTTGTCGACTATCACTAGAGCGCATAAGTGGAGGAAGATACAAACCACTCGACAATAGCGTACAATTCTTTATTGATGTTAGACCTCTTGAAACTAACGACTTTTCACTCAATTCAAAAGGATTGGAAGTGGATATTTACACCGACTTAAAAAAGCAAAAAAATAGTTTGTCTAATTTTAAGACAAAGAACGGTTTATTGTACATCATGGCCAGTCTTCGTGCCCAAGAAAGAGAATTGGACGATTTATTAATCACTAACGATACAGGAGGAATCATTGAAAGTTCCAATAGTAATTTATTTGTTGTTTCCAACGGTGTGTTATACACTCCAGGTTTAGAAGATGGCTGCTTGGCTGGTACAATGCGCATGCAAATAATCAACTTAGCATTGCGAAATAACATGCGTGTGTATGAATCTAACATTGTTCCTCAAAATTTATTAGTTGCTGACGAAGTTTTTCTAACCAATGCTTCTTCTGGTATCATTTGGGTCGGAGGTTATCGCACCAAACGCTATTTCAACAACACATCTCGAAAATTGATTGCCTTGTTAAACGAATATTGGGCCAATAATCAATAATTTTTTTGAGAATCTATTTAATTCGTGCTATTTTTTATCTATTTTCGCACGCACTTTAACGCGAAATACAACGTATGTTCACAAACATCGACTTAAGTAGAGTAAGTGAGGTCTTCTCATTTAATTTTGATCCAGCAACAGCTTTTGTTTTCACAGGAGTTGAATTTTGGATTTTTTTCTACGTGTTGTTTTTTGCTTATGTCTTAATAGACTCATCAATTTATATACGAACAGCTGCATTATCAGTTGTCATAATGTTAGCTTCTTGGTTTTTTAAAAATGGAGACATTTTAGTAGCTGGAAGTGCTTTATTATTCAACTATGCATTACTCCATGCCGTATTTAAAGCACAGAAAAAAATAGCGTGGATCTTTTTGCTCATTGCTGGAAACACATTAATTGGTGTTTATTTTTGGTTTAAACTTAGTTATTTTAAAATCTACTTCAACCTTTACCCAATAGACATTTGGTTATTGATTATTGCCACACTCTTTGTGCTTTCGTATTTCAAGCAAAAAACAGCGGTAAGAGCCATTTTTATGACGGTTCTTAGTTTGTTTTTTTACTATAAAACATCTGAGAAATTCGTCTTGTTACTTATTTTATCCATTGTACTCAACTATGGATTCGGCAAATGGATTTTTAGGGCAACATCAAAAAATGTAAAAAAAGGGCTGGCAACAATTGCCATTGTGTTTAACATTCTCGTTTTAGGCTTTTTTAAATACACTTACTTTTTCACTAAGTCATTCAACACTATGTTCGGAACACAATTTCAGCCAACAAACATTTTTGCTGAATGGGCCAACTGGATATTGGGTGAATCAACATTTGTTACCGATATTTTATTACCTGTTGGTGTTTCTTTTTTCACTTTTCAAACCATTGGTTACATCATAGATGTGTACCGCAAAGACATTCAACCTGTCAACAACTTATTTGATTATGCATTTTTCATCAGCTTTTTCCCTCACTTAGTTGTCGGACCTATTTTAAGAGCAAAAGATTTTACACCTCAAATTCATCAACCCTTTACGCTAACGAAAAAAGAATACAGTGTTGCTATTATTTTAATCGTTACTGGTTTATTGAAAAAAGTAGTGTTAGCTGATTATATTGCCATTCACTTTATCGACAAAGTAGCAGATGCACCAGCTTCTTACCCAGGATTCGTGAGCATATTGGCAATGTGGGGATATTCACTACAAATCTACGGTGATTTTTCAGGTTACACGGATATAGCAATGGGAATTTCACTGTTAATGGGATTCCATTTACCTCAAAACTTTAATTCTCCTTATAAATCCATTAGTGTTGCCGACTTTTGGAGAAGATGGCACAGAACATTAGGCTCATGGTGGAAGGACTATTTATACATACCATTAGGGGGAAATAGAAGCGGTGGAGTTGGGACTTTCATTGCCACTTTCATCATCTTTGTTTTCTTAGTATTTATCACAAGATGGTATGAACTCTTTTATGTATATGGTGCATTGATGCTCGTTTACCTTATTGCCGTTCGTTTTGTTCCTAGTGAAAAAAACAAAATGTACCGAGATTTAAACTTGCTGATTACCATGGTTGTAGGTGGTTTGTGGCATGGAGCGAGTGAAAATTTTGTAATTTGGGGAGCCATGAACGGCGTCGCATTAATTTTATACAATTATTGGAAACTCATTTCACCATACGAAAACAAAAATGGTGTATTGGTTCATTTTTGGAAAATTTTTATTACATTTAATTTCATTACCTTCACTAGAATTTGGTTTAGATTAGAAGGAGACGGAGAACCAGCTGTCATGTTAGACCAAATTTGGAATCATTTCGACTTTACATGGGAACGCTTTGTTTTAGTGTTAAAAACCTATCAATCAGCAATGTGGATTATGCTAATTGGCTACATCATTCACTGGTTACCATCACAATGGAAAGAAGCATATAAAAATTTATTTATTCGTTTAAACTCACCTACTCAAGTTTTAGCAGTGGCTGTCATTCTGTTTTTAATGTATCAAGCAATGACAGGAGAATCAAAAGGATTTGTTTATTTCCAATTCTAAAATAGCAAAATCAAACCCGAAAAAACATTTATCACAAACTGTTTTAAACGATTAGAAAGGGAGAAAAAATATAAAATAATCTAAATAATTTAAAGTAATTCAGATTTATTCTATATCTTTGCGCGGAAAATAGAAATATTTACACTCAAAATAGGCATCAATGTCAGAAGTTAAAGGTAAAATAGCACAAGTAATTGGTCCAGTTGTTGACGTAATGTTCGACAAAGGGGTAGAACTTCCTAAAATTTACGACGCGTTAGAAGTTCGCAAAAATGACGGAACAAAAGTTGTTCTTGAGGTTCAATCTCACGTAGGTGAAAGTTCAGTAAGAGCCATTTCAATGGACTCAACTGACGGATTCATGAGAGGCATGGAAGTTATCAACACTGGTAACGCCATCAAAATGCCAATCGGTGAAGCAATCAAAGGGCGTGTATTTAACGTAGTTGGTGAGGCAATCGATGGTTTGGCAAATGTTGATAATGCTACAGGTTTACCAATCCACCGTGAAGCTCCTAAATTTGAAGATTTATCAACTTCTACTGAAGTACTTTTCACAGGTATTAAAGTTATTGACTTAATCGAGCCATACGCAAAAGGTGGTAAAATTGGTTTATTCGGTGGTGCTGGTGTAGGAAAAACAGTATTGATTCAAGAATTGATTAACAACATCGCTAAAGGACATGGTGGTTTATCTGTGTTCGCTGGTGTAGGTGAGCGTACTCGTGAGGGTAACGACTTATTGCGTGAGATGTTGGAATCAGGAATTATTAAATATGGTTCTGAATTTATGCACTCTATGGAAGAAGGCGGATGGGATCTTTCTAAAGTAAACACTGAGGAAATGAAAGATTCTAAGGCTACTTTCGTATTTGGTCAGATGAATGAGCCGCCAGGTGCACGTGCACGTGTTGCTTTGTCAGGTTTGACTTTAGCTGAATACTACCGTGATGGTGAAGGCGACGGACAAGGTCGTGATATCCTTTTCTTCGTTGACAATATCTTCCGTTTTACGCAAGCTGGTTCTGAGGTATCTGCATTGTTAGGTCGTATGCCTTCTGCAGTAGGTTACCAACCAACATTGGCTACTGAGATGGGTGCGATGCAAGAGCGTATTACTTCAACTAAAAACGGATCTATTACATCAGTACAAGCGGTTTACGTACCAGCGGACGACTTAACTGACCCGGCTCCAGCAAATACATTTGCTCACTTGGATGCTACAACAGTATTGTCTCGTAAGATTGCTGAGTTAGGTATTTACCCGGCTGTGGACCCATTGGATTCTACGTCTCGTATCTTGACTCCAGAAATCGTTGGTGAAGAACACTATAACTGTGCACAACGTGTAAAAGTAACTTTACAACGCTATAAAGAATTACAAGATATCATCGCGATTTTAGGTATGGACGAATTGTCTGAAGAAGATAAATTAGTTGTACACAGAGCTCGTCGCGTTCAACGTTTCTTGTCTCAACCATTCCACGTAGCAGAGCAATTTACTGGTATCCCTGGAGTATTGGTTGACATTCAAGAAACAATCAAAGCTTTCAACGACATTTTAGATGGTAAGTACGACCAATATCCTGAAGCTGCTTTCAACTTGAAAGGTGGTATTCAAGATGTGATCGATGCTGGTGAAAAAATGTTGGCTGAAAACAATTAATAACATTCAAACGCAATTAAAATGCAGTTGGAAATCATAACACCGGAAGTGAAAGTTTTTACTGGAGAAGTAGAAGCTGTACAATTACCGGGATTAGACGGCTTGTTTCAAGTGTTAAATGGACACACTCCTATCGTTTCTGCTTTAAAAGAAGGAACAATCAAGGTGGATTTAAAAGCTCCATTTGAAGTAACTGAAAAAACAAGCGATTTAATCGAAAAAGATTCAAAAGATTCAAAAGTTATTCGCTTAAACATCAAAGGAGGCGTTGCTGAATTGATGAACAATAAAATGATTGTTCTTGCTGAATAACAAGAGATAATTCTGATGAAAAGGTCGCCAATGGCGGCCTTTTTTTATTCTCATGCAACTATTTCAAAATTAATTGCGTTTTAATACAAAGAACGATAAAAAGTCCTATGAAAACGTTTAAACTCAAAACAGCACTGCTATTCACGACTCTTTTATTGAGTTTTAGTAATCTCTCACAAAACCCCTATTTCTATATATCATTTTATAGTGATTGCTGTCCTGAATCACCTGGAATGGCTTATTTTTATCAAGCTTTATATACTTCCGGGAACGTCAACAATGTAGTGCACATCACAAATAGATTGGGTGATACTATTCCAGTAAATGATTATTACTTAGATGGTAGTTGTAGATTATTAATCAGTTTCTTATCGGATAACTCAATGGCTCCTCACATGATCACGTTAGACTCTGCATATCTCCAATCAAAAGGTACGTTTCTGATTGGAGGTTATCATTATGATTTAGAAAACTATCAAAGTTACATGTACACCACTTGCGTTGACAACCATGAGAGAGATATACAAATGAGAGCAGTTTTTAGCATTTCAAATCAATGTCAAAACGCAATACCAACATGCTCTCAAGAATTTTCTAATGTATTAAACCATACTGGCGCAGTTATTATTAAAAACAAAAATGGACAAGAAACGCCATTAGAAAGCATCGACATTGTTGGCCCAAGTGGGTTCGGCTGTCAAGCAAAACTAAGATTTAGTGGCAAAATGAGTGAAAGCCCTTATACGGTCATGTTGGATCCTGCTATTTTAAATGATTATGGCATTTACCTGCCTAGTGGAAATAACTATACATTTAACTACAATCAATATCTCGGAATAGACTATCCACACGAAGACGAACGTCAAATTTGTGCAGTTTCAAACAATCAATTATATAACTTTTCATTTGCTAATAATTGTTGCGATAGTGCTGTCAACTGGGTAACCCCTTTGTTAGAATATGGTCATCCAATCATTAAAAATAGCAACGGACAAATAATGACTTTCTACACTTCAATACAGGATTGTCAAATTAACTGGACAATATATGGCGACGAGTCAGAAGCACCTTATACATTTTTTCTTAATGAAGACTCCTTATCTAATCAAGGTATTTCATTAAGTGATGGATACTCCTATGAGATTACTGACAACTCACAACAATTAAGTTCATGTGTTTCTGGTATAACAGCACCAAATCAATGTGATTTAACATCTTTTGTTTCAGTAGCTACTGGATATTTTCAAAATTGGGAGAATAAAATCAATTTTCAATGCTTCAATACAAATAACACGACGACAAACAATGTCAACATAGAAATTGAAATGCCTGAAGGCGTTACCTTTTCAAATTCTTTTAATGAATATAATTATACCATCACTGGAAACACACTTCATTTAAACACAAACATTATATCATTAGGATACTATCTTGACAATATCACTTTTAATGTACCTGCAAATATACCTGATGGAACTTTACATGAATACAAAATCAGAGCTAGCATAAATGATGACACAGCTTGTGTGGATAGTTTTACTGTAAACTTAGTAGTTGGAACAAGCTATGATCCAAACGCAAAAACAGTCAATCAACCATTGATTATCCATCCAGACACACAAGAAGAATTTAAATACACCATTTTCTTTCAAAATACAGGAACAGCGCCTGCTCAAGATATTTATATTATCGACACATTAAGCGCGGATTTAGATTGGAATAGTTTTCAAATAATCAACGCATCTCACTCAATGAATGTAATTGATTTAGGAAATGGTATCAAAAAATTTATGTTTAATCAAATTTGGTTACCCGATTCCACTTCAAATGAACCTGAAAGTCATGGTTATG
The DNA here is from genome assembly GCA_964580465.1 of uncultured Fluviicola sp. Taxonomy (GTDB): domain Bacteria; phylum Bacteroidota; class Bacteroidia; order Flavobacteriales_D; family Crocinitomicaceae; genus Taishania. The sequence goes on along the minus strand of CAZOKJ010000004.1, from coordinate 88,838 downwards.
TGTCTTATTACATCAAAGAAAAAGAAGACAATATAGAAGGCTCAGAGATTAAAAACACAGCTTATATTTATTTTGACCAAAATGATGCAATCATAACCAATACAATATACAACATAAATAGTTACGATAATTTATCTACTGGAAATCTTTCAAAAAGTGAAATGGAAGTAACAATCTTTCCAAATCCAACAAAAAACAAGTTAATGATAAACAGCAATGATAGCATCGAAAAAATTGCTGTATTGTCAACTGATGGAAGAATTTTATTAGAGAAAAATGATGTGGGACAAAAGCAATATGAATTGAATATAAATAACTTTAGTACAGGTATGTATATTATTCAACTAAGCAATAAAAATCAAGCAAATTCATATTACATAATAAAAGAATAAAAACAATTACAATGAATGGAAAGCTACTCTTTTGAGTGGCTTTTTTTGTGAATAATAACAAGCAAAAAACAATGTTTTTGTTAAGGTATGTTAAGCTTTTACAAATAATATTAGATAGTTAACAATACTTTCACTAAATTCGTCGTTTGGAATTCAATAGAATGATAGAAATAAGTAACATCGATTTATCAAAAGTACCTCAACACATTGCCATTATTATGGATGGAAATGGTCGTTGGGCTAAGAAACAAGGAGAACAACGCTTGTTCGGCCATGGCTTTGGTGTTGAATCAGTTCGTGAAGTATTGAAAGCTGCCAAAGAATTGGGGGTTAAATACTTGACCATGTATGCTTTCTCTACTGAAAATTGGAATCGTCCAAAAGAAGAAGTTGATGGTTTGATGGATTTATTGGTTAGAACCATTACAAATGAAGTGCAGGAATTAAACGATTCAGGTGTTCGTTTGCGTGCCATCGGCAACATTGAAGGAATGCCAGAATGCATCCAAAAAGAGCTAAATGCTGCTATGGAAACGACAAAAAACAACGACACCATTCACCTGGTTCTTGCCTTGAATTACTCTGCTAAATGGGAAATCATTGAAGCAACAAAAAACATCGCTAAAGCTGTAAAAAATGGTGAAATTTCTGAGGAAGATATCACCAACGAGCTATATGCAGACTACCTTTCAACAAAAGGAATTCCTGACCCTGAGTTACTAATAAGAACATCAGGAGAACATAGAATTAGCAATTTCTTGTTGTGGCAAATTGCTTATACTGAATTTTACTTCACAGAAGTACTTTGGCCAGATTTTAAAAAAGAGCACTTGTTAGAAGCTGTCTATAATTTTCAAAGCAGAGAAAGAAGATTTGGAATGGTTTCTGAACAATTAAAAAATACTATATGAAATTAATACATCTGTTACTTTTAGTCGCGTTAATATCAACTCCATGGAGTTTCTCGCAAGAAGAGAATAGCACTCCAACAGCTATTGATTCGACAGAAAACAATCAACTACATAACGAACCAATCAAAATTGGAGGCGGTATCGAAGTGGACTATTTGAACCCTAAAGAATACACTATTGGGCCAATCAACGTGGAAGGTGCAGAAGGATACGACCCAAATGCCATTCGATTGGTTGCTGGTTTGAGACAAGGTCAAAAAATCACCATCCCAGGACATCAAATTGCTGATGCCGTAAACAACCTTTGGAAAGAAGGTCTTTTTTCTGATGTGCAAATCTTTGCAGACAAAGAATTAGCTGGGGTTCTTTACCTTACAATTAAAGTTGCTCCACGCCCAAAATTATCTAAATATCGCTTTACAGGCATCAACAAACGTCAAGCCGACAAAGTAAGAGAACAAATTGATTTATTTACTGGTAAAACCATTTCTGAAAACTTAGTGTATAAAACTAAAGCTAAGGTGATTGGATATTTTAGAGAAGAAGGATATTATGATGTAAAAGTAGATATTCAGCGTAAAGAAGACGACATCATGATGAACTCTGAAATCTTTAACATCAACGTAAATCGTGGTAAACGAGTAAAAATTAAAAAGATCAATTTCTATGGTGTTGAGTCTATAAAACAAGGTAAATTAAGACGCGCGATGAAAGATACCAAACAAGTGTCTATCATGCGCATATTTAAAGCATCTAAGTTCACAGAATCGGCATACACACGAGATAAAATTGCAATGATTAACAAATTTGGATCGGTTGGTCTAAGAGATGCTAAAATTGTCAAAGACTCTGTCTATATGATTAGCCCAAGTAGAATGATGATTGATATCCACATTGATGAAGGTGAAAAATACTATTTCGGCGATATTACTTGGATAGGCAACACGAAATTCAGATCAAGCTATTTAGATACTATTTTAGGTATCAAACCAGGAGACATTTACAACAAACAACTCTTAGATGAACGCCTTAGAATGAGTCAAGATGGTCGAGATATTTCTTCTCTTTACATGGATAGAGGTTATTTGTTCTTTGATATCAATCCTGTAGAAACTGATTTCTCAAACAATAGAATTAGCTACGAATTAAGAATCAGAGAAGGAAAAGAAGCGCGTGTTGGTAAAATTACCATTAAAGGAAATACCAAAACAAATGAACATGTTATTTTGCGTGAAATACGTACACGTCCTGGAGATTTATTTAGTAGAAATGATATCATTCGTACTCAAAGAGAATTAGCTCAATTAGGCTACTTTAATGAGCAAGCTTTTCAAGTTAATCCAATGCCAGACCCACAAAAAGGAACGGTGGATATCGAGTATGTAGTGGAAGAAAAATCTTCTGATCAAATCGAATTATCTGGAGGTTATGGAGGTAGAAATTACGCTACAAACAAACCAATGGTAATTGGTACTTTAGGATTGACATTCAATAACTTTTCAATTAAAAACATGTTCAATGGAAAAGCATGGAAACCACTACCAGCAGGTGACGGTCAGCGATTATCCATTAGAGGCCAAACGAACGGAAAATATTTCCAAGCATACAACTTTTCATTTACTGAGCCTTGGTTGGGTGGTAAAAAGCCAAATTCATTAACAGCGTTTATCTCGCACACTGCAATAGGTAACGGATACTTAAAGCGTAATGACAAGTATGAAGGAATGGGTATTACCAGCGTTGGAGCTGTTTTAGGAAGAAGAAAAAAATGGCCAGATGATTATTTCTCAGAATCATTTGAGATTGGATATCAATATTATGACGTGTTCTATAAAACAACGGGAGCTTCTTATTTCCCATTGTTTAACAAAGGATATTCCAATGATATTTATGCTCAATATACCATCCAAAGAAGCTCTGTTAGTTCACCTATTTACCCACAATCTGGAAGTGTAATTTCATTGAGTGGTAAAGCCACCTTACCTTATTCTTTATGGGATAAAAACAAGGATTACGACAATATGAGCACTCAAGACAGGTATAAATACCTAGAATACTTTAAAATCAAATTAGGAGCAGAGTTTTTCTTCCCATTGTCGAAAGATCAAAAACTGGTACTCCGTACACGCGTTGGGTTTGGATACTTAGGTGCTTACAACAAAGCGAAAGGAATTTCTCCATTTGAACGTTATTATTTAGGAGGTAGCGGTATTACAGGTATGAATCAGATTGGAGGGCGTGAAGTAATTGCCTTAAGAGGTTATTCTGACAATGCTATTTCATCAGCAGAAGGAGACCCAATAGCAGCGAAATACACCGTTGAATTACGTTACCCTATTTCTTTAAATCCATCGGCAACTTTCTTTGTGTTGGCATTTGCAGAAGCGGGGAACAGTTATCCAAGTTTTAGGAAATTCAACCCATTGGATGTAAAAAAATCCGTTGGTGCTGGTATTCGTATCTTCTTACCGATGTTTGGTATGCTTGGTATCGACTATGGTTTTGGATTTGACAAGTTAAGTCCATGGGCAAAAGAATATGGAACAGGCAGCGACATTGAAATCAAAAACAAAGGATTCAATGGCAAGTTAACTTTTACCATAGGAATGAACCTTGGGGAGTTGTAAGTTGAGATAATCAATCTCACTTTAGAATAAACTGGTAAAAAACTAGCAAAACTACATTTGTTTAAGTGGTATTTTGCCAATTTTATGTCAATTAAATCAACGAACTATTGAAAACACAACAAAAGACATCCAAGAAGAATTAAAACACATCATTGAGATAGAGCTAAATAACGGGACTTCGATAATCTTAAATCAAAATGTTCCCAATCCATTTGCAGAAACGACAGTATTCACATACACTGTTCCAAATTCTGTTAAAGATGTACAAATAGTATTTTATGATGTTACAGGAAACATGATAAAAAGTGTGGTAATTCCTGAAAGAGGAAATGGTCAAATTAATGTGTACGGAAGTGATTTAAGTAGTGGTTCTTACACTTACTCACTCATAGCAGATGGACAAGTTGTGGCTACTAAAAAGATGATTAAACAATAAAACGAGTACAGAATCGCAGGATTAAACTTATGTAAGAAATATGGACAAAATAGCAGGTTGAATTTAGCATCCATCCAGCCTAAGCATTTTTTGTCCATATTTTCTTTTGTGTTTTTTTATGAAATAATACTTACTTTTGGACGCGTATATGGAAAATTAACGGTAATTTTGAAGGCTGTGCATTGTAGTTTTTAGCAAACCAAACCACAATAAATAAACTTAATTTACGTTAGGAAACAAAAACTTAAGTAATGAAAAATATACTTTTTATTCTTTTTATCATTTTTGGCACGAGTTTTGCCATAGGACAAAAGTACGCATACATTGATTCAGATTACATTCTAAATAAGATGCCTGATTTCAATGATGCAAAAGAACAGTTAGATAAACTTGCTGATCGTTGGACAAAAGAAATTGAAGAACGCTATGAAGTTTTGAAGACTAAAAAAGAAAACTTTGCGCGTGAAGAAGTGCTTTTGCCAAGCGAGGAAAAAGCTAAACGCTTAGAAGAAATTGAAACATTGGAAACAGAAGCAATGCAGATGCAACGTGAACGCTTTGGTGTGGGAGGTGATTATTTCTCAAAACGTCAAGAACTGATCAAACCAATCCAAGACAAAGTGTACAATGCCATGCAACAAGTGGCTTCAAAAAGAAATTACGTGTTTGTATTTGATAAAGCGAATCAAAGTAACTTGGTCTATGCAGATAGTAAGTTTGACATCAGCAATGATGTCTTAAGAGAGTTAAATGTAAAAGATTAAAAGAATGAAAAAAATTGTCACTGGTTTAGTACTATTCTTGAGTTTTGGCACAATGGCACAAACTAAGATTGGCTTCGTTGATTCTCAACGATTACTAGATACCATGCCTTCGAGAAAAGTGGCTATCGAAAAAATAGTTGCTCATGAAAAAGAATTGATGGACGAAATCAGAAAAATGGATGCTGATTTGCAAAAATTAGCTACTGATTACCAAGCTAAAGCAGGTGATATGACTCCAGTGATTCGTCAATCAACTGAAAAAAAATTAGCAGAAAAACAACAACAATTAGAAACGCGCTACCAATCTGTACAAGATGAATTGCAAGATTACGGGGAAGAGTTGAACACTCCTATTTTAAATCGTGTGAAACAAGCAGTAACAATAGTAGCTGAACGTCAAAAATTAGGAATGGTTGTGGATAAAACAAATACTTTATACAGCGCTGCTGATATGGATATTACCAACTTGGTAATCGTTGAAATTCTTAAATTAGAAAAAGAAGCTACAAAATAATAATAGACAAAACATAATCACAAATAAAAAAGTAACAGTATGAAAAATTTATTGACATTAGCAATTGTGTTATTAAGCTTTGGATCAATGGCACAAGTAAAAATAGGATTTGTTGATACGCAACGTTTGTTGGACACTATGCCGTCTCGTAAAGTAGCCATGGATAAATACAGAGCACACGAAAAAGATTTGGCAGATGAAATCAAAACGATGGATGCTGAATTGCAAAAATTAGCCGCTGATTACCAAGCAAAAGCTGGGGATATGACACCCGTTATTCGTCAAGCTACAGAGAAAAAATTAGCAGATAAACAACGTCAATTAGAAGAACGTTATCAATCAGTTCAACAAGAATTGCAAGCTTATAGCGAAGAGTTAAACATTCCAATCTTAGGAAGAATCAACAAAGCGATTTCTATCATCTCTGAAAGACAAAAATTATCGATGGTATTAGACCAATCTTCAACGTTGTATTTTGCTCCTGAACTTGACGTTACAAATGCAGTAGCTGTTGAATTAATGAAATTAGAAAAAGAAGTGAAGTAAGCTTTTATCTTATTATCTACAAAAAAAGGCATCCAATGGATGCCTTTTTTGTATGTAGCTATTTTGACACATAGAAAATTGATACTCAATCACAAACTGTTGCTAATTCAACTCCTTCGGAGTTGCAAGGACTCGGTGGGTTCCTTACCCCCAAACTTCGTTCGAGGGTACAAACATTCAACTCACTTCGGAGTTGCTATAAAATAACTCAATCAAAAAGTCATAACACCAAAAGTCATAACGTCATCCAATCACAAACAATAATACTCCTTAATTTTATCAGCCAACACGCTGCTTAATTTAACATAACTTTCGATGGTCCAGCCTCCAACGTGGGGAGAAAACAAAACCTTATCACTAGCAATAAGTTGTTGAAAATCGTCGGGCAATTGGCCACTAAAAACATGTTCAAAACTAGCACTTTCGTATTCTAACACATCTAAAACCGCACCTTTTACTTTCCCTGATTTCAGCGCTCGAACCAAAGAACTTGTTTGAACTATTTTTCCTCTTGATAAATTAATTAGATAAAAAGGCTGACCAACCTGATCAAAAAAAGCATCATCAGCAAAGTAAATTGTTTCTTCATTTTGCGGAATGTGAAAACTAATAACTTCCGATTGCTCCATTAGCGTTTGCAAATCAACTTCTTTTACAAATTCATCAGAAAAACCAGTACGATACTTATCATAAGCAAGTAGTTGACAATCAAAACCTCTCAGCACTTTAGCAAACGCAGCACCATTATTACCAAATCCAATTATTCCAACAGTTTTGCCAGTCAATTCCACTCCCCTGTTTCCTTCTCGGTCCCAAATTCCTTTGCGTACTTCTGCATCTCCTTTTTTTAATTGATTAAATAAAGACAACAACATCGCAAGCGCATGCTCCCCCACCGCTGTTCGGTTTCCTTCAGGAGCATTAAACAAAACAATTCCTCTTCCCTCGCAATAAATTTCATCTATATTTTCCATGCCAGCACCAGATCGAGCTATGAATTGTAACAACGGAGCATGTTTTAACAACTCTTCATCCATTCGAAAACGAGAGCGAATCACAATTCCATGTATATCTATAAGAGCTGTCTTTAACTCATCAAAACTCATGGACGTGCCATCTACACAAGTCATTCCCCACTCCTCCAAACGTTCTTGCAAAATAGGATGGACAACATCTATAAATAAAACCTTCATTGCACTAATATGTTAAAATATAATCAATCTTCTGTAAGCAAACCTACGCACTCTTACAATAAACAAAAGTAAAATTTTATACTGAAAAGAGTAAAGAAAAGTGACTAAATTCAACAAAATGAATATTAATTTTACAATCGAAATCAGGTTTAAAAAATAAAAATCACTATTTTCGCATAAAATAGAACAAATGGCACGTATTTTAACAGGAATTCAAAGTACAGGAACACCACACTTAGGAAATCTTTTAGGAGCAATTATTCCAGCAATTGAAATGTCTAACAAAGCAGAAAATGAAGCTTTTTTATTCATAGCTGATATGCACTCATTTACACAAATTAGAGACCCTAAAGAACTTAGACAAAACACACTATCAACAGCCGCTACATGGTTAAGCTTTGGTGTTAATGTTGAAAAAACAGTATTTTATCGTCAAAGTCAAATCCCTGAAGTAACAGAATTAATGTGGTACTTGCTTTGTATGTTTCCTTATTCTCGTTTAAGCTTGGCTCATGGGTTCAAAGACAAAGCAGATCGTTTAAATGATGTAAACGGTGGTTTATTTACGTATCCAATGCTAATGGCTGCCGATATTTTATTATACGACGCTGAATACGTACCTGTTGGGAAAGACCAAGAGCAACACTTAGAATTTACAAGAGATGTGGCTTCACGTTTTCATGCACAATATGGTGAGATTTTTGTTTCTCCTAAGTCCATATCAAACGATACAACAAAGATCATTCCAGGTACAGATGGAGAAAAAATGAGTAAATCACGTAATAACTTCATTAACATATTCTTAGAGGACAAACCATTGCGTAAACAAGTGATGTCAATTCAAACAGACAGCAAAGAATTGGAGGAGCCTAAGGATCCATCTACTTGTCACGTTTTTGCATTGTACAAATTATTGGCAAGTTCAGAAGAAATAGCCGTAATGGAGCAAAATTATTTAGCTGGAGGTTATGGCTACGGTCATGCCAAACAAGCACTTTTTGAATTAATTACAACAAAATTTAAAACACAAAGAGAGCGTTACTGGTATTTAATGGAACATCCAGAGGAAATTACAGCTGCGTTAGAAGTTGGTGAAGCAAAAGCGCGACAATTTGCAAAAGAAAAATTACAAAAAATCAGAAAAATTGTTGGTTATTAGCATTTAAACCAAGAAATTAATATATTTGTGGTACATTAACAATTACTATTAAGATGAAACTAATACGTTCAACCCTTTTCTTTATTGCTACAAGCTTGTTAGTTGGTTGTGGAAATAAATCAAATGAAAGCACAACAGAACTAACTTTAATCAACGGAGGAAAAACTTACGGTGGAGAATTGACGCTAACACTATCAGAACAGATTAATGCACTTTTTCCACTTTCAGCAGCACAACATCATGTTATCGCAATCAGTTCTCAGATTTACGAAACAGTGTTAAACATTGACCAAGAAAGCTTGCAAGTGGTTCCAGGAATTGCTTCTACTTATGAAGTAAATGAAGCTGGTGATGTATATACTTTTACTATTCAAAAAGGTGTTTTCTTCCATGAAGACGAGTGTTTTGGAGGCTCTAAACGAGAATTAACGGCACAAGACGTGAAGTACTCTTTGGATTTTGCTTGTTCGGGCAATGAATTGAACCAAGATAATGATGTGTTGGTTGAAAAAATCAAAGGCGCGGCAGAATTTAAAGCTAATTCTAAAACGAAAATACCAGCTGGAGGCGTTAGCGGAATTGAAGCAAAAGGAGACAAAGTAATCATTCGATTAAACAAACCATTTATAGGATTTGAGGCATTATTAGCTCGTAAAAACATCGTTGTTTTTGCTAAAGAAGCTTACGATAAATACGGTAAAAACATTACGCAACATCCAGTAGGGACAGGCCCATTCAAATTGGCTAAAATGGACAAAGACGGTGTGAAGTTAGTAAGAAACGAAAATTATTGGCAAAAAGACGAATTTGGCAATCAATTACCTTATTTATCAGCTGTTAATGTAAAATACTACCAAGAGAAAAAAGCGGAAATGTTAGCTTTTAGAAACAAGGAAATTGATGTTTTATTGGACATTCCTGCTGATGAAATTGAAAATGTATTAGGTACACTTCAAGACGCTGTTGAAGGTAAGAACTTGAAACACAAAGTAGAATCTTCACACAGTTTAAACATTGATTACATTGGTTTCAACACTTCGGAAGGCGTTTTTGCTTCAAAAGAAGTTAGAGAAGCTTTCTTATATGCAGTTTCTCCAAATGAAATCATCGAGAAATACATTGGTGGAGATGGCTACGCGCCAGTAAATGGATTTGTTCCAGAAATTGAGGGAGCAAACAACCAAACACCAATGCCTAGTGCAAATCCAGAAAAAGCAAGAGCTTTATTGAAAAAAGCAGGCTACGACAATGGTAATGGTTTCCCTGAAACAAGTATTTATGTAAATGCGATTAAAGGTTCAAAAACATACGAAATGATCCGAGGATATGCTGACATTATTAAGCGTGAATTAAATGTAAACTTATCCATTAAAACATGTACAATCGAAGAAAGAGAAATGGCTATCAACAACGGAACAGCTAAAATCTGGAGATCAGGTTGGATTGCAGACTACCCAAGTCCTATTACTTTCTTAGACTTGTTTTACGCAACAGATAATGTAAGTAACAAATTCCGCTATAACAACAAAAACTTTAACGATTATTTCCAAGCATCTCTTGTTGAGAAAAACCCAACTAAGCGAGGTGTGTATTACATGAAAGCTCAAACAGAAATCATGCAAGACGCAGTGGTTGTACCTTTAGTTGTCAACAACATGCTTTTCATGGTTAATGCTCGAGTGAAAGGATTAACAGCAAATCCATTGGAAGAAATTAATTTGAAAAATGTGTTTATCAAAGAATACAGAGAGGACAAAGAAGGTAAATAAAAAAATAGTAGAAAAGGGTTTTTAAAAGAAACCCTTTTTTTGGCAAAAATTTGTATCTTTGTGTAAGTTAAAAAAAGAAAATGTCAAAGCTAAAAAAACATACCTTAGATTTTGATGAGGAAATAGATTTCGAATGCATTGGCATCACAAGTCATCATCGAGATTATCGGTTAGCTTGGAACATTAATATGACGTTAAACATTCAATTAAAATTAAGTGATAAAGACTTAATGGTTTACCGTCAACAAAAGAAAAAAGAAAGTAGTAATTTAGCCTTTCCTAGATACACGTTCTACGATGAATTAAATCGATTATGCTATCACTTAATCGAAAACAAGTTCAGTGGAAACACGCTCATCACTGAATACCCTATGATTGACTTTTTCTTGTTTATTGACAAAAGAAATGTGCTCAATCTAAAAAAAATAGGTGAAAAATTGAAAAAAAACAATAGTATTTTAGCTGTTTTTCCAATGGATGTAGATGCAATTGCATCATTTCAAGACATTATTTTTGAAGAAGAAATAGTTACATTACAAAAAAACAGCTGGTTAGAACAAAACAAATTAAAATGAAAAAAACAAAAATTGTAGCAACGCTCGGACCTTCAACAGCTAAAAAAGAAACCTTAAAACAAATGATTTTAGAAGGGTTAAACGTTTGTCGTTTGAACTTCTCTCATGGTGGCTACGAAGCGCATTTAAAGTCAATTCAAATCATCCGTGAGTTGAATGAAGAACTCAAACTAAACGTTGCCTTACTTGCCGACCTTCAAGGACCGAAAATTCGCACACACGACATGACCAATAACGGTGTATTATTGGAAAATGGTTCAACCGTTAAAATTAGCACCAAAAAAGTACTTGGTACAGCAACTCATTTTTCCATCAATTATGAAAAATTGCCTCAAGATGTTAACCCAGGAGAGCGCATTTTATTAGACGATGGAAAATTAGTTTTGGAAGTCATTGACACCAATCGTAAAAATGAGTTTACTGCAAAGGTAGTTCACGGTGGTATCTTGTCTTCAAAAAAAGGAGTTAACTTCCCCAATACTGCAATTTCAATGCCTTGTCTTACTGAAAAAGACAAAAAAGATTTGGATTTTGCATTGGAGCAAGGTGTAGATTGGATTGGTCTTTCATTTGTTAGAAATCCTCAAGATATTTTAGAATTAAAAGACATCATTGCCCAAAAAGGAGCGAAAGCAAAGGTGGTTGCAAAAATTGAAAAACCAGAAGCTGTAGCACAAATAGAAGAAATCATTAAAGTAACAGACGCTTTAATGGTTGCTCGTGGTGACTTAGGTGTGGAAGTCCCATACCAAAATGTGCCTTTGATTCAAAAAATGATTATCAATAGAGCTCGCTTAAATGCTAAACCTGTTATTGTGGCAACACAAATGATGGAATCAATGATTAGTAACATCATGCCTACTCGTGCAGAAGTAAACGACGTGGCAAATGCTGTGTTGGATGGTGCTGACGCCGTGATGCTTTCAGGCGAAACATCTGTTGGTATGCACCCAATTGAGGTCATTAAAACCATGTCGAACATTGTAAAAGAGATGGAAACCTTTGAAGGAATTTACAACAAAGAAGAATTACCTGAACGCAATCAAGCGCGCTTCATTTCGGATTCTATTTGTTTTAATGCTGTGAGATTAGCTCAACGAACAGAAACAAATGCGATTTTAACCATGTCATCTTCTGGCTATACCGCATACAAGTTGGCTTCTCAACGTCCTAAAGCTCCTATTTATGTTTTTACAAGTAATAGAAGCATCCTGACACAAATTAACCTCATCTGGGGCGTGAAAGGATTTTATTACGACAAATTAATTTCTACCGATGTTTCCATTTCTGATATCAAAAACATCTTAAAGGAAGAAGGATTGCTTAAAGAAGGTGATTTAGTACTCAATATCGCATCCATTCCTTTAGAAGAAATGGGTAAATCAAACATGATTAAGCTTAGCTACGTGGATTAAACTTTAATTCCACAATAAAAAACAAACCTTAATTCATCCTTTGTAGGTTGTTAATTGAACTTCCTCCAAGGTGTGATTAGGAGCTTTTAAGAAAAGTGTTCTTTTAGTCTTTTCGTTTCGCTAAAAACGCACTCTTTGTCCAAATCAGTACCTTTTAATAAATGATGCACCAATTCTAACGACAACAAAGGCGCAATCATAAAACCTTTTGCTCCAAGACCATTAAAAACAACCAAACGATCAAATTTTGGATGCTTACCAATATAAGGTCTTCTGTCTTTGGTAGTCGGACGCACGCCAGCTTCTTGACCTACAACAGTCGCAGGATGTGGTGTAAGTGATTTTAAGTTATCTAACAACAACAATTTACCTGTTTCTGTTAACGTCGTGTCATCTGTGTGCCAATCATACGTTGCCCCAATTTTATAGGTATTATCACCGATGTAGAAAGTAAAACATTTGCGGTTAAACGATTCAGAAGTTGACAGACCTTCTACCTGAACAGAAAGCACCTCCCCTTTCGTAGGATCAATTGCTAAGTGGTTGAACCATGGGTTGTTTTTTATTTCATAGCCTTCACAAAAAACAACAAAATCATATTGTTGATTGGCATATTGAGCGGTTACAGGATCTAATAAATCGTACTCCATTCGCTCTTTTTTTACAGTAATTTGTGGGTGACTTTGAAGTGCTTGCAACAAATTATCAACGTCTAAATAATACCCTTCTTTCACCCGACCAGAACCAAAAGTATTTGCATAAGGAACGATGGTTTCATCTTCTTCGGTGATAGGATGCATATAAGATGAATATTCGCTTGTTTCTTGACGCTTCAACCAATAATTGCGTTCCTGTTCAGAGGCAAAAAAACGTCTAATTTGTACGGGAAACATCAGTTGACGATGAGCCAATTGTTCAGCTGACTTATAAAATTGTTTTCCATAAGGCAAAAATTCATCAACTCGCCAGCTTTTAGTCATTCGACGAAAAACCAATGGATTGATAGAACCTCCCGAAACACGTGTACACACATTTGTGGAACTATCCAACAATTCAACCTCACACCCTTGTTCAGCTAGTTGGTAACTTACACAACTACCAGCCAAACCTGCTCCCACTACCAATATTTTTTTCATCTTTGCTTATTTTGCAACTGCTAAACTAATAATACTTATTTGAATGGAAGGTGCTATTTTTAAAATTTCTTGTGCAATGGCTTCAAGTGTTGCTCCAGTAGTTACCACATCATCCACTAAAGCAATGTGTTGATAATTGCGAATCCGTTCATTTACAATAAACAAATCTGCCATATTGTCCCAACGTTGAAAACGTCCTAATTTAGTTTGACTTTGGTGATGCTTCTTTCGTTGTATAATTGAAAAGTCAACCTTTTTTGGAAATTGTTGAACAATGCCATCAATCAACTTCTCACTTTGGTTATAACCACGAATATGTCGCTTTTTTGTGTGAATAGGAACAGGAATGAGTAAATCTATTTGCTGCATTTTAGGTAAAGTAGCTAATCGAGAGCCAATTCGAGCACCGAAATCAATGGCAACATCAGAGCGGTTTTTGTATTTCAAGGCATGCAAAACAAAACGAGTAGTGTTTTCTTTTTCAAAAAACAACAATGAAAAACTCGAAACAATGGGAACACGACCCCAAAAAAGCCGATCCAAATCTGTTTCTTCTTCATACTTTTCAAAATGCGTGTAAGAAAGTTCTGCTTCGCAAATAGAGCAGCAATTTTTTTCATCGACGGTCAACTCTTCGTGACAAATAATACACACCGATGGAAAAAGTAAATGACTTAAACCATCCACGTAAGGCAAACGAAAAAATGCCAAAAGTCCTTGATACATTGACAATTTTAAACTCATAAGTAGTCATTTCACAATGCAAGATATAAAATTTGTAGAATACCTTATCAATGAGTAGCTAAATTATTGTCAATTTAATGTGGATAAAATTAAAACGAGTGTTTAAAACTGCTGGAAGCACTGTTAGCAAAGGAGTTAAAAACAGAAATGTTAATAATGAAAATGAAATGTGAATTTCTTTAGTTGTATTTCGATTTTATTTTGCCAATTTTTGTAAACAAGTAGCAAAAGTTAGCACACCAACTACTCACACACATTACTACAAAACAAACAAATGGAACAAATTGAACCAATTTTACAGGAAAACAAAGACAGGTTTGTTTTATTTCCTATTCAGCACAACGACATCTGGTCTTTTTACAAAAAGGCTGCGGCTGGATGTTGGACAGTTGAAGAAATTGATTTAACTCCAGACATTCTAGATTGGGACAATAAATTAAACGATGACGAACGCTTTTTCATTAAACATGTACTTGCATTCTTTGCTGCTTCGGACGGTATCGTAAACGAAAACTTAGCGGAAAATTTCTTAGCAGAAGTACAATACACAGAAGCAAAGTTTTTTTATGACTTTCAAATAAGTGTAGAAAACGTCCACTCTGAAACCTATTCCTTGCTGATAGATACTTATATAAAAGATTTAGAAGAAAAAAACCATCTTTTCAATGCCATCGAAACCATCCATTGTGTGAAACACAAAGCTAAATGGGCGATGCGTTGGATTAAAAACGGAAGTTTTGCCGAACGACTATTAGTGGAACTTGGAAGTGAAAAAATATACAATACTACCAATCCATTTGATTTTATGGATAGAATGGCTAAAAACAATCAAATTAGATAACGAAACAAACTGACTATAAACTATGTACGTATTAAAAAGAGATGGGAGAAAGGAATCCATCAAGTTTGATAAAATCACCGCTCGAATCATGAAAATGTGCTACGGTTTAGACCCGATCGTATCACCTGAAATCGTTGCTATGAAAGTGATTGAAAAAATTTACGATGGCATCTCTACTGTAGATTTAGACAATTTGGCGGCCGAAGTAGCTGCCACTCGTTCCATTGAGCACCCAGATTATGCTTTATTGGCTTCCCGAATTGCCGTTTCTAACCTCCATAAAGAGACCAAGGAGTCATTTTCAGAAGTCATCAACGATTTGTATCACTATATTGATCCAAAAACTGGGGAAAAAGCACCAATCATAGCACAAGAAGTGTATGAAATCGTTCAATACAACAAAGAATTGCTTGATTCGACCATTGTTTACGACCGTGATTTTAAATATGATTTCTTTGGGTTTAAAAACTTATGTCGCTCTTATTTATTACAATTAAATGGTGAAATAGCAGAACGTCCACAACAAATGCTCATGCGAGTGGCTGTGGGCATACATAAACGAGATCTTGCTTCTGTAATTCAAACTTATAACATGCTATCTGAAGGCTGGTTTACACATGCAAGCACTACCCTTTTCAACGCTGGAACAGTCAAATCTCAAATGCTTTCCTCTTTTTCATTAAGCATCAAGGAAGACAGTATAGATGGTATTTTTGAAACCTTAAAATCAAGTGCTAAAGTATCTCAATTCTCAGGAGGGATTGGGTTGGCTATCCACGATGTGCGAGCAAAAGGTTCGTATGTAAAACAAACAAATGGCACTGCGAGCGGCATTATTCCAATGATACGTGTTTTTAATGACACCGCTAAGTTTGTCAATCAAGGAGGAGGAAGACGTAAAGGCTCCATTGCTGTTTATTTAGAACCTTGGCATGCTCAAATTGTTGAATTTTTGGAATTGAAAAAAAATCACGGAAAAGAAGAACTCCGTGCACGTGATTTGTCCTATGGTCTTTGGATTCCTGACTTATTCATGCAGCGTGTTAAAGAAAACGGTGTATGGACTTTAATGTGTCCCAACGAATGCCCTGGTTTGAGCAATGTTCATGGCAAGGATTTTGAAATGCTTTACTCACGCTACGAAAAAGAAGGAAAAGGCAGAGAAACCATCCAAGCACAAGATTTATGGTTGAAGATATTGGAAGCTCAAATTGAAACAGGTATGCCATATATGTTGTACAAAGATGCTGTCAATACAAAATCTAATCAACAACATTTAGGAACGATAAAATCATCTAATCTTTCTACAGAAATTGTTCAATATACTGATTCAAATGACGTAGCCGCTTGTAGTTTGGCTTCTATCGCTCTTTCAAAATTTGTATCTGAATCTGCTACATTTGATTTTCAAAAATTATATGATGTGACCTACCAAGTAGCTATCAACTTAAACAAACTTATTGATGCAAACGACTATCCTATTGTTGAAGCTAAAAACACGAGCATTCAACACCGACCAATAGGCATAGGCGTTCAAGGTTTAGCTGATGCTTATATTTTGATGAAATATCCATTCGAATCAGAAGAAGCAAGGGCGCTCAACATTTCCATTTTTGAAACCCTCTATTTTGCTGCAATTACTGCTTCAAAAGATTTAGCTAAAGAGGAAGGTTCTTATGAAAGTTATGTGAATTCTCCTACCTCAAAAGGGATATTCCAATTTGACCTTTGGGGCGTAACGCCGAGCAATCGTTGGGATTGGGAAACCTTAAAACAAGAAGTCAAACAATACGGCATGCGAAATTCGTTGCTACTTGCACCCATGCCAACATCTGCAACAGCTCAATTATTAGGAAACAATGAGAGTTTTGAACCTTATGCTTCCAACATTCAAATAAGACGTGTGCAATCCGGAGAATTTATCAACATCAACAAGCATTTATTGAAAGACTTAGTTAAAGAAGGGTTGTGGACAAAAGAAATCCGTCAAAAAGTGATTTCATCCAATGGTTCTATTCAGCACATTGAGGAAATCCCAGCCCATGTTAAGGAATTATACAAAACAGCTTGGGAAGTTACTCCAGAAACCATCATCAACCAAGCAGTAGATCGTGCTGCTTTTATTTGTCAATCACAAGCATTGAATTGCTACATGATTCATCCAGACTTTGAGAAGCTAACAAAAATGCACTTTTCTACATGGGAAAAAGGATTGAAGACAGGTATGTATCACTTGCGCACCAAAACAACAGCTAATGCGATTAAATTTACAGTGGATAAAAATGCAATACATTAAACTCAAAAGTGGAATGCAGTAGTGATAAAGTGTTTTCTGTTATATTTTGTAAAACGGAAGTACCTACTCAATCACACTAAATGTCATCTTCTTTGCCAACAATAACTCAACAATAGGTGGGAGTATTTCTTGTAAGCGATGGGCTGTTTTTTGATTGTCATGAAACACTAAAATATCACCTGCTTTGATGCGATTGGCAGCTGCGATGATCTTGGAAGGCGGAATACTTACACTATAATCTTTGGAAAGCCATGTCCACATAACAATCTTAAATCTTTTTGACAGCGCTTTGTCTAGTCTTCTATCTAAACGTCCATAGGGAGGCCTAAAAAGATGTGAATCTATCACTTTGGACGCCTCATCAATTGATGCTAAATACTCTTCTTGGGGCGTTTTCATCCCATTTTGGTGTTTCATCGTATGGTTTCCCACTTGGTGTCCATCAGTCAAGATGCGTTGATAAAGTTCAGGATAGCGCACAACGTTGTCTCCAACACAGAAAAAAGTAGCCTTAATACCCTTTTCTTTCAAGAAATCCAACAACCAAGGAGTCACTTCAGGGATTGGACCATCATCAAAGGTTAGATAAACGACCTGTTTAGAAGAAGTAATCCCCCAAAGTCTTAAAGGAAAAACTTTTTTTAAGAGCTTGGGGGATCGAAACATATCAACAATTTTTTATTACGGTAAAACCGAATCTTGTTTCATCTGCTGTTCAATTAATTGCTGAACATCAACAGAAGAAGCTCCATTCGGGTCTATGCCCGTACCATTACCAAAGCCATGTGTCGCACTTAATGCTTCTATGTAATCTTTAAGATACATTAAATCAGAAGATCTACCGCTACGATAAGCTTCCGAGCCATTGGCAATGTCATTTTGCAACTTGCTGTATAAAGAAGGTAAACGTTTACCTAATAATTCATTAACATACGCTTCTGTTTCTTTAGCAAAAGCACCACTTGGATTACCCGTTGCATCATTAGCCGCAGAATAAATCTGTAAGTACGCATCTAGCGCAGAGAACAAATAAGGTTGATTTCCATTTGAAAGTACAATATGTACTGGTGCATTCATAAAGTACTCAATTGCTTGCTTGTACTGTTTAGCCAACGTTTTTCCAAGTTTCTCTGCACCATCTCTATCTCCTGCGTCATAATACATTTGAACAAAATCAAGTGTTAATCCTTCAGCATAGCGAGGATAAGTAGCACCTTGGAATTTGAAAGTAGCAACCATATTTGCTTCACCCAAGTCTAATACATGTTCAACTGGCATTACTTCTTGTGCACGGTTCAAAATAGCAATTGTTTTCTTTTTGCACTCATCAATCACTTTATCAGCGTTTTCACGGATATATATAAAGTCTTCTCTATCCGTTCCAGGCTGCATCAACAAGCCTTGGAAATTCGCTTCTGGGAAGTTTTTAATTTGTTCAGCCATTGATAAACGTTGCATATAATAACGTGCCAATGTAGCAAATTGGCTTCTAAACATGTACACGTGACGACGTGCATAGTAATCTGTCAACACTTTAGGGTCTTTCATATTTCCAAAATGTTGGCCATTCATCAAACTTGCATAAAGTGCATCAACTTCAAGTGGAATATCTGTTTTTAAAGGATTTACTTCAAAACTTGAACCTGTTTGTTTCAACGCGTTACCATCTAATAATGCGTTAGAAACCTTGCTTGCACGAGCATTTGAGAAATAAATACCACGTTTCCAATCATTATTAGCCAATATGTCTAACATCATTACTTCCTCACGGGTGATGTAAGAAGCATCAAATGAAAGTGTAATAAAATCTCTAATCTTAGATTTATCTGTATCAGCAGGTAAAATACCTGATTTCAACACGTTTTCTTTATTTACTTTTAAGATAAACTTCGTTCCTGGGAAGAAACGATCTGAACGTCCTTGCGCCGTTAACATGTTAGCATCATCGCGAACAAAAGCCATAACTTCAGTCAAATCCATTGTTTCCCAACCAGTTTCAATTGTATCTAAAGCAGATTGGAACGATTTAATGCTGTTTTCATTTGCAGAAATCGATTGATTTTTAAATGCAGAATAAACCTCTCTCACTGCCATCATTTTTTGATGAATATCTTCACCAATTGTTGCTGTTTGAACTGGGCGAGTGATGATTTCTCTCAACTGACCAATGCGAGCTTGCGCACTTGGATTAGAAACAACAAATGTTGCAAACACAGAGTTCATGCTTGTTGCAAACGTATTCAATGCTTGCTCAGCACCTACAGGACTCACTTTTACACGCATATCAACAATCTTTTTAAGAATGTCGTTGCTTACAGCTCCCGATAAATACAAGTTTAATAAGTTATTATTGAAACGAACAAAATCGGTTCCTCCTGTGCTTAACACTTGATCAGGTGTAAATTTAATAGGCAATGGATCTGAATCATACGTTCTGCGCATCATTTGAGCCGTGTACCAATCTGTTTGCATCAACGATAAGTTCGCTACGCGTACATCTGTGCGGAATTTTTCAACCTCTTGAATATACCATAATGGGAAAGTATCATTGTCACCGTTAGTAAACAAAACACCATTCGGAGCGATATCGTACAAATAGTTGTAAGCAACATCATGAGCTGTTGTTTTACCATTACGGTTGTGATCATCCCAGCCTTGTGCACCCATTAAAATAGGAGCAGTTAATCCAAGAATAGTTGCCACTGTTGCACCAACCGTTTCGCTCTTGGTTACTTTTCCTAAGAATTTCATAATTCCTAATAAAGCTGCTGCTATCACAACAATAGTGATCCAAGAAAGTGCATTTGGCAAGGAATATTCGCTGTTTAAGTCAAAAATGAAGAATAAAACAAGACCAGCACCAGCAATGATGCCAAATTTCTTAAAATGTTCTTTTGTAAAAGAAGTAAACGCATGGTACATTGCATAAATACCAATACCAATCCACATCGCAAAGAAGTAGAATGAACCAGCATAAGCATAGTCACGTTCGCGCGGCTCATACACTTTTTGATTTAAGTACACTACAATAGCAATACCAGTCAACAAAAAGCCTAAAAACACGACAAAAGCATCTTTAGGAGAGCGATAAGCATGAAAGAACAAGCCGATTAATCCTAACACTAAAGGAATGAAGAAGAAACTATTGTTTGCTTTATTTTCAGTTGTAAAATAAGGAGCATCTTTTTGAGATCCTAAACGAACATCATCAACAAAAGAGAAACCAGACTTCCAGTTACCATTCATTTGATTTCCGTCACCTTGAATATCATTTTGACGGCCTGCAAAGTTCCACAAGAAGTATCTAAAATACATCCAATTCATTTGATACTTAACAAAATAAGTGATATTCTCACCAAATGAAGGCAAAGGTAAATTATCTTTCCCTAATTCACCATCTCTACGAGAAGCGTCATATCCAGACCACATTTTGTATCCATCTACTTTGCGTGGTTCGTCTGAGCTATACATACGAGGAAATAAAGTAGTCTGAGAATAAGTAGCAACCGATCTTAAACGTGAATCGGCATTTGTTTCATAAAACTTCTCTTTGTACTCCCCTTTAACTTCAGAAGCGTACTTTTTTGCATCTTCTTCTTTCAAAAATGGTTTTAAATCAGCTCCATTTTTAGAAACAACAAAGCGACGAGCATACGATGCTGAACGATCACCCCATTGATCCGTGTTCACAATTTGCCAACTACCATCGACCATTTGTCCTCCATTTTCTTTTGAGTTCCAATAAGGGCCCGATAATAATGGCGAACTTCCATATTGTTCACGCTTTAAATAAGAATGTAAATTTACTAGATTTTCAGGGTTATTTTGATCCATTGGCGTATCTGCATTTGAACGAATAACAATCACAGCAAAAGATCCGTAACCAATGAACAAAAAAATCAATGCAAACAAACTATTGTAAAGGACAGTTTTATTGTTTTTACGAGCATAACGTGTTCCAAAAACCAATCCACCAAACAACAAAATAAAAAAGAAAATAGTACCCCAAGAGAAAGGCAACCCTAATGAGTTTCTAAACAACACCTCAAAAGAAGATGCCATTGAAATTGTTCCAGGAATCACACCTTCTTGAATAACAGCTAAAATAACCAAAGACAACAACCCAGTAAGAATGAATGTTTTTGGCGTTATTGTTTTCCACAAACGGAAATAAATTAAATAACCAATAGCTGGAACCAACAAGATACCTAACAAGTGAACACCAATCGCTAAACCAATTAAGAATAAAATTAGCAACAACCAACGATTTGGAGCAGCTTCTATTGATAGCTTCCCACCTTGAAGCAAAGCCATTTCCTCATCCCATTTCAAAATAGCCCAGAACACCAATGCTGTAAACAATGACGACATAGCGTACACCTCACCTTCAACAGCAGAGAACCAAAATGTCTCAGAAAAAGTATAAGCTAACGAGCCAACAATACCACTACCGAAAATAGCAATCATGTCACCTTTAGACAATGCTTCTTTTCTTTCAAGCACCATTTTTTTAACCAATGCTGTAATTGACCAAAACATGAAAAGAATGGTAAAAGAACTCGAAAGTGCCGACATTCTATTGATCCAAACAGCCACATCCGTTTCAGCCGCAAAGAAAGTAAACAAACGTCCCAACAACATAAACAAAGGAGCACCTGGAGGGTGGCCAACCTCTAATTTGTAGGCTGCCATGATGTATTCTCCACAGTCCCACAAGCTGACTGTAGATTCCAATGTTAAGAAATAGACAAGCGTTGCAATTGCAAACACTACCCAACCCAAAATAACATTAAGTTTTCTGTAGTTCATAAATTCTTTTTAGGGTAAAAGCACATCTTACCAAATTAATACTAGTTGCGAAAATAGGAATAATCACTTAGGTATGGACAAAATAGTTGTGAAAAATTATTAAAAGTGAAGTGTCACTAAAAACAAATCAAACAACTAACCGTTGACTATCAATAATATACACGTAAAAATTAATAAAAAACAAAGAAGTTGGCAAAAAGATGTGACGACTGTAAACATGCTCACAATGTATAAAAAACGGATAAAAACCTTTTGTATAGGTCGTTGAATCTTCTTAAAAAAAGAGAAAATTTAGTGTGAAATTTTTATTTCTCGAAACATCTAATTATATTCGCACCCTTGTAACAATAATTATCTTATGGCACTGATAGGAAAAATACGTGAGAAATCATGGTTATTAGTAGGTCTGATTGGACTTGCTTTATTTGCTTTTATACTTTCTGACTATCAACGTTGGATTGGACAACCTGACCAAATGGGTTATGGTTCAATCGACGGTGAAATGGTAGATTTCAAGTTGTATGAAAAAGCAAGTGAAAACTACAAAATGGCTGATGAAAGAGAATTTCAGCAACAAGGAAGACCGTACACTTTGCGCGATCAAGCTATGTCAGAAAACAAAGCTTGGAATGCTATTGTTGACTCAATTATTTTGACTAAAGAATTCAAAAAATTAGGTATTTCTGTAAGTGATCGTGAGTTTGAAGCTTATTTGTATGGTCACGATGGATTCAATGTTATTCCTTCAATTGCTGAAAGCTTTAAAGATCCAGCAACAGGTTTATATAGTGAAAAGTTATTGCGTAAACGCGTGGATGAAATGAAATCATCTAGCAATCCAGATGAACAGAGAGGATGGGAGCAAACTAAAACTTCTTTGACATTGCAACGTTTGCAAGAAAAATACTTCCAATTATTGGCTCAAGGTGTTTACACAACAGACTTAGAGGCAAAAGATTTGTATGTTGCACAAAAAAGAACTAAAAACATTTCATTTGTAGTAAAACGTTTTTCTGAAATTCCAGATACAGACATCAAAGTAACAGATGCGGAATTAGTGAAATACTACGAAACAAAGAAAAATGATGTTAAATACAGAACGAAATCTAACTCCCGCGACATCAAATACATTGCATTGAACATCGTTCCTTCTAAAGAAGATTCAATTGAGTTGAACAAAGAGTTGGATAAATTAAAAGCTACATTTGCTAAAATTTCAACTGTTAAAGATGACTCAATCTTTGTTGTAAGAAACAGTGAGTTCCCTAATTACTTGCCTAAAACAGCTTACCGTTCTGAAAACGAACAAAACATCAGCCAGAACTTTACTTATCCAGCTGCTATGGATTCAGTTTTTGCTAAAGCTACAGTAGGTACAATTGTTGGACCTTACATGGATAAAGGAGCGTACAGATTGGCTAAAGTAACAGCAACAGATAACTACATCTACTCTGTTCGTCACATATTATTGAACGCGCAAAGAACAGATACTGCTGCTGTTGTAAAAGCGAAAGCTCAGGCTGATTCATTGGTAAAAGTATTAAATGCTTCTAACTTTGAAGAACATGTTATGAAGTTCAGTGGGGATCAAGCTTCATTGCAAAATGGTGGTAAGTATGAAAACTTCATCCACGAGCAAATGGTTCCTGAATTCAGTAATTTTGCTCGTGAAAACAATGTTGGTAAAATTGGTTGGGTTCAAACTGATTACGGTATTCACATCATTGAAGTATTGGACAAACACAAAGGACTTGGTTTAGCAATCATTGAAAAAACGTTGAAGCCAAGCTCAAACACATTGGATGATATCAATTTATTAGCGAATGATTTAGTAGCAGAGTTTGTAAATGTTGTAGATAAAAAAACAACTTTAAAAGACAAAAACGATGCGTTTGACACATTGGCATACAAAAAGGGATACATTCCTATGAGTATTACAATTGATGAAAAAACACTTTCTGTTACTAACATGAAATCTCCTTTAGCTGAAGACAAAATGATTTCTATTGCATTTAGCGACAAGAGCAAAGTAGGTGAAGTTAGCTTAACGCCAATTAAAGATGAAGATCGTTATTTAATTGCTATGTTGGCTATCAAGCGTGACAAAGGGACTCCAAGTTTCGAGGCTATCGAACCTACATTGAGAAGAGATTATATCAACGATAAGAAAGCTGAAATTTTAAAGAGCAAAATGAACAGCAAAAACATAGAAGAAGTAGCGAAGAAAAACGAAATTGAAGTTCAAAATGCTGATGTAACATTTGCTAACCCTTCTATCATGGGTGGAGGTTACGATCCAGAAATCGTTGGTATGTTGTTCTCTAAAGGAATCAAAGACGGTACAACGACTTTACCATTACAAGGTAGAAATGGAGTATATGTTATCCGTGTAGATAGAACAATTGCTGAGCCAGCAACAAAATCTTACGAAGCAGAACAACAAATGCTACAAGGACAAAGCAGAGGAACTTTGCAAAATGATGTTATTAACGCTTTACGCGAAAAATCAAACATTGTTGACAACAGAAAATTCCTTCGCATTGGAATTAGAAGATAATTGACAAACTTTTTGTTAGAAAGCTGCCCCCAAAAGGCAGCTTTTTTTGTGGGGTAAGATTATGAACGATAAATGATAATGATAAGTATTTAATGATAATCAAAAATGTGAATGAGAATAACGACCCAGAATGGGTCAAATGTTTTTAACTTATAACGTAATCATTATGACTAACGACCCGGAACGTGGTCGAATCAATCAATAACAATTGCAATTGAAAAAAGTATATGGAAAAAATACGACCCTTTCAAGGTCGAAAAAACGAACCATAAATGGTTCTATAAATATGTAATCCCTTCGGGATTATGAGAGGTAAAAAAGATAAAAGACAATCTTATCTACTAACTCACAATTACTTCCCAAATCTTTCACGAATAACATCCAATACAAACGCTAATTGGCTTTCTCGTGTGTGATTTGTTGTATCGACTAATAAGGAGTCAGAAACTTGAATTAAAGGACTCTCTGCGCGATTTATATCCAACTCATCTCTCTCTAATAAATTGGCTAATACTTCGTCAAGTGTAGTAGCAATACCTTTAGATTCTAACTCAGTAAGACGACGTTGAGCTCTCACTAGATTGTCTGCTGTAACAAACAATTTTAAATCAGCATTGGGAAAAACAACGGAGCCAATGTCACGACCGTCCATGACAACTCCTCCATTTCTGCCCATCGCTTGTTGTAAAACAACTAATTTATGACGAACTTCGCCAATAGCAGCAACCTTTGATACAATAGAAGCTATTTCAGGTCGTCGAATGGCGTCTTCTACATCTTTACCGTTTAAAAAAAGATGATTTTCACCTGTCTCTGATGACGGTTTAAACTCAATATGAATAATGTCTAATCGGGCAGTTAGACCTTCTACATCAATTATTCCATCGTGAACAAAACCATTTTGCAGTGCAAATAAGGAAACAGCCCGATACATTGCTCCTGTATCAATGAACACATAGTCTAAAGATTGTGATAAGTCTTTGGCTAAAGTACTTTTCCCGCAACCTGAGTAGCCGTCAATGGCAATGGTTAGTCTTTTCATCGTTTAGCATTAAACTCGTTCTTGACACAACTCAACTAACACACCATCTGTAGATTTTGGATGCAAGAAGGCAATGAGTTTATTATCCGCTCCATTTTTAGGCGTGCGTTGAATCAATTGAAAACCTTCGGATTCTAAGCGTTCAATTTCAGTTTCAATATTTTCTACATCATAGGCAATGTGATGAATACCCTGCCCCTTCTTTTCAATATATTTTGCAATAGGAGATTGAGCATCAGTTGCTGCTACCAATTCAATTTTCGACTCACCAATTTGAAAGAAAGCTGTTTTCACAAATTCAGACTCCACTTCTTCCACCTTGTAACATGGAGTATTGAGTAATTTTTCGTAAAGTATTATTGCTTCATCTAAATTAGATACAGCAATTCCTAAATGTTCAATTTTTCTCATACGGCTAAGATAAATAAAAAAAGACCTGATTGCTCAGGTCTTTTAGTTAAAAGTGTATTTTTTTTTATTTTTTCACGAATTTCTCGTTGATGTTATCAAAGTTGATGTAATAAACACCTTTCAATAAATTAGAACAATTCACCGAGCTACCTACCCCTTTCTTAACGATGTTACCATAGGCATCGTAAATTTCGTAACGTGTTTCAATTGGTTTTTCGTTAGAAGTAAATTGAATAAAATCCTTAACAATGGCAGGAGATTTAACCACTTGACCAATAGAAGATTTGTATTTCACTTGCTCTGAACTTCTTTTCTCTCCTGAATGGTCAATTTGCACAACTCTAAAGATATTTTCACCAGAGTGAGGTGTTATTTTAAATTCATATTTATTGCTAGTTGGTGTTCCTACTCCATCCACTTCGCCAACAGGCACCCACTTATTCCAACGGTATTGTTCTACGATGAAAGGTAATTTACCGTTTTCATTTGTTGTGGACCATTTTAATTTTTCATCTCCAATTGTAATGGAAGAAACATTAAAAGTTGAACGAGGCAACAACACTTCTGGATTTAAAATCTTTGGCTTACATCCGTCGTGGTGTTCAATCACAATAAAAACAGGCTCGCCTAATCCGATATTAAAAATACCAAAATCAATTTCAAATGCTCCAGAACCTGTACCACCAGGCATTACATCTCCGTTTACTGTTACCTTAGTTGCACAGTAACCAAAGCCTTCATCATCTAATGGATTTTGTACATACAAGTTTTTTCCTTGATAAGTACCCTCTATCGACAAAGAAGCAAACGTATTCATCGAAATGAACAGCAAGGCAAATGTTAATATAGTGTATAATTTTTTCATATTTTGTTAGTTAGGATGAGTATGAGAGTTAACATAACATGTTACAAAATTAATTGTTTTTTCGACAAAACAAACATTCTGATGTATTAATTTTATAAAAAAGAAGTAGTTAACGTTAAATTTATTTCGATAAAGCTACTTCACAATTAACTTAAATGCCTTTTGCGAAGAGGAAAAACGCACAAAATACATCCCTTTTTTAAGGTTTTTTGTCGCTAATTGAACAGACTTTTGGGCATTCTCAATTGGATGACTTTGCACCAAAACACCAGATATATCAAATAAATCAATTGTTCCTTGAAATTGTTTAGTCCACGAAATTGTCGTAAAATCTACTGTTGGATTTGGGAAGATAACTACATCATTTTGTTCGTTAGACAAGACTTCATTATTCAAACTAAAAAAAGATTCATTTAAAACTGGCAACGCAACAAAATTTGGGTAATCAGTAGAAAACAAATACGTTATTTCTGCAGATTGAGGAATTAAAGGCTGCCCAAAATAGGTATAAGTACTATTATCTCCTGGTTTCCATCGGAAAAAATCTCCTTCTTCATTTGGCAAATGTGGATTACTCTGATATTTTGGATAATTGGAACTAGTTACTAAAAATTTGATTTGATGTCCTTTCCCAAAAGTATGCCCCATTGGCAATAAATCAAATTCAAAAGGATAATACTCTTCTTTATTGATGTTGGTTAGCATTACCATATCATTCGTATCTCCATGACTAATTGATTTGGCGTATTCGCGTGCCTTTGCATTGACAACTCCTTCCGTAATAAGCATTTCACGGCCATCAGGATAAACATCAACCACTCGAATCATAACGTCAAAATCAAGCTGTGCGGTATTAACTGTCAATCCTTTCGCCTTAGCATAAATTGATGCTTTTGGGAATCCCACAACAGACAATGTATCGCTCAATGGAGCTGAAGTAAAATGAATAACATCCGGGCGATTCATTGTAAGTGAACTATAAGCAGGATTAGCTAAATTCATAGAACCTTGTGATTTTTTGGTTCCTCCAGGGACTGTAGGAATCATGTTATTTCCTCCAACGGTTGCCACTGGGTGTTCCGGATCTGCAATATAGTTCAACAACCCTTCAAAATGAGTTGGTCCAACTTCATCAATAGATTGATTTTGGTGCAGATAAAATCTGTGTTCAGAAACACCTTGTTTAAATGGGAAAGAGTCACTTGCCAACCAATAATGACCAACATTTGCGTTTATACCATCATTACTTGGACCAGTAATGTACATTCGAACGTCTTTTACATGATTAAAATGTGTTAAGTTGGAGGCAGTCAAAGGTTGGTTCAATTGAATTAAAGGAGTTTCAACCGCTGGCAAATTATAGTTCAAAGGTGTAATAGTAGTCCCTGTTTGAATTTCTATTGGAACAGCTGGCAGTGTGCTCAATCCTGCCATGTAATTTAAAAATTTATAATACGGTAAAACGTAGCGTTTAGCAGGAATCCTAACTTTTGAAGCACCTATTTGTTGCCATGTAGTTGACTCAGGAATTACAAAAAAGGGATCTCCACCTAAATGCGTGCGATACCATTGAAGAATTTCAGAATTGTAAACCTTATTAAGGGCACTTGAATCACTTAATAACTGAGAAGGGTCAATATCTAAATCGATTGTCAACAAATCTGTTACATTATCAGGATAGATTTCGTCTCCCACTGTTGTCGAGCCAATTGTTTGATGCGTCCACGGTCCAATAATCAATTTTTGTTGCACACCAGGATTAGCATTGCGCATTTTATTAAACGTTTCGATCTGGCCATTGATAAAAATATCCCACCAACCTGTTAGGTGATAAGCAGGTTTATTCAAATTTTTATATCGAGACAAGTTTCCGTTAGCATCGGACATTCCAGAAGAATTAATCGGCGCCATGGAAGCATCAAATCCTTTCCTTACAACAGAAGAAGGATGAGCAATGGAGGGCCTTGTTAAATCATGATCGGAAACTAACCAATCAATCAGGTCTGAAGCTAAAGATAAATTGTTAGAATAACCATAATCTGATGAACTATGGATATTATTGGTCAAGCTACCATCTGAATTGTTCAGATTATCATCTACATTCGACAAAATTTGCCCCGTTATCCAACCTGTTGTCAATGACTGACGGAACACTCCGTTGTGAAACATGGTGGTATTGTAGTGTTCATTGGTGGCGACAACAGGCATTAAACATTTCAACGGATTATTTTCATCTGTGAAAGGCATATCAGACAGCGCTTGGTATTGAGAGTATCCCAAAGCCGAAGCACCAAACATCCCAATTTTACCATTAGAAAACAAAATCGTATCCATTATTCCATCCGAGTTAACATCATCAATTCGATAAACTTGATTGGCCAAATAATAAATAGATTCACTTCCATCATGGTGTTTCAAAGCGTGATTTGCAGCTGAGGGAGCAGTTAGATCCATCGGTATAGAAACAGAAGGATGGTATGGTTCTTTAGCCCAACCATCAGAAAACAAAGGGAAATAAACCCCTTCACTTTCATAACGACCTCTCATATCTTGAATAGCATAAGCATATCCCATAAAAGGGAACATAATTTTGCCAACCTCATCTGTTGTTCGATCATAAGGCGTACGTGTCAACACAATGGGTAAAGAGTAATTCGTTGCCTGAATGGAACTCGTGTCGTAGATGATAAATTGCGTGTTTTTAGGTATAATCTGAATGGAATAATCAACACCGGCAATGGTTAAATTAGTAACCACAGAATCTTGAAATACTGGTAA
The DNA here is from genome assembly GCA_964580465.1 of uncultured Fluviicola sp. Taxonomy (GTDB): domain Bacteria; phylum Bacteroidota; class Bacteroidia; order Flavobacteriales_D; family Crocinitomicaceae; genus Taishania. The sequence goes on along the minus strand of CAZOKJ010000004.1, from coordinate 59,058 downwards.
AAAGATATCCGTTGCCAAGCGAGTTCCATCACTCATTGGGATATAAATTGTTTCCTTTTGAATGAGTTCATCCATGTTGTCAATGGTTCCATTCGGAATAATTTGTCCCATTGATGAGAAGGAAAACAACACAAGAATAAATCCACAAAGTAACTGTTTCATAAGCCATTATTTACGAAACATAAAAGTACAATAATTTTTATTCCGTTGCACCTATCAAATGCATTTACATCGAATCTTATTTAAAAAATTTAGTCGAAAACAGATTTTTTTCACCAATAACTGATAAGATATATGCTCCGCTACTCATGTGAACAGCAGGTAGAACAACCTTGTTTAACCCTGCTTGAAATTCAATATTATTTTGAGCTACAATTTTTCCATTCAAATCAATTAAATAAACCATCACTGATTCTTCATCTTTAACAGTGAAGACTGCTTCTAATTCTTGATTATCAGTATTAATATTGTTCAGCACAATTGCTTTATCAGAGCGACACTCGCTGACAATTAAATCAAGTACTTTTCTTCTACCATCCACATCAACTTGCACCAACCTATAATATACTAAATGATTGATAGCATAACGATCTATTGTAGAATAATGTGTTGCTTGTTGATTTGTTCCGACACTTGAAACACGTTCTATTTCAAAGAAATCGATTCCATTATCACTGCGTTCAACAATAAAATAATCGTTGTTCTGCTCACTTGCTGTGGTCCAACGTAACTGCGTTTCATTACCAACACATGTTGCAACAAATTCTACTAAATTAACTGGCAAAGGAAAAACTTTATCCACCAAAGTCCAATTTGCAAACAAATCAGCTGCTGGCACAGTTACTCCTGTTACTTGTTTAATCGCTGTATTAGCACTTCCAAAAAGTAAATCTTGCCAACTACCTACGTTCACTCCTGGAGGATTACAATAGTTTCCTATTCCGTAACCTGGATTGAATCGCTGAGCTTGCAAGTTGCTCTCAGTAATAGTGTTAGCACCTGTCCCTTCATTGGCAAAATCGTAGCCAAAACTCAAAGTTGTCGAAGGCTTTGTAGCGTAGGCACTTCCATCAATTCTCCAAAATCGGTCAATAACATGCAACGAGACATCAGCAGTTGGCGTTACAGAAGAACACATATTTGTTACAGCTTCAATCGTTGGCCAAGGCAAGTTCATGTTAGTAGTTCGATACGTTGACAAAAGTAAATTACCTCCATTACTCCCGGCACTTGTTATATTTATGGCCAAAGGAATTTTTACAGAGTTCGAATTTGTCCATGGTATTTCGTACGTTCCCGTGTTCGAGCCAATGTTCCATTTAACAACGTCGCGTTCGTTTTCAGACAAGATGTTCCCACCTGTTCCAGACGTCGAAATAGCATTGGGTGCACCATTATCAACAACCAAGTAAGCATTGTTTTCAATGTTAATGTAGGCGTTGTTGTGTAGTACAATTCGAGCTTGAGCACTAAGACTAAAACTTATGCAAACAAGCGTTAAAGTCGCTATTGTTTTCATAAGGCTATTGTTTTATTTCTCGAACTTCAGAATTCTGTACTTGGTGAACTTTTGAACGAGTTGACTTGTTGTCAGGTGCAGTAGGAAATCTTAAGTCTTGGTATTTTGAAACCAACTGTCCGTCTTTATAGTCGTCTTTTCTGTTGGCAACAATTTGATAAGAAAACTTAACATTTGAAGTGCCTCCTGCTAATTCTTTAACTCTAAAACCATCGACTGTTTTATCTGTCACATACACGCCATTACAATCTCCTTCTAACTGAATAAACACTTTCATTTCATGCTGGGCATCCACAAAAATATTATTTGCAAAAATCGGATCGATTGAAACATACGTTTCTCCATTCACTAAATTTGCTACACCATAATCTTGTAATAAAACTTCAGGAGCTTCAGGTGCAAACATGATTTTTTCTTGATTCGCTACATCTTTTACAATAGTAGAAACAGCACCTGTACCAATAATTTTATATTGAGTTGAACTATTGTAAGCAGCAACGCGAACAACCACAACACTAGAAGGTCCAACACTATCAACAAAATAACCTCCTTGAGAATCTATTGTAGATCCAGGAGTTGCCTTTCCATAAACCCCTGTTGTTTTACCTGAAAACGCTCCACCTGACCCAGCTACTAAATAAGAAACAGGTAAATTGTTTCCAGAAGCTCCAATTCCTGTTCCTGTTAAATGTTTATTTACTAAAAACGCACCAAAACCATTCGCTCCACTTACACTTCCATAATAAGCATCTGTTGTACTATTTCCTGTGGCTGAAGAAAGAGAACCAACACCTCCTGAATTGATTCCATTTGTCTGAATAAATGCAGCATAACTATTAGACGATGTATTATCAACAACACCAATAATGGCGCTGTTTTGTCCATATTGTTGCATTTGCAAAGTTGGAATAGCATTAGAATTAGTTGAGCCAACAATAGCAGAAGAAGCAGCTCCATTTATAGACAACTTAGCATTTTGTCCACCCAAAGAAAAAGGTGCGGTCATATTAATTGCTAATTCACCTGTGCCCATCAAGCGCATTCTCTCTGCGCCACTCGTTGAAAAGCCTAAAATATTTGCTCCTGATTTGTACAACCCCATACCTGTATTTGCATCCCAAGAATAAAATGGTTCAGCTGCTGTTCCGTCAGCCATTGCATGAACTTGGTTCCCATTTGCTATTCTAAATCTAATCGCATTATTGGTTCTGAAATCCAATGCTTGTGCATTGGTTGTCCCCAAAAAATGAATGCCTGAAGTAGCGTTACTGTTTCCCGTTATTTTCCATGCGTCTTGGTCGTTAGATATTTTTTCCCAACGTGCTCCATTCCAATAATAAAAACCAGGTGTGACATTGTTTGGAGCAGTTCCAGCTGTTGCAGTATTGTAAACCAAAAGTGAGGTTGCTGGTGTTGCAACAGGCCCTGCAACATTTGCTGCTGTTAATGCAACACGGGGAATCAATACTCCTTTATTAGTTGCGTCCACATCTAACATAGCTGATGTATTGGGAGTTGCTCCAGTTGCATTAATTCCAATGTTTTGTCCGTAAGTAAGCGGTGATGATAACAACGCAACAAGCGCTATGCTAAAAAGTAATGTAGTTTTTTTCATAATAAAGTTAATTAGTGTTTAACAAAATTAACCTTTTACTTTAAAATTACAACTCTTTTAAGTCACAAATGAATATTTATTGTGTTTTATTTAACAAAAACAGTGTTTCAATGAATATTTATCACAAATTTTCTAAAAACTTTTCGATTAGTCGTGGAAATGGAAAATGATCTAACTGACTAGTATTAATCATTTTATCTTGAAATTGTTGGGGGATTTGGTTGAATTGAGCAAAACGGGCATGAATATGTTGATGTGACAACACATGTTTTACTTCCTTGGAAATAAAATAAGGTTGAATTCCAAATAAATTATCCCATTTTTCTGATAAAAGTTTGTCTGATAAGGGCTCTGCTAATTCTAACAATGGAAATTCAAAGAGATGTTGCCAAATGTCTTTTTGAACACGTTTTTGGATAACAATTTGATCAGATTCTTGGAAAACAGCGTAATAAAAATAACGTTTGCTTACTTTATTTTTTTTAGATTTAACTGGTCGTTGAGCTATTGTTTGGTTGGTATAAGAAAGGCATTTATCAATCAAAGGGCAATTCAAACAATTTGGTTGATTGGGAACACATTGTAAGGCACCAAATTCCATGATGGCTTGGTTGAACAAAGCAGGCTGATTGTTCGGAATGAGTTCGTCAGCTAAGCGTTGAAATTCTTTTTTTCCTTGAGTGCTATCAATGGGTAAATCCATGTCATAATAGCGGGCTAAAACACGATAAACATTACCATCTACTAATGCTTTTACTTCACTAAAGGCAAAACTAGCAATAGCTGCTGCTGTGTAGGGACCAACTCCTTTTAATTGTATAATATCATTATAAGTTGAAGGAAAAACGCCATTCAGCTCATTTGCAATGTACTTTGCAGTTGTATGAAGATTTCTTGCTCTACTATAATAACCTAATCCTTGCCAATCATTCAACACTTCTTGCTCACTTGCATTGGCTAAATCTAAAACAGTTGGATAGTGCTCAATAAATTTTAGATAATAACTCATCCCTTGGTCAACACGGGTTTGTTGCAAAATAATCTCTGACAACCAAATCTTATAAGGATCTGTTGTTTCACGCCAAGGCAATGGTCGATGATACTCTTTATACCATTGTATGAGTAAGTCTGAAAACATAAAAAATTGAAATGCAAAGGGCTACCCGGTGGAGTAGCCCTTTACGAATACATTTACTTCAATTATTTTGCAGCTGCATATCTTTTAGCAACCTCATCCCAGTTGATGATGTTAAAGAACGCTGAAATGTAATCTGGACGACGGTTTTGGTAGTGCAAGTAATAAGCGTGTTCCCAAACGTCTAACCCTAAGATTGGTGTAGCTGAAGAACCTTCGATTAATGGATTGTCTTGGTTTGGACTAGAAGTAATTGTTAATTTACCTCCATCTACGTTTAACCAAGCCCATCCTGAACCAAAACGTGTTGCAGCAGCTTTAGAAAATTCTTCTTTGAAAGCATCGAAAGAACCAAATGCTTGGTCAATAGCAGTTGCTAATTCACCTGTTGGTTGACCTCCTCCGTTTGGAGAAAGAACTGTCCAGAATAAATTGTGGTTGTAAAAACCACCGCCGTTGTTACGAACTGCTGGTTTGTCAGCAGCAACTTTTAAAATTTCTTCGATTGACTTTCCTTCTAAATCTGAACCAGCAATAGCATTATTCAAATTTGTTGTATAAGCTTGGTGGTGTTTTGTGTGGTGGATTTCCATTGTACGCGCATCAAAATGAGGCTCTAAAGCGTCATACGCATACGGCAATTGTGGTAGTTCAAATGACATATCTTTAATTTTTTATGATTAATAGTTATCTATAGTCAAAAGTAATTATTATTTTTGGTAGAAACAAATAAAACGATTAATTTAAGTTATTTTTAACAGCATTTAATGAAGAATTTATATCTACTACGACATGCCAAGGCAAAAAATGCTCATGCTTCCGGAAAAGATGTGGATCGTGAGATAGAAGAAAAAGGAAAAGAACAACTAAAAAATAGAGCTGCCTTTTTAAAAACGTATGAGTTCTCCAATGATTTCAATTTATTGATTTCAACAGCCAAAAGAACACGCCAAAGTTATACCGCGCTTAAAGGAACATTAGTAGAAACGAGCAAATTAAAAGAAGTTCTTTTAATGGATGAACTTTATTTAGCTTCCTACCAAGAATTGCTTTCTATTATCTGCCAACAAAATACAGAAAATGATTTATTCATTATTGGGCACAACAATGGCTTGTCAGATTTGGCTACTTACTTAACTGACGAAATGATTTTACTAGCTACTTGTGACTTTATCCATCTTCAATTTGATGTAGATTCTTGGGCTGAAGTCAGTCAAGGAATGGGAAGTATCAAGAAATAATTATTCTTTTTTTGGATTTTGACTGATCGTTGTTGAGCTATTAGCATTTGAGATGCTAGTAATGACAATGCTTTCTTGTTTATTTGTTGGGGTATATTGGTACGTGATAACATATCCTTGCTCTTGTCGTTTGCGTTCTTCTTCAGCGCGTTCTAATGCAGCTATTTTTTCTCGCCATTCTGCTTCAAAATCAGGGGGTTCAATTCCCATTTCTTTTTCTATTTCATATTGATATTTTGGTGCTTGAATGGCTTCTTTTCTGTAAACAAAAGCTAAAATAACCCCTGCAACTAATCCCATAAAATGCCCCTCCCACGAAATCGCTGCTCGAATTGGGAAGATTCCCCAAATCATATTGCCGTACATGAACACGATGAATAGCGAGATTGCTTGTAATGGCAAATACCTACGCAGTACACCAGAAGTAAACAAAAAACCTAATAAACCATAGATAACACCACTCATCCCAATGTGATAAGCTCCTTTATTTTCAGCATACATCCAAACCAAAGCACCAGTCATTACCCAAAGTAATAGAAAAACTTTTAAAGCTACTTCGCGATAATAAAAAATCAGCACGGCTAAGAAAAGATACAAGGTGACAGAATTATTGAGCACATGGTGTATGTCATGCTGAGAATGCAAAAGTGGCATCAATAAAATTCCTTTCAATCCCTCTATCGAGCGTGGTAACAGCCCATATTTGTAAAAATCAATTGGAGAAATGTAATCAATCCATTGAACGACCCACAAAATAGCCACTAAAAGCAAAGGATAAATCAATGCTTCTAACGTTTCGCCAAAAGGGTGTTTTTTAGTGTTCATGTAGATTGATACTCAAAATACGTGCCTGAATTATACTTAGGACATTCTGTCAGTAAAAACAAAAAGAGTGTGTCTGACTTTTCAAACACACTCTTCCTATTCTATTTTTTTATCAATCAAAAAAATTAAACTCCTGGATGCTTCTTTTTAACCATTGTTAAAATAGTAGCAATTCCAACTAATGGCGTATCTGTATCATCTAACATTTCTACCATCCATTTCACAACACCCTTATCAATTTGTGATTTTGGATCATCTGCTTTTGGATTGTAGTCAGATGTAATCTTTTCTTGACAAGTAAAACGGATATGAATCTTAGCTCCTGCGTAAACAGGTTTTGTAAAACGCAATGAATCGATTCCATAGTTCAATAACACAGGATTAATTTCGTAGCTATCAACAAATAAACCTGCTGCTGCACTCATGATAAAATATCCGTGAGCAACTTGCTCGTCAAACATTGTTCCTTCAAAATTTGTTTCACGTTTATGTGCATAGAAATTATCGCCTGTTAAAGCTGCAAACTGGTCAATGTCCTCTGGAGTAATCGTGCGACTTTCCGTAATTAATTGATCACCAACTTGAATTTCTTCAAAGTATTTCTTAAATGGATGTTCATCCAATAAGTTTCCTTTTGCTCCTTGTTGGTAAACTTGTGTAATGGCAGTAATTGTTGTCGGGTGACCTTGAATAGCTGTACGTTGTAAATAGTGCATTACACCACGTTTACCACCCATTTCTTCACCTCCACCAGCGCGACCAGGCCCACCGTGTGTCAACATTGGCATTGGAGAACCGTGACCTGTGCTTTCTTTTGCACACTGCTCGTTCAAGACCAAAATACGTCCATGTGAACTTGCTGCTCCAAGAACGTACTCAGTTGCTTCTTTGTTACATGGTGTAACAATAGAAGAAACCAAAGAACCCTTACCCATTTTTGCTAATTCAATAGCATCTTCGATGTTTTTGTAAGGCATAATAGTTGAAACAGGACCAAACGCTTCGATGTTGTGCACATCTGTTTTTGCATAAGGATCATCGTTTCTAAATAAAATTGGTGAGAAAAATGCTCCCTTGTTTTTGTCTGCTCCAGTTACATTGAATTCATCTAAATCACCATAAACAATGTTTTGAGATTTCGATAATGCTTCAACACTTTCCCTTACAGCTTGTACTTGATCTCTTGAAGCCAAAGCCCCCATACGAACACCTTCTGTTACAGGGTCTCCAATCATTACAGAAGATAAACGAGCTGAAATAGCTTTCTGTACATCGTCAATTAATTCTTCTGGAACAAAAATACGACGAATAGCAGTACATTTTTGCCCTGCTTTTACAGTCATTTCTTTAACAACTTCCTTTACAAACAAGTCGAACTCAGCAGTTCCAGGCACAGATTTTTTACCTAAAACAGCTGCATTTAGTGAGTCTGCTTCTAAGTTAAACGGAATATTTTCTTGTGTAATAATAGGAGTTGATTTTAATTTCAATCCTGTGTGAGCACTACCTGTAAATGTTACCACATCATTTGAGCGCACACTTGTAATCAATTCACGAGCTGAACCTAAAATAAGTTGTAAAGAACCTTCTGGTAAAATTTTAGATTCAATGATATCTTCCACCATCACTTGAGTTAAGAAACCTGTTACGCTTGACGGTTTTACCACCGCCGGAACGCCAGCTAACAAGTTTACCGCAATTTTTTCTAACATCCCCCAAATTGGGAAGTTAAATGCATTGATGTGTACGGCTACCCCTTCCTTAGGTACCATGATGTGATGACCAATAAAGCTTCCACTTTTTGAAAGATTAACGGCCTCGCCATCCACATAAAATGGAAGATCAGGAAATTCACGACGCAAAGATGCGTTTGCAAATAAGTTACCAATCCCACCTTCAATATCAATCCAAGAGTCAATGCGTGTTGCACCAGTCAACGCACTCACTTGATAGTATTTTTCTTTTCTTTCTAACAAATACAAGGCTAAAGCCTTCAACATACGACCTCTTTCTTGAAAGGTCATTTTACGCAACTGCTTCCCTCCAGTTGTACGTCCATAATCCAGAATAGCATCAAAATCAAACCCTTTGCTTGATACTTCCCCAATTTGTTCACCTGTAATAGCGTTGAATAAGTTTGTTTCTACTCCTTCCCCATCCATCCATTGTCCAAGTGCATAACTTTTATATCGTTGCATTTCTTTGTAATTATAGTTTCGGGCTTAAAGTTAATGATTAAAATTGAATTTAATTGTGAATTTTACCTATCAAATGTTTAAGAATTACTAATTTTTGATTATCTTGCGTTTAAATACTTATTGTTATGGGACAAAACGAATTAAAAGGCTTGGAAAAACTACTTACTCCAGCTAAATTAAATGGCTTAGAGTTATCAAATCGTATAATAAAAGCGGCAACATTTGAATCAATGTTGGATGGCAATAATAACATTAACGATAAATGCATTGATTTTCATGAAACCTTTGCTGCTGGAGGTGTTGGAATGACAACTTTGGCTTATTGTGCACCTGAGGCAGATGGTCGCATGCAAAGTCGCTATATGTACATTCGAGAAGAAATTAAGCCTCAATTGCAAAAATTGGCGGACACTGTTCACAAATATGGCACAAAATTATCTGGTCAATTAGCGCATTGTGGTGGGTTTAGCCGCAATGATCAATTAATTCGCAAGCGCCCAGTTTCTGCTAGTCGTGGTCTCAATAAAATGGGTATGGCTTTCGGAATGTTTTTTACCGAGGAAATGGATGAACAGTTAATTCAAGAAGTTTCTGATAGTTATGCAAATGCAGCTCGAATCATGAAAGAATCAGGGTTTGATGCAGTAGAAATACATTTTGGTCACGGATATTTATTAAGCCAATTCATTAGCCCTCTAACAAATAAACGCAAAGATAAATACGGTGGAAGTTTAGAAAATAGAATGCGTTTTCCTTTGTTGGTTTTAGAAAAAGTACGCAAAGCTGTTGGTGATACCTTCCCAATTTTGGGCAAAATCACCATGTATGATGACATGAAAGGTGGCATCTCTTTGGAAGAAGGGATTCAAGTAGCAGAATATTTAGATAAAGCCGGAATTGATGGAATCATTTTGAGTGCTGGTACCTCAAGTCAAAATCCAATGCTATTGTTTCATGGAGATTCTTTGCAAAATGGATTGATTCAAAATGAACGCAAGGCCATCATGCGATTAGGATTAAAATTGATGGGGCCTTTTATGTTTAAAAAATATCCTTTTAAAGAACTTTATTTACTAGAAGCAGCCAAAAAAGTTCGCGAGCGCGTTAAGTGTAATCTAATTTACATTGGTGGAGCAAACGAAGTAGAAAGTTTGGAAAAAGTAATGGATTTAGGGTTTGATTTTGTACAATCAGGAAGACCTTTAATGCGTGATCCGCAAATGATTAATCACTTAAAACAATACAAAAAAGAGTATAAAAACGGTTGTGACCATTGTAACTTATGTGCGACTTTAATGGATTCACCAGAAGGAATACGCTGTGTGATTCCTGCTTGGGAGTATAAATAAAAAGGTATCCGAAAAATCGGACACCTTTTACTTAAGAATAAACTGAATGATTATTTAATCATAGAAACATTTGTAGCGTTTAATCCTTTAGGACCTTCTTGCAACTCAAATGTTACTTTGTCATTTTCTCTAACTGGGCCTCTTAAACCTGTTTTATGTACGAATACATCTTTACCATTTTCTGAATCAGTGATAAAACCATAACCTTTAGTTTCATCAAAAAACTTTACTGTTCCTTCTTTCATTGTTTTACTTTAATAATTATTATTTAAAAATCAGTTTTTCAACTGAATTTTCCACTTTCAACTAGCATTCAAAGTGAATACTAACAATCCTTGTTTCGCAACAAGGAGCCTTAAACGTTAAGAGGATTGAATTTGAACAGTAAACTGAAAAAATAGAATGCCCTAGCAGAATAAAACTTAAATGAGCTGCTAGAACGATTTCTATACTCATTTAGAAAGAACAAATATAAAGAATAAAATTGAATCTGTGCTTTTTCTGCTAAATTATTTTATTAGAAAGAATTAGACCTCAACAAGTATAGAATTTCAATTAACAAAATTTATTTTGAAGCGACCATTGTTTTTCATAGTTTTGCATTAAAATTCACCGACATGAAAGTTCTTGCTTTTTTCGTCACTATCATCTCTACTCTTACTTCTACGCTTTTTGCCCAATGTGGAACCATCTTACCACAACTAGGGAATGACACTGTGTTGTGTCAAGGACAAAACCTGACGTTAAATCCGGGATCTTTCAATACCTACCTATGGGATAATGGAGCAACAACTCCCACGAGAACTGTTAGTCAAACTGGGAATTATTGGGTAAAAGTCGGAACCTTAAATTTAACGGACAACCTTATTGTAAATGGTAATTTTGAGCAAGGGAATGTTGGTTTCACAACTGGTTACACCTACACGACGACTTCAACAGGTTCGTGGGGTATGCTTTCTCAAGAAGGATATTATACAATTACAACATCGCCGAATTTAGCACATAGCAACTTTTCTTCTTGCCAAGACCATACTCCTGCTCCAGGTGATAAAATGATGGTTGTAAATGGTGCAAACACACCAACGAACGTGTGGTGTCAAACAGTTGCAATCAATCCTAATACAGATTATTACTTCGGGACTTGGGTGGCAAATGCTTTAAATGATAACAATGTAGCACAACTTCAATTTACGATTAACAATCAAACTATCGGATCCATTTTTTCTCCATCCACAACAGGATGTAATTGGTCACAATTCTTTCAAATTTGGAACTCTGGAACTATGTCAACGGCTAACATTTGTATTAGAAATCAAAATACAAACATTGCAGGAAACGATTTTATGATTGATGATATTACCTTTACTTCAATTTGCTATGAAACAGATACCATTCACGTAACTAGCATTCAAAATCCAGTTATTTCTGTAACACCTAATGACACTATTTGCAAAGGAGATTATTCTTCAATTGTAGCAAGTTCTTCCAATACTAATTTAACATACACATGGATGCCAGGCAACATTCAATCCAATGAATTGGCTGTATCGCCTACAACAAATACAACTTATACAGTAAAAGCCGTTGACACAAATGGCTGTGTATCAAACATTGAAACAAGAACTATCACTGTTTTACCTACTCCAATTGTTGATATTATAGAATTAGAAAGTACCGTTTGTTATGGCAATCCTGTTTTTTTAACAGCAAGTTCTCCTCAAAACAATTTGACCTATTTGTGGCAACCAACAGGAGCAACTACCCAACAAATTCAGGATACACCAACACATACAACTACTTACTCAGTAACAGTAACAAGTCCCAATGGTTGCATAGGAAAAGATTCTATTGAAATTGTTGTCATACCTGCGTTGAAACTAAATTTTACAGGAACAACAACGATTTGTCAAGGAGAATCAACGACTATTACCGTAAATAGTAATTTCCCAGCTACTAATTATGTTTGGGAAAATGGAAACACAACGAATCAATTAACAGTTACTCCTTCAACAAGTGGATATTATAATGTAAAAGGTACGTATCAAAATTGTTCATCGGTTGAAGATTCAGTGTTAATAACAGTTCAACCACTTCCTACAGGGACAATTCCAGCAATCGCAAAAGTTTGCAAAGGAAAAACAATCACCGTTGACATCACGACTGATCCAGCTTATAGCATCACCCATTGGAATGATCAAAATCAAACTGTTGGTAATCATTTTGTGTTTCAAGCAACTGAAAGCGGCTATTTAAGTTATTACATTGAGAACAATGGTTGTATTTCCGCTTTAGATTCTGTATATATCGAAGTAATTGCTGCTTGCAGTGTAGAAGTTCCCAACGTATTTACGCCAAACAATGATGGCATTAATGATGTGTTTAAATTAATTTCAAACGAGGGATTTGAACAATTAAGTTGTTACATTTTAAACAGATGGGGCGCTGTCATTCGCTCATTCGACCAAGCTAATTTTGAATGGGATGGCAAAGATAAAGCAGGCAATAAAATGATGGAAGGAGTTTATTTTTACATCATAAAAGGGCAGTTCAATGGAGGTGAACCAATCGAAAAACAAGGATTTGTAACACTAGAAAGGTAAAGAAATTCTTTATTAATTTCTTACATAAACAACTTTCTTGGTTTCAAAAAATTCTTCAGAAAAAAAGTTTGGAATAT
>CAZOKJ010000004.1:0-46399 GCA_964580465.1 uncultured Fluviicola sp. | reverse complement strand
ACATAAACAACTTTCTTGGTTTCAAAAAATTCTTCAGAAAAAAAGTTTGGAATATCGTAGAATTTATAGAATTTCTTAACGGTGCTCATTTCCTCGCGTAAATCTCCACCTTTAAGGTAAAGAATTCCGTTGGCTAACTCATGTACGTTCTTAGATTTGAACTTATTTTTAGTCCATTTCAAGAAATCTGGCATTGTTGTTACAGCCCTACTTACAATAAAATCAAATTTTTTATCAATATTTTCAGCCCTGTCGTGAATACAAGTAACGTTTGTTAAACCTAACGAAGCAGCGACTGCTCCAGCAACTTTTACTTTTTTACCAATAGAATCAACCAAGGTAAAATGACAATTAGGATACAAAATAGCTAAAGGAATGCCGGGAAAACCACCTCCAGTACCAATATCTAAAATATCAGCACCGTCTTCAAAAGTCATAACTTTAGCAATAGCAAGCGAATGCAAAACATGGCGTTCAAAGAAATTATCCGTATCTTTTCTTGAAATGACATTGATTTGAGCATTCCACTCTTCATATAAAGGCTTCAATTGTTCAAATTGCTGCAACTGCTTATCAGACAAACCTTGAAAATATTTTTTAATCAATTCCATTTTATTCAAAATTTAATGCATCGTCTCCCATTGCTTCAAGACGTTCAAATTCAGTATCTATTAATTGGTTTGAGCTTTCTGCTGCCGCCACAGCTAATTGGTCACAACGCTCATTTTCGGGATGACCATTGTGGCCTTTCACCCAAACAAAGCGAAGTCTAAGGTTTTTAGCAACAGCTAAATAGCGCAGCCACAAGTCTTTATTTTTCTTCCCTTTAAACCCTTTTTTAACCCAGCCTTGCACCCAGTTTTGAGTGATTGAATCAATAACATATTTAGAGTCAGAATAAACAACAATAGGATGCTCATTAGTTTTAAGTTGCTCCAAAGCTACAATCAATGCCAAAAGTTCCATACGATTATTGGTCGTTCGGCGGTAACCTTGCGACAATTCCTTCTCGTGTTTACCAAAGCGCATCACGATACCATAACCTCCTGGACCTGGATTTCCTTTTGCTGCACCATCCGTATAAACTTCTATCTCCATTTAATGATTGTATAGCGAAAAATATTCCCCTTCGAGTCTCGAAGGGGAATATAATTTATGCTTTTTCTACAATAATTTTAGCATCTCCTTCTTGCTCAATGTCAATGCTTAAAGCATTGGTTAGAGCTGTTGTATATTGAATATCCGTCGCTAATACTTCAGCACTTACATAACTCGTATTAGCGCTGATAGCGGTCTGAATTTCAGGAGTTGTGTCTAACTTAATCACTATTCGGTCCGTTACATCCAATCCAGCATCTTTACGGATATTTTGAATGCGGTTAATCAACTCACGAGCAATACCTTCATTTTTTAACTCTTCTGAAATAGCACTATCCAACGCTACAGTAATTCCTCCTTCAGAACTTACCAACCAACCTGGAATATCTTGTGCAACGATTTCAAAATCGCCTAAATCAAGTGAAATTTGCTCGCCTGCGATTTCTCCACTCCATCCTTTATTCGATTCTACTGAAGCAATTTCATCTTGGCTAAATCCTGCCACCATCGCAGCAATTGCTTTCATTTGTTTTCCGTATTTTGGACCAATTGTTTTAAAGTTTGGCTTGATTTGCTTCACAAACATACCGTTTCCTTCCTCTAACAATTCTAATTCTTTCACGTTTACTTCTGACAAAATCAACTCTTTAACGTGTTCTAAATCTGAAGCAAATGTTTTATCCAATACTGGGACAATGATTTTTTGCAATGGCTGACGAACTTTCAAACGCTCTTTTTTGCGAATACCCAACACCAATGAAGAAACACGTTGCGCCAACTCCATTTGAGCTTCTAAACGCTCGTTGATAATCGCATTGTTTGATTGAGGAAAATCAGCTAAATGAACTGAAATCACATTGTGACGATTCGTTACAGCATTTAAGTCGCTAAACAATTGATCCATAAAGAATGGAGCAATAGGAGCACCAATGATGGCAACTGTTTCCAAACAAGTATAAAGCGTTTGGTAAGCAGATAATTTATCTTGTGTATCATCGTTTTTCCAGAAACGGCGACGGCATAAACGTACATACCAATTTGAAAGCTGATCACTTACAAAATCTTGAATCAATCGACCCGCTTTCGTTGGCTCATACGTTGAGTAAGCAGCATCAACTTCTTTGATTAAAGTATTTAACTTCGATAAAATCCAACGATCAATTTCTGGTCTATTTTCTAGTGCAATATCTGCTTCTGAATAACCAAACCCGTCTAAATTGGCGTACAACGAGTAAAAAGAATACGTATTGTACAAAGTTCCGAAGAACTTACGTTGAACCTCTGTAATTCCATCTACGTCAAACTTTAAGTTGTCCCAAGGTTGCGCATTGGTAATCATGTACCAACGGGTAGCATCTGGTCCATATTTTGATAAAGTTTCAAACGGGTCAACAGCGTTGCCAAGACGTTTTGACATTTTTTGTCCATTTTTGTCTAATACCAATCCGTTAGAAACAACATTTTTATAAGCTACAGAATCAAATACCATTGTTCCAATCGCATGCAAGGTATAGAACCAACCACGTGTTTGGTCAACCCCTTCAGCAATAAAATCAGCTGGGTAACTCTTCGCATTATCGATTAATTCCTTGTTTTCAAAAGGATAATGCCATTGAGCATACGGCATAGCACCTGAATCAAACCAAACGTCAATCAAATCGGACTCACGTTTCATTGGTTGCCCTGAATTGCTTACCAAAGTAATCGTGTCCACATAGTTTTTATGCAAATCGATTAAATCGTAATTTTCTTTTGACATGTTGCCAACTTCAAACTTCTCGAATGGGTTTGAAGCCATGAAACCAGCTTTTACAGCTTTTTCACATTCTGCTTTAAGTTGCTCAACAGATGAAATGCAAATTTCTTCCGTTCCATCTTCTGTTCTCCAAATTGGAATTGGAATACCCCAGTAACGAGAACGAGATAAATTCCAATCATTTGCATTCTCCAACCACTTACCAAAACGCCCTGAACCTGTTGATTCCGGCTTCCAGTTTATCGTATTATTCAATTCAATCATGCGGTTTTTAACCTCTGTCACACGAATGAACCAAGAATCTAATGGATAATACAATACCGGCTTATCTGTTCTCCAGCAATGAGGGTAACTGTGAACGTATTTCTCTACTTTGAACGCTTTGTTCTCTTCTTTTAATTTGATGGCAATTTGCACGTCAGCAGATCTTTCAGGAGCATCACCGTCAGTATAATATTCATTTTTAACATACATACCAGCAAATTCACCCATTTCAGGACGAAATCTACCTTGTAAGTCAACCAACGGAACAGCCTTACCATTTTCATCTAATACCAACATACCTGGAACACCTGCATCAGCAGCAACCTTCGCGTCCTCCGCACCAAAAGTCGGAGCTGTGTGTACGATACCTGTACCATCCTCCGTCGTTACGAAATCACCTGGAATCACTTGGAATGCTTTGTCTGCATTTTCATAAGGAAGCGCATAAGGCAACAACTGTTCATATTTGACACCCACTAAATCAGCGCCTAAACACTCACTCACGATGAAGTAAGGGGTATTCTTGTCTTCCTTGTTAAACGTAGCTAACTCTTCCTCACTTTCCACTTGGAAGAATTTACCAGCAAATTGTAATCCAACAAGATTTTTCGCAAGAATTACATAAATTTCACGAAAAGTATATTGATTAAAGGTTTTTACCAATACATATTCAATCTTTGGACCAACTGTCAAAGCAGTGTTTGAAGACAACGTCCAAGGGGTAGTTGTCCAAGCAAGGAAGTAAGTATTTTCAGGAAAAGTTCCTCCCCCTTGTCCCCCTCCAAAGGGGGAAGCAGAACCATCTTTCACCTTAAACTGAGCTACAACAGTTGTATCAGTAACATCACGGTAACAACCAGGTTGATTTAATTCATGCGATGACAATCCAGTTCCTGCTTTAGGAGAATACGGTTGGATCGTGTAACCTTTATACAACAAATTTTTCTTGTACAATTCACCTAACAACCACCAAACAGACTCCATGTATTTAGGCTCATAAGTAATATATGGATTTTCCATATCTACCCAATAGCCCATTTCTTTCGTTAAGTTATTCCAAATATCTGTGTAACGCATAACAGCTTGTTTACAAGCAGCATTGTAATCTTCAACAGATATTTTTGTACCAATATCTTCTTTTGTGATACCCAATTCTTTTTCAACACCAAGCTCAACAGGCAAGCCATGTGTATCCCAACCCGCTTTACGTTTTACTTGTTTTCCTTTTAAGGTTTGGTAACGACAGAAAATATCCTTAATCGAACGAGCCATTACGTGGTGAATTCCTGGCAATCCATTTGCTGATGGTGGTCCTTCAAAAAACACATAAGGTTTTTTTCCTTCACGTGTTGCAATAGATTGTTCGAAAACATTGTTTGCATCCCATTTTTCCATGACTGACTTAGCCACTTCTGGCAAATTCAATCCTTTGTACTCCTGATATTTCTGTTTCATTACTTGAATTGGAAAGTTAAAACTGCAAAGATAAATAAAAAAGCTGTGAAATTAATAACGCAATCAAGCAAAGTTCATGACTAAAAGATATGATTTACAAAGCATCTTCCATTTTTCACATTCCATCAAAATTCGTAAATTTGCACTTTTATTAAAAAACAATAGAAAACATCATCGATGAACAATAAAGAATTTCGGGGATTATTTGAACAATTACCAGCAATAGAAGCAACTTCACAACAACTCCAATCAATTGGGACAAAAATCCATTGGAAAGGGTTGGCAGGTTCTTCAAAAGCAGTATCTACAGCTGCTGTTACTAATCAAACTCCCGGAAATCATTTGTTCATACTTTCAGACAAAGAAGAGGCTGCTTATTTTTTAAATGATTTTGAGGGGATATTTCCAGAAAATGCAAATATTCTTTTTTATCCTGCTTCTTATCGTGTTCCTTATCAATTTGAAGAAATCGATAATGCAAATGTTGTTCAACGTGCGGAAGTTTTAGAGAAAATCAATAGTGGTAAAAATGCGTGGGTCATTACCTATCCAGAAGCTTTATTTGAACAAGTACCCACACAAAAAACATTTACTCAAAACACTTTTCGTTTAGAAAAAGGTAAAACATATTCCATCGAATTCATACAGGAATTGCTGATAGAATACCATTTCGAAGCGGTTGATTTTGTGTACGAACCTGGACAATTCTCTATTCGCGGTGGTATCATTGATATTTTCTCCTACTCTAACGACAACCCATTTCGTATTGAGTTTTTTGGTGACGAAGTAGAATCCATCCGCACCTTTGATCCTTCTACGCAATTATCCATCAATAATCACCAACATTTTGCAATTGTACCAAACGTACAAGGGAAATTAGTACAAGAAGGAAATGCTAGTTTTTTTGAATTTATTGGCAAAAACACCATCATTTGGATTGATTCTGTTGAACGCACAAAAGAAATTCTTAAAAAAGAATACGACAAAGCTGTTGGTATTCACGCTGGATTGCCAGATACAGTGAAACATACAATTCCAAGTAATTTGTACCTAAATCCAGTCGTTTTTGAAGACGAAATACAATCGATGTCAGTAATAGAATGGGGATTAGAGCCTTATTTCAAAAGCGATTACAAACATTCATTTGATTTTCAACCACAACCATCCTTCAACAAACAATTTGAGTTGCTAAGAGATGACATTTTAGTAAGAACGTCACAAGGTAATAAAGTGTTAATCTTTTCCAATCAGCCCAAGCAAATGGAGCGTTTGGAACAGATTTTAGCAGATATAAGTGAAGAAGAAGGTGAAAAAGCTCAATTTGTCCCAATGCACTTTTCTCTTAGTGAAGGTTTTATTTCTCCAAACAATCAGTTAGTTTGCTACACTGACCATCAGTTATTTGAACGTTATCATCGTTTTCGTCTAAAAGAAGGTTTTAGACAAGCGAAACAAGCATTGACTTTAAAAGAAATTTACAACCTTCAGAAGGGTGATTATGTAACACATATTGACCATGGCGTGGGACAATTCTCTGGTTTAGAAACCATTGACGTTAATGGAAAACCACAAGAAGCCATTCGTTTGGTCTATAAAGATGGTGATGTTTTGTATGTTGGCGTGCATTCACTGCATCGTATTTCAAAATTTACAGGTAAAGAAGGAAGCATACCAAAAGTGAACAAGTTAGGAACGCAAGCTTGGGCAACTTTAAAGAATAAAACGAAAACAAAAATCAAAGAATTAGCCTTTGATTTAATTCAACTATACGCAAAACGCAAAAGTCAACCTGGTTTTCAATTCTCTCCAGATACTTATTTACAAAATGAGTTGGAAGTTTCTTTCATGTATGAAGACACGCCAGATCAGTCAAAAGCTACTTTGGCAGTAAAAGAGGACATGGAAAAGCCAGTCCCTATGGATCGTTTGATTTGTGGCGACGTAGGATTTGGCAAAACTGAAGTGGCTATTCGCGCCGCTTTTAAAGCAGTTGCTGACAGTAAACAAGTGGCAGTATTGGTGCCTACAACCATTTTATCTTTGCAGCATTATCGCAGTTTTTCAGAACGCTTAAAAGAATTCCCTTGCCGTGTTGACTATATCAATCGTTTTAAATCGGCAAAAGAAACTACTCAAACATTGAAAGATTTAGCAGATGGAAAAATCGATATTCTTATCGGTACACACGCCATTGTTGCTGACAAAGTAAAATTCAAAGACTTAGGTTTGATGATTATTGACGAGGAACAAAAATTTGGTGTTTCAGTCAAAGATAAATTAAAAACCTTGCGAGCAACTGTTGATACTTTAACCTTAACTGCAACGCCGATTCCGAGAACCTTACAGTTTTCATTGATGGGAGCACGTGATTTGAGCATCATCAATACTCCACCGCCTAATCGCCAACCTGTTTTAACAGAAATCATCACTTTTAGTGAAGAGCGAATTAGAGATGCTGTTGCTTATGAATTAAGTCGTGGTGGTCAAGTATATTTCGTGCACAATCGATTAGCTAACATCAAAGAAATAGCTGGAATGCTTCAGCGTTTATGCCCTGGTGTTCGCGTTGCCATTGGTCACGGACAAATGGATGGTAAGGACTTAGAGAAAATCATGATGGGCTTTATCAATCACGAATACGATGTATTATTGGCAACAACTATCATTGAATCTGGTATTGATATTTCAAATGCCAACACGATGATTATCAATGACGCACATAATTTTGGTTTGAGTGATTTGCACCAACTTCGTGGCCGAGTTGGGCGTTCTAATAAAAAGGGGTTCTGTTACCTCATCTCACAAAAATCATCCGTTTTAACAACAGAAGCTCGCAAACGTTTAGAAGCTTTGGTTCAATTCTCCGATTTAGGTTCAGGATTCAACATTGCGATGAAAGACTTAGACATTCGAGGAGCTGGAAACATGTTGGGAGGTGAGCAAAGTGGATTTATATCTGAAATAGGCTTTGAAATGTATCAAAAGATTCTCAACGAAGCCATTGAAGAATTGAAAAATCAAGAGTTTAAAGAACTTTTTGAAGATAGAAACACGGACAATTATCAGCAAATTGTACAAGATTGCATCATTGAAACAGACTTAGAAATACGCATACCAGATGACTATGTCAACAATGTTGCTGAGCGTTTATCATTGTATCAAGAATTAGACAATATTCAAAAAGAAGAAGAGTTAGAAAGCTTTAGAAATCAATTATTAGACCGTTTCGGACCAATTCCTGCTATTGTGGATGAGCTTTTACAATCCATTCGTTTACGCAAAAAAGCACAAGCAATTGGTTTTGTTCGTTTGGTAATTAAATCAGAAAAAATGATTGGTTATTTTAATGAAAATCCACAACATTTTTACTACCAAAGTCCACAGTTTACAGCTGTATTGAATTACATTCAAACCAATCCAAAAGGAGTAAAAATTAGCGAAAAAAACAATAAATTACGTTTAATTTTTGATGGAATTGATTCGATTGACAAGGCTTATGACGCATTAAATTGGGCGCAAGGATAAATTAGTTATTCATCTTTAACGTATTCTTTAATCGTGTAAATTTCATAAACGTTTTGTGTTGTTTTAAGCGTGAAACTTTCTTCTAATCGGGCATTGATTCCATTAGTTGGATTGTTAAAATCAGCTGCTGCGTCTAAATAAACAATGCGTTTCCATGAATCAATAGCAACTTCTTCAATAGAATTAACGCCAACAATTGATTCCTTTCCAAGCATGGATTGAAGTTTGGAATAATTAGCTGTAGTATCTATTGTTTGGAACACGTTTCTATCGTAGTAGTAACTAAAATCTAAGATAAAATTTGTTGGACTAAATAGCACAAGTGTTTTTTCATCCTTCCAATCTTTGACAAATTGTACAGCTTCTTTCACGTTTCGTTTGTTTGAAATAGCAGGCTTTACGGTCGTCACAAAAAGACCAATTGTAATAACGGGTAACACCCAACTGTATTTGGCTTTAAGCGATAAAAAATCAACTGCTATACTCACTAACACAATAAAAGCAATGGATGCTGGCATCAAATAGCGATCTAAAAACATGGGCAATTGATAAGAAATAGCAAACATGGCAAAAAATATGCTAAAAAACCAAACAACAATCAGTAATTTACCTTGGTTCGTCTGTGTTTTTTGCCTTGTCAACCATACTTTTACACCACTTGCCAAAAGCAATAAGATGATGGTTCCGGTTACAACTGGCGCATTGGTAAAATGACGAATCATGTTGTAAAGATCATCAATTCCATTCGGGGGACTAACCCACGTTCCTTCTATTGACTCATTCAATCGTTGGTACAAGGTAAATAAATTAGGTAAATACAGCGCAAGCAGCACAGCTAATACGCTGAGAAGTATTCGCCAATGAAGAATTTTTTTAATAAATAATAGGAGAAACAAGCCTTGAGCAAAAAGGACAAAAAATCCAAAATAATGTGCATAAATTAGAAAAACCGAAGAAAAAACATAAAAAAACAGCGTTTTTGTCGATTTAGGTGCAGTATTTGTTACAATTAAAAACAACTGATAAAAATAGCACATCGACATACTGGAAAGCATACCAAAAATAGCATAGACTCTGGCTTCATGAGCAAACAACAAGTGATAATTGGAAAAAATAAAAATCACCGATGCAATTATCGCGACGCGAGAATTGGCAATAGACTCACCTAATTTATAAATGTAAATAAGTGCCACACAACTAGCGATAAGAGAAGGAAAACGAACAGAAAGTGTGCTTATTCCACCCAATTTGATCCACCAATGCAACAAAATTTCATACAGCGGTGGGTTGTTTCCTTTTGTAAGTAAATCAATGATAGAGGGGATGTCCATCTGAGCGTGATACACACTAAATGGTTCATCCCCTCCTAAAGAATGGTAGTCTATAAACATTCCTTTTACAAGGAAATTTATAGCTACTAATACAATTAAAATAGCACCATTGCTGAAATTAACTTTAGCAATAGCTTCTTTAAGCATCAATTTTATTGTTTCAAATAAGACAATAACTTATCCGTACTTTCTTTGGCATCACCCAATAACATATCTGAGTTATCACGGTAAAATAACGGGTTGTCCTCACCAGAATAACCAGAAGAAAGTGAACGTTTCATGATGATAACACGCTCAGCATTCCACGCTTTGATAACTGGCATTCCATAGATAGAAGAACCTGGATCATCTTCCGCTCCTGGGTTAACAACGTCGTTTGCACCAATCACCATTACCACGTCTGTGTCTGGCAAATCAGGGTTAATTTCATCCATTTCCAATACGATATCATACGGAACTTTTGCTTCTGCTAATAACACGTTCATGTGTCCAGGTAAACGTCCCGCTACGGGGTGAATTGCAAAGCGAACTTCTTTCCCCATGTTGCGCAATGTTTGTACCATGTCATGAATTGGATATTGTGCTTTAGCAACAGCCATACCATATCCAGGCACAATCACTACTGATTTAGCATTTTTCAATAAATCAGCTGCTTCTTCGTGATTGATTTGTGTGATTTCACCTTCAATTTCCTTGCTTGAACCACCTGCAGTTCCAAATCCTCCTAAGATCACAGAAATAAACTTACGATTCATCGCTTTACTCATATGGATAGATAAGATAGCACCTGAACTACCCACTAAAGCACCAGTAACAATCAATAAATCATTTCCTAACATGAAACCAGCAGCAGCAGCAGCCCAACCAGAGTAAGAATTCAACATACTCACTACAACAGGCATATCTCCACCACCAATAGCCATTACCATCATTACTCCAATGAAGCTACCAATGGCTGTCATGATGTATAAATAAATCAATCCATCAGTTCCCTCTGCTTTAGCAAAGAATACACCTAATACAATTGTAATCAACAATAAAACAATGTTTACTGTATGCCTTCCAGGATAAATCAATGCTTTACTCATGATTTTCCCATCCAATTTACCCCAAGCAACAATCGAACCTGTGAATGTTAAAGCACCAATAAAGATGCCAATATATACCTCCACTAAGTGAATATTCAATGTTGCGCCTGTCATTTCTTGTGTTTCAGGGTCTAAATAAGAACCATAACCAACCAATACAGCCGCCAATCCCACGAAGCTATGAAGAATAGCAATCAATTGTGGCATAGCAGTCATTTCTACTTTGCGAGCCAATGCAATACCAATAACAGAAGCAATGGCTACTGCAACAATAATATAAACGTGTCCCTCAGCTCCTTGTCCTAAAACCGTAGCCAAAAGAGCGATAATCATCCCTACAATTCCATATAAAACACCTCGCTTGGCTGTTTCTTGTGAGGATAATCCTCCTAAACTTAAAATAAACAGAATACTCGCAAATAAGTACGCTGCTGTTTGTATTTCGTGTCCTATCATTTTCCTTTATTTAAAAATATAGCTAATTCTTATTTCTTGAACATGTTTAACATTCTGTGTGTTACCACAAATCCACCAACGATGTTGATACTTGCCAATAAAATTGCAACAAAAGCAATAATTGTTACAACGTTAATTTCATTGGTTGTTTGCAACAATCCACCAACTATGATGATACCGCTAATCGCATTGGTTACTGACATCAAAGGCGTGTGCAAAGCATGAGTAACATTGGTAATAATTTGCCATCCAACAAATACTGCTAGTACAAACACCGTCATGTGTTGCAAGAAATTAGACTCAGCAGGTGCAAATTGTCCGATTAAGAATAACAATGCCCCCACTACACCTAACGCAATCATAGTAGAAAGTGCTGCTTTGCGTTGCTTTGCCTCTTCTTGTGCTTTTAATTCTTCTGGAGTTGGGCCAACTATTTTTGGAGCAGCTCCTCCTCCTGCTGTTGGACTTACTTGTAACGGAGCTGGTGGCCAATTAATTTGACCATTGTAAGTTACCATTGCTCTGGAAACAACATCGTCCTCCATATCAATTTTAAAGCCTTCTGCTTTACCCATGTCATCTAATAGGTGACACAAGTTGTTACCATATAATTGAGAAGCCTGAGTTGGCAATTGATCTAGTTTTCCAAGAATTGTTACACCATTTTCAGTTGTATAAATCTCACCTGGTTTTGTCATCACACAGTTTCCTCCTGTTGAAGCAGCTAAGTCAACAATAACAGATCCTGGTTTCATAGCAGCAACGTGATAGTCCATGATTAATTTTGGCGCCTCACGTCCTGGAATTTGAGCAGTTGTGATGATAATATCCACTTCTTTTGCTTGTTCTAAAAACAAAGCCATTTCCGCTTCAATGAACTCCTTACTCATTTCTTTTGAGTAACCTGTTCCCGTAGCACCGTCTTCATCAATGTTAACCGTTAAGAAGCTTGCTCCCATTGATTCAATTTGTTCTGCTACTTCTTTACGTGTATCAAATGCACGAACAATAGCGCCCAAAGAATTTGCAGCGCCAATTGCAGCTAGTCCAGCAACACCGGCACCGATTACCAATACTTTTGCTGGGTCAACTTTACCAGCAGCAGTGATTTGTCCATTTAAAAAACGTCCAAAGTGGTAAGAACCTTCAATAACAGCACGATAACCAGCAATATTTGCCATAGATGAAAGAACGTCCATCTTTTGAGCACGTGAAATACGTGGAATAGCGTCCATTGCTACAGCATTTACTTTTTGAGCTGCTAATTTTTGCAATAAGTCTTGGTTTTGTGCAGGCCATAAATAGCTCAACATTACCAATCCTTCTTTCATTAGAGGAATTTCTTGCTCTGTTGGTGGTTGAACTTTTAAAACAATATCTGACTGACCATAAATTTCATTCGCTGAAGGCACGATGTTTGCACCTGCTTCTTGAAATGATTCATCTGAATAATTAGCTTTCGCGCCTGCACCCGCTTGAATGTATACGTCAAACCCTTGTTTTCTCAAACGTTGTACCGTTTTAGGTGTAGCAGCTACGCGTAACTCATTCGTTGAAACTTCTACTGGAATACCTACTCTCATTATTACATTAATTTTTAAATGATCTCACTTTTTAATTGGTGATGACTGTCTTAATTTTAGTTTTCTCTCATTGTAGTATGCAAAAAAAACAGACACAATGATATTAAAAAAATAGAACTTATCCTATCTTTTTTGAGTTATTTCTTCAATACTTGATTCAATTCTTGAACAATGGCCTCTTTGGCAATCATTCCATTATGAGTCCAAACAGCTTTGCCATCTACAAAAAGTGTAAAAACTGGCACACCGCTAACTTGGTATTCTTTGGCAATGTCTTTGCTCTTGTCAACATCAATTCGTTTGACAACTACCTTTCCAGAATATTCTTTTTCTAATTCATCAACAACAGGCGCCATTTTACGGCAAGGTGAACACCATTGCGTGTGAAAATCAATGAATACCACTTTGTTTTCTTTCAACAAGCTATTCAAATCTACTACTGTCATTGTTTGAATGTTCGTATCCTCTGTGTTTGTTGGTTGTGTGATTGCATAGCCTTTTTTTTCCCAAGCGCCAATGCCACCTTGCAAGTTATACACTTTTTTGAACCCATTTTTTTGCAACAAATTCGCAGCTTGACTACTTCTAGCGCCAGAACGACAATAAACATAAATTTCTTTGTCCTTTTGCATTAGATTAATCTTTTGCTCAAAGTCAGCGTCATAAAAATTTATTACACTAGCATTGGCAATATGGCCCGCTGCAACTTCTTGAGGCGTGCGAACATCTAAGATAATTCCATTACCAGATTCGACCACTTTTTTAAAAGTAGCGGCATCTACATGTTGTATGAATGAATCGTTTTGATTTTGCGCAAAAACAGCACTAAATGAAGCAATTATAGCAAGTAACAACAATCCTATTCTTTTCATTTTTCTTAGTTTAACTCGCTAATGTAAGGCTAAATTTTTACATATTAAACAAAAAAGTAAAAAAATACTTCTACTATAAGGAAAGTACCATTAACGTATTGTTATTTAATACCTCTACTTTTTTTAATCGACTCGTATGCTTCTTGGATTTTTTGGAAATTTTCAGTTGCTCCGCGTTGCAATTCTTCTTCCATTTGAGCTACCTTATCTGGATGGTATTTAATGGCCATCTTTCGATAAGCTTTTTTCACCTCATCATCCGTTGCACTTTCATCAATTCCTAAAATTTTATAGTCAGAATTGACATTTCGGTAATACATGCCTTTAATAGATTCAAAATCAGTGGTTGGAATTCCCATTTGCAGAGCAATGTTTTCTATAACACGCAATTCTTGATCGGAAACATGTCCATCAGATTTAGCGATTCCGAAGAGGTAATTGATTAATTGCAAGCGAGAATCTGGTCGTAAATGCAATCGAACATCAGCACAAATTTGCGTAACAGGAATATCAGAATGCAAATAATTTTTTAGTATTTGTAAATGTTCAGTAGTAAATTGATTTCCAAATTGTTGATGAAAAAATGCTTTTACATAATCCAATTCAGCTTTTAGCACTTTACCATCAGCCTTCATAACAACTGCCGACAAAGCCATTAAAATGGTTGGTATATCCGTAGCTCTTGATGTTCTTGCTGAGTAATAATTATAAATGTCTTCTGCAGATCTCGTTTGGTACTTTCCTTGGTAAGTACCGTTTGCCTGCTGCTTTTTAATGCGATTTTTGGCATCAAAATAACTTCCGGCCATGTATGCTAAAAAAGCTACAATAAAACTTCCTGTATAATAAAAAGCTGCTATCCCTGCTAAAATTCCTATCACGTTCAATTAAAATAGAAAGCAAAAATAATCGGAAAAGTGGAATAAATCAAACGAATTGAGAAATCAATCAATCATCACATTTAAAATTAGGTCGAAATAATTGGTTTGTCAACAAGGGACTGGAACGTTTTTAGAAAAGATTTAAAATCGAACTCAGGTTAGAAGCGTAAAATCAAAAATAGCCAAAAATCTTATTATTTTAAGATTTTTGGCTAAAGTTTTCGGATGGGTTGTTATGAGAAAATCTGTTATATTTTATCAATACATTTAAGATTCTACAAGACCTAATTCCATCATTGTTTTAAAGTAGGTAACCTTACCTCTTTTTACTATTTTTAATTTTTAGCTAAACCATTTAATTTGCTAATAATTCCATCAAGTTCACTTCGTTTTGCTTCTAATTCTACAGAGGAAGTTTTTGCTTTCTTTGCTTCATCAATGGCTGCTTCTATGCTTTTTCTTGCATCACCAAGTGCGTTTAAAGCATAGTTGATGTTTTGTCCCAAAAACATTTTTGTGTACATTCCTCCACTTTTTGCTAAATGCTCGTAAACAGGGATCGCTTGATTGAATAATTTGTAATCATGTGAAACTAAAAAACTTGTTAATAGATTCATTAATCCCAATTCATTAAAACCAGACATTGAGCCATCTGTTAGTTTCTTGATGAAGAATGGTAATTTGGTTTCATCGCCATAATCAGCATACAAGCCTGCTACTCCAACCACCATATTGGTAGAACTTTCATTTTCTAGCGATTGAGCCATTTCTAACGCTCTCTGTGGGTTTTTCTTACCTAATAATTTCAAACCTGCAGAAACCACTAAATAAGAAGGATCTTTCATTGCATCAACATACAATTGTTCTAAATCTTCGTTGTTTGCTGCATTATCTAAGAAATTTAAAGCAGCTGAACGAACGTTAGACTGTTTGTCATTGGTTGCAATCTGTTTAATCGTAGCAATCACTTCCTTCTTAAGAGCTTCATCCTTAATTTTACTCGCTTGATTGATAGCTTGTAAACGTATTCCCCAGAATGGATCTTTTAATGCGTTAACGATTAATTGTTGTGCTTCTGGTGTCATTTTTTTCAACCCATTGGCCATTGCTTTATTGCGGGTTCTCCACTCATTCGATGCATAATATTGTTGAATGAATTGTTCTTGTGGTTTCACTTCTTTTACTTCTGCCAAATAAGCTTCTTGATAGTCTGGAATAACCGTTTTTAATGTACCATTTACTGGGAAACGGAATTCATTGTTCACTTTATCAACGACTACTGAATGAATATGTTTTCCAGCATCATCCACTACAGCAATTTGCATTGGTAATTTGAAAATAGGAAACTCAGCCAGTTTTTGTGTTTGCTTAATATTCACAACAACCTCTGTACCCTCCATGCGCTGCTCAATGGTCAATTTTGGATGTCCTGAAGCGGTAAACCATTGTTGGAAAAACCAGTTTAAATCTTCTCCTGTTACTTCTTCAAAGGCTAAACGCAATTGGTGAAACTCTGCTGCTTTATATTGATTAACAGTCAAATACTTGTTTAATGACAAAAAGAATGCTTCGTCGCCAACGTATTTACGCAACATGTGTAAAATACGTCCTCCTTTGTTGTAAGAGTGGCCGTCAAACATTTGTTCACGCTCGTCGTAATCATACCAAATTAAATCATGATAACCTGACATTTGAGCTTGTTGCATGTAACCGCTAGCTTCTGAACTTGCGTTATAATCAGCTTCGTCTTTACCATATTTGTATTCATCCCATAAGTATTGAGAATAATTGGCAAAGGCTTCGTTTAATGGAAGATTTGACCATGATTCAGCCGTTACTAAGTCACCAAACCAATGATGGAATAATTCATGTGCAATGATGGATTCGTTTGTACCGTCCAATAATTCGCGTTTTGTTTTGTAAACAAAGTCACCAAAAACAACTGCTCCAGTATTTTCCATTGCACCTGATACGTAATCTCTTACAACAATTTGATGGAATTTATCCCAAGGGTATTCAACACCTAATTTTTCTGAGAAGAAACGAATCATTTCAGGTGTGTCGCCAAATATATCTTTTGCATATTGCTCCCATTCTGGTTCCACATAGTAAAACACATCTATTTTTTTACCATCTTTCTTTGTGTAGCTGTCTTTAACGATTTTAAATTCGCCAATTCCTAGCATAAACAAATAAGGGGCATGTGGCAGTTCTTGTTTCCAATAATCTGTACGTGTACCATCAGCGTTTTTTTTGCTGCTGATTAGTTTTCCATTTGAAAGAGTGACATATTTATCGGCAACTGTGATGTAAACTTCTTGAGCAGATTTAAAGTTAGGTGAATCAATTGTTGGAAACCAAACAGAGTTTGATTCTGTTTCCCCTTGTGTCCAAATCTGTGGCATTTTGTTGCCATCTTTACCGTCATGGTTAATGAAATATAATCCTTTGTCTGATGTAATGGCTGCACTTCCACCTGTTTTGCGTTCGTTCGGCTTAGAAATGTAATCGATGACAACAGTGTAAACGTCATTTCGAGTATATGTTTTGTCCAATCGAATGGTTAGCACATCGTTTGAATAGTTGTACACTACGCCTTTATTATTCATTTGGACACTATTAATGGTCATCCCTTTAGCATCTAAAACTAGACTATCTGTACTGTAAAAGTGTGGTCGAGCAGTAATAGTTGCTTTACCATACATATATGCTTTTTCCCAATCTGGTTTTAACTCTAATTTTGTGTTGATAAGGTCTGTAAGAACAGTTCTTGAAGCATGAAAAACAGGTCGTTCCGTTGGATCAACAGGCTTTATTTCAGTTGAAGTAGTTTGTTCCGTAACGGGGTAAACATTTCCACTTGTTTGTTTTTCTTTTTTTGTTGTGCCACAAGCTGTAGCAAGCAACACGGCAACTAGAAAGATTGATTTTTTCATTGGTTAATATGTTTTACTAAAACAAAAATGCAAAAAAATAATGATATGTTGATGAAAATGTGATGAGTGGTTTTTTTTCTATGTAATAATTAGAAAAAACAAAAGGAAGCTAAAAATTTTAACTTCCTTTTGTTTAAAATTTAATTGATAGCGTTTTACATGACATCAAAACCGATGTCTTTGCGGTAATACGCTTTTTCAAATTCTATATTTTGGATGCTTTCGTATGACTTTTCAAGGGCAGCTTCTAAGTTTTTACCATAAGATGTTACGGCCAAAACGCGACCGCCAGAAGTTAATACAGCAGGACCATCGTTGGTTGTTCCAGCATGAAAAACAAGTGAGTTGGCTACGCTATTTAAACCATAGATTTGCTTTCCTTTTTCATAGTCTTCAGGATATCCACCTGAAACCATCATAACGGTTGCTGCGCTTCTATCATCAAATTGAATATCTCGTTCTGACAAAGTATTGGTAGCTACACCTTCAAATAAATCTAACAAATCAGACTTTAAGCGTGGTATGACAACTTCTGTTTCAGGATCACCCATTCTACAGTTATATTCAATGACATAAGGATCATTTTTCACGTTAATTAAACCAAAAAAGATAAATCCTTTGTACGGAATATTGTCTTGTTTTAGTCCTTTTACCGTTGGTATGATGATTTGATTTTCAATTTTATCCATAAAAGTTGCGTCCGCAAAAGGAACAGGAGAAATAGCACCCATACCACCAGTGTTTAATCCCTTATCTCCTTCGCCAACACGTTTGTAATCTTTTGCTTCAGGAAGGATTTTATACGAATCACCGTCTGTAATAACAAACACAGAAAGTTCAATTCCACTCAAGAACTGTTCAATTACAACCTTTGAGCTTGCTTCGCCAAACTTGGCATCGGCAAGCATGTTTTTCAATTCAGCTTTAGCTTCAGCTAGATCTTCCAAAATTAAAACACCCTTACCAGCAGCCAAACCATCCGCTTTTAAAACGTAAGGAGCTTTCATGCTTTCCAAAAAAGCATATCCTTCTTCTAGCGTGTCTTTTGTAAATGACTCATATTTTGCCGTAGGAATGTTGTGGCGTTTCATAAATTCCTTTGCATAGTCTTTACTTCCTTCTAATTGAGCAGCTTCTTTTTGAGGCCCGATAACGCTTACATGTTTAATGTCGTCATCATTTAAAAAGAAATCGTGGACACCTAAAACCAATGGGTCTTCAGGTCCAACCACAACCATATCTATTTTGTTTTCCAGAACAAATTCTTTAATCGCAGGAAAGTCTGTTGCTTTGATAGCAACATTCTTACCATGATTTTTTGTTCCAGCATTTCCTGGCGCGATGAACAACTCTTCAAGCCCAGAGCTTTGCGCTAATTTCCACGCAATTGCATGTTCACGTCCGCCAGAACCAAGTAATAAAACTCTCATTAAGGGTGTTTATTTAATTAACAAAATTTCAAAAGAGATTCAAACAATGCCTTTCCATCGATGTTATTCAAGTCACCATCGGCAGCACGCTCTGGGTGAGGCATCATACCAAATACATTGCGCTTATCATTGGTAATACCAGCGATGTTTAACAACGCTCCATTTGGATTTGATTCAGGAGTAACATTCCCCTCAGCATCACAGTAATAGAATAAGATTTGATCCTTGTCTTGAATCTTTTTCATCGTATCTTCTGGAGCGTAGAAACGTCCCTCACCATGAGCAATTGGAATTTTGTATGTTCTAGTAGTGTCTAACCCTTTTGTTAAAGCAGTATCAGAACTTGCAACTTTTAAGTGCACGTTTTTAGAGATGAATTTTTGAGAATTGTTGTGCAATAAAGCACCATCTAACAATCCACTTTCAGTTAAAATTTGAAAACCGTTACACACTCCCATTACATAACCGCCTTTGTTAGCATGTTTGATAACTTCTTCCATGATTGGAGATAATTTAGCAATGGCACCAGAACGTAGATAGTCACCATAAGAAAAACCGCCTGGAAGCACAATAAAATCGCACCCTTGCAAATCGCGGTCTTTATGCCATAAATTTACAACTTGTTGTCCCATGATTTTTTCTAATACGTAAATCATGTCTGCGTCGCAGTTTGACCCTGGAAAAGTTACTACACCAAATTTCATACTTGAATTTTATTTTAAGAGGTTTTTTAGGACCTCGAGTTCAAATTTTATGCAAAATTAGTCAAATTCATAGGATAAACGAAGTTTAACTAAGGAAAAATTTTAAGAAAGAGAGAATTACCACTAAAAGGAATAAGAAGTGCGTGAAAATTAAGTAAGGTTTTTTGACAAATGAGTAGAACGATAAAAAGGGAAGTATGGTAAATATCACTACGAAATGATGTAGTTCTTGGGTGAAAATTGCGTCTGCTATTCCAATGCTCATCACATAGAAAAAATAAATCCACAAGGTTCTAATTTGTTTTCGTAAACGGATGCTACTTTTTTGCAATTGCTGATTAATTGCTAAAAAGCTTAATGAAAAATAAATGATGGCCAAAACAGTTACAATCAATGCTAAAACATAACTAAATTTTAAAAAGTGAGAATTGACAACCCATGAGCTCCACGGTTGAAACAGTGTTCCACATAAAAGTGAATAAATAGCAGCGTAACCAATAGGCAGCAATAAACCGATAATGGTCAGTAATGTTTCACGAATAACAAATGGGCGATGAACCCAAATCATGGGCAACAAAAATAATGGAGCCAAAGCAGCGGTAGGATGCAAGCAAACAACAATTCCAGCCAAAAAACCTGAATTAAACACTTGTCTTTTTCCACTTTCATTTTGGTTGAGCAAAAATAGTTGATGAATGATTAATAACAAGAAAAAATGAGCAAGTAATTCACCATTTATTACATAACTACTTTTGGAGAAACTGAGCCAAACAATGTATAAAAAACCTGGAAAATAGGTGGTTCGCTCGTATAAATTATGGTGATTAAACAAGTAATTGGTAAGAAAAGCATTCACTATCAAAACTACACTAGCACTTACTGTAGCAATTGTTGTGTTGAATGTGGTAACGCTACCAAATAATCCAAAGTCTAACTGAGAAGGGACTTCATAAAAATTTGTTTGGACATTGATTAAAGAGTAACCAGCCAAAAACACCACCGATAAAACGATGGTCAACAACCTATTTTCAATGATGGATTTAAACATTTTGTTGCAAAGTTAAACTTCTTTAAAGTTTGAACATATAAATCATCAAAAATCTTTTGAAACACTCTGAAAATTTACTTTTTTTGAAGCTGATTTTTTAAAAAAAGGCACAAAGTTAAGTAAATGAATGCGTTGTAAATGTTAAAAAATTGGTAGATTGATTAAAATGACATAGATTTGCACCAAAATTTTTAAATAAATTAACATGAGACAACTAAAATCCAGCCTTGAAACTATCCTTAAAGGCTTGACTTACAGTGTGATTTTTTCGTTATCGTTTGTGACTACCGCACAAAACATAACGGAAACTTTTACAACAACTGGTAATCAAACATGGACAGTACCTCAAGGTGTTTCTTCCGTTTCTATCCACGCTTGGGGAGCAGGTGGTGGTGGTGGTGGAACTGAAAGCCACATTTTAAATTACACAAGACCACGCGCTGCAGGTGGCGGTGGTGGTGCTTACTCAAGTATTCAATTGTCGGTAATTCCAGGTGATTCGTATGATATTACTGTAGGAAATGGTGGACAAGGTGGTTTGGGTAACCAAGATGGAACAGCTGGTGAATTCTCTTCTGTTTCGTTTGAATCTTCTATCATTGTTTCTGCTGAAGGTGGACAAGGTGGAGCCTATAGAAATCAAGACAATACAGGTGTAGCTACTGGTATAGGTGGCGCTACTGGTGTAGGTTTCTTATTTGCTGGTGGTAATGGTGGTGCTGTTAACACTACAACAGCTGGTGCTGGTGGTGGTGGTGCTGGTGGTACAACACAAGAAGGTACTGATGGAACGGCAACAACTGCCGGTATTGGTGGAGCTTTAGGTGGTGGTAACGGTGGTGCACCTACAACAGCCTTAGATCAAAATGGTCACGCAGGAATGATTCCTGGAGGTGGTGGTAGTGGGTCTGCTAGAGCTGACTTAGCTGGTACAAGTAAAGGTGGGGATGGCGCAAGAGGAGAAGTTCAAATCTCTTACTGCAAATTACCTGTACTTACTGGAATAACTGGTAACATTACAATGTGTGAAGGTGAAGTATTATCTTATGAAGCGACCTTGGTTGATAACAATGCAACAAGCTTTGTGTGGACATTGCCAAATGGTTGGACTGGATCAAGTATATCTGATGAAATCGTTGTAGTAGCCGGTGGACAAAGTGGAACAATTACTGTTGTAGCTGAAAATGAGTGTGGTATGTCTGAACCTTTTGAATTGGTTATTACTGCAACGCCACTTCCAGCTCAACCATCAATTATTTCTGGTAACAATACAGTATGCGAGAATGATGTCGTAACTTATGCTGTAACTAATGATACTTCAATTGATGAATATACATGGACGTTACCTTCAGATTGGACTGGCTCAAGTACAACAAATGAAATCCAAGCAACTGTCGCTAGTTCAGGTAATATCTCTGTAGTTGCTACAAATGGATGTGGAACTTCTGCTCCAAGATTGTTGGCTGTTACAATGAATACAATCCCTGCTTCTCCTGCTGAAGTTACAGGTGTTGCTACTATTTGTCAAGGAGAAACAACAACTTATACGGCAACTTCAGTTGCAAATGCGACTTCATACATTTGGAATTTACCTGCTGATTGGACTGGTTCTAGTACTTCTAATACAATTACTGTAACAGTAGGAGCAAGTACTGGTACTGTTGAAGTTAGTGCAGCAAATGGATGTGGAGTTTCAAGCGAGGCAGTTATCAACGTAACAGTTAACCCAATTGACAATACAATTACGCGTGAAGGTGGAATATTAAAAGCTACACAAGCTGGTGCAACTTATCTTTGGATGGATTGTGTAACTGGTTCAATTATTGATGGACAAACAGCTCAAACATTTGAACCTACACAAAATGGTGAATATAGCGTGTTGATCTTCACAGCTGAAGGATGTTCAGCAACTAGTGATTGCTACGTTTTAAATGACTTGTCTGTGAAAAAACAAGTATTATCAACTGTTACAATTGCACCAAATCCTGCATCTTCTCACGTTGTAGTTAGCAATGTACCTTTGAATAGCTCAGTAAGCTTGTTAGACATGACAGGTAAAATTGTAGCAAATCATTTCGCTGCTTCTACAACAGTTGACATCGATGTTAGATCAGTAAATCCTGGTGTTTACATCGTGCAAATTGCTTCTGACAAAGGAACAACAACTCAACGTTTAATTGTTAAATAACAAATTTTAAACAATATAAAGAGGGTGTCTGAAAAATCAGACACCCTTTTTTTTAGTCACAACTATCCTTTTACAACTACTAATTTAATGGATTTAGCTGTTAATTTGCTCATTAAATGAACCGTATAGAAACCTGCTTTTAATTCACTGACCTCTATTGGAATAATTTGTTCTCCATCTAACTGTTTGTTGGAAACCACTTCTTTTACAATTGCTCCATTCATATCAACAATGTGAACGGTATAAGTAGTACCTTTTGCATCAAATCGTAAGTGTGTCACTGCAGAAGCAGGATTTGGATATAGGGCTAATCCATCCTTGTTTTTCTCTGTTGGGTCAATTCCTAAATTACATGCACCAAGTAGGTCTAAGAACTGAACATTGTGCTGAAATAAAGGTGTAATATCCTCTTCTGGAACCATAAACCAATCTTTTAATAGAGAGGCATAAACATCTCTAAAATCAATGTGCATAGGCACACCTTCTTGGTTAGTAATCACATCAGGAATGACAGGATTTGAGCCAATAACTTGATTGCTAATACATTCGCCGAACAAGAACATTGGAGCAGCATCCCCGTGGTCAGTTCCATGCGATGCATTGCCTGCTATTTGTCGTCCGAATTCTGAGAATGTAAACCCAGCAACACGGTGTTTTAATCCTAAAAGATTCATGTCGTCTTGGAAAGCAGTCAGCGCTACAGAAAGTGTGCGTAACAAATCTGCATGTTTTCCTGTTGTTACATCTGAGCCTATCACTTGTGCATTGTGTGTGTCAAAACCATCGATATTGACAATGTAAACTTTTGTTTTTAATCCTCCAGAAATCATTTTGGCTACGTTTCGCAAGTGCATAGCTACTGGATTTGTGGTATCATATAACTGCGAAAGGCTATTTCCTGCATTGGCAGCACTTCTAATTCGTGAACCATACGCATTGGTTTGTTCAATTAAACCAGTTAAGTAAGCCATGTGTGAGCCGTAATACGTGCCATCATCTGTCCCTACGTTGTTGGGTAAGGTTAAAGAATCAAATGGATCTTGAATTGCTTGAGAGAAGTTAGCCATTAATCCTTGACACGTTTCAGAAACGTTATATCCCATGCTAATAGCAAAAGGATCAGGGTAATTACTATTCGGATAGGCATCAGGGTAGTTCGGATAATAATCATCAAAATGACGACCTAACCAACCTCTATTTTCATAAGGATCAACGGAACCGTTACTCCATATATCCATTGAACGAAAATGCGAACGATTTTGCTCTGGATAACCAACATTTTGAATGATAGCAAGTTGTCCTTCTTGAAACATATTTTTCATTCCAGTCATTGACGGGTGAAGTGCTAAATCATTTTGTCCTAGGTGTAGTACTTGCTGTTCAGGAATCAATACGTTGGAACGTTGAATGACTAAATTATGATATTGATTCATAGGAATAACAGTGTTTAATCCATCATTTCCTCCATTTAACCGAATGATGACCAAAACTCTATCTTCCGCACTTTTAGTGTAGTTAAATAATTTTTTTTGAACAGCTTGATATTGCGTGTTGTTGATGATAATTGGCATCCCTGCTGTTGCCAACGCCATATTTTGTAAAAACTTTCTTCTTTTCATCGTTCTAAACTAAAAGGCTTGACATTCAGGTAAAATCATTAAACGCATCAAAGCTGTTTCTACCTTTTGTTTGATAGGTAAATAATGCGTTGGATTCGTTGGATCTGCTGCGTAATCATTGTATTGGATGGTCCACTCAAAGTCTGGTTGCCCTCCTGTTAATGCTGATTTTAGTATCTGTCTTGCTACCATTGATAAGGGCTTGGGTAAAAACACTGTAATCATATCGTCAATAACATCGTTGGCATTTGATGGATTTGATAAAGCATTTAAAAAACCCAATGCGTTTACTTTAAAAAATTCTCCATTCACTCCTAAACCATTGGTTGTAGTGAACATATATGCAATTGACATGCGCGTTTTGATATGAGTTGAATTTACCCATAACTTTGTAAACGAAGGCGCTTGGTAATAAGCAGACCAGCCCGAAACAGAGGGAGGCATAGCGTAGGATTGTCCTAAATTGTCACCTATTCCATAAATCTGTACATACATTTCCGAAGCTGTCGCCAAATTATAATTAATCGTTGAATTAGAACTGTTGATAATGGTAAATAAAAATTCTAATGGACTTTTAATACATGAACCTACCAATCGATTATCATAAAAATGTTGTGACTTCAATAAAGCTCTAACTACGGGTTTTATTTCATAGTTGTTGGCTATCATGATGGTTGCCATCTCTTCAATAATACCTTGCTCTACTTCATCTGTTAGTTCATGATTAACAAAATAGCGATATAATTTTCGGGAAATAAAATGAGCTACTTCAGGTTGTTGAAACACAACGTCAACATAATCAGCATATTCATCTGCTCCATTTGGGTGAATGATTGCGCTATTTAAACGATAGGACAATTCTTTTGTTGTATTGTCATGAAGAACTGGATAATAAACCGTTTCTACTGTGGTTTCAGTACTGCTTTGTAAACCTTTAATGGTGTAACCAGTAAAAATTTTTGCTCCTGCTGCTACATCTTGTTCGGTGTAATTGGAATAATCTCCAGGTCCAATTTGCAAACCTTTCCCAATAGTGAATAACTCTAGAAATTCACGAGCATAGTTTTCATTAGGATAGTAAACGTTGTTTGTTGCACCGTTTAAAAACTCCAACATGTTCGTATTAATCGTCATTTCTTTGACAAATTCCTTAAAGTTGCCCAAGGCATATTGGCGAATTAGTTGAAAGTACTTTAACGAAGAGCGTGTATCGGAAGATAACTCGGCAGCGAAATGATTGTGCCAAAACAAACACATTTTTTCAGTGATACTCGTTCCTTGATGATTGATGTTTTTCATTAACCATGCCCCTAAAGATTTTGCTCGAGCTTGCGTCACTTGTGCCGCCAATGCTTGATTTGCTGGATAAACAGTTTCATTCCAAGGTTGTCCAAAGGTAGCCACTGTTTCACCGGCATCATAACTTAGAGGTAAATCGACAGTAGTTTCTGTCAATAATTGTTCTACAGTTGCATCCAAGCCATTGGCTACAGCATCTTGTATTTGTTGAAATGTTGGTCCAAACAAAGATCGTCTCAATAAATGAGCTGCTTGAACCTTTGTCCATGCGCCCGAATAAGGATTCAGGCTATGGTTTGTAGGAGGATTAACAACCGAACTAGGCATAAGTAATGAGTTTATTTTTGTACTAAAGTACAACAAAAAAATAACAATAATTTAAAAAAAATAAAGGGTGCCCAATTTTTTTTTGAGCACCCTATTATCTTTTATTAGTTTTTCTAAGACTACAAATTGTATGCGCCAGTGTTAATTAATGTTTGAGCAATCAATTGACGTGTTTCTTTCGGGTTAATTCCCTCTAACTTAGTGAAACGTTTTAAGCCCATCAACATCATGCGTAATTCATCTCCTTCTGCAAATGAGTTCAACACATCTTTGCCAAGTTTATTCATTTTATCAGCTGCGTCATAGAAGTAAGTTTTAGCAATTGCTAATTGAACAGCACATGCTTCCTCTCCTTTCATTTCAACTAATTTTTGAACTCGTAAAAGAACAGATTCGGCTAAGTAAGTCGTAATCGCCATGTCAGCGATGCCCATCAATACTTCTTGCTCTTTTGACAAAGTCATCATCAATTTTTGAACTGCAGATCCAGCAGTCATTAAGATTACTTTCTTGAATCCTTTTAATGCTTGTTGCTCAGTTGCTAAAACTCCTTCTGGAGCATCTCCAAATTCTGGAATACTCATTAATTCATTAGCAACTGCCATAGCAGGACCCATCAAATCTAATTCTCCTTTCATAGCTCTTCTTAGCACCATTTCGACAGTCAACATGCGGTTGATTTCGTTTGTTCCTTCGAAAATACGATTGATACGAGAGTCACGATAAGCTCTTTCCACGCTTGATTCAGCTGAATACCCCATACCACCAAAGATTTGAACCGCTTCGTCAGTAACATAATCCAAGGTTTCAGAACCTGCTACTTTAATAATAGCACATTCAGGAGCAAATAATTCGATTCCTTTTAAGGTTGCAGTACCCTTATCCATTCCTCCAGCTATGTATGCTTCGATGGCATCATCAATGTTTTGTCCTGCGCGATACAATGCTGATTCAGCAACATACGTGCGAATAGCTTGCTCTGCAATTTTGTAACGAATAGCTCCGTATTTTGAAATTGGACGTCCGAATTGTTCACGTTCATTGGCGTAACGAATTGATTCAGAAATCGTTTCTTTTGCTCCACCCAAAACACCAGCGCCTAATTTAATACGACCGATATTCAAGATGTTCAAAGCTATTTTAAATCCATTTTCACGCTCAGAAAGCATGTTTTCTACTGGAACTTTCACATTGTTGAAGAAAATTTGACGTGTAGAAGACCCTTTAATACCCATTTTCTTTTCTTCAGGGTTTAAAGAAACTCCTTCTGAATCAGCTTCAACTAAGAAAGCAGATAATTTTTCATCGTTGTCAATTTTAGCAAAAACAGTGAATAAATTAGCAAAACCACCATTGGTAATCCACATTTTTTGTCCGTTTAAAATGTAATGCTTACCGTCTTCACTCAACACTGCTTTTGTTTTTCCTGAATTAGCATCTGATCCGGATCCTGGCTCAGTCAAACAGTAAGCAGCCTTCCACTCTCCTGTCGCTAATTTTGGGATGTATTTTGCTTTTTGCTCTTCATTTCCATAATACAATAAAGGCAATGTTCCAATACCAGTGTGAGCACCGAACGCTACTGAAAACGAGTGTCCTTTACCCAAACGCTCTGTTGCTAATAGTGACGTTTTGAAATCAACACCCATTCCTCCTAATTCTTCAGGAACAGAAAGTCCTAACATTCCTAATTCGCCAGCCTTGTCCAATAGAGAAACCATTAATCCTTCTTCCATTGAATCTACTCTGTCTAACACAGGTGTGATTTCTTGTGCAATAAAATCATCACACATTTGTCCAATCATTTGTTGCTCCTCTGTCCACTCTTCAGGGATAAAAATTTCATTAGGTAATGTATCTTTGATGATAAATTCACCTCCTTTAATTGCATTGTTCGTTGACATATATATAGAATTTTAAATTTCGTAGGCATAAAGATATAAAATAATTTTTAATTATTATGCACGCATATCAAAATATTTTTTTTGGCATGATTTTAGCTGATGGTGTAGTAGAATAAAAATAAAGTACTTACGTTTGTAGTTATATGCGAAGAATTGTTGGATATATTATTGTTTTCTTTTTGTCTTTTGCTGCTTCTGCACAGATGACTTTTAATACATTAAAGCATAATTTTGGTGATTTACAAAGTTATGATAGTCGTTTTATAGATGTTCAAATCACTAATTTTGGCTCTAAAGATGGTTACATCTTAAGTGTCAGAAAACCTGCAGAAGTGGTTTATATCCAAAGTAGAACGCTTGTAAAAAAGGACAGCACGCTTACTTTGCGTTTCCAGGTAAATCCTATGCAGAAGGGTAAATTTAAGTACACAGTTGATATTTATACGAGCGATAAAAATGATGCACATCAATTGGTATTGACCGGGAATTTATTGGAAATGGAAACCAATCAAGGAAGCTATTTAACTGCATGTCCTGACTTTAATACTCATCCTATTGGAAGAAATCCTAATCAATTTGATTTAATGGTAGTAACTATTGATAAAGATACGCGTCAAGAATTAAGTCAAAGCAAAGTATTAATGTTGCAAGATGGCTTTGTAGCTTGGAACGAAAAGACAGATAAAAATGGAAGAATTAAAAAACCTGGCACCAATGGATTAGCTTATTTTTATGCTGAAAAAGATGGTTATTTTCCTGTAGAAAAAGGAGCATTTATTACTGTCGAACGCAATCGTGTGGTAATTGAAATGACAAAACAGCCTACATTGATTCCTGAACCTGAATTAGTTGTTGAAACAAAACAGCCACCAATTGAGATTGAAATTGATTTAACAACGCCCCAACCTATAGATTCGTTGGTTGTTGATTTAAAAGAACCAGGTCCTAATGTGGAAGTAGAAGAAATTGTGGAAGAAACGAAAGAGCCTGTTCAATCTTTAGAGGAGATTGTTCAATTGGAAGATTTAGATGAAAACAATTTTGACGCTCGTTTTTTTGCGCAGGCTAACATCGTTTTTGTTATTGACGTTTCTGGGTCTATGACTCAAGCCAACAAAATGGAGTTGATGAAATATTCTTTGAATCAACTAACGGACATGTTGCGTGCAGATGATAAAATGGCCTTGGTGGCGTATGCTTCTATTGCTAAAATTATTTTGCCTTCTACACCTGGTAGCGAAAAAGAAAAAATACATGGTGAAGTAAAAAAATTACGTGCAAGCGGTATGACTGCAGGAGGTGAGGGAATTCGTTTGGGATTGGAAGAAGCAAAGACAGCACTAATTCCAAATGGAATGAATCATGTGTTTGTGATAACAGACGGTGCTTTCAATCAAAAGCAATATGATTACAAAAAAATGATTAAAAAATATACAGATAAAAATATTCAATTATCGGTAGTTGGTATTTTAAATGATGACAAGTCTGAAGTTTCCATGCGTGAGATAGCTGCTATTGGAAAAGGAGAATACATTCCAATTTTCAAGCTTTCAGATGCTGAGAAAAATATCAAGCAAACTGTTAGAAAATTAGCTTTTAAAACAAGATAGAAATTTCACATCTTTATTTTTTTCATTACTTTTGTTCATCGGCGATGAATTTTCGTTGTCAATGTTGTATGAATAAATGAACAACCTTTTTATGAAACACTTTGGATGGTTGACTTTGTCTTTGTCTTTAGGGCTTATGGCATGTCAAAATGTGAACAATAAATCTATTGAAGCAATGGATAATCCACTTTTAAAAGCGAGCACGCTACCCTATTATGCACCCAACTTTACAGTGATTAAAGATGAGCACTTTCGTCCTGCAATTCTGGAAGGAATTCGATTGAAGCGTGAAAATATAGATCGCATAGCTAATTCGAAAGACAAGCCAACTTTTGAAAACACCTTAGTGGAAATGGAAAAAAGTGGTGAAGTTTTGAGCCGTGTTATGATGATTTTTGAGGCATTGGCTGGTGCTCACACGAACGATACTTTGCAACATTTAGAAGAAGAGTTCGCTCCAGTTTTGTCTGAATTGTCAGATGACATCTACCTAAATGATAAGTTATTTAAACGTGTTGAAGCTGTTTATGCTCAAAAAGATGCTTTAAACTTAGACCTTGAGTCCCTTAAATTGGTAGAAGAATACTATCAAAACTTTATTATTGCAGGGGCGAAATTAGATCCTTCTGCAAAGAAGCAATTAAAAGAAATCAATGCTCAATTGGCTACGTTAACAACCAAGTTTGGCAAGTTGCTTTTAGATGCAACCAATGACGGGGCTCTTATTGTAAATGATCCAGCGCAACTTGAAGGTTTGACTGACGAAGTAAAAGCATCGTTGAAACAAGCGGATGGCACGTATAAATTGGATTTAATTAACACTACGCAGCAACCATTGTTGGGTTCTTTGGCAAATCGTTCCGTTCGCCAACAATTATTTGAAAAATCATGGTTGCGTGCTGACGGAACGAAAAATGATACCAAAGAAACCTTGTTAAAAATAGCACAGCTGCGTGTTCAAAAAGCCAATTTATTAGGATTTGAAACGTATGCTGATTGGAGCTTACAGCAGTCGATGGTTCAAAATAAAGAAACAATCCGTTCATTCTTCGATGGTTTAATTCCAGCTGCTGTTGAAAAAGCCGGTGTTGAAGCTAAGATGATTGAAGAAATGATGCATAAAAAAGGTGAAAAAGGACAGTTGGAGCCGTGGGATTGGAATTATTATGCTGAGTTAGTTCGTAAAGAAAAATACGACTTGAACGAGGATGAAATTAAACCTTATTTTGAGCTTAATCGCGTGCTTGTTGATGGTGTTTTTTATGCTGCAACAAAATTATATGGCATCACTTTTAAAAAACGTACCGATATTCCAGTTTATCATCCAGACGTGGTGGTTTATGAATTGTTGGAAGAAGATGGTTCTCCTTTGGGGCTTTTTTATGGTGATTTCTTTGCCAGAGATACCAAACGTGGAGGTGCATGGATGAGTAATTTTGTAGAACAATCAAAATTAAATGGTACAAAACCAGTTATTTATAATGTTTGCAATTTTCCTAAACCTGCGAGTGGTCAACCATCTTTAATTTCTTTTGATGATGTAGAAACATTGTTCCATGAATTTGGACATGCTTTACATGGTTTTTTTGCTGATCAAACATATACAAGCTTGTCAGGAACAAATGTAGCGCGTGATTTTGTTGAGTTTCCTTCACAATTTAATGAGAACTGGTCAACACACCCAGATATTTTAAAAAATTACGCTAAACATTACAAGACTGGCAAAGTTATTCCAACCAGCCTAGTGGAGAAAATAAAGAATGCAGCGGGATTCAATCAAGGATACAATTTCACGGAATTATTAGGAGCAGCTAATTTAGATTATGCTTGGCATACATTAACAAAAAATGATGTTGTAACAGATGCAAATCAATTTGAATTAGATGCGTTGAGTCGTTTTGGATTGGATAAGGTGCATGC
This sequence comes from uncultured Fluviicola sp., assembly GCA_964580465.1. Classification (GTDB taxonomy): domain Bacteria; phylum Bacteroidota; class Bacteroidia; order Flavobacteriales_D; family Crocinitomicaceae; genus Taishania. The sequence goes on along the minus strand of CAZOKJ010000004.1, from coordinate 15,105 downwards.
TGTTAAAACACGTTACCGTTCCACTTATTTCTCTCACATCTTTGGTGGCGGATATGCCGCTGGGTATTATGCTTATCAATGGACAGAAATGTTGCACCACGATGCCTATCAATGGTTTGTTGAAAATGGAGGTCTTACGCGAGCAAATGGTCAACGCATTCGTGATATGATTTTCTCTAGAGGTAACACGTTGGATTACGAACAAATGTATGAAGCATGGAGAGGGCAAAAACCATCTTTAGAGCCAATGATTAAGGCTAGAGGATTATCAAAATGACATTAAAGAGAATGTCTGACTTTTCGGACATTCTCTTTTAACGATCTATTCTCAGCTTTTGAATCATGTTGTTGGTTAATGATTCTGAATATATGCCATAGCCATTCACAAGAACGCCTTTTAATTGATGTTTTTCTGATGAAATAGCATATAAAATTGCATTATCATCTGGGTCAGAATTTCCTTCAAAGCGGAAGTACTTATCGATGTGAAATTCATCCGGGTTTAAAACGATGTTACCACCGTGACAATGCACGCAGTCATCGTTTAAATTAAAATCCACTGTATATCCTTCTTCACGAAGTTGATTCATCACTTGTGATAGTGTGGGGGTGTAATTTTCCATGTCTTTTATTTTTAAGGTTAAGAAAACCATGTCGACTATACCTATAAAGGTAGTTGTTTTTTTGGATAAAAACAAATAATATTGAAAATTGTTATTATCTTTGTCAGAAACTTAACGAATAAATTCACTTACTTTTGCATTTGAAATTTACTTTGTTTATTGTGGCGGCATCCGAAAAGCCCTTGACGAGTAGGAAAATAATTTACTTATAGAAAAATGAAAAATTTTAAGCTTTTAATGATTGGATTTTTATTCCTTGGCCTAGCTGGTCTTTCTAGCTGTAAAAAGGAGGAATTAATTGAAAAAAACCTTTGGAAAGGTGAAGGAAAATGGAACATTGATTCTTTTCACATAAAAGAAACTTCCACTTTTTTTGAGTCTGACAATTCGGAAAATCATCTTCAAAACTGTGGTACAATTATCTTTAAAAAAGATGGTACAGGAACGTTTACTTTTGAAGGAATAACTTCTAAGATTACTTATACTAACACAGACAAGGTTTTAACCATGGTGTTTAAAGATGAGAGCGGTCAATCACAATATGATGAAACATTATCTTTTAATTTGACTTGGAAGAAAAATAAAATGGAATTAGATTCATATAAAAAGGAGACTTATTCCAATTATGACCCAGACACTGAACAATATGTAAATGTCACTTATACTCAAAACATGGACATGAATTTAAGCAAAATTAAATAATTTGCTTTCCTTAAAGTAAAATGCCAAGTTTAAACTTGGCATTTTTTTTAAACACAAATTTAACGTAACGTACATTACAGTAATAAACATTACATTAACGAAATATCTTTTAAACTGCTTGAATTGTTAGATGAACTACTACTATAACACATAAGTTTACCATTTCTAGATAAAACTTATTAAACTACATGTCGTTTAAAGATAGTCCAAGGTATTGTATTTTATAACGTTTAAATTCTGGAAGCAATTTCTCTGATTTCTTTTTTAATTCAGAAAGTTTAATTTTAGCTGGATTTCGTTTTACTTCTACAAATACCACTTCTTTAGTATAGAATTGCTTGCAACGATATCAATTTCATTTAAATTTCCTCGTTCCCAATAATTGCCTATCAAACTAAACTTTTTTTCCTCTGCAAAGCGCGTACTAAAATATTTCTCTAAAATTATACAGCTAAACGTTTCGTAATCTCTTCATACAATTTCTTTTACCAGTTCAAAGTTATTTATCTCAATAGCACTGTTGTATTTATAGATAAATCGGAACCAGAAACTTAAAAAGTTGTCATCAATAAAATATTTGGTATTTCGACTTGTTGCTTTGGCCAAAACAGGACGTTTTTTAGTGAAAATTTGATAATCTTTTTCCAATTTTTCTAAGTATCCTCCAACTGTTGATTCTGTGATGGATTCAATCTCTGGTCGAGATGTTTTTCCAGAAGCCAAGAGTGAAAGGATAGAAAAATACATGCCATATTCTTTTCCAAATTCTTCAATAAGTACATTTTTCCCTTCTTTAAGAAACAGAGAGTCTTGACTAAAAATAACATCTAGCATTTTATCCTTAGTAAAAGCTTTTTGTTGTACAAACAATTGGATATACTTGGCCACACCGTCTGTAAATAAATAAAAAGCTAATAAATCTTCCTCACAATAGTTGGGGGAATAATGGCTTAGTATTTCTTTAAGTGTGTTAATAGAAAATGGTTTCAAATGAATTTTTTGCGTTGCTCTACCTAATAATGGTTCTTTTGAATGCTCGAAAAGTTTTGAACTTCTTCGATTCACTTAATTAATTTTTAAACCTGAGTTCGATTAATAAAATTGCATTCAGACCGCTAATAAACAGTGAGATACGATATAAAGCAACGAAAATGTATCGGGATACATTGAGGTTGCTTTATGATGTAGATTATCTGCGATGCTACTTCGTGGTGCTGTTTATCAGCGGAGTATTATTTTACTTTGCTTAAAAAACCGTTATTACCTTCGGTGAGACTGCGTGTTCTACGTTGTTTCTTTTCAATTTAGCCCGCTAAATTTTCAAACAAACGCCTTGACTAACAGATTTTTAGATCGCCACGAAGTAGCACCAAAGGTAATCTGAATGTTAATTTTACAATCGAACTCAGGTTTTAACTATTCATGTTGTAAGAATTGCATTCCATTTACAATGATAACACAGCAATACCAACTTAGATTTTTAGCAATTTTAAAATTCGGTTGTTATACCATTTCTTTTAACCATTCAATAACAGCTTCTTCTGAAGATAGTTGTAATTGATGACATTCATTTAGCAAGTGTAATGCTTGAAATTTATTAAACGTACTCTCTCCATAAGCTAATACAATTGCTTCGTCTGGGAGCGTATTACTCTGTATGAATCCAGTTAAGTTCGAAGGACTTGTAAATACATAAACGTCACAATTTTCGATTTTTTCAGTTGAAATTTGCGTTTTATATACTTCTATGAATTCAAACTGTGTAGGTTTTAAGAATTGAGCATAACTTTTATTGGAGATATCAGAACATGGAAAAATGACTTTATCTGATCCTAACCACTGTGTAAATGCTTGAGCGCTTTCTGTAACATTTCCGCTATTAGAAGGACAAAAATCGGTTGTTAAGCCGAGTTGTTCTACCGCTTTTTTGGTACCATCTCCAGCCACAGCAATTCGCTTGTCAGTGCAATCTTCTGATAAAGTAAAAAAGTGAACAGCTCTTGGACTGGCAAAAAATACAGCTTGATAGTTCGTAGGAGGATAAAAAGGTTTAGCTGCAAATTGCAGGAAAGAATGAGCGAGTAGTAGGTAATTTTTTTCGCGACAATAACTGTGTAAAACAATGAGTTCGTCACTATTTTTTGAAATGAAAATGCGTTGATTTGATTGAATCAAACTCATTCTTCATCCAATTCTTTTAATTCTTCAACGATGATTTCAGCTAAATTTTCTAAATCATCCACTTCGTAGTGCATAAATACAGTCCCATCTTCCCAGTTTTTACCATACGAAACATAAACGTTGTTGTTATCAGGACAATAAACTCCTAAAGGTAATTGGCATCCTCCCTCCAATAAATTAAGAACTTTTCGCTCAACTGCAATGCGTTCTTGAATTTCTGGGTGATTCAAATTTTCAAGTATTTTCGCTAAATTCAAATCATTTTCACGAATTTGCAATCCTAAAACACCTTGAGCAGGTGCTGGGACAAATTCAGTAGGGTCTAAAATTTCAACATGAAAGTTGGTAAGGTCTAGTTGCAAACGGTCAATTCCTGCTTTAGCTAATAAGATAGCATCGTACTCTCCGTTAGCTAATTTTTGAATGCGAGTAGGTACGTTTCCCCTTAAATCTTTAATAGTAACATCAGGTTTAAAACTCACCAATTGTGACTTTCTTCTTGCGGAAGAAGTTCCAACAATTGCGTCTTCCTTTAAATTCCATTTTTTTGATTCGTCAACTGCTTCTTTTCTGATTAATAATAAATCGCTCGGATTTTCACGTTCTGAAACTGCTGCAATTGTTAAACCAAAAGGAGGGTTTGTTTCCAAATCTTTATGAGAATGAACAGCTAAATCAATACTACCATCTAATAAAGCTGTTTCTAATTCCTTGGTAAAAAATCCTTTTCCTTCCATTTTATCAAAACTCAAATGTTGGATTTGATCGCCTTGAGTTTTAATAATGGTAATACTAACTTCATGGCCCAAATCTTCCAATTGTTTTTTAACATGATTGGCTTGCCACAAAGCTAAGTCACTACCTCTAGAACCGATTTTAATTATGCTCATATCTTTGATCTGCTATGCAGTTTATTCGTTGTTTAATAAAATTTCTTTTGCCATTAGCATAGGCATACTCATGTATTTTTTCTCCATGTAGTCAATTACCTTTTCTAACACCTCTTTTGAGTTATCGTCTAAGTTTGCCAATTCATTTTTAAATACTTCATTGACAGCAGCAGAGCGGATGTCTTTTACCTTTTGAGGAACTTCTCTCATGGCAAGTTCAACTTTTCTTAATCGATTAATTTGTTTAAAATCTTCCACTTTTTCTTTGATGATTTGTTCCACATGCTCTACTTCTTTACTTCTTTCTGCCAAGTTTTTAGCGGAAATTTCCTGTAAATAATTCACCGAGATGTGGTTTACTTTGTATTCTTCCTTAATAAGAGGATCTAAATCTTGAGGCAATGCCAAATCGATAACCACTTTTTTATTCGTATCTCCTTGTAGTAATTGCTTATAAATAGCTGGAGTAATGACATGCTCTTCTGAACCTGTACAAGTAAGCAAAACATCAAAACCTTCGTCGTAGTTTGCTAAAGCGGCCAATTCGTAAGCGGTTCCTTTTAAGTCTTCTGCCAGTGCTTGTGCCTTACTCAATGTACGGTTAAACACTGCAAAATTTTTAAAACCATGCTTTTTTAAAAACTTGCTCATATTGGTGTTTGTTACACCAGCTCCTACAATTAAAACACGAGCACTCAACGGTATATTTAAATCACACATACGGTGATATGCCAACGAAACAATCGACACAGGCTTTGTTGCAATGCTTGTTTGAGTGTACACTTGCTTAGCTGTTTCAATCGTGTGGCGTAACAATAAGCGAATAAAATCACCTGTCAATCCGTTTGCTTTAGAAAGTTCAAACGCATTGCGTACTTGTGTGATGATTTCTCGTTCACCTATAACCAAAGAATCAATCGATGAGGCAACACGCAATAAATGTTCTACAGCTTCAATACCAGAGTGAACTTCTGAATTTTGCACTAAATTGTTTCTGTTTTCTTCCGAAAGTTGAGGATATAACTGTTGAAAGAACGATTCTAAAAATTCCTTTTCTATTTTTTCTTCGCTTCTTAAGTGATATTCTACTCGGTTACAAGTAGATAAAAACATTAATTCAGGCAGTGAAAATGATTGTTTGATGGCTGTTAGACGAGTTTGCTGATCATCTTCGGCAATGTGTAACAAGCCTATCTCGTCAACCGATAAGTTACGATGCGAAAAAACAATACTATGAAAAGTCTCTAACACAATCTATTTTTAATAATCGAAGACAAAATTGCTGAGTTTTTCTATGTTTTCTGTCATGCTATTGTCATATTGTTGGTTTTTTGTCTAATTTAGAACTGTTCTAAACAAGTTTATTGCAGTCAAAACAGTAAAAATTTCTTTTTATTACAGATTAGTTTTATCTTTGAGCTCAATAATTGGATGAAATTTTATACAATGACCCAACAAGAATTTAAAGCCGACATTTTACAAGGAATTCCTGCTAACATTCCTGCAAAAAAGGAGTATGACACAACGATTAATCATGCACCAAAGCGTAAAGAAATTTTAACACCTGACGAAAAGAAATTAGCAATTCGCAATGCTTTGCGTTATTTTCCGAAGTCACAACATGCAGAATTGGCAAGAGATTTTGCGGAAGAATTAGAAAAATACGGTCGCATTTACATGCTGCGTTACCGCCCTGATTATACGATTTATGCTCGTCCAATCGATGAATATCCTGGTAATTCAATGCAAGCAAAAGCGATTATGTTGATGATTCAAAATAATTTGGATTATGCTGTAGCCCAACATCCGCATGAGTTAATTACTTATGGTGGAAATGGTGCTGTTTTCCAAAATTGGATTCAATACCGCCTAGCAATGAAATACTTAGCTGAGATGACGGATGAGCAAACTTTAGTTATATACTCTGGTCACCCAATGGGCTTGTTCCCATCACATAAAGATGCACCAAGAGTGGTAGTAACCAATGGGATGATGATTCCAAATTATTCAAAGTCGGACGATTGGGAAAAATTTAATGCACTAGGTGTTACACAATATGGTCAAATGACTGCTGGGTCTTATATGTATATTGGACCACAAGGCATTGTTCATGGGACAACGATCACTGTTTTAAACGGCATAAGAAAAATCAATAAAAAGCCTGCTGGTAGTTTATTTGTTACTGCAGGTTTAGGGGGAATGAGTGGCGCTCAACCAAAAGCTGGTAATATCGCTGGAGTTGTATCTGTTACAGCTGAGGTAAATCCTGCTGCTGCAAACAAACGCCATGATCAAGGTTGGGTGGACGAATTGTTCTCTGACCTAGATGAATTGGTTGCGCGTGTTAAAGCTGCGGTTGCTAATCAAGAAGTGGTTTCTATTGCTTATGTTGGAAACGTGGTAGATGTTTGGGAAAAGTTTGCCGAAGAAAATGTATATGTTGATTTAGGATCTGATCAAACATCTTTGCACAATCCATGGGCTGGTGGTTACTATCCTGTAGGCTTAAGTTTTGAAGAAGCTAATAAAATGATGGCTGAAAATCCTGAATTGTTTAAAAAATACGTTCAAGAATCACTCATTAGACAAGTGAATGCCATTAATAAACACACCGCTAAAGGAACTTATTTCTTTGATTATGGGAACGCATTCCTATTGGAAGCATCTCGTGCTGGTGCAGATGTGTTGGCAGAAAATGGTATTGATTTCAAATATCCTTCGTATGTACAAGACATTATGGGACCAATATGTTTTGATTATGGTTTTGGTCCATTTAGATGGGTGTGTACATCAGGAAAGCCTGAAGACTTGAAGTACACTGATGATTTGGCATGTGAGGTACTTGAGGAAATGATGAAAAACAGCCCTGCTGAAATTCAGCAACAAATGGCTGACAACATTCAATGGATTAAAGGTGCACAAGAAAATAAATTAGTAGTAGGTTCTCAAGCTCGTATTTTATATGCAGATGCTGAAGGACGTATAAAAATAGCAGAGGCTTTCAACAAAGCAATTAAAGAAGGTAAAATTGGACCTGTCGTTTTGGGTCGCGACCATCATGACGTTTCTGGAACAGATTCACCTTACCGTGAGACATCAAATATTTACGATGGTTCTCGTTTTACTGCTGACATGGCAATTCACAACGTTATAGGTGATTCTTTCCGAGGAGCAACATGGGTTTCTATCCACAATGGCGGCGGCGTTGGTTGGGGAGAAGTAATCAATGGAGGATTTGGTATGTTGTTAGATGGCTCTGATGATGCTGACAGACGTTTGAAATCAATGCTTCATTGGGATGTTAACAACGGAATTGCGCGTAGAAGTTGGGCTAGAAATGAAGGAGCTGTTTTTGCTATTAAACGAGCAATGGAAATGGAACCTAAATTAAAGGTAACCATTCCAGAATTGGTGGATGATACCATTATTAACCAATTATTTTAAGATAAACACATAAAATTTAAATAGGTAGTACACTATACTGCCTATTTTTTCGTTATAGAGATATGAGCATAAAAAAAGTCATTCATACACTTGTTTTCACATTCCTGCTGTTTGCAACACAAGCACAGTTTCACACTGCTTTGTCACGTTCTGAATTAGGCTTGTTAGTTGGAGGTTCGTACTATATAGGTGACTTGAATCGATTTGGTCATTTTAAAGGAACAAAACCAGCTGCTGGAATTTTATATCGCTACAATGTGAATCCTCGTTTGGCTGTTAGAACTAATTTTATTTATGCCTCAGTAGAAGGCAAAGATTCTTGGTCCAAGGATGAAACGATTAAAAACAGAAACTTAAGCTTTCGATCTACCATTTTTGAGTTGGCAGCAGGTGTAGAATTTCACTACGCTCCTTTTCAATTAGGTAGTGAACGCTATAAAGGTACCGCTTATTTATTGGGACAAGTTGCCGGTTTTTACATGAATCCAAAGGCTAAGCATGACGATGAGTGGGTTGCATTGCGCAAATTAGGAACAGAAGGACAGGGTTCAAGTTTGAATTCAAAGGGACCATATAGTCAATTTCAAGTAGCAATTCCGGTTGGTGTTGGTTTGAAATTAGCTCTAGGTTCTTATGTTTCAATAGGTTTAGAATATGGGATTCGCATGACTTTTACTGACTATTTAGACGATGTGAAAGGTGAAAATTATGTTGACCCTGTCATTTTAGCAAAAGAAAATGGTCCATTAGCAGCTCAAATGTCAAACAGAAGCTTAGACAATGACAGAAATGGCAGAAGAGGAAATCTAAATACAAAAGATTGGTATTCTTTCTTTGCTGCTACTGTATCATTCCGATTAGGAAATCCACGTAAATGTGCCTTTGGTGGTGATTAATTAGTACGATTGTTCGAGTAAAATGCTTGAATAGTGCAAATATGCTCTTTTCCTTGTAAGAAATGATAAATGGTTGTTAGCAACAAAATGACAACTAAAATTACCCATTCGCTAAGTTGGTAACTAACTGCAATTAATAACAGTATAGCGCTAAAACTGATGAGCAAAAAATGTTGCTTAATGTGAGCTTTCCACACTTCTTTTTCACGTTGTATAAGAAACATTTTTGGAACCAAAAAGTCTGATTTGTAGTTAGCAAAGGTCATTAAAACGATTAATGGAATTAAAACATATCCTTGTTCCAAGCCCATTTCTTTGTAACCAATAAAATTGACTATTTCTTGTTTGAGTGATAATTCAGGATGATAAATAACCATTCCAATATTAATAACCACTATGCTTAGAACTAAAAATAAAAAAGAAACCAGAGCCATTGTTTTTGTTGGTGTTGGATTCGTTTCTTGTTGAACGGATTTGATTTTTTTTACCTTTAAATGAACAACCAATTCATTGGAAAATAAATCTAAGAAATAGAACAATAAAATAAAATACAAACTCCATCCCCACCACCAAAAGCCTAAAACAGGGATGATAAGGTTGGAAAATAATTTTAAATATAATTGTCTTTCGAGCATTATTTTTTAGAAATACGGTTGTAAGCATCAATCGACAATTGGAATTCATCGTCGTATTTCAAGGCTTCTAAGTACTCTTGTTTTGCACTTTGATAGTTCTTTTTAAGCTCGTAGCACATACCTCTATTGTGGTAGGCTTCTACATAATCTTTTTGCAAATCAATTGCTCTTGAGTAATAGTACAATGCACTATCTATTTCCACACCATCTCGCTGTTTAATATGAGCTAAGTGAAAATTTCCTCTCGCTTGGTAAAAACGATCATTCTGCTCTAGCATCATGCGGTATTTTTGAATAGCCTCCTCCTTTTTGCCGAAAGTTTCTAAAGCAAATGCCCAAGAGTATAACAATTCAGGATCGGAAGGATGCAATTCATAAGCTGTTTGATAGTACTCAAGAGCCAATGGGTTTTTCTCTTTGTGATAGATAATAGCTAAGTGTAAATATGCTTCATAAAACTCAGGGTCTTGTTGAACAGCTGTTTCATAAGATGATTTAGCAAGTTTATAATTCTCTAAGTCCATGTAAAGTGACCCTTTTAAGGCGTATGCTTCCCTCTTTTTTACATCTATTTTCAAGGCTTCGTTAACATATTTAAACGCATTGTCCACATCTTGTAATAGGCGATATGTCATTGCCAATGAAACCAAGGCATCAGTGTTTTTTGGTTCTTTAAACGTAGCAAAATGCAAATGACGCTGTGCAGTAGCAATGTCATCAATAGTTCTATCCGCTTTATTAACCAGAGACTGTGCATACAGCATACGAGTATCAACGCGCATACTATCTAGACGAATAGCACGCGCTCCATCACTTAGTGCATCTTGAAAACGATATTCTTTTAAAGCGTTGTTACCTCTAAATAAAAGTAATTCAATACTATCAGGATACTTAGATAGTAAACTGTCAATGTTTTGAGCTGTGGGTTCAACGACGTTAGAAACTGTGACATTTTCCTTGCATGAAAATAAGATGCTAATGAAAACAGCTGTAAAAAAGATATATCTCATGAATTTATACTAATTGATCATAAAAGTTCAAATTTACAAATTATTTCTTTCTCTGTAAAATGGCTATAATAGTTTTATGAATTTTTAAAGAATTCTCAAATAAAAGTGTTACAACGCTTTTTTAGAAGTGTTTTTTTTTTGATGAAAATAATTCTATTCTTGGAAAACTAACTTTATGATTATTTGTTAAAAAACACAACAATCACATTATATTTAACACCTAAAACGTTTAGTAGTACGATTAATAGAGTATTTAGAGTTTTTATTTGTATCAATTATTGCTTTCCTATTTTTCTATACATCTTTCATTTTGTAGCCTAAATACTTGTTTCATCAAATAAAATCACTAACTTTGCATCAAGTAGTAGTAGGTTAGGTTGATTAGTGTGACGAGAGTCCTGGATGTATTTCTAGGACTCTTGTTTTTTATTACCACTTTCTTCTAATTATTGGATTTTAAACTTTGTTCTTATTGCTAAGTTTGCTCGCTATTTGTTCCGATTACTTAAAAAAACGTTCACATCATCTAATCAGAAGTTATTTAGACAATATAATCTAACAATATCCAAAATCAAAATAAAATTCATGCTAAGTCACATTAATTTTTTAATTTAGCAGTAAATATGAAATTATGCTACCAAAAATTCTATTAGCTGAAGACGATACAAGTTTGGGATTCGTCGTTTCTGATCAATTGAGAAGAGATGGGTACCAAGTTGTTTTGTGCTCTGATGGAGCAGAGGCTTTTCAACGTTTCAACGAGGAAGTTTTTCACTTGTGCATCCTCGATGTGATGATGCCTAAAAAAGATGGGTTTACTCTAGCAAAAGAAATACGAAAAATCAACAAAGAAATTCCAATTTTGTTTCTAACAGCCAAATCAATGACAGAAGATAAGGTAGAGGGATTCAAATCGGGAGGTGACGATTACCTTACAAAACCTTTTTCTATTGAGGAATTGCAGATGCGTGTTATTGCTTTATTAAAACGTGTTAACATCCAAGTGGAAGAGGAAGAAGATACTATTTTCACAATAGGTTCATACACTTTTGATAGTGAAAACTACACGCTTACTCATGCTGACTTTTCTAAAACATTAACTAAGAAAGAAGCACACATTTTAAAAATGTTGGCTAAATTGAAAAACCAAGTGGTGTCACGCGAGTTAATTTTAAATGCAGTTTGGGGACAAGACGACTATTTCGTAGGTAGAAGTTTGGACGTTTTTATTACGAAGCTTAGAAAATACTTCAAAGAAGATGAACGCATTTCAATCAACAACATTCATGGCGTTGGTTTTAAATTAGAAATAGAGGAATAATACATGGCTTACTTGTTACACATAGAAACAGCAACTAAGGTGTGCTCGGTGGCTCTTTCATTGGATGGTCAACTTGTCGCACTGAAAGAAAGTGATGATTCTGAATACATTCATGGGGAAGTCATTACTTTGTACATTCAAGATGTGATGCAACAAGCAAAGATTTCTATAAACGAACTTGCTGCTGTTTCTGTAACATCCGGACCGGGTTCCTATACAGGTTTGCGCATTGGTGTTTCTACTGCCAAAGGTTTGTGTTATGCTTTAAACATTCCGTTGATTGCTGTCGATGCATTGTTAAGTATCGCGTCAATTGCAAGGCAAAAATACACCTCAACAACTATTTGTGCTATGATTGATGCACGTAGAATGGAAGTTTTTTCCACTATTTTTGATGCATCTGGTGAACTTGTTAAACCTACTTCAGCTGATGTTTTAGATGAGACCTCATATTCCGAATTTGAACCTTTCATTGCTGTTGGCGATGGAAGTTCTAAAATGATGGACGTATGGAAAAATCGCAATATTCAATTTGATTTAACGACAAAACACTCTTCTATTGGACAAATCACTCCTGCTTACACTAAGTTTTTAAAAAATGATTTTGAGGATGTGGCTTATTTTGAGCCATACTATTTGAAAGATTTTGTGAGCACACAAAAGAAATAATAAGCTAAATGATAGGTAATGGAATTAGCAAATACAATTAAACAAACTAAACGACCTTTCCTTATTGCTGGTCCATGTAGTGCCGAGACGGAAGAACAATTATTTACTATTGCACAACAATTGGCGGCAACAAATCGCGTTCATTTATTGCGAGCTGGTATTTGGAAGCCGAGAACACGTCCTGATTCTTTTGAAGGAGTTGGAGAAATTGCTTTGCCATGGTTGGTTAATACGGGTAAACAATTAGGCGTTCCGACAACAACCGAGGTTGCTAATAAAAAGCATGTTGAATTAGCACTGAATGCTGGTGTTGATTGCTTATGGATTGGAGCGAGAACCACAGTAAATCCTTTTGCAGTGCAAGAAATTGCGGATGCGTTAAAAGGAACAAAAGTTCCTGTTTTAATTAAAAATCCGGTTAATCCTGACATTGATTTATGGATGGGAGCTTTTGAACGGTTTGAAAAAGCTGGTTTAACCGATCTAACAGCGATTCATCGTGGTTTTTCAATTTATAAACACGATAAATATAGAAATGTTCCTAGTTGGGAGCTGCCCATTGCGTTGTCTGAACGTTTACCCGAAATTCCAATCATTTGCGACCCAAGTCACATTACAGGAAATCGTCATTTGTTGTTGGAAGTAGCACAAAAAGCAATGGATTTAAATATGGATGGGTTGATGGTTGAAGTGCACCCAACTCCTGATCAAGCTTGGTCAGATGCTGCCCAACAGGTAGATATTGAAGGTTTTACTGCTATTTTAGACAACTTGATTCTTCGTTCAAAAGATATTCAAAATGGTGCTTTAGATGAATTAGATAAACTAAGAAGAATTACAGCAAACTTAGATGATAGAATTTTTCAATTGCTTATTGAACGTATGCAGGTTAGTCAAGAAATAGGGCAATTTAAGCGTTTTCATAACATGACTATATTACAACAAGATCGCTGGTCAAAAATTATAGCAAGTCGCCTAAAAACGGCTAGTGATGAAGGTTTATCAGCTCAATTTATTCGTGAAATTATGGATGTGATTCATCAAGAGTCAATTCGCCACCAAGAAAAAATCATGAACAAGTAATGAAGTACACAGTCAAAAAAGCTAATTACCGTGGAGAAGTACACATTCCTTCTTCAAAAAGCGATGCTCAGCGAGCAATTTTATTAGCTTCATTGAGCAAAGGAACAACCGTTCTTTATAATTGTGGCAATAGCAAAGATGAATTATCCATGCTTTCAAGTTGTCAACAGATGGGAGCGATTATCAATCATGAGGGAAATGGTACCTACAAAATAACAGGGCCAATACAGTCTTTTTCTACGCTAACAGTGGGGGAGAGTGGTTTGGGTTTACGTCTATTAACAGCTATTGCTTCTTTGCAATGCGATTGGGTTACCATTACAGGAGAGGGTTCATTGTTGACTAGAAGTCATACGTTTTTTGAACAATACTTCCCCATGATGGGAGCGCAAGTTGAGTTGACAGAAGGAAAGTTGCCTATTCGTGTAAAAGGTCCTTTAAAGTCAGGTTCGTTTACGGTAAACGGAAGCGAAAGCTCACAGTACATCTCAGGTCTGCTTATCGCATTGACACAAGTTGTTGGAGATAGTGTTTTAACTGTAGAAAATCAAACAAGTACACCTTATATCGCAATGACTTTGCAGGCATTGCAACAATTTGGTTGTGTTATTAGTGTTCAAAATAATAGTTACACAGTTCAAGGAGGCCAGTTTTTAAAAGCTAATTCGTATACTATTGAAAGCGATTGGAGTTCCGCTTCCTACTGGATTGTTGCAGCTGCTTTAGGAATGCCGTTAACTATTAAAGGTTTGTCCATGCAATCTTTGCAAGCCGATAAGAAACTATTAAATGCATTGATGCAAGCATCATGCCGTATCTCAGTAACAGAGGAAGGATTAAAGATAGATGGTACAAACAGAATGCCATTGCATGTCGATTGCACCCATAGTCCGGATTTGTTTCCTGCCTTGGTAGCGTATGCCTCTTTAACAAATGGGCGTAGTGTTTTAAAAGGTGTTCATCGTTTAGCCAACAAAGAAAGTGATAGAGGAAAGGTGCTAGTTGAGGAATTTATCAAACTAGGAGTGCAGCTTCATATTGCAGGCGATGAAATGATTATTAAAGGCTCCAACAAAATTTGTTTTGCCGAGGTTTCTTCGCACAACGACCATCGAATAGCTATGTGTTTGGCTATTGTAGCAGCAATTACTGGTGAACCATTGGTAATTGATCAAGCACAAGCTGTTGATAAGAGTTATCCTCATTTTTGGCAACAATTAGAACAAATTGCCCAATTTTAAAGTGTTGATACAGTGTAATTAATAAATTTATTTTAAAAAAAATACGCAAAAGACTTGTAGTATTAAAAAATCTACTTATATTTGCACCTCAAATAAGGCTGGTGCCTTAGCTCAGTTGGTAGAGCAAAGGACTGAAAATCCTTGTGTCCCTGGTTCGATTCCTGGAGGCACCACTTTAAAAGGGAAACGAATGTTTCCCTTTTTTGTTTTCTCTTTCTTTCCTATAATTCAATCGCACTTCTTCCTATTGTACTGACGTTCGTGTGATCTGAGAAACACTCGAGAAATCGGAAAAAAGATAATAAAATGAAGAACAAGCAAATAATAAATTACTTTTTTCCGCACTACAAATCTATTTTTTTATTTATTTTTAATTGAATCGTCGCAATTATACCACTAATTATCAATTA
>CAZOKJ010000003.1:0-130813 GCA_964580465.1 uncultured Fluviicola sp. | reverse complement strand
CTGTAAGAAGAAGATACCGCAATTTAGAACAATTTCTTGTCCATCTTTCTAAGAAGGAAATTGACACAAAAAGATAAGACTATATTAATTTACAACAATAAAAAGCAGAGGCTATCCTTTTGGATAGCCTCTGCTTTTTTCTATAGTTTGATTAATTGAGTTCTGAGTAATTCTAATATCCTACTATTTTATCACTTGTTTTGCTACTTCTAACAATTGATCAGGTGTTACAAACCCCAAACTCTTTTTAATTAACTCGCCTTTTGAATTTACAAAAATTAATGTAGGATAAGCGTTTACAGAATATCTTCTCATCAGAAAAGGTCCATCTGCATCTTTCTCCATCTCAACCTGTAAATTGATAAAATTTTCGTTAAAAAACGCACCTACTTTTTCACTTGTAAAAGTACGAGCAGCTAACATTTTACAAGGTCCACACCAAGTTGTGTAACAGTCAACAAACACCGGTTTTCCAGTTGTTTTAGATAACTTTAACGCTTCTTCAAATGTTAAATTACTAAATTTAATACCCGTTGTTTCCGTTTGCATCGTTGGAGCAACTCTCTTGTTTTTTTCACCAAAAGAAAAAGCTGCCAATAAACCGGCACTTAATACTATGGCAACTATTGCTAATTTTCTCATATCTTTTTTTATTTTTGTAAATATAAATGAATTCTATCAAAATTCATTCCAAAATACGCAAAATGAATATACAACTGTTAACAAATAACATTAATTTAACAAGTGAAGTTACTCAATTCATCAATAAATGGAATGATTCAACGACGTATTTCACAACTAAAACTTCAGGTTCTACAGGACAGCCAAAAGAAATTACCATTCAAAAAAAACACGCAATCGCATCTGCAAAAGCAACCTTACTTTATTTAAATTTAACAACTAACGATACAGCCTTGTTGTGTTTAAATCCAGAAACAATAGGTGGAAAAATGATGATTGTTCGTTCAATTGTTGCCAATATGCCGTTAATCATTGTTGAGCCTAGTGCAAATCCTTTAAAAGAATTAGAAGAAACTGTTGATTTTATTGCACTAGCTCCAATTCAATTAGACCGAATTTTAGATGAAACACCAGAAAAACTCAAAAAAATTCGCGCTATTATTGTTGGTGGTGGAATTATTTCGAATGAAACGATTGAAAAATTAAAAAATAAAAAAATCACTGTTTTTCAAACTTTTGGGATGACAGAAACGATTTCTCACATTGCGCTACGAAAAGTAGGATTTACTACTAATGAAGCTTATACAACAGTTGAAAACATAGAAGTTTCCGAAGCTGATGGGCAACTAGTTATTCATGCGAGTTCTATCGGTCATTCTTCACTAAAATGTAATGATCTTGTAAAAGTTGTTAATCCACACCAATTTATTTGGTTAGGAAGAAGTGATTTTGTTATCAACAGTGGTGGAGTAAAAATTCAAATAGAATCTTTGGAAAAAGAATTGAAAAATGTGATTAAACAAAACTTCTTCATCCATCCTAAAAAAGATTCTGCATTAGGAGAAAAAGTAGTACTTATTATTGAAGGAGAGGAAAACTCATCCTATATATCTAAATCTTTTTTTCATTTTTTAACTAACAAATACCATATTCCTAAAGAAATAGCTTTTATTCCACAATTTATTCGAACAAAAAGTGACAAAATAAATCGAATTGCTAATTTTGAGCTAATTAATGAGTTTAAAGCAGTACTATAACACCTTTGGCTTACCAGAAACGGCATCTCAACGCGAAATCAAACAACGTTATCGCGAGCTTGTCATGCGCTATCACCCCGACAAAGTTGGCGGAAATGCTGCTAAATTTTTAGAAATAAAGGAAGCATACGAATACCTGACGGGAAAAAAAACACCTCCTACAGTTCAAACGCAAACAACAACAAGAAGCACGAGTACTGCTAGACAACAACCTTACGAAGATCGAATAAAACAAGCACAACAGCGACGAAAGGAAAACGAGTATAAAGAACATATAGAAAACCAACGATTTTTCGAGAAAATAACCTCTGGTTTAAAATGGAAATTCATTCAGGTATCAGCAATTGTGGGGTTAATTGTAAGTCTCATCATTTTGATTGAACAATTTCTTCCTTATCGATATGAAAAAGATGCTATTATTGCTTATGACAGTCAGCTTATTGGAGGAATTAGCTATGATGTACCTTTTACAAACATTGTTTACACAGAAAAAGGAAGAGTTGTTTACTTAGAAAAGACCAATTTTTACAAAGTCATTGAACCAGAGGTTTTTGTTGTAAAATCAGCTATTTTTCACAATGAAATAGGTATGATTCCTCTTTATAAAGAAAGGTTCAACATAGCTAGCGCAGCTACAAGTGGAAAGATGTATAAACTCCAAATGAGTTTGGGAGCGCACTCTCTTCTACTCATTCCATTGTTTATTATTCCCTTCTTAACTGTGTATTTTAAGCGCAAAACGTTCACGTTCACCGTTGCCTATTACACCAGTTTATACTTTTTTTCACCTGTTATTTATTTTTACCTATTTACCAATGACCGCTGGTTTCATTTATTGACCTTAGGATTTTTATAACAACAAATGCGCTTGATACAAACGCACCTTTTCATATCCATAGCCCTCTCCTGCTTTTTCTTTCATTTCAGACAGACTTAAATCAGTAGCTTTTCCTAATACTCGTTTAAAATACTCAAAATCTTCTTCTGAAAGCACATCCAATACTCCAAGTTTTTCCATTTTTACTAGCTGAGCTAAATGACTGTAGATGGTGCTAACAGACAGTTGACGCTTTAAAGCAATTTCTTCCACATGCAAACCTTGCTCAACCAATTCCAATGTTATTTCAGCCGTTGGTTTCTTCTTTTCTTTAGGTTCAGATTTCTTTGTTTTTTTATCTTTTTTGAAAAACAAGCTATCCACATCATCTTGTTGAGTTGCAATAAACAACTCATTTGAATTAACCAACGAATGTTTTACCTTAGCAATTCTTGCCAATTTATAGTTAGTTATTTCTTCACCAAAAGCTTGTTTTTTATCCAGTTCTTTGCCCAAAACAGTGTGCTCAACAATAACTGCGGTCTTCTTCAAGTTTAATATCGTGTTTAGCAAAGCTTCCTCTAATGTTTCTAAATCCTCAAGTACCTCTTTTGTTTTTTTTACACGTCCCAATTCCATCATTTTTTTCAATAACGAAGAATAAACGGAATCCAACAATGGAAAAAAGTAAGACTGAGCTGCTTGAATACGTTCCAGTACTTTCATTGGTTCATAATTGGGGCCATAAAACAATTGTTCAAGTTGTAACCTAAACTTTCGAGCAGGCTCTAAGGTATTTTGAATAGCAAAATTTTGAGCTGACATCCAAGCATATTGTTCTCCTCGAATAGATTTTTTCGAATCTAACGAAAAAACTTTGTCTTGTGAAGCCCATTTTGTAGCCATTTCTAACCAATCAAACGTTTTAATCACTCTTTTAAAAAGAGCATCTTTAATGAAAGTAGGCATTGCATTGTGCAATTGTTCTTCACTAACCTTAGAGTGGCCATATTGAATAATTGCATCGTCCATACTAATTCCATGAATACGCATAGGTTTGAGCATTACCAAACCATCAAAAGTGCGCAAACGAGAAAGAGCAACATAAGCTTGTCCTGGAGCAAAAACATCTGACACATCCAACACTGCTTTATCAAAAGTAAGTCCTTGGCTCTTGTGGACAGTAATTGCCCAAGCAAGTTTTAATGGATATTGAACAAAAGTACCGATAACCTCTTCTTTAATCTCTCCTGAATTAGGATCACTGGTGTATTTTATATTTTCCCATTCGTAAAGTTGAACATCTATCCGCGTTTTGTCCTCAATACATTCTACAATCAATTCATGTTGACTAATTTCAACAACAACAGCCATTTTGCCGTTATAAAACTGTTTCTCAAAGGAAAGATCATTTTTAATAAACATGACTTGAGCTCCATTTTTGAGTTTCAATTCTGGTTCAATAGGATACAAATGAGTGGGAAAATCACCTGTAACTTCTGCTTTGTACGAAATCTCTTTTCCTTCCAATTTGGCCAAAGCTAGCTGATTCATCGTGTCAGCTTTGTTGTTATGAGTGGTTAATGTAATGTAACCTTCTTTGTCTATAGCATTAAAATTAGGATTTACTTTTTCATTTATTTTCAACAATCCTTCTTGTGTTAAACTATTGGTTCGCAATTGATTTAACAAGGAAATAAACAATTCATCTTGCTGACGATAAATTTTTGTCAATTCCACTTGAATTGGAGCTTGTTGCTGGAAAACCAATGCGTAAAAAAAATGAATACCTTTATAGTATTTGCTCAGCACCGACCATTCTTCATTTTTCACAACTGGGGGAAGCTGATGTAAATCGCCAATAAACAACATTTGAACGCCACCAAAAGGTAAATCATCTTTACGAATGTTTCGCAAAGTCCAATCGATAGCGTCTAAGACATCGGCACGCAGCATACTCACCTCATCAATAATAACTAATTCAAGCGAACGAATTAATTGTTGCCTGCGCCTGTTGTGTCTAAAATGGCGCAATAAAGTTGTTTTACTTTCTAATTTAACATTATTAGACACATACATTTCATTCACAAAATCAGGAATGAATCCAGCAAAAGGCAATTGAAAAAAGGAGTGTATGGTCACACCTCCTGCATTAAGAGCAGCAATTCCAGTTGGTGCAACAATGACAGCTTGTTTGTGCGTTGTTTCGATAAGTTGTTTTAAAAAAGTAGTCTTACCAGTTCCAGCTTTCCCTGTCAAAAAAACGTTTTGATTGGTAAAGTTAATCAATTGGTTGGCGTAATCTTGTGGTTGTAAAAATTTCATTGTTTTTAGGTTAATTTTTCATTAAGATACACAAAAAGTTCAATTGCACAAAGAAAAAATGAAAATTTTAATAAAAAAATACTTCCACGAAGTTTAACCATTATTTCTCTTGATCAAACTCATACGCCCCTTTGGGGTCTGTAATTTTATAGGTCGTAAAATCTTGTTTCGCATGTAGGCTCGATCCAAAAGCGATTCCCTTAGGTGACTTTAAGCAAACCCTTTGATCCGTGTAAATAACGCTATCTAATTGATTCCAGTACAAAACGCTTGTGTACATTGTGCGCTGATCTTTGTGATTCGTTAACTGAACAGAGTCTCTAACAAAAATTTTAGTTGTTTCATGATTTACTTCACCATATTTCGCGGTCAACGTAGAACTTATTTCGCCATTTTCATCGAAAAAATCGACCTTTAAACTATCTTTTAGAATCGTTACATGAGGATTAGCATACGTTTCAGCCAACTTAGCAAAGATGTTTATTTTTGCATAACCGTAGTCAGCAAAATAAATAGACATGTTTTTAGAAACCTCATTGGGCGATTTTGGATCATAAGTTATTCGTTGAATTTGATTCAAATCATTTGTGCAAGATGACAGTAAAACAGCTGCCACTAGCCAACTACCGATTTGTACCTTTCCAAAAAACATCTTAATCCAATTTACGCTTGATAAACCAACGATCGTTAAAACTTGGAGCGATGGAAAACCCGATATTGAAAGTTACAAATGTTTCATTCAATGCTCCTATTTGATTCACAGATCGTTTTCCTGTGGCAAAACCTAATTGTATTGAAGAATCTAAACGTCGGTCAACTAAGATAGGGAATCCAAATCCGAATGTTGTTGCCCACTCTTTCACTTGAGTACCGTTAAAAACGTAAGGTAAGCTATTGGAATAAAAGCCTACACGGTAACTTGCACGGTCAAAAAACTTAGGTATTGCGTTACCAATATATACTGTTTCAGGTGTATATTCTACACCAACATTGAGCGATGAAGTGTTTTTAAAGTTAAAAGCAATAGCAGTATCCGCATAATCCTCACGGTATTTAGACCAATCTGCACCAGCATAAGAAACAGACAAAGAAAACTGAGAATTACGAACTGTCCCATCTTTTTTAGCAATTGCTACATTTTTGGCATAAGTAATTCCAGCTTGGTAGGATTGTCCCATGGCTATTTTCCCTTTGGAATCACCAGTTTCTTTCAGTACCAACCACGTATTTTCATTCTCTATATTTGTTGGAGAGAAAAACAACTGACGGTTATAAACCGTTTTCAATTTTTGAAAAGGTTCATACGTTGCCCCGAAAGTTAATCCATTTCCTTTAGGCAGTTTCACTGTTAAAATAGTTCCCAATTCATATTGAAATGAACTCATTTGACGAGAGCGTACATCTCCCCCACCTTCGTTCGTTGTCGTCTTCACAACAGCTCCTGTACGAACATCGGATAAATTGCCAAAGACACCGGCAACATTTGCTCCCAGCGACCATTTTACATTTTCCAAATTCAATGCCTTAACAGAAAAGCCAAAATAAGCTTTATTTAACAGTCCCTTACCTTTGTAGTTGTAACGAATAGAATCAGACATTAAAGGCTCATACTGCACAAAATCATACGATTTTTTATACATAGGTTTTAAACCAACAGAAAGACCAAAAAGCTTATAAAAAGACAAACCAAAAGCTATTTCAGAAATACCAAGCATGTTTCCAACTTCTTTGGTTTCATCTTGATTGTATACAGAAAGGCGGTCAGAAAGTCCGATAGAAAAAATAGGGTATTGATGCTTCAAAAAAGAGTAAGATGCCGCATTGTTTGAATTCAAAATAGAGGAATTATGTTGACTTACCGTTTGATTACCCAAACCAGCATAAGCAGGATTTGCCAACGCAAAGCGCTCACCTATACCTTGATAAGAATAAGGAGAGTTATTTTGAGCCCAACTATTCAATTGCATAAACGCAAATGAAGCTATTAAAAATCGTCTAAACATTTAGTATATATATTTCATGTAACCCTATTAAGGTCAAGTTTTCGTTTGCAAAGATGTTACTTTTTAGGGGTAAATCAAAATATTTTGCATCTCCGCCAGTCACAAAAATAGTTAATGATTCATAATTTTTAATATAATCCTCCATTAAATAACTAATTTCTGCTTTCATACCATTGATTACACCTGAATGAATTGCTTCATTTGTGGACTTGCCGACGATGGCTATTTGCTCACGATTACTTAATAATGGTAGGTTTGCTGTATAGTCATTTAAGGATTGATAACGCAAGCGTACACCGGGACTTATGCTACCACCTTGGTAAGTTCCATCAGCTGTTACCAAATCAAATTTAATACAAGTACCAATATCAACGACTAATGAATGGTTATTTGGATTCAATGCCCAAACACCTATAGCATTACAAACACGATCTTTTCCCAAAGTAGAAGGCGTTTTGTAATTCAAGTTCAAAGGTAATTTTAAGTCATTATTCAGAGCTATGAGCTTAGAATAACACTTTTCAAGGGTTAAATTATCTTCTAAAGAACGAACAGAAGAGTAGATTCCCGAAAAATTTTTCAATTTATTCACGTATTGCTCTTCACCTATCAATTCTGAGAACAAAACACGTTCAACAGACGCTAACTCATTGTTAATGAAATAAGCAATCTTAGCAAAGCTATTGCCCAAATCAATTGCTATGGATGTAATATTTTTCATTTCTACTGCAAATCTAAAAAAAAAGTAATAATTTTTTAATAAAATGCTTGTCAATATAAATCTTATTACTATTTTTGCCGTCCGTTCATTGAACATTGGAGGGATGGGTGAGAGGCTTAAACCACCAGTTTGCTAAACTGACGTATGGGTAACCGTACCGCGGGTTCGAATCCCGCTCCCTCCGCAAACTTTTAACTAATTGAAAATAAGTAATAAAAAAATATTTTTAAAAAAGTTAAAAAAAACTTGCTAAATAAGAATTGTTTACTTAATTTTGCACTCGCTTTTGAGATATCGATCTCACACAGAAGTTTGAAATAACAAGATATTTTTGGAAGCAATTCCAAGGTAACGGGGCGTAGCGTAGTCCGGTCATCGCGCCTGGTTTGGGACCAGGAGGTCGCAGGTTCGAATCCTGCCGCCCCGACTAAGGGAGGTTGTATAAATCTCCCTTTTTTGTTTAAATTTTATAAGTTTAAAATGTAAAAAAGGTCCCGTAGCTCAGCTGGATAGAGCAACTGCCTTCTAAGCAGTAGGTCTCTGGTTCGAATCCAGACGGGATCACAAAGCGTTCATAATGAACGCTTTTTTTTTATTTGTATAAGATGAATAAAATCTGCCAACATTGTGGACAACCTTTCAATTGTAACACCCAAAGCATTGAACAATGTTTTTGCAATGAGTACACTCTCCCTAAAGAAAACAAAAGAAGAATACCTGAAAAAATAACTGATTGCCTGTGTGAAGAGTGTTTATCCAATATCGCTTTGAAGAAAACGGAAAAGGATTTGGCTACTGCGGCAAATAAAGTGGCAAAAAATAAGTTATAACCACCTCTACCCTTTTCTTAGGTATTTCTTTAGGTATTTGATTGTTTCCTTTTCCAATTTGAATACAAAGACAGGCAGAACAAATAAAGCAGTAAAGAGCAACATTTCAACGAAAGCTCGTACCCATAAATTTTCAAAGTAACTACCGATCCATTCTCCAAGAACCAATGTGGCAATACCTAATCCTAAAACAATGAATTGATTTTTTTCAAATGGATTTAATCTATAAGCCTTATATACAAATAAATAGCGACCTAAACTATATAGAACAAGCGCGATGGATGTAGAAATAGACGCTCCCACCATCCCCCATTTAGGAATAAATAAAAGATTCAAAATAAAAACAGACAAAACCAAGAAAATGGTAAAGTAAATATCGTATTTATATTTTTTGGATGTTGAAAAAATAATTCCTGTCATTCCAAAAAACATTTCAAAAAAACGTCCAATCATCAAGGTGAAAAACACCCAAATTCCAGGTAAAAAAGAGGGTTTTAAGAAACTAAAAAATAAGTCTATATTTAACCATAAAGGAATGAAGCAAAACAACCCAATAAACAATGAAACCGAAGCTGATTTTCGATAGATACTTTCCATATCAATCATGTTTCTCGATTTCCAATATTCTGCTACTAAGGGCGCACTAATTCTATTCAATGAACGATAAGGTACAAGTAAAGCACTAGCAATAAACACAACTGTCGCATAAATTCCAGTAGCATCCAAGTTTACCATTTGTGCCAGCATCATAACATCCAACGACATGACCAAAATAAACCCCAATGAATTCACATAATTGTATGCGGAAAATCCAAACATCAACTTTCGAAAACGCTTAGATATTTGAATGTTTTTTGGTGCAACAATCAATTCACCTTGTAGCCATAAGAACCCCATCATTACCAAAGGAGGGAGAAGATAAATCAAAGAGTTTAGTTTAACAAAGCCATCAAATGAAATCAAATTATAATGATATAAAAATAAAGTAGTTGTAACACACAACCTCAATAGTATCTCGTAAGACAAAACGGACAAGATATTTTTATAAAAACTACGTAAATAAGCTTCAAAAAACAAGTAAAAAACATAGCCAATTCCAATAGGAATTACCCACCAATAATAGGTTACAAAAGCAGGCGATTTATCAATATAAAGTTCTTTAATTTGAGTTTGAAACAATACAAATCCAGCACTAGTAAGGACAACTCCTACCATTAAGACTCGTAACAAAAAAGGAAGAAAACCGTAGTGTTTTCGTTCAAAATCTTTAAAAAAGGGTAAAAATTTAAGCGTCGTAAATGCAGTTCCAAAACCCGCTAATTGTGCGTACAACGTACCAACAACAATTAACAAGCTCACTAAACCTATTTGTTCTTCCGATAAAAATAAAACAAACAACAATCCTTTGTTTACATAACCAAGGAAAATTCCAATGTATGAAATTACTGCTGTTTGAAATGCATCTTTTTGGATAAAGCCCATTTATCATTTGAATTTGAGAACGAAAATACAATTTTATATTGGCTTATTGAACAATTGATTCCAAAATAAGAAAAAAAACACTATTTTCGCTTTTAGAAATGAAAAGAAAGTCAATCATAACAGTTGCTATTTGTACTTATAATCGTGAGCGTTATTTGCCGCAATTGTTTAATAGTATTCAAACACAAACAATTGATTTTTCACTTATTGAAGTTTTGTTAGTCAACAATAATTCTCCTGGTAACACAGAAGAACTAGGCGCTATTTTTGCACAAAACAATCCCAACATTGCTTATCGTTACTTTTTAGAAACAAAACAAGGACTTTCTCATGCACGCAATAGATGCATTGAAGAAGCTCAAGGAAAATACATTACTTTTTTAGATGATGATGCATTTATCCAAAGTGATTATTTGTCTTTGCTTTGGGAAAAATTTGAACAAAATGAGTCTGTTTCTGCCATTGGAGGTAAAATACTACTTCATTTTGAGAGCATTGTGCCCGCTTGGGAGAGCAAATACCTCAACCCTTTGATGGGATATTACGACAAAGGCAACGAATCATTTACTTATGATGGTTCTAACAATAACTATCCTAGAGGTTCTAACATGTCTTTTCGAACAGCGATTTTTGAAGAAATAGGTTTGTTTAACCCTCAATTAGGTCGCATTGGCGGAAACTTACTTGCTGGTGAAGAAAAAGATATTTTTAATCGAATTTTTAAATTAAAAAAACATCAAGTAGTTTATTTTCCTGAACTTGTTGTTTTTCACTCTGTGCCTGTAGAGCGGACAACACGCGATTTCATTCAAAAGCAAGCACTTCAAACAGGAGTTAGCGAGCGTTTTAGAACGAAAAATGAAGGACAATGGTCTTATTTAAAGCGAATTGGAATCGAATGTTGGAAATGGGGTGCAAGCTTTCTACTTTGGGGATTTTTTGCACTTCAAGGTAAATTCAGCAAAGGAAATATGCTTGTGCTTTTCAGGTATTGGGTTAGTAAAGGATTAACAACAAACAATTGATTCACAATAAATTAACACTAACCATTTGAAAAACTCTTTTACATCCACGAAAAGTTAGTTTACTTCTGATGTAATTTTGTCATCAAATGAACGAACTCAAAAACATAGAAGCGTTAATTCATTTGATAGATGACCCAGACACGGAAATCTATCAACATGTTCGTGATCGACTGATGCAATACGGTCCCGAAGCAATTCCTTATTTGGAAAACTCTTGGGGCGAAAAAGATTACGGTCTGATTTTTCTTACACGAGTTGAGCAATTAATTCACGATATTCAATTTGAATACACGAAACAACAGCTTATTCGTTGGAAAAACAATGGAAAAGATTTGTTGGAAGGCGCTTTAATTGTGGCAAGTTATCAATATCCTGGATTAGAATTTGAGCACGTAAGAGAATTTGTTCAACATGTGCGAAAAGCGATTTGGTTGGAATTAAATCCTCGAATGACAAGCTTAGAAAAAACAAAAGTGTTTAACACTGTATTTTATGACCAATTTGGATTTAAAGGGGATTCTAAAAATTTTCATTCGCCATTAAATTCATTCATAAACACAGTTATTGAAGGACGAAAAGGAAATCCACTAAGTTTAAGTATTTTATACAGTGTCATTGCTCAATCGTTGGATTTACCTATTTATGGTGTCAATCTTCCAAATCATTTTATTTTAGCCTATATGGATGAAGATGGCATCAACCAGTTCTTCAATCAGTCCAACAAAAGTGGTGTTTTATATTACATCAATGCTTTTTCAAAAGGAACATTATTAGACGAAAAAGAATTAATTCAATTTATTCAACAACTTAACTTAGAAGTAAAACGTGAATATTTGGAGCCATGTTCTAATACGACCATCATCAAACGCATGATTACCAATTTAATCAGTTCTTTTCAACAAGCAGGTAACAGTGAAAAAACTAAAGAATTAAAAGAATTATGGAATTTACTTTAAAAATAGGTTATTCCAAGAATAATTTCATTCCATCATAAGCCAAGAATACATTGTCAGGTAACTCTTGTTGAAGGTCATCATACAAACCTAAATAATGAGAAATATGTGTTAAATAAGCACGTTCAGGTTGTACCTCTTCAATAAAAGACAGCGCTTGTTCCAAGTTAAAATGTGAAATATGTTCTTCCCTTCTCAATGCATTAACAATCAAAACCTTAGAACCTTTTACTTTTTCTTTTTCAATAGCTGATATCTCCTTTGCATCCGTAATGTAGGTAAAATCCTTGTAGCGAAAACCTATAACTGGCAATTTGTAGTGTATTACTTCCAAACAATGAATTTGTTCACCATTAGGAAGATCAATTGCACTATTTTTATCAATTTTGCGAACATCTAAGCGCGGAATGCCAGGATATTTGAAAGAAGAAAATATGTATTCAAACTCGCGCTTCAATGCTTCTTCTACTCTATCGTCACAATAAATAGGCATGTCTTTATTTTGCTTAAAGTTAAAAGCTCTCACGTCATCCAAGCCTGCCAAGTGATCTTTGTGTTGATGTGTATAAAGAATTGCTTCTACTTCTTGTACATTTTCTCGTAACATTTGTTGGCGAAAATCTGGACCTGTATCAATAACATAATTCAGTCCATCAATGGTCAACATAACAGAGGAACGCAAACGTTTGTCTTTTGGATTATCAGACATACAAACTTCGCAATCACATGCAATGACAGGTACTCCTTGTGAAGTTCCTGACCCTAAAATGGTAACAATAAATTGGCCGTATTTTTTCAATTTACCTAATGAATAAGTTCAAAAATAATGATAAATATATGTTTAAACTACTTTTTGGTGATTTTTTCCAACAATTCAATAATTGGTTGCCCAGTCATTGCCCCAGGACGTTGAATTTCTAAAAAATAAACCAAAGTTGCAGCAATATCTGTAATAGCAATCGATCGAAAAATAGACTTAGCTGGAATATTTTTACCATACCACAACAAAGGGACATGTGTATCTGTGTTATACGCAGCCCCATGACTGGTGCCTTTCCTTGCTTTTTCTGAATCTTTAGATTTACTCAAATAACCTGGCTCTAACATAAAAACAAGATCTCCACTTTCTTTTTCATGAAAGCCTCTTCTAATCATGTCTTTCCATTCACTATCAGTACCTGACAAACGTATTTCATTAGCAGTCATTACTAATTTAACACCTTCCCATTGTTTAATTTCTGAAGCAATAAAAGAAACTACTTCCTCTTTATCAATTTTATGTTCTTTTAAATAAGCATCATCCAAATAAATATTCAAATTGTAATAAGACAACATTAATTCCTTGCCATATTTTTCTTTTAACTGCGCATTCAATCGTTCATAAGGTTCCTTAATAAACAAATAGCCTCCTGGTAATTTGTTGTCAATTAAAAACTGTGGAACTTGTGTAGCTGCATGATCTGCTGTCAAGAAAAATAAATAATTATTTTTTCTGTAAGTCTTATCTAAATAATGAAGTAATTTTTCAATTTCTAAATCTAATCGTAAGTAAGTATCTTCTAATTCAATTGAATAGGTTCCAAAATTATGACCTATGATATCAGTTGAAGAAAATGATAGTGCCAAAAAATCAGTAGTCGGGCCTTTACCTAAATCAGTATTTTTAAGTAAATGTAAAGCAAAATCATTGACTATCGAATTACCAAAAGGTGTTTGAATCAGCAACTCATAGCCTTCTGATTTTCCTTTCATTTCAGCTAAATGATATGGAAAAATAGGTTTATCTTTCCCTTTTAATGTCAATTCATAAGGTGAATCATCTGACAAGCTTTGCTGATATGAATCAATTGGATACAGTGCGTTCCACGTTTGCGTTAAATAGGCATCTGCTTTTTTAAGATTATTAAATGACTGTACAAAAGAAGGAAGCTCATTCTCAAAATAATAGGAACTCGATATAAATCGCCCTGTTTTTGAATCATACCAAAAAGAGCCGTCACTTTGTGTTCCACCTGGCAAAATAGCACTTCTATCCTTAATCGACACCGCATAAACACGCGACTCAGGGTAAGTTATTTTAAGCTGATCTGTAATCGTTAAAGATTTCAAATACTGAGGAGATCGTTCTCCTTCTTTGCTATCTGAACCGATGGTGTGCACAGTAGAGTCAGAAACACAATTCCACATTAGTCCAGAATCTTTTCGCAGCCACTCATTGCCAACAATTCCATGATTTGAAGGTGTTGTACCTGTGTAAATAGAAGCATGACCAGGAGCAGTATAAGTAGGCACATAATTATAATGTACATTTTCACAATTAGCTCCTTTAGTCATCAATTTTTTAAATCCCCCTTTTGAAAAACGAGATTGATAACGGTATAAATATTCATAACTCATTTGATCTACAACCACTCCAACAACTAATTTAGGTTGTCTTTGAGCATATGAACTAATGCTTATTGCTATGAAAATCAAAATGATTAATTGTTTTGTCATCACATTAAATTGTCATTGAAAAAATACGTGTTTCTGGCAAATTTCTCAACATTCTTAAATCAAAAGCCATGGCAACATTTCGAGTAAATGCACGTCCTTTTTCAGTTATTGTTACTTTATTTTCAGTCAACTCCACCAAACCATCTAATTCCATTTCTTTCAATCGGTCTAATACTTCATTCAACTCTTCAAATCGATTTTCAGCTGTAAAAGTTGTTTCAAGCTGGCACATTAAATTCAAGATATGACGACGAATGATTAAATCTTCATCAGTTAACATGTGACCTTTTACTACAGGAATAACTCCTTCTTCAACCGTTTTTTGATACGACTCAACTGTTTTGTCGTTTTGAGCAAAACCATACCAAGAGTCAGAAATAGCACTCATTCCAAGGCCTATCATTAGTTGCGTTTTACTTGAAGTGTACCCCATAAAATTGCGATGCAAGCGATGATGGATTAACGATTGATACAATTCATCTTTTTCCAAAGAAAAATGGTCCATTCCCACTTCTAAATAGCCTAATTCTTCTAGGAGCAATTTACCATTTTCGTATAAAATTCTTTTTTCTTCTCCGCTTGGCAAATCATTTTCATCATAACCTCGTTGTCCCACACCTTTAACCCATGGAACGTGAGCATACGAATAGAACGCCAAGCGATCAGGTTTTAATTCCAATGTTTTACGAATAGCAAAAGAAACAGTTTCCCAAGTTTGATGAGGCAATCCAAACACTAAGTCATGAGAAACACTCGTATAGCCAATTTCTCTTGCCCATTCTGTTACACGTTGCACATGTTCAAATGGCTGAACACGGTTAATGGCTTTTTGTACCTTCAAATCATAATCTTGCACGCCAAAGCTGCATCTTCTAAAGCCTAAGTCATACAATGTTTGCAAATGGATTTTAGTAGTATTGTTTGGATGTCCTTCAAATGAAAACTCAGGTTTTTCTGCAATGTCAACCGTAGCATAAATTCCCTCTAACAACGTTCGAAGATTTTCAGGTGAAAAGAAAGTTGGCGTCCCACCTCCTAAATGCAATTCCTTCAATTTTGGTTTTGCTGTTGTTTTGGCATTTTTTTTGAATAAGTCAACATATAAATACCATTCTTTCAAGACACTTTCGATGTAGGGTGTTTCTACAGAATGCTTTTTCGTAATGCGTTTATGGCAAGCACAAAACGTACACAATTGTTCACAAAAAGGCAGGTGAATATAAATTGAAATACCTTCCGATTCGTTACTCTCGTTAAAAGACTGTATAACAGATTGTTGCCACTTTTCACTTGTAAAACTTGTTTCATCCCAATAAGGTACTGTTGGATAAGAAGTATATCGAGGGCCTGGTATGTTGTATTTATCTATTAATGACATAATATGAGTTTTATACAAAAGTAGCAAAAATAGGAGAAAACAGCTCCAACCATTAATTGATTTTTAAAATAAAAAACAAATCCATTTATAAAAATAGCCTTTGTAATTATTTTTTTTCTTAACTTTAATGTTTTAAAACCATGTGAATGATTCAAATGAAACACATTTTATCGTTTGTAATACTACTGCTTATCAGTAGTTTCATTCATTCTTGCACTTCTAAAGAAGCTAGTAATCCTGATGAAAATGAAGTACCAGATTCGGTTAAAGATTACCAAAACATTATTGAAAAAGGAAAATTAGTTGTTTTGGCCGAGAACAGCTCTACTTCTTACTTCATTTATCGTGGTGAGAAAATGGGATTTGAGTACGAAATTTTAAGAGAATTCACCAAAGAACTAGGAATTGACTTAGAAGTAATCACTGTTCCTAATTTGGATAATCTCATTCCAATGTTAAACAACAAAGAAGGCGACATTATTTCATGCAACTATACCATTACACGTGAGCGAACAAAATTGATTGATTTTTCTTTGCCTTATATCCAATCTCCTCAAGTGTTGGTTCAACGCAAACCAGAAGGTTGGCAAAAAATGGAATACGACGAAATGAAAAAAACCATGATTTCTGAGCCTGTTGATCTTCGTCAAAAACACATTAGCGTTTGGGAAAATTCAAGTTATTTTCAACGTTTAATCCATTTGCAAGAAGAAATAGGTGATTCTATTCACGTGGATCCTGTAAACGGTATGATTGGAACAGAAGAACTTATCGAACAAGTAGCCCAAGGCATTATCGATTATACGATTACAGAAGAAAATATTGCCAAGGTTAATTCACGATTTTACAACAACATCGATATTTCTACTGAAATTTCCGTAAAACAAAACATTGCCTTTGGACTTCGCAAAGAAAGCTCGTTGCTTAAAGCTAAATTAGACAAATGGTTAGAAGGATTTTTAACATCAAAAACATACAAACACATTTACCGTAAGTATTATGAAATAGGAATATCTGGAATAGCACCAAATGGTGAAGCTACAAACTTTGGTAGAGGTCGTATTTCTCCTTTTGATGATTTATTTAGAGCAGCTGGAAAAAGATATAATGTAGATTGGCTTATTACGGCATCAATTGCATATCATGAATCTCGTTTCAACCCTTATATTGAAGGTTTCGGAGGTGCTTACGGGTTAATGCAATTCATGCCTAACACAGGACCAAAATACGACGTCTATCCTGATTCTCCTCCTGAAGTTCAAATTAACGGGGGGACAAGAAAAATAGCCAATGACATTCGCGTTTGGTCCTCTATCACAGACATGGATCAGCGCATAAAATTTGCATTAGCTTCATACAATGCAGGGCTAGGTCATGTGCAAGATGCACAACGATTAGCTGAAAAATATGGCTTAGACCCTCAAAAGTGGGACGGAAATGTTGAAAAAATGATTCTTAATTTGTCTAAGCAAGAATACTATCGAGACGAAGTTGTAAAAAGTGGAGCTTTAAGAGGTGTTATCACTTCTAACTACGTGAAAAACGTTTTTGAACGTTATCGAAGTTGGAAGACTGCTCATCATTAAATAGTATGAAGAAATTAATTGTCATCGCTGGCCCTACCGCTAGTGGGAAAACGGCATTAAGCGTTTCCTTAGCAAAAAAACTGAACACTGTTGTTGTATCTGCAGATTCAAGACAATTCTATCAAGAAATGAGTATTGGAACCGCCAAGCCTACTGTAGAAGAAATGGAAGGCGTTCCTCATTATTTTATTGATTCAGAGAGCATATTTGAGGAATTAAACGCTGCGCATTATGCTCAAAAAGCAGAACGATTATTAGAAGAGCTATTTAAAACTCATTCAACTATCATTCTCACAGGAGGTTCAGGGATGTTTATCGATGCACTCTGTTTTGGTCTAGATGATATTCCACACGATCCAATCATACAAGAGGAATTAAATACGCTTTATAAAGAAAAAGGATTGGCTAAACTGCTAGAAGAGCTAAAACAAAAAGACGAAGAATACTATAACCAAGTTGATAGAAACAATCCTATACGAATAATTAGAGCAATAGAAGTTATTCGAATAACGCAAAAAACCTATTCTTCACTCAGAATTGGTAAAAAGAAAGAAGTTACTTTCGATATTCATTATTTTGTTCTTGATTTACCTCGTTCGTTTTTATACGAACGCATCAACTTACGCGTGGATAAAATGATTGAAGCAGGATTAGAAGCAGAAGCAAAAAAATTATATCCTCACAAAGGATTAAAAGCCTTGGCAACCGTAGGTTATACTGAATGGTTTGATTATTTTGATGGAAAAACAAGCAAAGACGAATGCATTGAACTCATTAAACAGAATTCAAGACGCTACGCAAAACGACAAATTACATGGTTTAAACGTCACAAAGACGCTGTTTGGATTCCTTATGATCAAACTGAAACTATGTTACAGCTTATACTTAACAAAAGCATTTAAAACAAAAGGCTATCCAAATTGGATAGCCTTTCTCTTCTATTTCTTAACAACGATTATCTTTTTGAAATATCAACATAATCTCTTGTTGTGTATCCTGTATAGATTTGGCGCGGTCTTCCGATAGGCTCACCATTTTCAACCATTTCTTTCCATTGAGCAATCCATCCTGGTAAACGACCAATAGCAAACATTACTGTAAACATTTCAGTTGGAATACCAATTGCTTTATAAATAATTCCAGAGTAGAAATCCACGTTTGGATATAAGTTACGCGCTTTGAAGTATTCATCTTCAAGTGCATATTTTTCCAATTTCTTAGCAATTGCTAATAATGGATCATGGATATTCAATGCTTCTAACACGTCGTCAGCAGCTTTTTTGATAATCGTAGCACGAGGGTCAAAGTTTTTGTACACACGGTGTCCGAATCCCATCAAACGGAAAGGATCATCTTTGTCTTTAGCTTTAGCCACCCATTTATCAACGTCACCACCATCATTGTGAATTTTTTCTAACATTTCAATCACAGCTTGGTTAGCTCCACCATGAAGTGGTCCCCACAATGCAGAAATACCAGCTGAAATTGTTGCATATAAGTTAGCTTGTGAAGATCCTACGATACGAACAGTAGAAGTTGAACAGTTTTGTTCGTGGTCAGCGTGAAGAATCAACAATTTGTTCATTGCTGAAACAATCACTGGATTTACTTCATATTTTTCTGAAGGTAAAGAGAACATCATGTGTAAGAAATTTTTCACATAATCGAACTCATTATTAGGATAATTAAAAGGATGACGCATTGAATTTTTGTATGACCAAGCAGCCAAAGTAGGTAACTTAGCCAACAAACGATTAATTGTCAATTTCACTGCAACTTCTCCTCTATTTGGGTCCAAAGATTCAGGATAAAAAGATGCTAACGAACAAACCATTGAAGATAATACCCCCATTGGGTGAGCTTTTGAAGGAAACGCTTCAAAAAACTGCTTCATATCTTCATGAACCAACGTATGTTTAGTAATACTTTCTTCAAAGTCTTTTAACTCAGAAGCTGTTGGTAACTCTCCATAAATCAACAAATAAGCAACTTCTAAGAAAGAAGCCTTTTCTGCTAATTGCTCAATCGGATATCCTCGATATCTCAAAATTCCTTCTTCACCATCTAAAAAAGTAATCTTACTCATTGTACTTCCAGTGTTCTTGTAACCAGAATCAATCGTAATATAACCAGTGGCTCCTCTAAGCTTTGTAATATCAATCGCTTTTTCGTTCTCAGAACCTACTACAACAGGAAATTCGTAAACATTTCCTTCTAATTCTATTTTAGCAACTTCGCTCATCCTAATTTGAAATATAAGTGTTCGTAAATTTTTCAGGCCTAAATTACTTAGATTTTTTCTAATAACAATGCGCTTTTTGAAAAAAATTATTAATAAAAAAAGTATTTATTTACTTAAATTAAAAAACACACCTGATTATCAATAGATTAAAATTAAAAAATATAGCTTTCAATTGAATTAATAAGCTTGATTTTTTATCATTTTACACTCATTTTGTTAGATATCGAAAAACAATGGACAATCTTTATCGTTTTTTTCACTTATTTTTACATAATATATTGTAATTTTATCCTCTGATTATTTAGAGATATGAAAAAAATTATTGCTTTTCTTTTGAGCTTGATAGCTACAACCAATTCATTTAGTCAAAAAGAACTTACTGTTAAAGATGTTCATGGCAGCGCTCTATTTGCTCCTCGCGCTTTTTATGGCTCTTATAGTACTCCAGATGGTTTAAATTACCTAAAAATAGAAGACAATAAACTAAAGGCAATTCCTTACGATGATAAGAAGAAAAATAAAACCAGAGTAATCATGGATATTTCTTCTATTCCAATGGAAATGGATGACTATACTATTAATAGTACAGAAACAAAAGTACTCATGGCTTTTGAACAAAAAAGCATTTACCGCCATAGCACTGTTGCTAATTATTACATCTATGACATTAAAGGAAAATCTCTTGAAAAATTAAGTCCTTCAGAAAAATTGCAATCTTTAGCAACATTCTCTCCTGATGGAACGAAAGTTGCATATATTTTAGAAAACAACCTCTTTTACAAAGATTTAGCAACAAGTATCACCACACAAATTACTTTTGATGGTAAAATAAATGAAATCATCAACGGAACAACAGATTGGGTGTATGAAGAAGAATTTGCCATTACACAAGCATTCGGCTGGTCACCTGATGGTAAACACATCGGTTTTTTGCGATTTGATGAATCTCAAGTAAGGGAATTTACAATGGAATACAACGTTGGAGAACTTTATCCTGAACTGTATACATTTAAATACCCAAAAGCAGGTGAAGACAATTCTAAAGTTAGTGCTCACATTTATTCTGTGGACACAAAAAAAACAACAGCTATTCAACTCAATAATTATGAATACATTCCTAGAATCTCTTGGTCAACTGTTAATAATACGTTAGTACTTCAAACCTTAAATCGTCATCAAAACGAGGTTAATTATTATAAAGTTGAACAAAAAAATGATGCGTGGAAGGCTTCTGTATTTTTTACCGAAACATCTAAAACATATATTGATATTGATGACAACCTCATCTTTTTAAATGATGGTAAATCAATTCTACGCACTAGTGAAAAAGATGGTTTTAAGCATATTTATCAAATTGGATTTGATGGTTCTGAATACCAGATTACAAAAGGAAACTGGGACGTCATTGACTTTTCAGGTATCGATGCAAAAAACAAGTTTGTTTATTATACAGCTGCAAAAAAAGGAGCTATTCATAAAGGTATCTACAAAATAGATTTAATTACTAAAAAGGATGTTGCAATTAGTTCTGAAACTGGACAAAACAATGCAGAATTTGTGACTGGAATGACTTATTTCATCAAAAAATACAGTAATGCCAACACACCACCAACTTATACGTTTTGTGACAATAACGGTAAAGAATTAAAAACATTAGAAGGTAATGAGACATTGAAAGAAAGAATAAAAACTTATCAATTTTCACCTAAAGAGTTTGTTCAATTTGACCTAAAAGGTCGTTCTTTGAATGGATGGATGATAAAACCAGCTAATTTTGATGCTTCTAAAAAATACCCTGTTTATATTTACATTTATGGTGGCCCTGGTTCTAATACTGTTATTGATGGCTGGGATTCCAATTTGGCTTGGCATCAACTTCTTGCTCAAAAAGGGTACATCGTTGTATCTGTTGATCCGAGAGGAACACAATTTAGAGGAAAAGATTTTAAAGACAAAAC
Organism: uncultured Fluviicola sp.; assembly: GCA_964580465.1. GTDB lineage: Bacteria > Bacteroidota > Bacteroidia > Flavobacteriales_D > Crocinitomicaceae > Taishania. Next base: position 109,279 of record CAZOKJ010000003.1, on the reverse strand, counting down.
CTATTTGCAATTGGGTAAATGTGAAACAGAAGACTTCATTGATGTAGCGAAATTGTTGCAAACATATAGTTATGTTGACAAAGACAGAATTGGAATTCAAGGGTGGAGCTATGGTGGTTTTATGACTTCCTTAGCAATGACAAAAGGAAACGGTTTGTTTAAAATGGGAATTGCTGTAGCGCCTGTTACCAATTGGAAATACTACGATAACATTTATACCGAACGTTTTATGCGTACACCTAAAGAAAACATGAGTGGCTATGATGATAATTCACCTATTAACTTCACTAATCAATTGCAGGGGAATTACTTCTTAATTCATGGTTCAGGTGATGACAATGTACATTATCAAAATGCACTAGAAATGGTTAATGCTTTGGTGAAATCAAACAAACAATTCGATTTATTTATTTATCCAAATAGAAACCACGGAATTTATGGAGGAAATACTCGCGTTCATTTATACACAATGATGCTGAACTATATTTCTACAAAACTTTAATAATTACAAAACTTTAATATCAAACAATATGACATTTGATCCAAATGGTGTAGGAATTAAAAATGGGAATATCTTTGGTCTTCCCGTTCAAGAAAATGAAGCTGACATTGTGATTATTCCAATTCCTTGGGACGCAACGGCTTCTTATGGAAAAGGTACAAGTAAAGGTCCACAAGCCGTATTGGACGCCTCTACACAATTAGATTACTACCATCCTAAGCTAGAAAAAGCTTATGAAACCAAAGTTTTTATGACTGAAATTTCAGAAGAATGGCAAGCAATTAATGATAAATTGTGCGATGAAGCAATTAACTATATCTCTTTTTTAGAGGATGGAGGTCAAGTTGAAGGACATGCATTTTATCAAAACTTTTTACGTGAGATTAACGAAACTTCAATTGCTTTGAAGGAAAATTTAAAATCTCGCGCAAAAGAATTATTGAATCAAGGTAAAATTGTTGCTGTCTTAGGAGGAGAACACTCTACCCCACTCGGCTTAATTGAAGCATTGAACGAACAAGGACAACCATTTGGTGTTTTGCAAATTGATGCTCACGCTGATTTAAGAGATGCTTATGAAGGTTTTGAACAATCACACGCTAGCATCATGTTTAATGTGCTAAAAAATTGCTCAAACATGCAAAAATTAGTACAAGTAGGTATCCGTGATATTGCTGAATCGGAAATTGAACTTATCAAAAACAGTAATGGAAGGGTACAAACTTTCTTCGATTGGAATTTAAAAGAGGAAAGTTTTTATGGAAAAACATGGGCTGAACAAGTAAAAGAAATCATTCATTCTTTACCAAACAATGTATATATTTCTTTTGATATTGATGGATTAATGCCTGAATTGTGTCCAAATACTGGAACGCCTGTTGCTGGAGGATTCAAATTAGAGCAAATTTCATATTTATTATTTGAAATAGCTCAATCTGGTAAAAAAATCGTTGGATTTGACTTAAACGAAGTAGGCGTAAGTGAAGACTCTGATTGGGATGCTAACGTAGGCGCACGTGCCTTATGGTCATTGGTTTGTGCTACTGAGAAAAACAGACAATTACACCTTTCATAATGCGAATAGTAAGCAACAGTATTTTAACAATTGGAAGTTTAGGAGTAGCAATTAGTCTTTTGCTACTCCTAAAATCTGATTATTCTTTTTCTTTATTACTTAAATTGCTTGTTGTTAGTTTAATGCTTTTATTTGGAGGAATTAACATTCGAATTGCTAAAAACAGAATCATCAGCTCTGGTTTAGTTTTTGTTTTAGTTTCTATTGGTTTGTTTACGTTTTCAAGTGCAGCAAATTACACACAGTGGTGGAAAGTATTGCTTTTAGTTTTCTTACTTTCTATTACCATGTCTTTAATTGAAATACTACGCTATTTTCCTGCTAACAAATTAAAAAAACTTACATTAGCATCCATCATTTTCACAGCTTTTGTCTTTATTATTCAATTGGTTTCAACAAATTTTATTGATATAAAAATAATTGGTTTAACAACGTTTTCAGCAACATTCGTATTGTTTTTAACACAATTTTATTACTTATTTTTCAAAAAAAAATAAGCACATAGTAATCATATAGATTTTTTTAATTAACTTCGGTTTATAAACTAAAAGATAAATTATGAAAAAACAATTACTTACTGCTTTATTGTCATTGATTTTAGGTAGTGCATCAGCACAACAAATGACATGTCCATCCAACTTCCAAGATTCAACTTTTGGGGCATGGCCAGACACTACAATCAACTTCGCTCATGCGTATGTTGATGTTCCTTACGTACAAGAATTAAACTTCAAAGCTCCGAGTGATGCTGGTGATATCGATCCAACTTATTCTGGTGCGCAATTACAAAAATACAAAGTGACAGGTGTGACAGGTTTACCAGCTGGTTTCTCTTACACTTGTTCTAAAACAAACTGTGAATATCCAGGTGGCCAAGCTGGCTGTGCTAACTTAACAGGTACAGCAACGGCAAGTCAAATTGGAATTTACGACATTACTATTAAAATTTCAGCTACTGTTGTTGTTGCGTTTGTACCCCTACCAATTCCTCGTGATTTTATCGGTTACAAGTTAATTATTGAAGAAGCTCCAGTAAATATGGAAACAAAAATTATTGCTCCAGATGAAGCTTATGTGTATCCAAACCCTGCAAAAGAAGAAATTAACATTGTAAATGCACATTTGTTTGACTCTTATGCTATTTATGGTATCAACGGTCAATTAATTAATAATGCAGCTATTAATTCAGACAATCAAAAGGTAAGTATTTCAGAATTAAAAGAAGGTATTTACTTCATTCATTTAATAAAAGATCAAACAAAAAGTATTCATAAATTTGTTAAAAAATAACAAAAGACGAAGCGAGGAAATAAAATCCTCGCTTTTTTTATCTTTTTTAGCTTCTAATCCTACGATATGACTATCTTTGTAACAAATATAAAATAACCATGCGCATACTTATAACTGGAGGAGCAGGATTTATTGGAAGTAACTTAACGAAGAGATTGGTGCAAGACGGAAACGCTGTGGTTGTTTTGGACAACTTGTTGAGAGGCAATAAAATCGATTCCGCTACTTTTGAAAAAATAACCTTTGTAAAAGGTGATGTAAGAGACTATAACACTGTATTAGAAGCTAGTAAATCATGCGATGCTATCATCCATTTTGCTGCTGTCTTAGGTGTTGACATAGTAGCTGACAATCCTGTAGAAACAATGGATGTAGAAGTAATTGGAACGCGAAACGTCGTATTAGCAGCTCAAATTAACAACGTTAAAAAAATAATGTACGCTTCAACAAGCGGTATTTATGGCCATTCTGCTATTGGAAACGCATTAACAGAAGAAGTATTGGTTGATCCACGCACTTCTTACGCAATGGCGAAACGTTTTAACGAAATTTATTTAGCTTCACATCACGAAGAAAAAGGAATTGATGCTATCGCCGTTCGATTCTTTAATGTCTATGGACACAACCAAGATAATAGAATGGTTGTTCCTCGCTTCTTTGAACAAGCTATTCACAACGAAGACATCACCGTTTTTGGAACAGGAAAACAAACACGCGATTTCACATACATCGATGATACTGTTGAAGCTTGCGTGCGGTTACTAAATGTAAAAGGTTTTCACATTGTGAATATCGCCAATGAAAATGAATGGTGCATTGATGATTTAGCGAAAGAAATTAAAGAAGTAACCAACTCTAACTCTAAAATTAGTTTCATCGACGCTCCAAAAAAACGTTATGATTATGAAGTGGAAAGACGAGTTGGAAGTTCTGATAAATTATTATCTTTGATAAATTATAAACCTCAAACTACACTAAGAGAAGGGCTAACTAAGATATACGAAATAACATATAAAAATTAAAAAAATGGCTAGAGACACAGAAATCTTCAATTTAATTGAAGAAGAAAGAGCACGTCAAACAAATGGTATCGAATTGATTGCTTCCGAAAACTTCGTAAGTGAACAAGTAATGGAAGCTATGGGTAGCGTATTAACAAATAAATATGCTGAAGGTTTTCCTGGAAAACGATACTATGGTGGTTGTGAAGTAGTTGATAAAGTAGAGCAATTAGCAATCGATCGATTATGTAAATTATTTGGCGCTACTTGGGCAAACGTTCAACCTCACTCTGGGTCTCAAGCTAATGCAGCTGTTTATTTAGCTTGTTTAAAACCTGGTGATAAAATCTTAGGTTTCGATCTTTCTCATGGAGGACACTTAACACACGGTTCTCCTGTAAACTTCTCAGGAAAAACATATCAAACATTTTTCTACGGAGTAAACAAAGAAACAGGTTTGGTGGATTATGATGCAATGGAAGAAATTGCTCGTCGTGAAAAACCTCAACTAATTATCTGTGGTGCTTCTGCTTATAGTCGCGATTGGGATTACAAAAGAATTCGTGAAATTGCTGACGAAGTAGGTGCCTTAATTTTAGCTGATATTTCTCACCCTGCTGGTTTAATCGCTACAGGTTTACTAAGCGATCCATTGGAACATTGCCACATCATCACTTCTACAACTCATAAAACATTAAGAGGACCAAGAGGTGGAGTTATCATGATGCGTCACAATTTTGACAACCCATTCGGTTTAAAATGGAACAATGGTAATTTAAAATCAATGGGAGCTTTATTAGACGCTGCCGTTTTCCCTGGAACACAAGGAGGACCATTAGAGCACGTTATCGCTGCTAAAGCTGTTGCTTTTGGCGAAGCTTTGTCTGATGAGTACAAAACATACATGAAACAAGTTCAAAAAAATGCTGCTACAATGGCAGAAGAATTTGTTAAAAGAGGGTATACAATCGTTTCAGGTGGTACAGAAAACCATTCAATGTTGATTGATTTACGTTCAAAAGGAGTAACAGGAAAAGACGCAGAAAACGCATTAGTTAAAGCTGATATCACTGTCAACAAAAACATGGTACCATTTGACACTGAATCACCTTTTGTAACATCAGGTATTCGCGTTGGAACTCCTGCAATTACTTCAAGAGGTATTGTTGAAACAGATATTCCAGCTATTGTTGAATTAATTGACAAAGTTTTAATGAACATTGACAACGAAGCTGTTATCAATGAAGTGAAAAACGAAGTGAAAGCATTAATAGGACATCGACCATTGTTTAAAATGTAATCGCTAAATAATCATTCAAAATAAAAATGCCCAATAACTTGTAGGGCATTTTTTATATAATATCTGTTCAACTATGGCCTGTGATAAACACCTCCAATTACAGCTTTTTTTGCACCTGTTACAGAAGGCAAACAATTAGGTTCTTCTGATAGGTACAAAGCCCCTAAAAATCCAAAAATCAAGGCTTCTTTAAAATCAATAATTTCTTCAGAAGGAATGCTAATTTCCCCGTTAAAATAACGTGTTATTCTACTAATTAAGTAGGTATTTTTCGCTCCACCGCCTGTGACAAGTACCTTCGATGAATTAGATTGATTTAATCGTTTAGCAATTTGATAAGCAGCATGTTCGGTATAAGTAGCCAATACGTCGCTTGGAGAAATTGAGTAATTAGCAATAAGTGACAACACATTGCCCTCCACCCATTCCCACGCCAAAGAATGAGGGGCTTTTTCTTGATACACATTTAAATTATTCAATTCGGCCAACAACAATTCATTGATAACTCCTTTAGAAGCAAAGTCCCCATCCTTATCATAGGGCATTCCCAATTGTTGAGAGAACAAGTTTAAAACGATGTTAACAGGGCAAATATCAAAAGCACTTAGATCATTTTTTGCGGTAATTTTGCTCAAATTAGCAAAACCTCCAATGTTTAAGAAAGTATCCGCTTGGGAAGAGAATAAATGCAAATCTCCAATCGGTACCAAAGGAGCACCTTGTCCCCCATTAATGACATCTTTTTTTCTAAAATCGTTAATAGTTGGTATTTCAGAAATTGTAGCAATGGTTTCACCACAACCTATTTGACAAGTAAATTGTATTTCTGGCTGGTGAAAAATGGTTTGTCCGTGAGAGGCAATTGCATCAATTTCTGATTGATTGATTTCAAAATCAGCAATAAAATCTAAAACTGATTGGGCATAAAATTGTCCTAATTTTTTGTCTAATAAGATAAGTTCATAACCCGACAATTGAGTGGCTTTTTTTAAGTTATTTAACAAAAAATCAGGATATGCTACCCATCTAGTATTCAAGATATTAAACAACCAACCATCTTCATTTTTAACAAAGCGTGCATAACAAATATCCAACCCATCTAACGAGGTTCCAGACATTAGTCCAATAATTTTAAAAGTTCTATTCACTTTCCTTTGTATTAAGTAAATTTTTATTTACATTTGTCGGTACTCAAATGAAACCGTAAATATAGTTATGAAATTTGAAATATCAGAAGAACATTTAGCAGTTAAAGCAGCTGCAAGAGATTTTGCTCAAAACGTATTGAAACCAGGCGTAATTGAGCGTGACAATGAGCAACGTTTTCCAGCGGAGGAAATCAAGCAATTAGGTGAACTAGGATTCATGGGAATGATGGTCGATCCAAAATACGGAGGGAGTGGTATGGACACGCTTTCTTATGTTTTGGCAATGGAAGAAATTTCAAAAGTTGACGCATCAACTTCTGTGTGTATGTCTGTAAACAACTCATTAGTTTGTTGGGGATTAGAAAAATACGGAACAGAAGAACAAAAACAAAAATTCTTAGTTCCACTTGCTAAAGGTGAAAAAATTGGCGCATTCTGTTTATCTGAACCAGAAGCAGGATCTGATGCAACTTCTCAACGAACAACAGCAATCGATATGGGAGATTACTACTTGTTAAACGGTACAAAAAACTGGATTACAAATGGTGGAAGTGCTTCTTACTACATCGTTATTGCTCAAACAAACGTTGAAGCTGGTCACAAAGGAATCAATGCTTTCATCGTAGAAAAAGGAATGGAGGGATTTGTTGTTGGTGCAAAAGAAGACAAAATGGGTATTCGTGGATCTGATACACACACTTTGTTATTCAACGACGTAAAAGTACCGAAAGAAAATAGAATCGGTGAAGATGGATTTGGTTTCACTTTTGCTATGAAAGTTCTTTCTGGTGGTCGTATTGGTATCGCTTCTCAAGCATTAGGAATCGCAGCTGGTGCATACGAATTATCTGTTGCTTACGCAAAAGAAAGAAAAGCGTTTGGAAAACCAATTGGTGAACACCAAGCTATCGCGTTTAAAATTGCTGACATGGCAACTGAAATCGAGGCTGCTCGTTTGTTAGTTTACCGCGCTGCATTGGACAAAGACCAAGGTCGCAACTTTGATAAGTCTTCTGCAATGGCAAAATTATACGCATCTAAAGTGGCAATGGAACAAACTGTAGAAGCTGTTCAAATTCACGGTGGATACGGTTATGTGAAAGAATACCACGTTGAACGTTTGATGCGTGATGCAAAAATCACTCAAATTTATGAGGGAACTTCTGAAGTACAAAAAATCGTTATTTCAAGAAGTGTATTGAAAGATTAATCGCTTTTTTAATCATACAAAAAAGAGGAATTAGCACTAATTCCTCTTTTTTTTTGAGTCAATATTTTCAACTGCCTTTCAAATTTAAAAATTACACTTTCTTAGCAATAATAACAACTGCATTTAAGTAGGAGTCGTACTTTTTAAATGTTCTTCTCATTTCTAAAACGCGCTTTCTAATCTTTTTGGATTTCAATACATTGAACATTATTCGAAAAGTTTGTACAAAGCCTTCATCTTCAATAATTCTTAAAGGTTCTAAAATGCGCAATGGTCTGCGTTTTACATCAATAATTTTAAATCCAGCTGATTCCAACAAGTTAGACCATTCTTCAATCGTTTGTGGGCGAGCATTAACACGAGAAACAATCGCTAACTCTTTCTGAATTTCATGTTCTTGATCATTATTCTCAACTGAAAGTTCTAACTCTTGAATGGCATACAAACCTTCTTTCTTTAATACGCGACTAGCTTCTTTTATAATTCTCTCTTTGCGTTGGTTTGCATGCATACTCAACATTGCTTCGCCAAAAACTTTATCTACACTCTCACTTGGTAGGTGCGTATTTTCTGCATCGCCACAAATAAATTCCATTGACTGATTTAGAAAAGATGCTTGAAGTTCGCTAATTCTCTCAGCATCTCTTTCAACGCCATAATAATGCAAAAAATCCTTGTTTAAAAGTAATTTTGCTGAAAACCCAGAACCTGGAGCAAACTCAACTATTGAATCATTCGAATTAATCGATAAATCCTCAAGCATTTGAACCGTCATCTCTCTTCCTCCTGGTCGTAGAACCTTCTTCCCTATTTTTGATAATAACTCATAACTCTGAGCATTTTCGACACCATCCGTTTTCATGTTTCTTTTTTGCAAAAATACTATTTAGAATGATTCTAAACAATTTATTTGCATAAAAAGATTACTTTTTTACCACTTTTGAGGTATAAACACCATTGTAAGTAGTAATTTTTAAAAGATAAACACCAGGTTGAAGTTTGCTAGTATCAATTTTCCCAGTAGAGGCATTGATTGCTACTTGTTGAACCAACTTCCCAAGCGCTTCATACACAATTAAGGTGTGAATAAGTTCATTTCCAACAATCGTTAATTCATCTTCAAAAGGATTTGGTTGAATAGTAAACGAGCTATTTGACAATGATTCAACTGATAATTCAAGCGGAAAAACTAAAATTCTTGTTCCATCGTAACCAACAGCATAAACTCCTAAAGCATTTGAAGGATAATAAATTTTAGTTGTGGTTAAAGAAACATCTCCCGTTCCTACAATGGCAACATATAATTTTGCACGTGTAGCGTAAGAAACGCTCACTTTTGCCCACACACCATTTAGACTTGAAATTCTTGGGGTGTAAACAATTTCTTTAATAGCTTGAGCTTGTTGAGTAAAATAAAATTTTACCTCATCAGGAATTCCAACCGCATACCAATTTGAATGGTACATTGTTTGCGGATTGCCATCTATCATTTTAGAAGCATCTTCGCCAGGCTGAGCTTATTGAGCTGTTGTAACACTGTAAACATTTACAGGAAATAGTTGTGCTAAAGTAGTAAATTGGAGTAGAAATAGTGTTGAAAAAATCAAATTTTCCTTCATACTTAAGATGTTATTTACATCAAAAGTAACAAAATAATTTAGAAATGAAAATTATTCTTTTGGTTTTATGGCTGCATTTTGTTGTTTTTCAGCATTAGAGCCTGGCACAGGAGTTTGTTGTTTCTTGCGTGTAACTGGATAGCGTTTATTTTGTTTTTTTCGGAAAATATCCAAGAACTGCTGATACAATTTAAAATCTTTAAACGTATTGAAACTTTCTTTGTAATACAAACCAACACCTTGTTTAAACATTCCCCTGTTGGTAGATTGTAAACCTCTATTATCATTTGACTCATTGAAAACATTTATTCTAAACGTTCCGTCTTTGTTCAATTTGTACTCTATTTCAATATCACCGATAACAGAAGATTGTGTTTGATTTCCACTTGTTTGGTTGCGAGCACCAAATGAACCAGAAATCACCAACTGGTCATCTAAGAAACCTTTTTTTACGCCCACTTCATACTCACTTCTACCAACATCATCAGCATTCATATTGACATTCACCTTGAAATCTTGTGAAACTTGATCTAACAAACTATTGATTTGATTACTTGCTAAATCCAAAGCTGCACCACCACTTGCACGTGAGCTACCTTTAATCGGCTGGAATTTCTTCCATAATAACAATGAGAAAAACTGACGGTTTAACTCATCTTTATCAGCTGTTAATTGAGCCAATAACGACTTATCTTTTTCAGCTGCTTTTGGTGCGTCAATTTTACAATCAATTGCTGGCTTCATTAAAGATTCTGTCAAATTCAAATAACAATGAATATCTTGACTTCCACTTGTCAATAATTCAGGAGATAAATCACCTAAACTCGCCTTCATTGTATAATATGCCTGTAAATCCAATGCCGCTTGGAAAGGATTTCCTGTCCATGCAATGCTACTTCCCTCTTTAATGTAGAATGTTTCTCTGATTGGCCCCAAAACGAAATTGTATTTACTTCCGTCTGCAATGGTGTAAGTACCATCTAATGACATTTGACCTACTCTATCCAATCCTAAACTCAACTTTCCTCTACCTGTAGCCGTGATTTCATCACCTGTTTGTTCGTTAATAATCATTCGTATAGCTGCATCACGCGTAACATCAAAATTTAAGTTTAGCGACACGCCTGAATAATTAATTTTACGTTCATCGGAAACTGTAATCGTATCATTTTTAGACTTAAACTCAATGATGTTATTTTCTGTAATTTCAGTTTGGCTAAAGAAATCAAGCACAACATTGGTTCCTTTTTGAGTTTTAACATCTACGTTAATTTCTAAATTATTCAAGTACCCAAAAATACCAACTGTTCCCGTAGCATAAGCTTTACCATAATAAACATCTCCTCGTTTATTGTCTGTGTTCAACACCAAGAATTTCTCCAAAGGCAATTTGACCCAACTTTGCAAGCGATCTCGTTTATAATAATCTTCCTCAGCATTGATAGAAACATCGAAGTTCCAATCTTTAAAATTATTGTGATAAATAGACGCAATCAAAGAACCTGTGTTTCCTTCTGCATCTGAAATTGGAATATGGTTGATGTAAAAACCATCAGCATCTGCTTCTATTGGACCACTTAAACTGAAAGTTGTTCCAAGCATCACCATTTTTAAAGATGCTTTATCAAGGTTTAATTTACCTTCGAGAATTGGTCGAGAAATACCACCTGAAACATGAAGACGACCATTCAATTCCCCTTTGATATCATCCATTACCAAAGGATCCATAAATGCATTCACAACAGAGATATTGGTTTTATCAAAAACCAAATCAAAATTCATATTATCTGTTTTTTTGCTTAAATCATAAGTTCCTTCAAATGAGAACGAGGGCATTGAACGATAATCTAAATCTCCTCTAATTTCAATAATATCCTTATTGCTTGTAGATTGTGACATCAATACTACATTACCGACTTCTTCTCCATTAATAAATAATTCACTAATTGTTACGTCACCGAAATATTTAAAATTGGTATAAGGATTAGACACAAACGCAAGACCATTCAATTGACCATTTAAGTTGATATTCAATCCTAACAAATGTCCAAGTTTTTCTAAATCAACTTCGTGAATTTTAAATGCCAATTGGTCACTATCATTTTTAGAAATTCGACCATCTGCAGAAATGTATTGTTCTCCACTAATCAGCTTAAAATCGCTAACATCAACTACAGATGAATCTAAAATAATGGTTGCTGCTCTTCCGATTTCCCATTTTTGTTCATTAATCGCAAAGTAAGACGGTTTGAAAACTGTTTTGATGCGTTTATTGGTTTCAAAATGAGTTGTCCATTGAATATCTGTTGCATTTTTTGTCGTTGGATTCCAAGTTAACTGTGATTCTAAGTTGTCACCATTCCCAACGCCTGAAAAATGAACGTTTTCAAGCGTAATTGAGTCGTTTAATTTTAATTTTTGAATGCGGTAACTTGCATCTAAGTTAGAATAATCAGCTGTTTGAGAAAGTGAAATGCCTTTTGCTTCATAGTGATCAAACGAAACTTTGTCAGAATAAACATCCATAAGGAAGAAGTGCTTTGACGCATCATAATCCCCTTTAATCGTTGTACCAGGGCTAACGGTTAATCGAGGCATGAAAATAGCTAAGAAATCGGACATGTCTTTAGCTTTCACATCAAAAACCATGCAATCCTCCGATGCTTTTAACTTCTTTTTATCTTTTTTGCTAAGCTGTAATTGTGTTAAACCAGGAAAAAGTTGACTCACCTGATCTTGAATAATGTAACCAATGTTATTAACATTTGCTTTCCCTTCTACAGTTGCATCTAAAATAGAACTATTCAAGTGAATGACATCTACTTCTGCCGATCTTTCAATGGACAATGCTATTCTTGGAATTGAAATCTTTTTGTCATCATCGACGTAATGTAATTGAACAACATCAACTGTTCCTGACATCGTATTGGGATTGACACCAACAGTATTCAGACGAATTTTGCCCACTAAGTTGGTCAATTTACTTTCCGTTATATTCAATCGACCTAACATGGCTTTATCCAAATCAATTTCCATGTTCATTTTTGGTTCCCCATTCAAGTCAATAGTCCCCGCATAATTCATGGTCAAGTTGTTATCTTCAACGTTTACCTCAGCATAGAGAATTTTATCTATAAAGGAAGTGTTTTCAACTCGGATGTTCGAATAAGAATAATCAGCTAAATCAAATCGTTTAACATCTCCTGATATATCGGTAAAATCAATATCTGTAAATGACCTTGCTTCACCAGTTAAGAAAAAGACACCATCAACAACACCAAAATTCTTATTCCCGATAAAACCACCCAAATCAAACTCATTGACTTTCACGTCATATTCACTTGCTTCAGAACGACTAAACAAAAATGAATTGCTTGCAGGTTGGTATGTAAATAAAATTCCATTGCTCATGTTAACAGAACCAAGTCGCGTTGAAATCTCAGAAGAAGAGAGTACAAATTGAGAGAAAATTCCATCTAAACGGATGTTCCTTCCTTCAAAATAACCCAATCTGTTTACACTTTCGTTTAATTCAATTTTACGTTTAGAAGCTGATTTTGGCAAGTTAATGGCTTGTAAATCTTTCAAATCAATAAATGCATAATCTATTCGTTCTTGGTAAAACGCATTGTGTAAATCTCTAAAATCTGGCAAATTAATTGTTCCTTTTAAAACTGTTTTATCACCTGTATGCAGTTCCAAATCCTCAACACGTAAATTTTTTACAAATTTTGTTACTTTTCCTTCCAAAGAAACTTGCTGATCCATTCCCTGTAATTGCGGTGCAAAACGGGCTATGTCAATAAAAGAAACAGTACTTCCATAGACATCTGCATCAAAAGCTACGCTATCAACAAAAGATTTGAACTGTGTATAGCTCGTATATAATAATTGAAAACGCTTGCTATTCAAATCTGTTAATGGTGTATGGATATTGACATTTTTAATATCAACTCCATGATTAGAAACCGTAATCTGACCTTTAAAATCGCTTAATTTAAACCCACATTTTTCATTCGCTTCCAAATGCTTTAAATCAGCAGTGATAACTCCTTTGACAATCCCTACATTTTTAGCCTTTAAGAAAATACTATCTAACTTTAAATGTTGATAATCCATACCTCCATCAGTGCGATTAGGAATCATGCTATTATCATAATGAAATCGTACATTTTCTAAAGCTACTTTATCAATGTAGAAAGGAAGTGTTTTTTTCTTTTTCTTCGGTTTGCTGCTTTTAAAATAATCAATAATAAAATTTAAATTTATTGCTTCTGTTGCTTTTTCTTTTTCAATTTTTACAATTCCATCTTCTAATAATAAAGAATTTAAGTGAATTTTTTGATTAAATGCTCCAATTCCATCCACATCAACCAATAAACTCTTAATAGATGCAATGGTATCTGTTTGAGCTTGATTCATTAAGAATATCCCTTTTAAATCTACTCGGTCAATAAATGTTATGTCTACTTTATCAATAGTAAAAACAGTACCTAATTCTTCTGATAAATAAGCAGTTGCTCGTTCTGCTAAAAAAGTTTGAACAGGACTTGTACGAATAAAAAAGGCAAATAAAATGACAAAAAGTAATACCCACTCTATTATTCCGTAGAGTGTTCGTGTAAATATTTTAAGTACTTTTGCCATATAGATTTGCAAAATTAATTAAAGTTGGGACAAAAAGAAACAATAATTTTAGGAATTGAATCTTCTTGCGATGATACCTCTGCTGCTATCATCAAAAATACTGCCATTTTTTCAAATGTTATTGCAGGACAAAAAATTCATGAAGAGTACGGAGGAGTTGTACCTGAATTGGCAAGCAGAGCTCATCAACAAAACATCATTCCAGTGGTAGATGCTGCCATAAAAAAAGCAGGAATAAAAAAAGAAGATATTGATGCCGTAGCTTTTACAAAAGGTCCTGGTTTAATGGGCTCTTTGGTAGTTGGAACGTCTTTTGCAAAATCATTTGCATTGGCATTGGACATACCGTTAATTGATGTCAACCACATGCATGGACACATTTTGGCTCACTTTATTGATGACGAAGGGAAATCCAAACCTTCGTTTCCTTTTTTATGTTTAACGGTTTCTGGCGGACACACCCAAATTGTTCAGGTAAACGACTACCTAGAAATGAAAATTATTGGCTCCACTATTGATGACGCCGCTGGCGAAGCATTCGATAAAGCCGCTAAACTACTTGGTTTTCCATATCCAGGTGGTCCATACATTGATAAACATGCTCAAAAAGGCAATCCTTTACGTTTTGAATTTAGCAAACCCAACATCAAAGATTACGATTTCAGTTTCAGTGGCTTGAAAACATCTATTTTATACTTTTTGCAAAAGCAACAAAAAGAAAATGCCAATTTTATTGAGGAAAACTTAGACGATTTGTGCGCTTCTATTCAGCATGCCATCATCACTATTTTGATGAAAAAGCTAAAAAAAGCGTCAGCTGACCTCAACATTAAGGAAATAGCCATAGCCGGTGGAGTAAGTGCAAATAGTGGATTAAGAAACACCCTTCAGCAACTTGCCCAAGAACAAAACTGGAATGTTTACATCCCAAAATTTGAATACTGTACAGATAATGCAGCTATGATTGCCATTACAGGGAAATTCATGTATGACAAAGGACTATTTGCCGATCAAAGTGTCGCAGCAAAAGCAAGAATAGATTGGTAATTTGGAATAAAAATTGTAATTTTACATAAAAACAAACCTTGAAAGGAAAGATATTAAAATCAACAGGCAAATGGTACATCGTTGAATTAGAAAACGGTGAAGTTGTGAATGCTCGTATTCGCGGTCGTATTCGTTTGGAAGGCCTCAGCACTACCAATCCTGTAGCTGTTGGTGACAATGTTATTTTAAACAAAGATATTGACAACGAAGGAAACAGAACGATTGTTAGCCTTGAAAAAAGGACCAATTACATTGTTCGAAAGTCAACCAACTTGAGCAAACAAATGCAAATTTTGGCTGCCAACGTGGACCGTGCCTATTTAATTGTAACGGTGAACTATCCCGTTACTCACTTAGCGTTTATTGACCGTTTTTTAGTTTCAACTGAGTCATTTAGAATTCCCACAACGATTTTATTTAATAAAATTGATCTATTGAATGAAGATGAATTGGAATACGCTCATGCTTTGGCATATATGTACAAAGAAATTGGATACGATACCCATCTAATCAATGCCACTGATGAAAATTCCATTGCTTTCTTAAAAGATGAAATCAAGGGCAAACAAGTTATGATTTCTGGGCATTCTGGTGTTGGAAAAAGTTCTTTAATCAATGGATTAGATAACACATTAGACTTAAGAACAGGTGATATTTCAGATGTTCATTTGCAAGGAAAACACACAACAACTTTTGCAGAAATGCATCAACTAAAATCTGGCGGTTACATAATCGACACCCCTGGAATCCGTGCTTTTGGTATTACAGAAATAGAAAAAGAGCACATTTCTCATTATTTCCCTGAAATGAGAGAACGTTTAAATCAGTGTAAATTTCACAATTGCAAACATTTGAATGAACCTCAATGCGCTATTAAAGAAGCCGTTGAAAAGGAAGAAATTTTTGACTCTCGTTATCAAACGTATTATCAATTAATGACAGAGGATCAGCAAGAAGTATATCGAAAAAGCGAATTTTAATGAAAATAGTTATCCAACGTTCGTTAGAAGCATCTGTAACAATTGACCATCAAATTCATGGTGAAATTGAACACGGTTTAGTAGTTTTAGTTGGCATCGAACACGCAGACACACAAGAAGATGCAGATTGGTTAATCGGAAAACTTCTTAACTTGCGTATTTTCAATGATGAAGAAGGAAAAATGAACCGAAGTATTCAAGATACACAAGGAGAATTTTTAATTATTAGCCAGTTTACACTTCATGCTTCAACAAAAAAAGGAAACAGACCTAGCTACATTCAAGCAGCAAGACCGGAGACAGCAATCCCATTGTATGATTACTTTGTTGAAGAACTTAGAAAAGTAAGTCAAACAAAAGTAGCAACAGGAATTTTCGGAGCAGACATGAAAGTGCAACTCATAAACGATGGACCTGTTACCATTATCATAGATTCAAAAAACAAAGAATAATGACGATAGAACAAGCGCAATCCATTATTGATCAGTGGATAAAAGAGTATGGTGTTCGCTATTTCAACGAATTGACTAACACTGCTATTTTAATGGAAGAAGTAGGAGAAGTAGCCAGAATTATGGCAAGAAGATATGGTGAACAAAGTGAAAAAGAATCCGATAAAAACAAAGATTTAGGAGATGAATTAGCCGATGTTATGTTTGTCATTATGTGCATAGCCAATCAAACTGGAATCAATCTTGAAGAAGCATTGGTGAAAAACTTAGAAAAAAAGACCAATCGGGACTATAATCGTCATAAAAACAATGAGAAATTAGCCTAACTTTAAGAAATTGTCAATTATTTTTAATCCATGCTCAGTCATAATTGATTCTGGATGAAATTGAACAGCATAAATTGGCTTTGATTCATGTTCTATTGACATTAAAACACCTTCACTTGAAAAAGAAGTCGCTTTGAACCCATTGGGCATTTTTCTATCATCCACACACCAACTGTGGTACAATCCAACTTTAAAAACAGGTGGCAATCCACTAAACAAGCGATTTTCAGCACAAACAGTCACCTGAGTTTGCACGCCATGCTTCACTTCTTTTTGATTGATTAATTTCCCTCCAAACACCTCGGCGATGCCCTGCATTCCTAAACAAACACCCAAAACAGGAACTTTGCCTGCTGTTAATTGTATGGTTTCAAATAAATTTTTAGTTTCAAGAGGTAATCCTGGCCCAGGCGATAAAATAACCCTATCATAGTTTAAAACAGTAGTTAAATCTAGCTCATCATTGCGGACAACAGAGCAGTCTGCAGCGCATTTTTCCACGTAATGATGGAGATTAAACGTAAAAGAATCGTAATTATCTACTATTAAAACTTTCAATTTTTAAACTTAAATGATTAAACTTGCACAAAGTTATTAAAAAGTTAAAATTAAATAGCGTAAAAAGATGAAACAAGCTATCCAATTAGAAGGAGCTGCCAAACCAATTGGTCCATACAGCCCAGTTATCAAAGCAGGAAATATGATTTTTGTAAGCGGTCAAATTCCCGCAGATCCAATCACTCGTGAGTTAAAAATAGAAAACATCGAAGTTGCTACTCGTCAAGTTTTAGATAACATCAAGCAATTATTAGTAGCAGCTGGTGCGACTTTAGATCACGTTGTTAAATGTCAAGTTTTCTTAAAAGACATGAACGATTTTCAAGCGATGAATGCTATCTATGCTGAATATTTTAACAATGTTCCACCTGCAAGAGAAGCTGTACAAGTAGCTAAGTTGCCAAGTGATGTAAACATTGAGATTTCTTGTATCGCAATGCTTGACTAATTTTTTTCTCGCACCATTTCAAACCATGTCATCAGGAACATACACATATAAAATCAGTGTCATCATTGTCAACTACAACGTTGAGTACTTTTTAGAACAATGTCTTAACTCTGTCAAAAAAGCCCTTCAAACTGTGAGTGGTGAAGTATTCATTGTTGATAATAACTCCATTGACAATTCCGTTGAAATGGTGCGAACTAAATTTCCAGAATACCATCTCATTGCCAACAAAGACAACAGAGGTTTTTCAAAAGCCAACAACCAAGCCATTGAACTTTCAAAAGGTGAATATGTTTTATTACTCAATCCAGACACAGTAGTTGAAGAAGATACCTTTGAAAAAGTCATTCAATTCATGGATGAACATCCAGAAGCCGGTGGACTTGGTGTCAGAATGTTAAATGGGAAAGGAAAATTTTTACCAGAATCAAAACGAGGCTTACCTACGCCTTTGGTAGCATTTTACAAAATTTTTGGTTTATCAAGTATTTTTCCAAAATCAAAGCGATTTGGGCAATATCATTTAGGTTATCTAAGTGAATTTGAGACCAATGAAGTAGAAATACTTAGCGGAGCTTTTATGCTAATGCGAAAAGAAACTTTAGATAAAGTAGGATTATTAGATGAAACCTTCTTTATGTACGGAGAAGACATCGATTTATCCTATCGCATCATTAAAGGAGGGTATAAAAATTACTATTTCCCAGAAACACGTATTATTCATTACAAAGGGGAAAGTACCAAGAAAAGTTCTGTTAATTACGTTTTTGTTTTTTACAGAGCCATGGTTATCTTTGCTGAAAAACACTTTTCACAAAAACACGCAAAAACATTTTCATTCTTAATCAATTTTGCCATTTATTTACGAGCTGGAATGGCTATTATGGCACGATTTATCAAGAAAACGATTTTACCAATTATTGATTTTTCGCTTATTTTAGGAGGACTTTTTGCTCTTACACATCGATGGGAAACCAAGCACATTGCATTTCCAGAAAACGTCATCAATATAGCTCTTCCTTTGTACACATTAACTTGGCTCATAAGCATCTATTACAACAATGGATACCAGCGTCCTGTGAGAATGAAACCTGTGTTAAAAGGAGTAATGTGGGGTACTATTTTTATTTTAGTCACCTACGCATTATTACCTAAAGAATATCAATTTTCACGACTTTTCATTCTATCGGGAGCTTTACTTACTTTTTTATATTTTATAATTTCTCGTCTCTTCTTGCAATTTTCGATTGGAAAATCATTTACTTTGAGTAACAAACAAACCAAGCGATTTGTTGTTATCGGATCCAAAGAAGAAGTAGAACGCGTAAATGATATTTTACAACAATCTACACCTGCAATAGAACTCGTTGAGTTTGTTACTACAGAGTCTGAAAAAACAGATTGGAGCGTAGGCACATTAAGTCAATTGGATCAAATTGTACACATTCACCACATCAATGAAATTATATTTTGTGCTAAAGACACCAGTGCTCAAACGATTATTGATTGGATGATTAAAATAGATTCGTCCAAAGTTGATTTTAAAATCGCACAACCAGACAGCTTGTATTTAATCGGAAGTAATTCAATTGAAACAGCTGGTGATTTATACCTAATCAATATCAATGCAATTTCAAAACCAGAAAATGAGCGAAATAAGCGCACTTTTGACATCTTGATTGGCTTTATAGGGCTTATCACCTACCCTCTTCATTGTTGGTTCTTCTCCAATAAGAAAAAGCTTTTTAATAATTTAATCGATTTACTCATCGGAAAAAAAAGTTGTGTTGGGTATTATCATTCAGAGAGTGCTCACCAATTACCCAAGTTAAAAAGTGGGATATTGCATCCCGTTATTCAAGATTTAGAATCTAACGAACAGCATAGAGATAAGGTTAATTTAATTTATGCTCGCGACTATACAGTTCAAAAAGATTTAACAATTCTACTTAAAATGTGGAAAAATTTAGACAAGTAAGCTGATTTTTCTTGTTTTAAAAGAAATTTAGGTTATTTTTGCAGAAAAAAAAGAAATACTAGAAACAAGTAACACAATATGGCAAAGATTGAAATTAGACTCCCTAAAATGGGTGAAAGCGTTACAGAAGCTACAATTACAAATTGGTTAAAAAACATTGGTGACTCAGTAGAATTAGACGAGCCATTAGTGGAAGTTGCTACAGATAAAGTTGACAATGAGCTACCTTCTGAAGCGAAAGGTGTATTAATCGAACGTTTATTTGAGGTAGATCAAGTTGCTCAAGTTGGCGATGTAATTGCTATAATTTCAACTGACGGAAGCGATGCACCTGGAGGCAGCGCCCCTGCAAAAGAGGAAACTCCTGTTGCTGTTGCTGAAAAAATGGTCGAAGAAGCAGTTGCTACAGTATCAAACACAACTTTTGATACCAATGGATCTGACAAATTTTTCTCTCCATTAGTTAAAAGCATTGCACAAACGGAAGGCATTTCTGTTGCTGAACTAGAAGCATTAGCTGGCTCTGGTCAGGCTGGTCGTGTAACGAAAAAAGACATTTTAGCATACGTTGAAGACAAGAAAGCAGGCAAAGTTATTACTCCTGCAGCATCTGCTCCAAAAGTTGAAGTTGCTGCTCCGAAGAAAGAAGTAGTTGCAGCTCCAGCTGGAAGTGGATTCTTAGCGAACATCAAAGAGCCTGTTGTAGTTCCAAATCCTGGAGATGAAATCATCGAAATGGATCGTATGCGTAAAATCATCGCAGAGCACATGGTGATGTCCACACACGTTTCTCCACACGTAACTTCTTATGTTGAAGCAGACGTTACAGAAATTGTTAACTGGAGAAATAAAGTTAAAGACGCATACAAAAAACGCGAAGGAGAAAATATTACTTTCACTCCAATTTTCATGGAAGCTATTGTGAAGGCAATTAAAGATTTTCCTATGATTAATGTGTCTGTAAGTGGTACGCAAATTATCAAGCGCAAAGACATCAATTTAGGAATGGCTACTGCTTTGCCATCTGGAAACTTAATTGTACCTGTAATTAAAAACGCAGATCAATTGAACTTAAACGGCTTAACAAAAGCTGTTAACGCAATGGCGAACAATGCTAGAACAAATTCTTTGAAATCTGAAGACATTCAAGGAGGAACTTATACTGTAACAAACGTAGGTACATTTGGAAACGTAATGGGAACACCTATTATTAACCAACCACAAGTTGCTATCTTAGCATTGGGTGCTATTAGAAAAGTACCTGCTGTTATTGAAACACCTCATGGAGATTTTATCGGAATTCGTCACAAAATGTTCTTATCACACTCGTACGACCACAGAGTTGTTGATGGTGCATTAGGTGGACAATTCGTAAGAAGAGTAGCTGATTATTTAGAACAATTCGATCCGAATAGAGACTTTTAATATCTATAAACTAAAAAGACGTGAGAACCAAAATTATCCTAATCACATTAAGCCTTATCCCATGGATAGGGCTTTCTCAGTACACTAAAGAGGAAGTTGAAGACATGACAAAAAAGGCGAAAGAAAGTCAATTGGTTGTGGAAGCAACTCGAATGCTACAGGAAGATTATTATTATTTTTCTGAAATTGTAGTTGACAAATTATTGACACTTCGTCCTGAAAGCTCTAACTACAATTACCGCAAAGGGTTTATTATTTTAAACTCTAGAAATGATTTTGAAAATGCGATGAAGTATTTAGAAAAAGCAGTCGTAAATGTTAAAAACAATTATGACATGTATTCTGCTAAAGAAACAAATGCTCCATCAGATTCTTATTATCATTTAGCAAGATGTTACCATTTGGATTATCAGCTTGACAAGGCAATTGAATACTACAACCTATTTATCAAAAATAGCAGTAAAAAATCTGAATTGATTGACAAGGCTAAATTAGGTATTACTCAGTGTGAAGTTGCAAAAGAGCTAATAAAAACACCTAAAAGTGCAAAAGTTAAAAACTTAGATAAACCTATAAACACAGAGTACCCTGAGTACTCTCCTGTTGTTTCTTTTGATGGTAAATCTTTGTACTACACGTCACGAAGACCATGGGAAAATGGTGAAACAGAATCTTTTAGAGACCCTAAATTGTACCAATATCCTGAAGATATTTATTTAAGTACTTTACTTGGTAACAGTCAATGGTCAGAAGGAAAACGTTTGGAGTTTTGTGTTGATAATGTAAACGAAGCAACAATTTCTGTGAGCCTAGATGAAAAACGTATCTATGCATACCAAGACGTTTCTGGAAATGGTGATATTTTCCAATCTGAGTTCAAAGACAACAAGTTCCAAATACTCGAAATCCTTGAACAAAAAGGAATCAACACAGATTTCTGGGAAACTCACTGTACAGTTACACCAGATGGAAACAATATCTATTTCGTTTCTGAACGTCCAGGTGGATATGGAGGTCGTGACATTTACAGAATTGTTCGTATGATGGATGGTTCTTGGAGTGAGCCAATAAACTTAGGACCGAAAATCAACACTAAGTATGACGAAGACTCTCCGTTCTTAGCGATTGACAACAAAACGATGTACTTTGCTTCTAACGGACCAAAAAGTATAGGAGGATTTGACATTTTCGTTACTGTTAGGGATGAAGATAACAACTGGTCAGAACCAATCAACTTAGGTGTTCCAATTAATAGTACAGGAGACGATATTTTCTATACAACAACGATTGACGGATTAAGAGGCTACATTACATCTCAACGTAAAGGTGGTTTTGGTGAAAAAGACATTTATGAAATCGACAATGATTACATGGGTGTTCAAAACGTAGCTGTGTTAACAGGTACAATGCACGTGTTAGGAAATGCAGAAATTACAGACGAAACACATGTATTATTGACATGTTCTAACTGTTTAGAGAAAAATGTTCGTATTCCTGTACGTCAACGTGACGGAGCATTCGTTCAAGTATTGGAAAAATGTAAAGATTACGAAATTACTTACATGAAAAACAATTCAGAAGTAATCAAATCTGAGAAATTTAACACCACTTGTCACAAGAAATACGAAGAAATCAACAAAGAAGTATGGATTGCTGACTACGACTTAACAGGAGCTGTTAGAGATAGAGAAACAAATTTACCTATTGAAGGAGTGAAAGTTGACATCTACAACAAAGCTGATGGTAAATTGTTGGAGTCTTTAACGACAAATGCTGAAGGTAGATTTGCAAGTACATTGTTAGATGATAAATTCTATGGCGATGTTATCGACTATGAATTCAAATTCTCTGCACCTAAGTACTTGACTATTTCTTCTGAATTACGCGACACATTAAAAGAAAACATTAATTTCGAGAAAAATCTTTTCATGGACATCAACAAAGCTGGTCTTGACGTAGGTAAAGTATTGGAATTAAATCCAATTTACTTCGACTTAGACAAGTATGATATTCGTCCTGACGCAGAGATTGAATTGAACAAAATCGTTAAGATCATGAATGAGAATTCTACTATGAAAATTGAGTTAGGATCTCACACTGACTGTCGTGCAAGTGCAGCATACAACTTAAAATTATCTGATTTACGTGCAAAAGCATCTGCTGAGTACATTAGAAAACGTATTACTAATCCGAAACGTATATATGGAAAAGGATACGGTGAGTCTAAGTTGATTAATGATTGTGCTTGTGAAGGAGAAGTAGAATCCCCATGTAGTGAGGAAGAACATGCACTTAACAGAAGAACTGAGTTCAGAATTGTTAAATAAAAACTTGTTTAATTAAAAAAAAAGGTTACATTCGTAAAAAAATGTAACTTTTTTTTTTAATTGTCGTTCAACTACTTATAGAAAACAATTAGTTATGAAAAGAACACTACTGACTATCATGTTTTGTTTAGGTGCGTATTTAATTAATGCTCAAACAGATAAAACAAAACTATCAGAAAACGCTGTTAAAGAAATGGCTCAAACTAAAAGTGAGGGTGAGCTGTTAACCAAAGCTTCGTCATTAACACAAGACGGCTATCTATATTATGCAGAGATTTTAACCAATCGATTAATTGAACTTCGTCCACAAAGTTCTAACTATAATTATCGTCTAGGTTTTTTAATTATGGAGCAACGCCGTGATTATCAAAAATCCATTCCTTTATTTGAGCAAGCTGTCAAAAATACAAGCACTTTATATGACATGTACTCCACAAAAGAAGCGACTGCTCCAGTGGATGCACATTATCACTTAGCGAAGTGTTATCACTTAGATGGGCAATTTGACAAAGCTGCTGAACAATACAATTTGTTTTTAACTAAAACAAAGAAAAAATCAGAGTTAATAGAAGAATCTCAATTGCGTTTACAACAAATTGAAACAGCAAAAAAATTGCAAGCCAGTCCTGTTAATGTTAGAATTAAAAACCTAGGAGACAAAGTAAACTCTCCTTATGCTGACTATAGCTCTGTAGTTTCTTTTGACGGTTCTGCTTTGTATTTCACTTCAAGAAGACCTTGGGAAAACAATGAATCTGAATCTTATAAAGACGTAACAACCAACACATATTTAGAAGACGTGTACGTAAGCTACCTTGATTTCGACTCTACTTGGTTGGAAGCAGAACGTGTGGATTTTTGTAAACCAAACAGAAACGAAGCAACTATTGGGATTAGCGTAGAAGAAAAGAAAATGTATGTGTATCAAGATACGACAGGAAATGGAGACGTTTATTACTCAGACTTTTACAATAACAAGTTCAATGAAATAAAAATCATTTCAACAAAAAATGTCAACACTGATAGTTGGGAAACACACGTATTCATTTCACCTGATGGTCAATACATGATTTTTTCTTCCGATCGACCAGGTGGGTATGGAGGTAGAGACTTATATCTTTGTGCAAAAGAAACATCTGGCGAATGGTCAGAACCAAAAAACATGGGACCACAAATCAATGGACCAAAAGATGAAGACGCTCCTTTTATTTCAGTTGATAATCGCTATTTATTTTTTGGAACAAATGATGCGCGCTCAATGGGTGGATTTGACATCATGATGGCTGATTATCAAGGAAACGCAACTTGGGGAAATGTTAGAAACATCGGTTATCCATTCAACTCTACAAACGATGACTTGTTCTTCACTACAACAATTGATGGTAGAACAGGGTATTTAACATCATACCGCGGAGATGGAAATGGTGAGAAAGACATTTACGAGATACAAGCAGGTTTCCTTGAAATTAAAAACTTTACTATTTTAAAAGGAGAAGTTCTAACAACAGATGGGTCTATTCTGCCTGAAAACTTAATCTTTATGGCAAAAGTTAAATGCCATGATTGCGACTCAGGACCTGTCAATCACATTCTATACACACGCAGTAGAGATGGTAAATTCGCTACTGGATTGCAACCTTGTAAAACATATACTTTAAGTTATTACGATGCTTCTGACGACAAATTAATGGGAGAAGAAACATTTGAAACTGAGTGCACAGATGATTACAGAGAAATATACAAGCACTTATTAGTTGACGTTTCTAAACGAGAAGTAATCTTCCCTAAAGAAACAGAAACCGTTACTGTTAAAGATTTTACAAACTTAGAATTTAAGCATTTCTTTGGCTACAACAAAAACAAACTTTCTATCAAAGAGAAAGAATTGAAAAATTTTGTCAAAACAATTGAAGCACAGTTAAAAGACGGAAGAGATAAAATCACTATTGTTATCGAGTCTTCTGCTTCTTATGTGCCAACAAAGACATTCAATTCTAACGAAGAGTTATCGAAAGTTCGTGGTGAAAACATTAAGTATGATTTAATTGAATACTTTGAGAAAGACGCTTCTATTTCAAGTAAAGTAACAGTGGTAGTGAACAAAACAATTGTACAAGGTCCAGCTTACGAAGGAGATAGCAAGCGATCAGAGAAGTACCAACCATACCAATACATTTATTTAAAAACAGAATAATCAAAAATATAAAACCAGAGAGCCGAGCATGAATGTTCGGCTTTCTTTTTATGCAAATAAAATGTTATCAAAAAACAATTGTCCATAAAATCCCAAGCTTAAAATGCCAATTAATCAAATGAATGTTTTAACTTTGCACCAAAGCATATACTATGTCAAATAATTTATTGAAAGGAAAAAGAGGAATTATTTTCGGTGCATTGAACGAACAATCAATTGCATGGAAAGTTGCTGAGCGCGCTCACGAAGAAGGAGCTCAATTTGTTTTAACAAACGCACCGATAGCAATGCGAATGGGTGAAATTGATACGCTTGCAGAAAAAACTGGAAGTAAAATCATTCCTGCTGACGCTACTTCTATGGAAGATTTAGAAAAATTATTTTCTGAAGCAATGGAGCAATTAGGTGGAAAAATTGACTTTATCCTCCACTCTATTGGTATGTCAGTTAACGTAAGAAAAGGAAATCATTATACGGATGAAAATTATGACTATACAGTAAAAGGTTTTGATGTTTCTGCATTGTCATTCCACAAAGTATTACAAACAGCGATGAAACTTGATGCTATGAGCGAATGGGGTTCTGTTGTTGCTTTAACATACATCGCAGCTCAAAGAACATTCCCAGATTACAACGACATGGCTGATAATAAAGCTTACTTAGAATCAATTGCTAGAAGCTTTGGGTACCATTACGGAACAGCTAAAAAAGTACGTGTAAACACTATTTCTCAATCTCCTACTATGACAACTGCTGGTAGTGGTGTGAAAGGTTTTACACAATTTATCAATTATTCAGAGTTAATGTCTCCTCTTGGAAATGCTAAAGCTGATGATTGTGCAAATTACTGTATCGCAATGTTCTCTGATTTAACACGCTACGTAACAATGCAAAACTTATTCCATGATGGAGGTTTCTCTAGCACAGGAGTAAGTCAAGCAGTAATGGATCGTTTTACAGATTTGTAAAAAAGAAAAGATAGCTTTTCATTGCTAGAATAAAAAGAATTGATAATTTTGAGGAAAATTAAATAAAAAGAATGGATTTAACAGGTATTATTTCTATTTCCGGAAAACCGGGATTGTACAAAGTTATTGCTCAGGCAAAAAACAGTGTGATTGTAGAATCACTTGAAGACAAAAAACGCATTCCTGCGTATGCTACAGATCGTATTTCAGCTTTAGAAGACATCAGTATTTATACATACGGAGAAGATAAGCCTCTTAAAGACATTTACGCCGATATCTATAAAAAAGAAAACGGTGGTGCTGCTTTAAGTCACAAAGAAGATTTAAAAAAATTGACAGCTTACTTGGAAGAAATCTTACCTGATTACGACCAAGAGCGTGTTTATTCTTCTGATATTAAGAAAATTTTCCAATGGTACAATTTATTGCACAAATCTGGAAACTTAAAAGTTGTTGAAGAAGCAAAGGAAGAGGCTAAAGAAGAAAAAGCTGAAAAGAAAGCTCCTACTAAAAAAGCTGCTGCTCCTAAAAAGGAAACAGCTGCAAAAACAGCTGCTCCTAAGGCTCCTAAAGCAACAAAAGCTGCAACAAAAACAGCTGCTCCTAAAGCAAAGGCAACTGTACAAAGAAAATCAGGTTCAAACTAGAATTGACCTTTATATGTCTCAAAAGCTCCTTTATGGAGCTTTTTTTGTAACAAATACAAAAGAATCATGCAACACATCAAAGGGTTTAACACGTTGAGAGCATTATCGATTACCTTTGTAATCCTCTCTCATCTTGATGTATCTGATTGGTTGCTGTACCACAACTCATTCACTAAAAGCTTTTGGCAAATGGTAAACGGGACTTTTGGAGTTCAGTTGTTTTTTGTTATTAGCGGATTTCTTATTACACACTTATTGCTCAATGAGTACAGCAAAACTGCAACTATTCAAATTAAGCATTTTTTCGTTCGCCGCATTCTTCGATTATTCCCTCCTCTATTCGTGTTTTTTGGCTTAATTGGTATCGCAAATCTGTTTGGTTATTTAACCAATGCTAAAGAAAGTATCCTTTATGCCATTTTTTATGTGTACAATTACGTCCCAAAAGTCAAGTACAGCTTTGAGTTAGGGCATTTATGGTCATTAGGTGTAGAAGAACAATTCTATTTGGTTTGGCCGTTCTTTATTTACTTTGTTACAAAATTTAAAACTCGCGTTTTATTCGTTAGTAGTACGTTGATAATAAGCATTCTATTGCTCATGATTCATCAGCAAAAAGAATTATTTACAGATTATTACTTTACCCGATGGTTCATTCCAGCAAGTATTCCAATTCTCATTGGTTGTCTAGGAGCATTCATTAATTTTTCATACGCCAAACAAGTAAAGCACTTCTTCAGCTGCCCATTAGTTGCTTGGACCACTATTTTAATTTTATACTCATTTCCAATCTATGCAAGTGAGAAATACTACCTATTTAACTCCACTATTTTATCATTAGCTGTAATTGGAGTATTGCTATTATTCTTCCATTCGCAAGATAAAAAATGGATAAAAATCATTGACTTTAAGCCACTTGCCTACATCGGTAAAATATCGTATGGAATTTATGTGTATCAAGGTTTTTTCTTAAGAACAGGCGGAGGAAGTGAATTATGGTTTCAGCAATATCCAACTAATTTAATCTTTACATTGATTCTTGCTGTTATTTCCTATGAATTCATAGAAAAGCCCATATTGAAGTATAAAAATCGATTTCGTTAAGTCTATTTAAGCAGTTGAATTACTTCCATACAAGGCTTTACATCATGCACTCGAAAAATAGCTGCTCCTTTCATAAAAGCCACTGTATTCAACACAGTTGTTCCGTTTAACGATTCTTCAGGGGTGCTTTCTAACTTTTTGTAAATCATTGATTTTCTTGAAACACCCGCTAAAATAGGCAATGAAAATGACTTAAAAGAATCCAAACCTTTTAACAGGGTATAATTCTCTTCTAACGTTTTGCTAAAACCAAAACCAGGATCTAAAATTACATTAGAAATACCATGGCTATTCAACTCCTCTAATTTTCTAGAAAAATAATAATTTACTCTATCCAAAATTGGACGCTTTAAATCTTCTTCATTCCTCAGTTGCAATTGGTGCATTGTGTGGAAATCTCCGTCAATGTGCATTAAAACGTAAGCAATTGAAGGATATTTTTCCAATACTTTAATCAATTGATTATCAAACTTATAACCACTAATATCATTAATAATTGATGCGCCCTCCTCTATTGCTGATTCTGCAACAGAAGCCCTAAAAGTATCCACCGAAAATAAAGTTGTTGGAAACTCTTTTTTTAAAATTCTTAACGCATTTTGAATGCGAGAACGCTCTTCCTTTTCATCAATCAAATCAGCGTTTGGCCTGGTTGACAATCCTCCCAAATCTAAAAATGTAGCTCCTTCACTCAACTGTTTTTCAGCCTGAGTTAGCAAATCATTATCAGACCTCAAACGGCTACCTTGATAAAAAGAATCATTGGTAACATTGAGTATTCCCATAACTTTAGGAATATCAAAATTCATTAAAATTCCGTTAATTTTAATGTTTGTATTACTATTTTGTGTATCTTCAACGCTTGAATTAAACATAAGAATAAAAATGAGTCAAACTGACGCACAATATACAAAAGTAATTGCAAACTGTAAGGAAATTTACAGTAAAAAAACAAAAGATTATGGTACTTCGTGGCGTATTTTACGTCCTAGTTCCTTAACTGATCAATTGTTTATCAAAGCACAACGCATTCGTACCATTCAAGAAACTGGTTTAAACAAAGTTGGTGAAACAATTGAAGGAGAATTCATGGCTATTGTTAATTATTGCATCATGGCCTTGATTCAATTAGGAGAAAAGGATCTAACTAAAATTGATTTATCGGAAGAAGAAGCCATTCAATTGTATGAAAAATACGCAGAAGGAGCTTATCAATTAATGAAGAAGAAAAACCATGATTATGGCGAAGCTTGGCGAGATATGCGTGTTAGTTCTTTGACTGATTTGATTCTAACTAAGATATTGAGAGTCAAACAAATTGAAGACAACAAAGGAACAACAATTATAAGCGAAGGCATAGATGCTAATTACTACGACATGTTAAACTATGCTGTTTTTGCTTTAATTCATATAACTCAAAACGACTAAAACTAAATCAAATGGGAAAAACAAATCTAAAAGCCTCTGTTGGAGGAAAATCTTTTGTATTTAACCTCTTATTTGTGTTAATAAACCTAACTGGATTAACACTCATTACCATTGGGTATCATGACAATTTTAACGGAAATGCACTTCTTGTTAAAATTATTGGTTACACCTTAATGTCGATAACCATTGCTGGATTAATCATTTTCCAAGGACGCTTAATGATGGCGAATGTGTCTCGCGCTTTTATTGGTGGTTTATTCATTGTTTCGGGATTAGTCAAAGCTAATGATCCACTGGGTTTTTCATACAAATTAGAAGAATATTTTGAAGATGGCGCACTTGCTTATCGAATTAAAGAATGGTTTGGAGCTCCTGGTTTCTCGCTTGAATTTTTTATTGAACACGCACTAGCACTTAGTGTCATCATCTGCATTTTAGAAATTGTCTTAGGTGTATTACTCATTATTGGAGGAAAAATCAAACTTGTTTCTTACTTATTAATTCCAATGATGGTGTTTTTCACTTTCTTAACATGGCATACTGCAACTTGTAACTCTGACAAGAAATTCATTGATAGAGACACGTATGAAATGAGTGATCCTGTTGCACAGCTCAAAATTCAACAGGCAAAAACAGATGAAGATATAAAAATCATTAGTCAAACCAAGGATGAATTAGTTGTAGAAGAAAGTAAACAGCCACAATGTGTTGATGACTGTGGATGCTTTGGTGATGCGATGAAGGGATCTATTGGTCGTTCTTTAACACCAAAAGAATCGCTTTGGAAAGACATCATTGTATTGTATTTAGGTTTATGGATTTTTGCTGCTCAATGGATTATCCGACCTAACACAAGAAAACAAAACCTTACTTTTGGATTAGCTTCCTTGATAGTTGTTGCATTTTTTGCATATATCTTTAGTTGGTACTTCACCATTTTATTTGCTTTAGTTGGAATTGTTGGCGCACTATGGATGTTGCGCGTTGGTGGACCACTACTAGGCAATTATTGGGGTTCTTCTTTATTTGTCGTTTTCATTTCTTTTATCTTTATTTTCTTTGTGTTGCGTTACGAACCAATGAAAGATTATCGTCCGTATGCATTGGGTTCTAACCTCAAGGAATTAATGAACAACGGTGAAGAAGGAATTTACCAAAACATGCTGCGTTATGTGAATAAAAAGACGAAAGAAGAACGTTTGTATGATGCAGATTCAAAAGAATATAACGACTCTAAAATTTGGGAAAAAGAAGATGAATGGGAATATGTTGATATGGTTCAAAAAGTAATTAAGCCAACAAAATTACCATCCATTACGCAACAGTTTAATCCATATATTCAAGTGAGTGACTTATCTCAACCTGAAAAAGAATTGGCTTATATTAACGCTTTTTTAGCCGAAAATGTAGAACAAATTGTTCGTGTAAAAAACTTGAGTTCGGACGATGTTTATGAGGTACCTATGGAAGAATTCACTTTAGAAGAATACACTCCTGAATATTATAAAATACTAGACACGACTTATCAAGTTGACGCTGAAATTTCAGAAATCAGCATCCGTGATTACATTGCTTCTGCTGATGATATCATTGTTGTTACAACTAAAAATCTCAACGAAGCAGATTGGAGTACGGTAGAAAACTACAAAGCTATTTTTGCTAAAGCAAAAGAAAAGGAAATTCCTATGGTATTGCTTTGTAGCGCCAGCAGAGAGGACATGTTAGCATTTAGAAAAAAATACAAGTTTGACATTCCTATGTTTACAAATGATGAAATCGAATTAAAAACAATTGCCCGTAGCAACCCTTCTATGATGATTGTACAAAAAGGAATTGTGACAGGAAAATTTACGTTTAGATCTATTCCATCTTTTGATTGGTTAAACAAAAACTTATTTAAGAAATAATGAGAAAAAAAATTGTAGCAGGAAATTGGAAAATGAATTTGAGTTGGAGTGAAGCCAATGTTTTGTTTCAATCTTTAGCAACTACCGAAAAAACAGACGTTGAAGTAATTGTTTTTCCATCAACTCCGTATATTTTACCCTTACAACAACAAAATCAATCTGTTGTCAAAATTGGTGCACAAAATGCTTACCCAAAAGCCAGTGGAGCATACACAGGTGAAACATCTTTTGATCAATTAAAAACAACAGGCATTGAACATGTGCTAATTGGTCACAGTGAAAGAAGAGAATACTTCAACGAAAGTAATGAATTCCTAAAAGAAAAGGTCGACGCTTGCTTAAGAGCAGAAATGACGCCCGTATTTTGTTGTGGTGAACCTCTTTCAATTCGAGAAGCAGGAAATGAAAAATCTTTTGTTACCGCTCAAATTAAAGAAAGTCTTTTTCACTTAGACAAAGCATCAATAGAAAAATGCATCATTGCTTACGAACCTATTTGGGCTATTGGTACAGGATTAACAGCCTCTTCTAGTCAAGCGGAAGAAATGCATGCAACTATCAGAACTTTTATTGCACAGCAATATGGTCAGGAAACAGCTGAGAAAATCAGTATCCTATATGGTGGGAGCTGTAATGAAAACAATGCAAGAGAATTATTTTCCAACCCTAATGTGGACGGTGGGTTAGTTGGTGGAGCATCCTTAAAATCAGACTCGTTCAAACAAATTATAAAATCATTTTAAATGGATTACATCGAACTCAATATCAAGCTTCAACCTCTTTGGCCATTTAATGAACTTATAGTGGTTCAACTAGCAGATGCTGGATTTGAAAGCTTTGTTGATACTGAAGATGGTGTATTAGCTTATGGTCAAGTAGGACAAACTTCTGTTGAACGTGCCATACAAGAAACATTTTTAGGTGAGCAAAGAGAAGATGTAACATTTTCATTCACTCATAGCATCATTCCCGCTCAAAACTGGAATGCAGTGTGGGAAAGCGATTTTGAACCAGTGCACGTGGAAGAATTAGTAAGTATTTTAGCTCCATTTCACGACCGTTCTCTAGCCAAAGGAATGATAGTAGAAATTCAACCGAAAATGTCATTTGGAACAGGACACCATCAAACAACTTGGATGATGTCGAAAGCATTGTTTGACATTGAAAAAATGCCCAATCGCGTGCTAGATATGGGAACGGGAACAGGAGTTTTGGCTATTATCGCTGAAAAACTTGGAGCCAAAGAAATTTTAGCGATTGATATTGAAGATTGGTCGGTAGAAAACACCATCGAAAACGCTGAACGTAATCAATGCAAGCACATTGAAGCACTTTGTGGTGACGTGGACTTATTGGAGAACAGAACTATTGATTTGATTCTTGCTAACATCAATAAAAACGTGCTCAAAAACCAAATTCCAACTTATTCTAACATTCTTGTGGAAGGAGGAACATTGTTGCTTAGTGGTTTTTTTGACTCTGATGTTGATGAATTAGTGAATTTTGCTCAAGCACATCATTTTGAATTAGATAAAGTGTATAAAAAAGACAATTGGGCAGCAATAAAACTAAAAAAACAATCGTTATAATCTTTTGTAAGCTACTTACAAAAAATTGATAAAACGCTTAAAATAATTACGTATGAATAAAGTACTCTCTTTGGTTTTATTTTTAGCTAGTTTCTCATTGTGGGGACAATATAGCATGGACAAAGCTAAATTCGTTAAAGAATTTCAAACAGCGCTTTCACCTTATGGAAGAGGGGAATTAGCAAAATTTGTCAAAGATGAATTGAGCGTCATGTTGATACAAACCAATGAAATGCCTGACAAGTATTTCACCAACATGGTAACGACTTGCAATGCATTGGTAGCAAAGAGAATGGATGTCTATCCTGATATTTACAACTATGTTTTCTCTATTTATTCATTAGTAAAAAACAAACAATCAGAGGCGAGTTACAACGCTTTTCACAGTACAATTGACAAATTACTTGCTAGTAAAAACCCAAAACGTTTCACAGACTTTGCTGAATCTGCAGCTGGTTTTTTCTTTGATCGAAAACTAGCTGGAAAAACCAATTTTGAATGGTTTTATGAAGGTGGAAAATATGAATTTAAATACGATGACAAACCATTCATTGAATTATCCGAAGGAAACCTAGTTTGTCGCCTTGTCGATGCAGCTGGAAGCAATAGAAAAACTACTAAATACAGCGATAGTATTGTCGTTTACAATACAAGCGGAACTTACGACCCTACGCTACAACGCTGGCTTGGAAATGGAGGTACCATTACTTGGGAAAAAGTAGGACTCCCTAAAAATGAAACGTATGCCCAAATTGGCAAACACCAAATTTCTCTAAAAAACACCATTGTCAACATCGACTCAGTCAAGCTTAAAACACCTTATTACAAAGAATTAATTGACGGTACTTTAGGTGAAAATGCTTTGAAAAAGACACGAGAAGAGCACAATGTATATCCACAATTTAACTCCTTTAAATCAGACATAAAAATTAACAACATCAAAACCAATGTTAACTACGAAGGAACATTTCAAATGCGTGGAGCTCGATTCGTTGGCGCTGGTAGTTCTAAAAAACCAGCAACTGTTCAAGTCCTTAAGAATGGAAAACCATTCATTGTTGTAAAATCTTCAGAAATTAACATTTTAGACAATCTAATCACCAGCAATAGGGCTTTTACAAGTTTTTACACAGCTAGCGGCGATTCTATCACCCATCCTAGCGCATTGTTTAACTATCAATTAGAAGAAGGAATTTTAACATTATCGCGACCAACAAGTGGATTGGGACAAGCACCATTTTCAGACTCTTATCACAAGCTCTATTACTATGTCCCAAAGTTAATCTTCAATAGTAAAGACAATAAAATCTTCTTGACATACGAACAAGGAACAAGCTTAGAGCAGCGCTTCGCACGTTTTGAATCGTTTAACTTCTATGATGTGCGTCTTTTCAATCAGTTGCAAGGTTTATCGAATGTCAACCCTTTAATAACGCTTGATCGTTACACTTACAAATACGATAAATATGAATTTAGTGATGGAGAATGCGCTACTGCGTTAGGTGGTTCGTTGGATCAAATGAAACCTATTATGTTGCAATTAGCCAATTATGGTTTTATTAATTATGACATTGAAAACAAAAAAGTCTATATCAACGAAAAATTAGAAAATTATGTAAAGGGAAATGCTGGAAAAAAAGATTATGACAACATAGCTATTATTTCTGATTTTAGAAACAAAGAACTAAAAGGATATACGGACGAAGAAATTAAGAAAAATGCCAATCTACAGCGTTTACAACAAGAATTTCAACAACGCAACAAAGAAAGAATGGCCATGCAAAACTTTGCTGTTTTCGATTTAAACACAATGGATTTGAATGTGGTCGCTGTGGATCAAATCACTATTTCAGACAAACAAAACACTCATATTTTTCCAAAAAACAGTCAAATCATCGTTAAGAAAAACAGGGATTTGGAGTTTAGTGGTTGGCTTAATGTTGGAAAAGCTGAAATCAATACATTGCAAGCATATTACAGCTATGAAAACAATAAAATTAATCTCTTAAAAACAGAAGAGATGATTTTACGCGTTCAGCCTCGTGATCCTTCTCATGGTACTTCTGGTATTGCGATGAATTCTTACATTAATAAACCAACTGGAGAGGTTATTGTTGATTTACCAACCAATCGTTCAGGTAATAAAAACGATGCGACAACAGCTCATTTTCCTGTTATTAGTATAAAAAACAGTACCAAAGTATTTTATAATTCTCAAGATCTTTTTAAAGGAGCGTACGATAGCACCCGTTTCTATTACACCATTAAACCATTTGAAATAGATAGTGCAGACAACTTTAATGACAAAGCTTTGCGATTACAAGGAGAATTATCCTCTGCAGGTATTTTTCCTATTATCAAAGAAGATTTAAAGGTCATGCCAGATTATTCCTTTGGTTTTTCCACAACTGCACCTAAAGAAGGATTAAACTTCTATGGAACAGGTGCGAAATACGACAATAAAATCATGTTGTCAGGAAATGGATTGCAAGGAAATGGTAGCATTAACTTTGTAAAGTCAACATCAATAGCTAAAAATTTATTTACCTTTCTACCCGACTCTACTGTTGGTGTAGTTAAGTTTACAAATTTAGCGGTGGACAAAGGTATTCTATTTCCTGAAGCTTCATGTAATGAAGCTTATATTACTTATATTCCTAAAAAAGAAATGCTTAAAGTAAGTTCAACAACAAAAAATGACATTAAGTTTTTTGGAGACCAAGCTGACTTAAAAGGCACTGCCTACGTGACACCCAAAGGAATACAAGGAAAAGGTTTAATGACATTTAGTACGGCTACAATTGTTTCTAACAAATTTAGATACGAACATTTAGATGTATTTGCAGATACTTCTAGCTTTAGTTTAGCTAATAAAGACAGAGAACAAGGGGAAGATGGTTTAGCTTTTGAGACCAACAATGTGAACTCACATGTAAGTTTTAAAGACAGAAAAGGTGTTTTCAACTCAAATCAAGGAGAGTCGACCGTTAACTTCCCGCTCAATCAATACATGTGTAAAATGGACATGTTTACTTGGTTTATGGATAAAGAACAAATAGACATGGAGAAAAAATCTGCAACAGATTTAGCCATTGATTCAGGTGTAGACTTAATTGGCCCAAACTTTTTCTCTACACATCCAAAACAAGATTCCTTACAGTTTAGAGCTCCAAAAGCAAAGTTAGACATCAAACTAAAAACAATATTCTGTGATCAAGTGGAATACATCAACGTAGCAGATGCTCGTATTTATCCGGATAGTATGAAGGTAAATATCCGTAAAAAAGCAAAATTAGATCAATTCCAAAATGCTAAAATTGTGGCTAACTACATCACAAAATACCATACGTTTACAAAAGCCACAGTTGACATTACAGCACGTAGAGCTTATACAGCAGTAGGTGAATATCCTTATTACAACCGAGATAGTGTTGCTACGTATATTGTAATGGACAAAATCGGATTAGATAATTCTTTTCAAACAATTGCAAGCGGTAAAATTTCCAAAGACCAAGACTTTAAGTTAAGTCCCGAGTTTGATTACTACGGAGATATGACAGTAAAAGCTTCATCACCAGAAATTTTATTTACGGGAGCAACGCGTATTAACCACTCATGTGAAAAGTTAGAAAAAAACTGGTTAGCATTTAGTAGCAATGTAGACCCAAAAAACATTCAAATTCCAGTGAGTAATGCTATGAAAAACTTAGAAGGAACACCACTTGCTGCAGGTATCGTTTGGAGAGATGCCATGAATGTTGATAGTATTGAACTCTACCCTACTTTCCTATCTGCATTAGTTGCACCAAATGATCCAATAGTCATTACTTCTTCTGGATTTTTAAGTTACAATTTTGAAGATAAATCCTTCCAAATAGCATCGAAAGAAAAACTCATCAATCGCAGTGAAAAAGGAAACTTTTTAAGTCTAAACACTGAAACATGTTCAATGTTGGGTGAAGGAATCGTGAATTTAGGAATGGACCACGGTGAAGTGAATATTCAGACAGCAGGGATTGTAGATTATGATCAAAAGTCAGGTGATATTTCCTTTAACCTAACTGCAAAAATTGACTTCCCAGTTAACAAATCTTTTTTTAAAGAAATTCCTGATAAAATCAATGCAATTGACGGGTTGAGTCCTATGGATTTTGCTACCAACACATTAAAATCTTCCATCACATTGTGGGGAAGTCAAAGCGAAGCAGATAAATTGCAAGAAGATTTTACTATAAAAGGAGAATTAAAGAAAATCCCTTCGTCTTTGGAATCAACAATGACGCTAACAGGGTTACGTATGAAATACTATAGTAATCCATCAGAAAACAACTTTAAAGGAATCATTACGACAGTTCCTTCAGCAATTTTAGTAAATATGTTTGACAAACCTGTAATGAAATATGTACCTTTGAAGGCGTTTTTCCAACAAAAGTACTCTGGTGCAGGTGGAGATTGGTTTGGAATTGCAATTGATGGACCTCCAGGAAAAGAATATTTTTTCAACTACACAATGGGTAGAAAAGAAGGAGTATTAGACATTATGACGGATGACAATGAGTTATCAACTGCCATATCTTCGTTAAAGGAAGATAAAAGGAAGTCAAAAAACTTTGTGTATCAGTTAGGCCAAGGAGGTTTAAAAACGGTATTTAATAATTTGTTTACACGATAATGAATTTTATAATTTTTGGTATCATTGCTTATTTGTTAGGATCTATTCCTACAGCAGTATGGGTCGGAAAATCTAAATATGGCATTGATGTTAGAGAGCACGGAAGCAAGAATGCAGGAGCAACCAATACCTTTAGAGTTTTAGGTAAAAAAGCGGGTATAGTTGTATTAACAATAGACATACTCAAAGGTTTTTTTGCAACCTTTATTCCCTATCTTTTAGGAGCCGGGGCGTGGCAATCGGATGAGTTGATAACCGTACAAATCGCAGCAGCTTTAATGACTGTTTTGGGACATGTTTTTCCATTGTTCGCTGGGTTTAAAGGCGGTAAAGGAGTTGCAACATCTTTGGGTGCTATTATTGGAATTCACCCACAAGCAGCCGCTATTTGCATTGTATTGTTTTTAATTGTGTTTATTGCCTCTCAATACGTTTCTTTGGGAGCCATTGTTGCCGCAATTGCTTTTCCTACAGTTATTTATTTTGTTTTCCAAATTCACTCCATTTGGCTTAACTCATTTTCAGTTTTTCTTTCAATTATCGTGATCATTGCTCACAGAAAAAATATCAAACGATTAATCGCAAGAAACGAAAATAAAATGAACCTTTTTAAAAAGTAATCGTATAACTACTTAATTAACTCGTGTTGTAAAAATAGCGTGACGCTGAAAAAAAATATCTTTTTATTTTTTGTCATATTAATGACAAGCGTTTATTCGTTTGCTCAAAGTGAACAAGAACTAAAAGTAAAAGCAGATGATTTATTCAAACGAAATGAATTTGTAGAAGCTACTTCTCTCTATTTAAGACTTTTATCATTACAACCTAAAAGTTATGAATACAGTTTTAAATATGGAGCATGTTTGTTATATAACTCATCAAACAAGCAAGATGCTATTCGATACTTAACTTATGCTGTAAAAAGTGAACCTCCCATCATAGAAAGCCATTATTATTTGGCTAAAGCCTACCATTTGAATTATCAATTCAACGAGGCAATTAAGGAATATAAAAATTATATCTCAAAAGCTCCAAAAGGTGAATTTGTAGCGGCTTCAAATAGAGCAATTGTAATGTGTGAAAATGGAAAAAATTTGCTTTCAAACATCACAGAGATTATTGTTCGTAAAAAAACAGAGATTAAACAAGCAGACTTTTTTCGTTTGTATGATTTAACTGAAATTGGAGGAAGTATTATCTACGCTGTGGATTTCCAATCTAAAGTAGATAAAAAAATGAACCACAAACCTATTGTTCACCTCTCACCTACTATGGAGAACGTTTATTTTTCAAGTTATGGAGATGGAGACAATTTAGATGTTTTTGTTGCTAGAAGACTACCTGGAGGTAAATTTGGTGTTCCTCAACGAATACCTGGTGCTGTTAACACTCCTTTTGACGAAGATTATCCGTACATGCATCCAAATGGGAAAGAGTTGTACTTTTCATCAAAAGGGCATAATTCAATGGGGGGATATGATGTGTTTAGAGCAAAGTACAATCCAGATGAAAATCAATTTTTTGACGTTGAGAATGTTGACTTCTCCATCAGTTCTCCAGATGATGACATTTTATACGTGGTTGATAAAAACAATAAAAATGCGTACTTCTCCTCTACTCGTCAATCTCAAGATGGCAAAGTAGTCGTATATAAAGTCGGAGTTGAACGTATTCCAATTCAATTAGCGATCATCAAAGGTAATTTTCAATCCAACGCATTGACTTCACAACCTAAAATGAGCGTAGAAGTTATCGATAAACGCAATGGAAAAAGAATTGGTGTTTTCAATTCTTCAAAAGAAAACACGTACTTAATTACCTTCCCAAAAGGAGGTAAATACGAATATAAAGTCAAAATAGATGGCGCTTCTGAATTATTTACTGCCGAAGTTGAAATTCCATTTTTAAAAGAGTTAAAACCATTAAAACAACTAATGGTTCATGAGCAAATTGGAGATAAAGAACGTATTCGCATTGTCAACCGCTTTGATGAAGAAGTAGAAGATGCTCAAAGTATCGTGGCTCAAGTATTAAAAGAGCGTTCAAACATGAATGTCAATGAAGATTTATTTGAAGCAAGCACCGATAATACAGCTATTCAAGCCGCATTGAATGAAATAAAATTATCAAATGTAAATGCATCTCAATTCAATGAAATATTAGCTTCCAAAATTGAAAGTTCAAAGGAATTACTTCAGCCAGGCAAATCAATGGAAGAAAAAGCGGAAGGAGTTAGTGCACAATTGTACAAAGAAATTATCAAAATTGATGCAGAAATAAAAAGTCTGGCTACCGAAGCAGACCTAACAGATAGCAAACGTAGAAAAGAAATCATTCTTGCAAATGCAAAAGATTTAGCTCAAACACGTGAAGACAAATTACAAAAAATTGAAACAATTCGGGAAGCAGCTCTAAATTTTAGCACAAAAAATGTTCATATATCAGCCAATGATGTTGAAGCTTTAAACCAAATAAAAGAAACAATTCAAAAAGCAACTGAAGAAAAGAATTCTGAAAAAATCGTTAGTGTTATTCGAGAAAATAAAAATTTATTAGCACAATTGTTCAACCAAGAAGCACAATCAAACACAGATAAATTGTTATTAGACCAAGTAAAAACAGACAATGAATTAAAAAAACTGCAAGCAACTGAGCAACTTTACAAAGATGAAATAACAAAAAAATCAACAGAAATTAATCAGTTGAAACAAGAATTAACTACAACAAAAGAAAAAAATAAACCTGCTTTGCTCGATAAAATCAATGACAAAGAACACGAACAAAAAGAATACGAAGGAAATTTGTCAAAAACACAACAATTAATTCAACAAGCGAGTCAAAAAAGAAATGAATTAACAGCTACAATTAGTATTGTCAATGAAATTGAAAGTTATCAAGGAGTTTGTTTACCAAAAGAAGAAGTTCAACAATTAAAAACAACTGTCGAACAATCTAAAACCAAAACATTAATTGCTTATATCAATAACAGTATTGAGGAATTATCTAAGCAACCAGAAGTTAGTGTTTCAGCAAAAATAAACGATACAATCATGGAAGATTACAACCATGAAAGTGAAAAAATATACAACAACTCAGAGTTGTCATCTTATGAAAAGAGTCGTGAATTGGTAGCAATCATTCGCGCAAAAAAACAAGAATTAGAACAGTTAATTGAAAATGTACAACAAACAAATGAAGACAAAGAAAACAAACGTTCTCAACTACAAGAATTAAACAAGCAATTAAAAGAACTGACAGATGACCAACTAAATTTAGAACAAAATTTAAAACAAGAAGCAAAAAAAGAAATTGCTAAAATCACAACGGAAAATATCATTCAATCCATTGATCCAACTTATGTTTCTTCTATTGAAAGAACGAAAAATGAAAACGTTCCGATTACTAAACGATTGGAAAATGAAAATCTGCTTCACGAAGCTTTTTCTGAAAAATTAAATGCTATAATAGCTGAAATTAAAAATGACAAACAATTAACTATTGACCCAGTTAAACAGGCAAAAGTTGACTTATTGGAAAAACAAACTGTTTCCATCGCATCAACTATTGACAAAAACAAGCAAAAAATAAAGGAGGAAGAACAATCTATTGCTAAACAAGAAAAAGAAAAGCAAGAAGCAATCGCAAAGCAACAAGCAGAATTAGTTGCTAAACAAGAGAAAGAAAAGCAAGAAGCAATCGCTAAGCAACAAGCAGAATTAGCTGCTAAGCAAGAAAAAGAAAAGCAAGAAGCAATCGCAAAGCAACAAGCAGAATTAGTTGCTAAACAAGAGAAAGAAAAGCAAGAAGCAATCGCTAAGCAACAAGCAGAATTAGCTGCTAAGCAAGAAAAAGAAAAGCAAGAAGCATCTATTTCGATTGAAACAGTAAGAAACGAATTGGAAAAATCATACAATGGCAATTTGTCAAATGATTTGCAATTGCTTCCAGAAAACGTAATTAACATTCAATCTTTGTCAAAAAAATTGAGTCAACATCTGCTATTAATTAAAGAAAAGGAGCAGACAATTGACGAAAACCCAACACTTTCTTTGCAAGAAAAAGCAAGTTTAAAAAATGAATTGAATAAAGATGCTCAACGAATTGAAAACCGATTAACAATTTTAGAAGCACTAGAAAGTGAAAAGCAACAAGAACTATTAGCAAAAGCTACTTCACAACAAAACAATTTTAATTCTGAAGAACAAAAACTAAAAACACAACAAGAGGTGTATCAGACTTTTGTTGAAACGCACAACTTGATTGCACTAAACACTCTGTTTAATCAACATTCAGATATAATTGCTGACATCCAACAAAACATTGTTGCATTAAACAACCATCAAGCAACAATAAAAGAAGCGTTAATGAATTTGGAAACAAGTTCGTACTCTTTAAATGAAAAACAATACATTTCCGAACAATTGCAAGATGAACTCGCAAAAACGGATGAAGAAATCGTGCGTTTATCAGGTATTGAAAATCAATTAAAAAGAAATGAACAAATAGCAATCAATACTCAACAGAATTCTTCACAACCAGAAGCAAATAGTCCAGATAATTCTTACGTAAAAACCAAAGAACAAGTATTGATTGAACAACTTGCCAACGAAAATCTAAGTAAAAAAGAACGCCAGCATTTGACGAAAGAATTGGAAAAAGAAACCAATCAAAGCTTGCATCAATCATTGACGGCTTATGTTGCTCAAAGCAAAAAACTAGATCAAATCACGGATAATTTGAATGCAGAAAAAACAACAAATAACACTGTTAGCAAAGTTCATTTGATGCAAATCAATCAACTTGAAAAGCAACTAAACAAAACCAATAAACTTACTAAGCAAGCTTATTTAGCCAAGCAATTGATTGATGAAAAAGAAGCATACATAACAGATATAGAGCAACAAATCAGAGTTCAAGAAGAAGAAAATTGGTTAAATGAACATCCAGAAATCCGTCTTTATTCAGAAAAGCAATTGCAGCAACGAAGACGCCAAGCTATCATCGAAATTGAAGGTTTATTTTTAGAAAAAAACAACTATCAGCAAGCATTAACAAGTAAAAACAAACATGAAATTGCAACCATTGAGGGAAAAATTACGTTAATAGAAGAAAGAAAGAAAGTTTTAGAGAAAGAAGTTCAATTAATCGATGAACAACTAGCTAATTACTTGCCTATTGAAGCCCCAACTGCGTTGGCTCAAAATAAGATAAGCATTAGCTACAATGAAGAACGAACAATTGCATCTTCTGAAGCTTATGAAAAATATGCTAAAGTTGTGGCTCAACAATTAGAGGCTATCAACAAGCACCAACAAATTAATAATGAACTAATTAAAGAACAACAAAAATTAGCTGAATTAAGAAAAAACGAAGCTAGTGAAGAAGATATTGAGCAGCAACTCTTCTCTATTTCAAAAATTTCTTTAAATTTAAGTGAAAACGAGAAATTAATTAACCAACTTAACCAAGAAGCAACAAGTTATTTACCAAGTAACACAGAAGAGATGATGAAATTTCAAAATTTAGTGATGCGAGGTGTTAACCCATTAAAAAAGGTACTCATTGCAACAGCGTTAGTGCCTTTATCTACGAATGGGATTGAATTTGCAACAGCAGCCAGTGAAACCAGTGTATTAAAAGCAAAACCAGTTGGAGTAGAGTTACCAAAAGGATTGGTTTACCGCGTTCAAGTTGGAGCATTTGCCAAACCAATTCCAGAAAATCACTTCAGCGAATTTACTCCTGTAACAGGTGAAAAGTTAGAAAACTCAAACATCACACGTTATATGGCGGGGTATTTTAGTAAAGCAAACAATGTGGTAGAAGCTAGAGATAAAATCAAGCAATTAGGCTATACAGACGCTTTCATCGTTGCATACTGTGACGGTAAACGCATTCATTTCGGTGAAGCTCGTAAGTTGGAACAAAATGGTGAATGTTTAGGACAGGAAGCAGAAGAATTACAATTGGCAGTTGCAGAAAACATTGCAAACAAACTAGGATTAAAAGATACTGTAAAGACATTACGTCCTGTTTCAGAATACAGTTATAACCAACAAGTGGGTGCTGCAAAATCGATAGCTTTAGAACAATTTGACGCTGAAATGGTATTCTTCACCGTTCAAGTTGGCGTATTTAATACCCCTGTAAAAAAAGAACGATTGCTAAATTTGGAACCATTGTATACTATGCGATTAGAAAACGGACAAATCCGTTACTCAGTTGGCATGTATGGGAATCTCCAAGACGCTAAAAAATTAGAAGGCACAATTCGTTCAAAAGGAATCACTGATGCTTTTGTTACTGCTTATTACCAAGGAAAG
Organism: uncultured Fluviicola sp.; assembly: GCA_964580465.1. Taxonomy (GTDB): domain Bacteria; phylum Bacteroidota; class Bacteroidia; order Flavobacteriales_D; family Crocinitomicaceae; genus Taishania. Next base: position 65,114 of record CAZOKJ010000003.1, on the reverse strand, counting down.
CGAATCAATATTGAAAAAGCATTAATGCTCATTAATGAGGGGAAAGCGAAAGTGTATTCAGAGCAAATTTCAGGAAATGAACCATCCCATGAACTTCCAGTTGAAGAAAAAACAGAAATTATCCCTGTTTTCAAAACAGCGGTGAAAGAAGTTCAGTCGAACGAACAATACGTGCAATTCATCAGTAAACAATCCTATGAATACTATCCAAAAGAGCAATTGAATCGTTATCGAGTAAAAGGAAATTTCTTCTATGACATCAATGATTTGCACATTAAATCAGACTACTACTCTACCGAAGAATTGCTTCCACGAATATCAGGATTTAAGGACGAACTAGATACGCTTTTCTATTCTAAATCTGATGTGTTAAAAAGCAATGACTCACGCGTAACATTTGAGATTGATCAAACAACCATTCCAGGTGATTTATATGACTATTTGGTTAATTTGCCTTATAGAAAAAAGATTCAAAAGGTGGAAAATGGAATAGAAATTCATATCTTTGACATAAAATTAGAAGATATTCAGCAATTAAGAGCTATTTCTGAACGTTTAGAATATCCAATAAAAGAAACACAAAACACCAATGAATATGAGCGTATTTCAAAATAGCGTAGAAACTCAAGAAGAGGTTTTAAGCATTGAAAAACTAATAGAGCAACGTGATTTAATTGTTTACAACGACGATGTAAACACATTCGACCATGTGATTGATTCTTTGATAAAAGTTTGTGGCCATGACGTGCATCAAGCAGAACAATGTACGTATATCATCCATTACAATGGTAAATGTCAAGTAAAAAGAGGAGCTTTTGAAAAATTGGAACCAATGTGTATTGGTCTATTAGACAAAGGAATAAGTGCAACAATTGAATAAATTTATTTTTTTTTCAAAAAAACGCTTGTAGAAAAGAAATAAATACTTATCTTTGCACTCGCAAACATTGCACGGCTCCGTAGCTCAACTGTATAGAGCATCAGATTACGGCTCTGAAGGTTTTAGGTTAGAATCCTAACGGGGTCACAAAAAAGCTTTCCATTTGGAAAGCTTTTTTTTATTTATACAATAACTATAAATCCGATAAAGGCGAACGTGGCGGATGTTTTAGATTTTTATATTGTGATGGTGTTAGTCCTGTTATTTTCTTAAATTGACTACTCAAATGAGCTGCACTTGAATAATGTAACTCAAATGCAATTTCACTTAAATTTTTCTCATCATAGCTAATTAACTCTTTAACTCGTTCGATTTTTTGAACAATGAAAAATTTTTCAATCGTTGTTCCTTCCAATTCGGAAAACAACTTACTCACATTGGAATAATCTAATTGTAATTGGCCAGCTATGTAATCTGAAAGATTTACATTTAATTCATTAGAGCGGTGATGCACAAGTTCTATAATAAGATTTTTAACCTGTTCAACAACTTGTTCTTTTTTATCTTCGAGCAGTTCAAAACCTAATTGATCCAATTTTGATTTCAGCTCCTCTTTTAAAGCTTCATCTAATTTAGATGGAACTTGTACCTTGCCTAATTCAACAAAATCAACAGGGATATTCATTTCTGAAAAAACAGTTTCAACCGCCATGATGCAGCGATTACAAACCATGTTTTTAATATGAATCAACTCACTCATGCTTCAACGATTTGAGTAAATCATTATCCGTAGTTAAGTGCTCATCATAATCTTTTTCTTCAGCTCTATCATTGGGAACAAACAATAAAAAAATCAATCCTACAGCGAAGAAAAATACGACAGACAAAATAGAAGAGCGCAAATCGTCGGTTAGAAATTCCATTAATCCAAAAAAGAACGTACCAAACACTATTCCTACTTTTTCTGTTACGTCATAAAACGAAAAGTAAGAAGTATGATCTTCTGTATCTGGCAAAAATTTTGAATAAGTTGAGCGAGCCAAAGCCTGTGTTCCTCCCATTACTAGTCCAACTCCAGAAGCGAGAAAATAGAATCCTGTTGGAGTTTGAATAAAGTATGCACTTACACATAAAGGCACCCAGATAGAAACGGCAATAATTAACGATTTAACATTACCTATGACACCTGATAATTTAGAGAGTACAAAAGCACCAGCAGCGCCAAGTAATTGTATCAACAAAATTGCTAAAATCAAACCTGAAGCAGCTTGAGATTCATATTGTCCTGAAAAAATCTCTCTTTTAGCATATAAAACAGCCATCAACATGACAGTTTGAACACCTGTATTAAAAAAGAAAAAAGATGCTAAGTAGCGTTTTAAACGTGGAAAAGTTTTAAATTCAACCATTACCTTCTTCAATTCTTTAAAGCCTTTTGAAAGAACCTTTGAAGATTTCGGACGATTATAAACATTATCAGGCAACACTCGATACGTAATTTGACTGAAACCTATCCACCAAATCCCTACAAATATAAAGCTTAAACTTGTCAAATGAGGTCCAATAAGTATAATCATTGCCAAAGAAATAATCAACAAAATCATACTGCCAAAATAGCCCATTGTATAAGCATTAGCAGAGATTCTATCATGATCCTTGGGTTCAGCTATTTCAGGTAAAAAAGCATTGTAGAACACCAAACTATTCCAGAACCCAATACTTGCCAAAAACACAGACAGCATTCCAACTTCTATCGGTGCTTTTCCAAACCAATACAAGGAAATACAAGAAAGCGCACCTAAATAATTAAAAAAACGCATAAATTTCTTCTTACTTCCAGTAACATCAGCTACTCCTGAAAGCATGGGAGAAAGAATTGAAACAACCAAAAACGAAATAGACAAGGTAAAAGACATCAATACAGATGGAGACAACTGCATACCAAAGGCATCTATTAACACGTGCGTATTTGCTGGAAGTTCATCAATGGACTGTAAGTTCAATCCATTTTTTTGGTTGTATTGTTCTAAAAACGTTTTAGAAGTGACTGTGTCATAAAAAATAGGAAAAATAGCAGAGGAAATAACTAAATTGTACACCGAGTTAGCCCAATCATAAAAAATCCACCCTCTTATAATTTTTTTATTCCCTTTTTCCATTTTTTATTTTAATTATCCCTCAACGTAATCGCTTAGATAAGCAAAATAAGACGTTAATTCACCGTTTAAGTTTGTTTCTGAACCTCTTTCAATGATTAAATCAGGATCTTCTCCAAACAAAGCTGGAAAAACATTACGAATTAATTGACTTCCAAAATCTTCAGATGCATCTTTTGGCAATTCACATGGTAAATTATCAACAGCCATCACTGCAATCACACCTTCTTTCGTAAAATCAGCTTCCTCTCCTGTTACGGGATCATAACCATAAATAGGGCTACTAATCGAACTTGGACGAATTGTAGAAGCAATTGGACCAGCAATATCACAAGAAATGTCTGCTATTACTTGCAAATTGTCATCTTTTATTAAATCTTCTTGCGTTAATAAAAAAGGTGCCTTTTCACTCCAAAAATGACAAGGAATGTAAATGGTTGTTCCTTGTTTCAAGTATTCATTTAGAATGGCTTTGTACTTTTCTGGATGAGAATAAAAATCAGCTTTGTCAAATTCCCCACCATTTTTTGGACGATAATAATCCTCCGTATCTAGATGTGTAAAAATTGGTTCATCAAAAGTATCATTCAAGAACTCTTCTGGAGTGACTTCCTTTATTGGTAACAAATCTAATATCTCACGTGCGCCATTTCCTACTCTACCCCATCCAGTTACTACAATTTTAGTATGTTGCGGCAGAATAACTTTTGACAATTCACTTTCCATTTCAACTCTGTCATGGCACTTATTAGCAGGTAACAACTCAAATGTTTTTGTTTTTAATCCAAAGGTTAAAAAAGCATTGTACGTGCCCACTACGCCTGCATATCGACCAAATCCAATGATGCGCTTGTTGTTTTTATCACGCAAGGCTTCATAATCAATCAATTGAATTTTTTTATCAAGAATAGCTCTAAATAAATTACGATTGTATACTTGTTTTTTCATTGTGTGAGAAAAGAAAAAATACTTTTTATTGGGAATTAAATCCTCAATATTTACTTCTTTCACTCCTAAAATAATATCACAATGTGACAAATCATTATTTAATTCAATTCCTTCAGCTGCATAAGCTTCATCAGGAAAGCAACGGATTTCACTTGGTTGGACAACTACTTTTACATGAGCAAATTTAGCTTCCACCAATGCACATTGAGAAGGAGTTAGCGGCACACGAAAATCATGTGGCACTTTTCCTTCTTTAATTATCCCTAATCTAACTTGTTTCATTCTAACTTTTTTCCTTCGTTAATATTTATTTTGGTTGAGATAGTTGTCAATAAATTCTCTCACACAAGCTTGACCACCTTTGGCATTTAACAAAATATGACATTTTTGTTTTACTGCTAAAACTGCATCTTGTGGACAGGCAGCAACACTAATTGTCTCCATGATTTCAAGATCATTGATATCATCGCCAATCATTGCTACTTGAGAATAATCTAATTGTAGTTCAGCCAAAATTCGATTTAATACGTCTATTTTCTTTTCTCGGGTCACATAACAATGTTGTATTCCTAGCATTTTAGCTCTTGTTTCTACGACATTATTAACAAATCCTGAGGAAATAATCGCCACTTGAAAATCGTTTTTTGTCAAGCTAATAATGGCCATTCCATCTTTCGTATTGAACTTTTTAAATTGATCGCCATTCTCAGTAAAATACATTCCCCCATCTGTCATCACTCCATCCACATCCAAAACCAATAAACGAATTTTAGCTAATTTTTCTTTCAAATGAGGAATCGGAAACAGCGGTTTGAACAGCAAAGCATATAAATCTAGTTCATATTCTTCACATATCGATTTCAATTCAAAAACAGAAAGTTCATCCACATGCTCCACATCAAGGTCGGCTAAAAAACCAACGTAATCGATGCCGTATTTAGCACAAAGTCCCTTGATATTTTCTTCGAGCATCATCATTATTATACTATTTTGTAACCAACAGCCGCTGCAACTGTTTGTAAATCGGTCTTTAATTGAGTAAACTCAGCATGGTTCAATTGTTGAGAAGCATCTGATTTCGCTACACTTGGGTCTGGATGCGCTTCTATTAATAAACCATCAATCCCCATTGCTACACAAGCTTTAGCTAAAGGAGTAACTCCATACGCGTAGCCCATCGCATGTGAAGGGTCTAAAATAATAGGTAAATTTGTGTATTCTTGTAACCATGCCACTCCACACAAATCCAAGGTAAAGCGCGTTTTTGTTTCAAATGTTCTAATTCCACGCTCGCACAAAACTACATTTGGATTTCCTCCAGAAAGCACAAACTCTGATGCTTGTACAAATTCTTGCAAGGTTGTACCAAACCCACGTTTGATCAATACTGGTTTAGTTGTCTTAGCACATGCACGCAATATACCTTGGTCATACATTGCTTTTGCCCCAACTTGAATGACATCACTGTATTCAATGATTTCATCAATATGTGTTGCGTCTCTTGCTTCAGTAATTACAGTTAAACCATATTCTTCACGCATTTTAGCTAAAAGTTGCAAACCTTCTAATCCTAAACCTTGAAATGAGTAAGGACTTGTTCTAGGCTTGTAACAACCACCTCTCAACACTGAAAGATTCAACGATTTCAATAATTCTGATGATTGACGAATTTGACCTTCTGATTCAACAGAACAAGGCCCTCCAATTAAAACAGTGTTATTAGTTGTCCCTCCAATAGTAACATTTCCTAATTGGACAGTTCGCTTTTCTTGTTGAAATTTCTTTGAAGCTAATTGAATATCTGAGTCAAAAGCCCAAAATTGTTCTGTATCTCCTTCGACGCTTGTAGGTAATTCTTTTACTCCTGCACCTGTTATCAACAAATCATTTCCATTATAAGAAATACTAAATGCTTTCAATTCTTGCGCATAACGAGCTATTTTAGACGCTTCAAGGTTATTTTTTAATTGTATTATCATTGTCTGAAAAAATGAGTTTTGCAAATATAAGCAAACAAAATTTCTTTAACAACGATTTACGTTTATTGAAACTAACTTTTTTTAACACTTTTGTCGCTAAAAGTGTATTTATTGATATAGGACAAATAAATATGCACGTAAAAAAAAATGTTTTTTTTACAATTCTGCTTTAATCAAGTTAGCAAAATTAACAATGCCCTTTACACGTTTATCAGCATCAATAACAGGAAGATACGACACAGTAAATGGACTCTTTTTAACAATTTGAAGCAGCTCTACAACTGTAGCAGATTCATTCACTGTTAAAGGAGCACGATTAACAACTTCATTTGGGTTAACCGCATTAAAATCAGTTAAATGGCGTAACAACGCTTTTCGAATATCAGCATTTGAGATTAAACCTTCAAGTAACCCTTTCTCATTTACAACCAATGTAAAACCTATATCTCCCTTTTCAATAGCCATCAAAATTTCTGAAAATGATAGTTTACTTTCGGAAACTTTAGGACATTCATCCAAAGGAGTCATAAAATCAGAAACGACAAAATTGGATTCAATACTGCGTTTAGTCAAATTCATTAATTGATGACCTACACTCGGACCTTTAAACAAGTATGAACCACTAACTGATGAAGTTACTCCCATGTTACGCAAAATGAAAGATACTTCTCCATTCACTCCTCCATCAACGTGGATGGATTTCGTAGGGTATTTCTTGCGAAACATTCGGATTTTATCAAAATTTGTTCGGTCAAAAACTCCTCCACTCTGTCCTGGAATCGTTGCCATAATTAAAATAAAATCAAACTCCTGAAACGAATCAAAAACATCAATGGATGTCGGAGTAATAACAGCTAATCCTTTTTTTCCTTGAATATGTGAAGGAATTTCCAATGGTTCTTTTAAATCTTCGTATTGAAAAGTGACGTATTCAACTGGATTATCCTCCAATAATTGATAGTATTTGGAAGGTTCTGCTGTTATAATGTGTAAATCAATGGGTAGATTACACCAAGAACGGATTTGCTTGATATCTTCAAAAACACTAATATCATCATTGCAGTCAACATGAAGCATGTCAACTTGGTGACTTACTAAATCTTCAATTACTTCCTTCAAGGAACGCGACTTATCGCTATATATGGATGCTGAAATTTTCAAACTGAATCTATTTTTAGCAAAGATAAAATTTATTCATAAAAAAAGGTGAAAAGCTTTTTACTTTCCACCTTTAATTTTTGTTAACGCATCAGGTTCACATGCCCTGTGTACGTCTTACGTTCATCATTTCTGAGCGTCTTAAACTCTATCTTCCAAGTGTAAGTTCCATCCTGAACAATTTCTCCTTTGGTTCCATAAGTACCTTTCCAACCAACTGTTACATCATGTGTTTCATACACTTTTTCTCCCCAACGGTTGAAAATAATCATTTCATAATCGTATGGATCAAATCCTGAAGTAAAAACTGGTGAGAACGATTGGTTGAACTCATCACCATCTGGTGTAAATGTATTTGGTATATAGAAAATCAAATCTTCTTCTGAGCGCACAGAATAGGTAGTTGTGTCCGTACATCCCGAAGCTGAAATAGCAACCAATGTAACAACATATCCTCCATCTTCTTCAGGATAAGTATGCGTTGGATTTGTTTGTACAGATGATTTGTTATCTCCAAAATCCCATTCATACGAAACCGCTCCACTTGAGTAATTAGTGAAATGAACAACTGGATTAGAAAGTTCAAAAACAACTGGATTAGGAATAAATGAAGCTTCTGGTTTTTTCGTAACAATGATTAAATCAGATTGATACACCGTTGTAATACAACCTAACGGGGAAGTTACTTGTAATGAAGCTCCGTAAGATCCTGGATTACCAAAAGTTATTTCAACAGGTCCACAATCGTTGGATGACACTCCATTATCAAACACCCACATACAAGTACCTTGTGTTGCAGAAGTATTTGTAAACACTCCTTTTACAGGAGCACAAGGTTGATCTTGAACAGCTGTAAAACTAACTGTAGGATGTGGCTCAACTGTAACCACTAAGTCGTCTGTTCCTGTACATCCATTAACATTAGTCGCTGTAACAGTGTAAGTTGTTGTTCCAACTGTAGGCACAAAAGGTTGAGCATTTGTCACGCCTCCAGTCCAAGTGTAAGTGCCTCCAAATCCTGCTCCAGTAGCTATTAAAGTTACTTCTACATCTTGGCAAACAGTTACATCTGCTCCAGCATTTGTAACAGGGTTAGGATGAGAAGTTGCATTGACCGTTGTTGTATTTACACAGCCATTTGCATCTGTACCAGTAATAGTATATGTCGTAGATTGTCCTGCAGTATATGTTACAGATGCACCAGTTGTAGCATCTAAATAAGTGGCAGGACTCCAAGAATAAGTTGTTGCACCATTTGCTGTAATTGTTGTTGAGTTACCTTCACACAAAGCAACATTTGTAGCTGTAATTGTTGGTAAAGGGTTCACTGTAACAGTCAATTGTGCGTTTCCTAAACAGCCATTCGCATCTGTACCTACAACTGAATAAGTTGTGGTTGTTAAAGGAGATACTGTATGAGAAGCTCCTGCACCGAGGTTATTATCCCAATTGTATGTAGAAACGCCGCCTGCAGAAATCGTAGTATTGTCTCCTATACAAATAGAAACATCACCACTTGTTGTAACAGTTGGTCCAGGCGTAACCGTAACCACCACTTGATCCGTAGCAGTACAGCCATTTGTTGTACCAGTAACCGTATAAGTTGTTGTAGCTGTAGGGAATAGAGAAACAGTCATTGTGTTTCCAACATTATTATCCCAAGAATAACTTGTAGCTCCAGAAGCTGTTAACGTTGCCATGGCACCTGGACAAATGCTTATATCCGCACCAGCACTCACTACTGGAATACTCGGAGCTGTAAATGTTTTATTTGTTGTACAAGTCGGTTCATCTGTAAAATGAGCAGTGACGACACATTGTTGACCGTTAGGTGTTAATCCTGTTAATGAATACGCTTGTGGACTTGTAAATGGAGCATTAAACGTTTGCGTATTTCCGTTACAATCAGAAATAACTAATTGTCCTGTACTTGGTGCACTTGCAAAAGTTACTGATCCATTCAAAGTATAAGTATTATTTCCTTGACAACCTGTTGGAATCGCCGTCATATTAGAAAACCCACACCCAGGAGGGCATACAGGTTTCGTATAATTCAGTACATGAGAACATGCTGAACCTGTGAAATAAGCTTTAACATTACACGGACCACCTGATGCTGTAAGTCCAGTTAGATTAAAAGAATAAGAACCTTGAGTAAAAGGTGCAGATGCAACAACCGTTTGCTGTCCTGAGCAATCTTTAATTACTAAATCACCTGTCGTAGGAGGTTGCAAAATTGTGATATTACCAGACACACTATATTGACCTCCAGCACATGGAGTAACGTTCAAATCACTTGCAACAACAGACCCTACTTTTATTTGCGCTGTAGAAGAAGAATTACACGGAGCTAGACCAATAGAGTAATTGATTGTATGAATACCAGCACCTGCAATTTGAGGATTAAACATACCATTCGCTTGCATTCCTGGTCCACTCCATACACCTCCCATGTTATCAGCCAAAACTTGCATTAAACCATCAGTCGTACAAAAAGGACCTAATGTTGCTGGGTCTATAGTAGCATTTGGAGGTCCTGTTTGAGCTCCTGGAGGTGGTCCAAGTGAAAGTGTAAAATTGGTAGACGGTCCATCTCCCCAGTCTTCAACAACGATCATAATTGTTTGGCCTGCAGTCACCGATACAGAAGGCACGCTACTAGAACAACCAAAAGCAGTACCAAATTGGTTACACCCGCCACTAGCTGATGCGTAGTTACACATAATTTCATTTGAGCTACTTTGAATAGCCGAACAAGGTGCAACGTTGTCAGGAACATTAAAAACTGCAACATCCAAGAATCCAGATCCACCATTACCTTGAATGAGTAAGTTTAAGTTCCCTGTTTGAGTAATATACAATACAATGAAAGCATATTGAGACGTAGATAATTGGTCCAAACAAGAACTGTTAAAAGAGTTTTGACCACCATTTTGAAAGGTAAAAGGTCCAGCAGTACCTGATGTACATATCGATGCTTGAATATTACATTGAGCTGTAGTATTAAATGATTGCAGGAACAATGTCAAAAGAGCAATAAAAAAGATAATTCGTTTCATAATTAATCGTTGAATTGGTAGTTAGAGTATCCATGTGCTTTTGCTAATAAAAACAGCAAATCATTCTTTTGCGATTCTGTAAATTTAGCATGATGAATTTTCACAATTACTTTCCCTGATTTAAAAGTAACTGTAGCATTATCCCCTGTCACAGTGTTGAAACGATTAATAACTTGTTGCGAACGCGCTTCATTAAAAGAAGTTGTAGGCAAAAACGTATAAATCATTTGTTCAGACTGTTGGAAATGAGTAACTACTACTACACTTTCTTCACCAATACTTGCTGTTTGTGAAAATGTGGTTAATTGAATACCGAAAAATAAGATGACCGAAATAGCAAATGTTTTCATAATTGTTAATTTTATAGTATTCTATAGACGACTATTATATTGTTTAGTTGCCTATTTATTGCGTAAATCTACTAAATACAACGGTTTTTATGAAATTTGTTACAACTTTTTTTTAAACAATGAAGTAATGAAAAGTTTTATTCTACTCAAAAAACTCCTTCTAACAAGCTATAAACCAAATGAGTGGGCAACCCAACAACATTATTATACGATCCTGAAATTTGTGTAATTGCCACCGCTCCAAACCATTCTTGTATTCCATAGGATCCTGCTTTATCAAATGGTTGAAAACGATGAATGTAATAATCAATTTCCTCTTCTTTTAAAGGTTTTACTGTCACTTTTGTCGAGCAATAATCACTTTTTATTTTCTGATTGCTGGCCAAACAAACAGCTGTAATTACCTCATGCTCTCTTCCTGACAACATGCGGAGCATCTCTTTTGCTTGTTGTTCATCTTTAGGTTTACCCAAAATTTGTTCATCAACACAAACAATCGTATCAGCTGTTAAAACATATTCATTTTCGACTAAATCACCTTGCAAAACCTTGGCTTTTTCTGATGCAATATGCAATGCTACTTCATGAGGCAATAAATCGGATGGGTAACTTTCATCGGTTTCTTTTACTAAAACTTCAAATTCTATTCCCATTTCTGACAATAATTGAGAACGTCTAGGCGATTTTGACCCTAAAAATAATTTCATGCGAAAAATAAATAAAGAATAACAAAAAACATAGATAATTTCAAACCATGTTTCATCCAACGAATAGCCTTGTGCTTTTTTAAAACCATTGTGTATAGAGCAACAAAAAACTGTAAAAAAGCCCCTATGCTTATCCAATAAATTCCATGTGAACGCCAATCCAAATCCTGCATCCAGACATGATAAGCATATAAAACCGGGAAAATCAACATAAGCAAACGCACCAACCAAATAGTCCCAACCTCTCCTATCATCATTGGCAAAGTGTAAGCTTGAATCATTTTATCACCATTTATATCCTCTGCATCCTTAATAATTTCACGTGCTAAATTTTGTATAAAAACCAATCCTGCTATTGCCCACATCACTTGACCTACTGACAATTGTAGCAAGGGATCATTTACTTCCATTAAAAAGGAAATCGGTTGATTTATGGAATGCAAGTAAATATACGTTGGAGGATAAAGAGCCGATACTGTTAAAAGAGAAACAACACCATTTCCAATGAGTATTATTTTTTTTAATAAAGCACTATAAAGCCAGAGTATAACAATACTAACAAACAACAACAATGGCAAGATACTTTCATGTAAAGAAAAGCCAATCATCACCGCTGAGAGGACTAAAATTCCAACTAACAACCAATAAAAATTGACTACTTGTTGTAAACTTAAAGTATTTCCTGCTATAAATCGATGTCGTTTGTTGATTCTATCCGCTTCCACATCAAAATAATCATTGATAACATTACCAGAAGCAGCCAAAAGGATGTAACTCATCAAAACAAGTCCGAAAAGACCATCAAAAAGTTCAAAACTACCACTCAAATAACGCAAAACAGCTACCATTGTCAATACAATGATCAACAAATTCAGTGGCCTCGTTATTTGAAAATAGTATCTCATTACTTAATTATTCGATACTCTGTTCTTCTATTTTCTTGATGTGCTTGTTCTTTTTCCTTTTCAGAAGTCATTGATGCGATAGATTCATCTGAATAAATAGGCTTGCTTTCACCATATCCTTTAGCAACCAATCGTTTAGCATCAATTCCTTTATTAATCAAATACTCTACAACACTATTAGCGCGATTTTGTGATAAGTTCAAATTGGCTTTTGCATCACCTCTTGTGTCTGTGTGTCCCGCCACTTCAATACGCAAAGTTGGGTTCATCTTCAAGAAATCAACCAATTTATTTAACTCAATAGACGATTCTGGACGCAAGGTTGCAGCAGATAAATCAAAAAACACATTCTTCAATGAAACAGGCATATCTGTTGTAAAAGCAACCAATGGAACATCCATGTGAAAAGCATCTTGATTGTCTGAAAGCTTCATATTGAAGTTTTGAGAGAAGAATAAATAACCAGTTTTATTAACGTTTAGAGCATATTCTTTATCCACTGGCAAAGAAACCATGAATTGTCCATTCACCTTATCCGATTCAGACAAGGCAACAGATTTTCCCGTTTCAATATCAATTAATTCAAACTTAGCTGATAGTGGCGTTTTGTCTTGAGCATCAAATACAATTCCTTCAAAATAAACCGTTTTTGTTGGTCGCATAGACTCAGGCAATTCAAAATAATAGATATCCAAATCACCATTTCCTCCTTCTCTATCCGATGCAAAAAACGCAATTTCACCAGTTGGAGAAACCATTAAAGAATTCTCATCGTATTGCGTATTAATTGGATAACCAAGGTTCACAGGTTTACCCCAATTTCCATTTTCATCCATGCGAGAAACAAATAAATCAGAGCCCCCCATGCCCACATGTCCACGAGAAGCAAAATACAAAGTTTTTCCATCTGGGTGAATAAGTACTGACTCTTCCATGTAGGGCGTATTAATAGTATTGGGCAAACGTTCTGCTTGACTCCAATTACCATCATCTTGTAAACGAGTTACAAAAATATCCGTATCAGGAGCCTCTCCAGGTTTGCTTACTCGGCGAATAAAGTACAAGGTTTTTCCGTCAGCCGACAAAGAAGGTTGAGATTCCCAAAGTGACGTATTCACCTTTCCAGGCAGGTTGATAGGATCTAACCAACGAGAACCAATTTTTTTAGTGTAAAATAAATCACAACTTCCCCACCCTTGTCTATTTCCCCCATATTTTCCATCTTCGTTAGCACAAGCTACAAACACCAATGAACGACCATCTGCGGAAATAGTAGGAGCACCTTCGTTGTTCACTGTATTGATATTATCAGGCATTGGAACAGCTTTTTCCCAAGTAATGCCATCTTTCGATTGAGAAACGAAGAAATCTTCTTGCATACCATAAGGTGATTTAGCATCTTTTATTCTTCTAGTAAACAAAATCGTTTTCCCATCTACAGTGATAGTAGGAAAATACTCTGGATCAGCAGTATTGATACCAGGTCCTACATTAATAGGTGTAAACTTAGATGGATTTTGTAAAGCTTGAAGTGCGAATGTTGACTTATTGATAATGTTATTAGCTTCCTTCAACATTTTAGGATTTGCATTTCTTACACCTGAATAAAACTCCATGTTTTTCTTAGCTCCAGCGTAATCAGCTATTTGAAACAAGGCATTTCCTAAGTAAAAATAAGTACTTCCAGTTTGCGAATGCATTGGATTGATTTGCAATGCTTTTTCATAATGAGTTGCAGCTTTTTCATATTCGCGGTAATTTTCATAATATTCCGCAATTAATAAATGAGCTTCCCAAAATCGTTCGTCTTTGCTCAATGCTTTTTGGGCGAGCTCAATACCTGCTTTAAAATTTGGCACTCTTCTAACAGGATCAATTGATTGATTAGGAGCTTGAAGGGCTTGTTCAAATAATTTAATTGCTTTTTTATTGCTCGTTGAATAATGTTGACTCATTCCACAACCAACCACAAAAAATACAGAAACAAAAATCAATACGTATTTCATAACTTAAGGTATATTCATAAATTTATGTGTTTGCAAAGAAACCCTCCACTTTGGATGTTGCTTTACATATTCAATTATTTCTGGCAAAAATCGTTCCGCTTTTGACCATTCTGGTTGCAAAAAAAATTTACAAGAAGGTAAAACTTTAGCTGCATGTTCCTCAGCCCATTGGAAATCAGAAGGATGATTAATAACAATTTTTAATTCATTAGCTTTAGTATAAGCTTCATCCACAGGCTTTTTGAACTTTTTAGGAGAAAAACAATACCAATCCACCTCGCCTACTAAAGGAGAAGTACCCGAAGTTTCAATAGCCACCTCTATGGATTCATTTTTCAAGCGTTCAATAATCCCTCTTAAATCATACAATGCTGGTTCACCGCCCGTTAACACACAAAAATCCGTTTTGGAGGCTTTAATTTCTTTCATTAATTCATCCAAATTTACTACTGGATGAACATCTGCGTCCCAACTCTCTTTTACATCGCACCACACGCAACCCACGTCACAACCTGCCAATCGAACAAAATAAGCAGCACGTCCTGAATAACTCCCTTCTCCTTGGATGGTGTAAAAATGCTCCATTATTGGAAGCTCTTTGGCGGTATCAACTTGTTTAAAATGCATTTTAACTATAACTACATTATGGATTTAAGTTACGACTCATAGATTCTTCGTTCTTTGAGAAACGTACTATTAACAAAGATACTTTAAATCGTAATAAAAATAAAAAAAAATTGCTTATTTATCTGCAGCACTCAACTCTTTCTTTGAATTTTGCGTTATTTTTTCAACAAAAAACACTGCTCCAGCAAAAAGTACAATCGCGAAGTTATGCACGATGAATTGCATTACTCCCTCAGATAAATCAATTGTTTTAAAAATAAAAAACATTCCTAGAGTCATACCTAAATACAGGAAAAACTTGCGTATATTGTATTTAATTGGATAATAATGTTGTCCCAAAACATAAGAAGCTGTCATTTGGAAAGCATAAACCAGCATAGTAGCCCAAGCACTTGCCATGTAACCGTATTTTGGAATCATAAAGTAATTGAGTGCAATGGTTAACAATGCACCTGAAATAGCGATGTATGCTCCAAACTTAGTTTGACCAGACAATTTATACCAAATACTTTGGTTGTAATAAATTCCTAAAAATATATTCCCTAACAATAGTAAAGGCACAACTTTTAAACCTTCCCAATAAGCTTGATTTGGTATGAAATATTTGAAAATTTGAAGGTTTAAGGTAACCCCTAAAAAAACAATACACAAAAAAGCGATTAAATAATTCATCATCTTTACATACAACTTATTGCGATTTTCACTTTTGGCATTTTTAAAGAAAAATGGTTCCGCAGCATAGCGATAAGCTTGTAAAACAATGGTTATCAACATAGCTAATTTATAGCAAGCACTATAAATACCAACTTGACCTTCCGCATAGGCAATAGCTAGACGCTCTGCTTCTGGTGTACCTGGCATTGTGATTAATTGCGTTTCATACAAGATGTTTTGCAATAATATCCGATCCAATGTTTCATTTACAATCCCAGCAAATCCTGCAATCACCAACGGAAGAGCGTACCAAAGCATTTGTTTTGCTAAAGCACCGTCTAAAGACAACCGAATGGACATGAAATCCTTTAAAACAAATAAAGGTTTTGTTAGTGAAGAGAGCAAATTTGCAACAAGAATGTACAATACCCCCATGTGAGGTTCTGCCGGATCAAAAAAGAAAAGCAGTAAAACGAGATTAAAAAAGATATTGACAAAAATGGAACTCGCTTGAATCATGGCAAAACGTTTGGCCTTGTTCTCCATACGCAATTTCGCTAAAGACAAAGCAGACATTGCATCGATGCACACAATTGCCACTAACAACACGATGTATTCAGGATGATCTGGCATGAGCATCCATTGAGCAATAGTAGGGCTAAACATTGCAGCCATTAAGAAAAAAAGCAAGTTAAATCCTACAACTGTAGAGAGGCTATTTTGAAAAATACTTTCTTTTTGATCTTCTCTGTCGCTCACAAATTTAAAAAAAGCTGTTTCCATCCCCAATGGCAAGAGCACGATTAAAAACGCTACCCAAGCATACAAGATTGAAACAACTCCGTAATCTTTTGGATCTGCAAAAACAGACACATATAAAGGAACCAATAAAAAGTTGAGTGCACGCGCTAAAATAGCCGTTAACCCATAAACAGCGGTATCACCAAGAAGTCGCTTTATTGCCCCCTCCATGAATAAAACTACCCTCTAAAATTAGGTTTTCTTTTTTCAACAAATGCAGTAGTTCCTTCTTTAAAATCAGCTGTACCAAAACATTTGCCAAACTCTTCAATTTCAGCCTCAAATCCATTTACACCAGTTTTAAATCCAGCATTGATAGCTCTAATTGCAGAAGCAATAGCCATACCTGAATTAGCAACAATTTTTTCTGCTATTTCTGTAGCTTTTGACATCAATTCTTCCGGTTCAACAACGTGATTTACCAAGCCCCATGACAAAGCTTCATCAGCTTTAATCATTCCTGCTGTAAAAACCATTTCATTTGCTTTACCTTTACCTACTAATTGCGCCAAACGTTGCGTACCACCATAACCAGGGATAACACCTAACGAAACCTCAGGCAAGCCCAAACGAGCGTTAGATGAAGCAACACGTATGTGAGCTGACATAGCCAATTCCAAGCCTCCACCTAAAGCAAAACCATTAACAGCTGCAATAACAGGTTTTGATAAATTCTCAACAACATCAAACAATAAAGCTTGACCTTTTTGAGCCAATTCACCACCTTGAGCAATTGAAAAATCAGCAAATTCTTTAATATCAGCACCAGCGACAAATGATTTTTCGCCTGAGCCAGTTAAGATAATAACAGCAACGCCATTATCAGTTTCAGCTGTTTTAATAGCTTGACTTAATTCAGCAATTGTTTCTTTGTTTAATGCATTTAATTGATTTGGGCGATTAATTGTAATCACCTCAATCATTCCATTTCTTTCAACTAAAACGTTATTATACATAGTGTTTATTTTTGTTACTGTTGTTTATAAATAGTCAATCCTAGATCCAACACATTTTTCAATATTTTTTGTGTGGCTGCTTGTTCAATTGTGAACACATATTCTCCTGGGATGCTAATTTTCTTATCTGCAAAATTCAATTGATTTTCAACAATTGTACCCGAGTTTTTACCAATCCAAGCCCCCTCAGGTGTTGTTATTTTAAGTTCAAAAGGCTCTCTCACTTTTTCTTTGTCAGGAGTTTCTGAATTCCAAAATAACCAAACATTGTTGTATTCATAGTTGGTTGTCGTTCTCAAAGTCAATTGAAAACGGTAAACAGCAGTTGTGTCATCAATTTTAACTTTAAAAACCGCTTTTTGGTCTTGATTCCATTCATTTCCGTCAAAATCATACACTTTTTCATAGAATGGTTTCTTTCCACAACTAGCAAGTAGCAATGCTATTACTACCACAAACAAACTATGTTTCAATTGTTTCATTTACGCTTCATTAGTTCTATTTTCACCACCATCAGAAGGCTTTGGGCGATTATTCGGTTTGCGTCGTGGATTATTTCTACGATTTTTTTGTTCACCATCTTTATTCGACTGTTGTCCTTCTCCTTGCGGCTTACTTTGCATTTTTGTCAAATCACGACCTTGCGGACGAGCTTCTTTGGGCTTATTTTGCTCATTATTTGGACGCTCTTTTCCTGTATGATTTCCTTTTTTCGCTTCTTTTCTTTGCTCTTGAGGTCTATTTTCAGCAGCATGTTGTTGCGAAACCTGTTGAGCATTGCCTCCTGCGTTTGGCTTTTTCTTTTTCTTCTTATTTTTAGATTTAAAAGCGTGTTCAAAACGGTTCAAACTGTCTTGACCCACTACATTTTCATAATCTTGTTTAACAACAACTTCTTCTTGCTCAACAAAAGCTTCTAAATCTTTAGGTTTTTCACCTTGTTTATTAAGTGCAATGATTTCTTTCACACGCTCAGGAGCCAATAAAATCAAACCTACACCAATTCCAGCTTCACCTTGGTAAGCATACCACATTTGACGTTTAAACACATCTGTTTTCACATGGTAAGCCATTCCTTTTTCAGTATATAAGCGCGTATCAGCTTTAGGGAAAGACTTTAATTCTTCCAAATACATATCTAGCTCATAGTTCAAACAGCACTTTAATTTACCACATTGGCCAGCTAATTTTTGCGGATTTAAAGACAATTGTTGATAGCGAGCAGCAGAAGTCGAAACCGATCTAAAGTCAGACAACCAAGTAGAACAGCACAATTCACGTCCACATGAACCAATTGCACCTAATCTTGCAGCCTCTTGGCGAGCACCAATTTGACGCATTTCAATACGTATTTTAAACGCATCCGCCATGTCTTTAATCAACTGACGAAAATCCACGCGACCATCAGCTGTATAATAAAACGTTGCCTTTGTCAAATCTCCTTGGTATTCCACATCGGATATTTTCATTTGCAACCCTAAATTCACTGCTAAAGTACGAGCAGAGAACATGACATCTTTTTCGAGCGCACGTGCTTTCGTCCAATTGTCAATATCCTCTTGCGTTGCAATGCGTATAATTTTCTTGGCTTCATTTTCATTGAAACCAGGTTCTTTTTTTGCAACTTGAATTCTGGCTAATTCTCCAACAACAGAAACAACCCCGACATCAAAGCCTGGATTTCCTTCCACCACAACGATTGCACCCGCTTGCAATGGAATGTTTTTACTGTTTTTAAAAAACGTTTTTCGACTATTCTTAAAACGTATTTCTACTATATCATAGGGTGCTTGACCATTTGGCAAAGAAACATTTGCCAACCAATCATACACTTCTAATTTATCGCAACCGCCAGAACTACAAGTACCATTATTTTGACATCCACGAGGCATTCCGCCATCCGTCTTTGTCCCACAACTTGTACATCCCATAATTCTGTTTTAATTTGTAAAATTAATGAATAAATGCAAAATAACAATTCATTTTAAAAAATGCGTTGTTATTTTTTACTAACAACGCATTTTTCAAATTCTTTTACAAACTAGCAATCAGCGAATTGTGTTATTTTTTAACGAATTGCGTCAAGATTATAATGCTTTGACCATTTATCTTTCCTTCAATTTGCTCATGATTATCGTGAACCAATCGAATATTTCTTACAGCCGTTCCTCTTTTTGCAGTAAATGTTGCACCTTTAACATTCAAATCTTTTATTAACACAACGCTATCACCATTTTGCAATTCAACTCCATTGGAATCTTTATGTTTTGGAGCATTTGCATCCACCATTCCTGTGCGAGCCCATTCCAATGTTTCGTCATCTAAATACATCATATCCAAAAGATCTGCTGGCCATCCTTCAGCCTTTAATTGGTTAAGCATGCGATAAGAAACAACTTTCACAGCATCGACTTCACTCCACATTGCGTCATTAAGACATCTCCAATGATTAGCATCCACTTCTTGTTTTCCCTCTAATTGATCATTGCAAGTAGCACAAATCGCAATGCATTCATCAGCGTTATCACCTTGTTTAGGTGTAACGATATACGATGTTAATGCTTGTTCAGCGGAGCATAACTCACATTTTTCACCACTTCTAGCCTTTAATTCTTTTTCAAACTTCATTTTTGTGTGTCTCTTTATATTATAAAAATCTGTAAATAGCAAAGTTATTAAATAAACACGAGAAAAAAAAGTCATTTTTTTAATCGTTTTGCTTATTGAAAATCAAACATTTGAAAAAAACTTTTACTTTTTTTAAATTTTTTTTTCAAAAAAGTTTGTTTTAATCAAAATAAAGTACGTATATTTGCACACGCTTTTAACGAAAAGCATCACACAAAATCTTACAAGTCAACTGTTGTTGACCACGCAAGTGAAAGAATTTTGGTTTGGTAGTTCAGTTGGTTAGAATACATGCCTGTCACGCATGGGGTCGCGGGTTCGAGTCCCGTCCAGACCGCAACTGTTAAAAGCAATTAAAGCCTTCTCAATGAGAAGGCTTTTTTTATTTAATCACCAATAATGAGTAGGGGCGCGATTAATCGCGTCCCTACTCATTATACATCTCTACTCTTTATTGGCAATCTTATTTCCCTGAAACAAATAACACTGCAGCAATTTCTGCATTATTTAACATACCACCTCTAATTGTATAAACGACAGTATGTCCAGTTCCTTTACAAAACTTTCCATCTCTCAAAGTGTACAACACTTTATATCCTGTACCTTCACAAACTTGATTTCCACGAATTGTATATAACACTTCGTGTGTTGTTCCTTTACAAATTTTGCTGTCGCGTACAGTTAATAGAACTTTGTGACTGATTCCTTCACAAATTATTTTGTCACGAATAGTAACAACTGGTGTTGAACTAACTCCTTTGCAAAGTTTATTGTCGCGAAAGTTAAGGAGCTTGAAAAAAAATAAATAGCAGACCAAGGAAGCGTTTACAATTTGAAAATCCTATATTTGTAATGGATAAATTATTGTTTAATTAAAAAGTTGCATTTGTGACTTGAATCCAGCTAAGATATAAAATAAAAATCAAAAAAAATAAAAAGATTTTGAGTTTTATATAAAGCAGTTTTTTTTGTATGGACGCGATTAATCGCGTCCATACAAAAAAAACTGCCGTTTCTTACAATTATTGAAGTTTCTTCAACAAACTTGACAAGCTTGTTCTAGCGTGTAACAATCCATGTAATTCATCAATAGAAATGCGCTCTTGTGTCATTGTATCTCTATCGCGAATAGTCACTGTATTGTCTTCCAATGTTTGGTGGTCAACTGTAACAGAGAATGGTGTTCCAATAGCATCTTGACGGCGATATCTCTTACCAATAGAATCTTTTTCATCGTATTGGCAGTTGAAATCCAATTTCAATCCTGCAATAATCTCACGTGCTTTTTCTGGTAATCCATCCTTTTTCGTCAACGGCATAACTGCCACTTTATAAGGAGCCAAAGCAGCTGGTAATGACAATACATCGCGATCGGTTCCGTCTTCTAATACTTCATTTTTCAATGATGCACTTAAGATTGACAAAAACAAGCGGTCTAAGCCAACAGAAGTTTCTACTACGTACGGAACATAACTTTGATTTAATTCTGGGTCAAAGTACTGTAATTTTTTTCCAGAATATTGTTCATGCTGCTTCAAGTCAAAATCAGTACGTGAATGAATTCCTTCCAATTCTTTGAATCCCATTGGGAAATTAAACTCAATATCTGCAGCAGCATTTGCGTAATGTGCTAATTTAATATGATCGTGGAAACGATAGTTTTCTTCGCCTAGACCTAAAGCTAAATGCCAGTTTCTGCGAACATTCTTCCAATATTCGTACCATTTTAATTCTTCACCTGGTCGAACAAAGAATTGCATTTCCATTTGTTCAAATTCACGCATTCTAAAAATAAATTGACGAGCAATAATCTCATTTCTAAATGCTTTACCAATTTGTGCAATGCCAAATGGAATTTTCATGCGGCCTGATTTTTGAACATTCAAGAAGTTAACAAAAATACCTTGTGCTGTTTCAGGTCGTAAATAAATTTTAGAGGCGTCACCAGCAACTGAACCTAATTCAGTTGAGAACATAAGGTTAAATTGACGAACTTCAGTCCAGTTTTTAGTTCCTGAAATAGGGCACACAATTTCTAAATCCATGATTAAGTTGTACACTCCTTCAAGATCATTATTTTCCAATGTCTCACGCATTCTATCTTCAATTTCTTGAATTTTTGCATTGTTGCGCAATACATTTGGATTCGTAGCTAAAAATTGGGCTTCATCAAAAGCTTCACCAAATTTCTTTTTCGCTTTTTCAACTTCTTTTTGATTCTTTTGAACATATTTTTCAATGTGCTCTTCAATTAAAACATCCGCACGATAACGTTTTTTAGAATCTTTATTATCAATTAATGGGTCATTGAAGGCGTCAACGTGTCCTGATGCCTTCCAAGTTGTTGGATGCATAAAAATAGAAGCGTCTAAACCAACGATGTTTTCATGCATTTGCACCATTGATTTCCACCAATATTGCTTGATATTATTTTTTAATTCAATTCCCAACTGTCCATAATCGTAAGCAGCAGCTAATCCATCATAAATTTCAGATGAAGGAAATACAAAACCATACTCTTTAGCGTGAGAAATTACTTCTTTTAACTTATCTTCTTTTTGTTCCATGGTAAAAAATCAATGAAATTTTGTGAAAGCAAATATAAGGAGAAAATTTAGAATTTTGCACAATTAAAAGAAAAGGGAATGTTCAAAAGCAACAGGCTTAACTTCAGCACCTACTGCATAAGTCCAAAATAGCCTAAAGTTGTGTACAGATGTACAATCCTTTTACTTCATTTTCAACATCTTGTAATTTAATTTTAAAACATCAAAAATAATAAGAGGGGATTCGACTATTTGAACCCCCTCCTATCTTTTTACACATTATTAATCGATTATTTTTTGATCACTTTTACTACTGAGGAGCCGTTATCAGTTGAAACATGGAACATATAAACACCTTGACTAAAAGTTTCCATGTTCATTGTTAAAGACGCAGCATTTGTCATTTCTTTTGTTATTGTTTTTCCATTTGCATCTGTTACCTTAATTGTAGAAGTTCCAGTCAAACCGTCAACGATAACCATGTTTTCTGTTGGATTTGGATACACACTAACCACAGCTTGATCAATTGCTCCAATTCCTAAGCTGTTAATAGTTGTACACGCTGAAGTAGATGAACATCCATTAGCTGTAACTACTACTGCATAAGATCCATTTACAGTTGGTGTAAACGATTGATTCGTAGCTCCTGCAATATCTGTGTTAGATCCACAATCTTTCCATTGGTAAGTAGCACCTGATGTTTGTGCTGTAATAGTCACCCCAGCAACAGAAACAGTTGCATCTGGAGCAGCATTAATCGTAACATTTTGAGTAGATGAACTAGCACAAGCTCCACTTGTAGTATAAGTTACTACATAAGTACCTGGGGTACTTGTTGCAGTATTAATCGCACCTGTAGAAGGATTGATTGACAAACCTGTTGTTGAGCTATATGTTCCTCCAGGAGTTGCTACACCTGTTGGAGACTCATTTCCTGAATTAGCACAAAACGAAGAAGAAGAATAATTGAATGCTGCGTCAGATGCTGTTGCAATTGTTACAGTTTGTGTCGAAGTACTTGGACAAACACCAGTTGTTGTATAAGTAATCGTGTAAGTACCTGCTATACTTGTATTAGCATTAATTTCTCCTGTAGAAGTATTGATAGACAAAGCTGAAGGAGCTGTGAACGTTCCACCTGGAGTAACAATACCAGTTGGCAACACAGTTCCAGAACCTGTACATAATGTTGTAGAAGCGTAAGCAAACGATGCGTCATCAACTGCATTAATTGTTATAGTTGCTTGATCTGTTGCAATTGGACACCCTGAAGTATTGATCGTATTTGTTACAGTATATGTACCTGGAGTACTTGCAGCCAAGTTTACTTCTCCTGTAGATGCATTAATTGATAATCCTGTTGAAGAAGAAAACACACCTGCCGATCCAACTAAATTAGGAACGGGATTAGATGCATTGGCACAAAAACTAGTTGATGAATAGCTAAACGAAGCATTCGGTGCATTAGTAATTGTAATGGTCTTAGTTGAAGTGCTTGAACAAGTTCCATTTGTAGTGTAAGTTACAACATAAGTACCAGCAACGCTCGTAGAAAGGTTAATTTCTCCTGTAGAGGCATTAATAGATAAGCCTGCAGTTGAACTAAATGTTCCACCAGGAGAAGCAATAGTAGAAGGGCTAACATTAGTACCTCCTACACATAATGTAGAAGAAGCATAATTAAAAGTAGCATCATCTACTGGGTTAATAACTATAGGAGTGATTTTATTATCAACACAAGAATTCAACAAACCGCTCAAAGTAAAAGTTGCAGCATTATAAGTTCCAGGTGTTGTGTAAGTGTAAGAAGGATTTTTTTGCCAAACCAATGCGTTTATATCTCCTGTTGGTGCCCATACAAATGTAGAGTCTGGTGCGGCAGAAAAATGTGTTCTAAACACATTAGCATTGTACATTCTGCTTGAAACATAGAAGTTTGAAGTTGTGTTATTCAACAACACAGGTTGACCGACGCAAGCAGAAACTGGAGTTACTGTTGATGTTGTATTAATAGCGTATGAAACAAGTGGTGCAACAAGAGGTTCGAAATCAAACGAACCTCCGATTCCAGTAACAGAAGGAATCGGAGTCCAATTCCCTCCTGTTCCATATCCAGACCAATTTGACTTAAAGCGTGCCAATCCTTCGTCGTAGCTTTGTCCAGCTTGAGGATTATTCACCCACACATCAAAAACACTATTTGCATTTGTCACATCAAGCACAATAGCATAGTTAGCTGTAACCGTAATTGGCGTTGAAAAATTAATATAATAGAAACCAGGTGCAGTACTATTAGTAACAGTTAATGAACCTGTTGCTAAAGCTGAACCTGTAGGATTATTAGAAGCATCAACAGCAAAAATCCTTGCTCTTACTGTAGAGCTAGCAACACCGTCCACATTATTATTTTTACCTACAAACTCTACTCCATTAATTGTTAGAGCTAGCGAGCTAGAAGCGTGGAATGTTTGTGAAAATGATTCTGCATCGCTTTGCCATATTCCAAAAGTTGCCCAAGTTGATGTGCCAAGCATAGCTTCTTTGGCATAAGGATAGCTAATCGTATCTATACAAGTTAGTGCTCTAGGTGCATTTGGACTAATAACTGCATCCACGTTTATTTGTTTTAAAACAGGTTGCGCATTAAAATTAATTTGCTTTGTTTGTTGCGAGAGTCCGCTAAATGTTGAGCATAAAACAAATGCTCCCATAGATAGTAATAATTTTTTCATGTCGAAGTATTTTTTTTTCAAATGTACACTAAAAAAAGTAATAAACAAAAAAAAGCTGTCTTTTTTTAAAGACAGCTTCAATTTTTTTATGGAGAAAACTTAATTAAATGATAATAAAGCTCCACCAAATAACAGACCTATGATTGCAAGTGTTAAAACAAAAAGTTGTGCTTTACTTGCTTTAAATTCTGAAACTTCAATTTCAGAGTCTTCACTAGGTTTTTGCATAATTAAAATCGCAATGCGTAAATAATAATAAATACCAATTCCAGAATTAAGTAATGCAACAGCAATTAATCCAGGATTTGCACTAATGGCATCAGCAAAAACTAAGAATTTACCAAAGAATCCCATTAAAGGAGGCACACCAGCTAAAGCTAATAATGCTACCACGGCAACAAATCCCACAAAAGGATTTGCTCTACCCAAGCCTTTAAATGCTTCAATTCTATCCTCACGATCATTAACAATCAACTGTACAGTAATAATAGCAATTGTAGCAAAACCGTAAGAGAATAAATAATACCATAAGTTATAAGCACTATTTTCAGTTAAAACAATCATTGTAACCAATGAATATCCAACATGAGCAATGCTTGAATAAGCCAATAAACGCTTCAAACGAACCTGACGAATAGCGGATAAGTTTCCAACAAACATCGTTAACATTGCTAAGAATGTTAAAGCTGGCACCCAGAAATCAGCAGCTCCGTAAAATGCTACTGCAAACAATTTCAAGAAAGCAGCAAATGCTCCCAATTTGATTACTGTTGCCATGAATCCTGTTACTGGTGCTGGAGCTCCGTCATACACGTCTGGGCTCCAGAAGTGGAATGGTGCAGCACTCAATTTAAACAAGAAAGAAGACATAATCATTAAAATCCCAATGTAAACCAATGAACTAACTGATTCAGTTGTTGCAAAATATTCATTGATTTCTACTACTTTAAATGAACCTGTCGCTCCATAAACCCATGCGATACCAAATAACAACACACCTGTTGCAAAGGCTCCAGTAATGAAGTATTTCAATCCTGATTCAACAGAAAAAACATCTTTTTTGTTTGAGGCAGCCATTACATAAATTGGAATAGACAAGATTTCTAATCCCAAAAAGAACAAAAACAAATCTGTAAAAGAAGTCATAATCATTGCTCCAATTAAGGAGAACATTAACAACGACACTTTATCAGCTGTTTGCTCTTTATTATCATCCATGCTTTTGTACCCACCAATGATTACCATTGTTGTGAATAAAATAGCTGCTAATGAAAATAAAATAGCTGTATTATCGAAATAAACTCCCTCGTAAGAACTTAAGAATGTTGAAGGGTTATCCCATTGAGAAATTAACGTTACAGCAGTAACAACCAAACCTGTAATAGCTGTTGTTAATGTTATAGCGGGCTTTTTCATAAAGCCAACAAACATAGTAGCTAAAACAAATAAAAATAAAACTAATAATGCTAACATATCTCTACTGTTTATTTAACGTTAACGATTTCAATTACTCTTTGTAAACTTGGTTCAATCAAATCAATTAAAAATTGAGGATATACACCTAAGAAAACAACTACCAAAGTGATAACAAAGTAAGTAGTCCACTCAGCCCAAGTTAAATCCGGGAATTTAAAATTCTTAGAAGGTCCATACATACTCAATTGATAAGCTCTGAATGAATACACACAAGAAAGAATCAATGTAGTACCTACTAAAACACCTGCAACAGCTTTGTATTCAAACAAACCTTTAATCAATAAGAATTCACCGATAAAACCACTTGTTAATGGAACAGAAACTCCTGCAAAAATGATTACGGCAAACCAAAATGCAAACTGAGGAGCTTGTTTAGCAATACCACCCAATTCTAATAAATTTCTATGCCCTACGCGGCGTTCAATAATATCAGCAGATAAGAACAAACCTAATGCCACAAATGAGTGGTTAACAATTTGAACCATAGCTCCTGTTAATGTATCCATTGTAACAACAACAATCGCAGCCGCAATTAATCCAACGTGAGAAACGGAAGCATAAGCAAACAACGTTTTCATGTCATTTTGTTTAATTGCCATGATTGCAGCATAAACAACGCCTATTCCACCTAATGTAACAATCAACCCTGTGACATCCTCTAAGGCCTCAGGAGCTAATGGAATCATCCAGCGAATCATACCATATAATGCCATTTTCAACATCAAAGCACCTAATAACATCGTACCAGCCATTGGTGACTTAGTGTAAGTTTCTGGTTGCCAAGTATGGAAAGGAAACAACGGAATTTTTACTGCAAATGCAATGAAAAAACCACCAATTACCCATAACGCTGTTGTACTAGTTAATTGTACAGCCAATAAATCTTCTAAAGAAAAAGAATTTGACATCGTGCGGATGTACAATAAAGAGAACAACATTGCCAATGAACCTACGAATGTGTAGATAAAGAAAGTAATCAATGCTTTGCGTTTTCCTTTTGCTCCAAACCATAAGAATAGTAAGAACACTGGAATTAACGATAATTCCCAGAAAATGTAGAACAATAAACCGTCTAAAGCTAAGAATACACCTAACAATGCAAATTGCATAAAGAAAATTAAGGCTGTAAACTTACCTGAAGAACTCAACTCCTCATTGTCATAATTGCTTAATAATATCAAAAACGTAATAATCGTTGTCAATAAAATCATTACTAATCCGATTCCATCGTATCCTAAGTTAAAAACGAACGGTAAATCTTGATAGTGTAAAAACAAGTGAGAAAAATCAGCCGAAGGGACAAATCTTACCGCTAAGGCTAAAGTCATAGCTATGGTACCTCCAGCACCAATCAATCCATAACCTCTCACAGCACTTTTAGGTACAAACAATGCACCAATTGCTAAAACTAATGGTATAATTATCAATTCCAAAACTTAAAATTTTAATAAGTAATACACTATTAAACCTACAATTCCTGATACCATCCAGAAAACATACCAGTTAACTTGGCCTGATTGCCATTTTCTAACTACGCCTCCTGCTGCATCAAAACCTTTCGCTATATTCGCAACCACACCATTTAATAGGATAATTTCAAAGAAACGGTATCCTTTTTCTGATAACCATTCAATTGGTTTAACAAATAAGCTGTCATACAATTCGTCAATGTATAGTTTTTTGTTAGATAAAGCTTCCCAACCTGTTAATTCGTTATCCGCTTTTGCTAAACTATTTTTCTTCACGTAATATTGGTAAGAAATAGCCAATACAGCTAAAGTTGAAATAGCAGCCACTACCATTAACATCATAATTGTGCCTGATTCTAAATGCTCCGTATGCAACAAATTCATACCTGCAACGTTTTGTTCAAACAATTTTGACATGTAGTGCGCTTGATCTTTTAAGAACAATCCTGGCAAATTTAAAACACCACCAAAAACAGATAATATTGCTAAAATAATTAATGGAACTGTCATGTTAGCTGGTGATTCATGCAAATGACTTTTTTGTTCTTCTGTACCTCTAAATTCACCGTGGAAAACCAAGAAATACATTCTAAACATATAAATTGCTGTCAATACAATTGAGAACATTAAAATCAAGTATAATGGAATACTTTCAGCAAAAGCAAATCCAACAATCTCATCTTTTGAATAGAAACCTGACAATAATGGGAAACCAGTAATTGCCAAAGTACCAATTAAGAATGTCCAATGAGTTGTAGGAATGTATTTTTTTAATCCTCCCATTTTGCGAATATCTTGTTCATCAGACATTGCGTGAATAACACTTCCTGAACCTAAGAACAACAATGCTTTAAAGAAAGCGTGAGTCGTTACGTGGAACATTGCAGCTGTGTAAGCACCTAAGCCCAATGCAACAAACATTAATCCTAATTGTGAAACAGTAGAATAAGCCAATACCTTTTTGATATCATTTTGACGCAAGGCAATAAAAGCAGCAACTAAAGAAGTAGCTAATCCCACGTACAACATAATCGTTTTTGTATCTGGCGCCAATTCGAATAAGAAATTAGAACGAACTGTTAAGAAAATACCTGCTGTAACCATTGTAGCTGCGTGAATCAATGCAGAAACAGGAGTTGGTCCCGCCATTGCATCTGGTAACCATGTAAACAATGGAATTTGAGCAGATTTACCCGTTGCCCCGATGAACAATAATAAGGTAATCATGTATAAAATCCATGGAGAAGTATAGAAATCTTCCATTGTAGCTTGTGCTGCAATAGCGCCATATTCTAAAGTTCCAAATTGATTCAACAACATAAATAAACCTAACAACAAACCTAAGTCCCCTACTCTGTTCATGATAAACGCTTTACGAGCGGCCATACCATTTAAGAAACCTTTTTGCTCATCTGCATAATGGAAACCAATTAGCAAGTAAGAACAAATACCTACACCTTCCCATCCGAAGAACAACATAAAATAGTTGCTTCCTAATACCAAAATCAACATGGCGAAGATGAACAAGTTCAAGTAAGTAAAGAATTTTTGATAACCAGGGTCATGACTCATGTATCCCATAGAGAATAAATGAATCAACGCACCGATACCAGTAATAATCAAAGTCATCCAAATAGAAAGGTTATCTGCCATCAAACGAGCATTTAACTCCAACTCTCCAAAAGACATTACTGTAAATAAATGTTTTACAACTGGTTTATCTCCCAATTGGAAGAAAATAGTCAATCCTATTAAAAAGGAAATAACTACAGCTGCGGTTGCAATTGAACCCACAATAACCTTAGGAAGTTTTTTTCCAAAAACTCCATTTACAAACCCTCCAATCAAAGGAAGAAGCAATACAAGCGGTAATAATTGTTCCACTGACATAGTTATCCTTTTAATCTGTTAAACATTCCGACATCAATTGTTTTTCTATTTCTATAAAGTAGTAACAAGATTGAAAGTCCAACCGTTGCTTCAGCAGCTGCCACTACCATGATGAAAAATACAAAAACTTGTGCATCACCTTTTCCGTGATATGAAGAGAATGCAGCCAATAACAAGTTTACTGCGTTCAACATCAGTTCAACACACATTAAGATAATAATAGCGTTTTTGCGCATTAATACGCCTAAAACACCTATTGTGAAAAGAATCGTTGAAAGTATGATATAATACTCCAAAGACACTCCTGATTCTAACATTGTTGCTAATACCATTGCTTAGTCTATTATTTGTTTTTCTTTTTTTGAAAGTAATACCGCACCTACCATTGCAGCAATAAATAACACTGAAGAAACTTCAAAAGGAAGCACGTACTTTGTGAAAAGCAAGTTTCCTAAGTTTTGCACCAATCCTTGTTGATTACCAGCTGCTGCTGCATCAGGAATTGTTACAAATGAAGCATCTTTCAAAGCTGCTACTAATACCAATACCAACGCTCCTGCGGCTAAAGATCCAGCTATTTTCATGAAACTAGACGCTCGAGGCTCATTATCTTTACTCAAGTTTAATAACATCAGCACAAATAAGAACAATACCATGATAGCTCCTGCGTACACCACGATATTTACTAAAGCTAAGAATTGCGCATTTAAAATGACATAATTCGCTGAAATTAAAAAGAATGTTAGAATTAAGTACAAAACACTTCTAACAGGGTGCATACTCAACACAACCATCAAGCTCGAAGCTACGGTTAATGCACCTAATACTAATGCTACGATTTCTACTGTACTCATCTTTTTCCTCTTTTACCTGTATGTTGTCTTTTAGTAATATCGATTCTTTCGTCCACTTTCTCAACTAATTTGTCTTTACCATAAATAAATGATTGACGTTCGAAGTCAGTAGGAACAATACGATCTGTTAAGAATACAGCCTCTTTTGGACATGCTTCTTCACACAATCCACAGAAAATACAACGCAACATGTTAATCTCATATATCGCTGCGTATTTCTCTTCACGGTATAAATGCTCTTCACCTGGTTTGCGTTCTGCTGCCACCATTGTAATTGCTTCAGCAGGACAAGCAACAGCACAAAGACCACAAGCCGTACAGTTTTCGCGACCTTGTTCATCTCTTTTCAACACGTGCATACCTCTGTAAACAGGTGAGAAAGGACGCTCTTGTTCAGGAACGCGATAAGTAGCTGCTTTTTGGAACATGTGTTTAAAAGTAGATACCATTCCTGCTGCAATTACAGGTAAGTAAAGACTTTCAACAAAGGTCATTTGTTTATTTGAAACTACTTTTTTTCTATTTGATAAACTTTCCATAATTCTAAATCCTTTTTGGTAATTCGCTTTGTTTAGTTACTATTAAAACCACCCAGATGTAAATGCAACAACTAAAGCTGTAATTACCAAGTTCACAATTGAAATTGGAATTAACTTTTTCCATCCTAAATTCATCAATTGGTCATAACGGAAACGCGGTAACGTCCAACGAATCCACATAATAACAAAGATGAAAAACGCAATTTTAGTAAAGAATGCTAAAACACCTAAAATTGCCAATGTGTTTCCTGAGAAATAATCCATTCCTGGGAAATTGTAACCTCCGAAGTACAACAAAGAAATAACTGCCGAACCAATGAATAAATGAACATACTCAGCAAACAAGTAGAATCCCATTTTCATTGAACCATATTCTGTGTGGTGACCAGTAATCAACTCGCTCTCACACTCTGCCATGTCAAATGGAGCTCTATTCAACTCTGCAATTGTACAAACAAAAAACACAATAAAACCGATTGGTTGATACCAAATATTCCAATTCATTCCATGTTGAGATTCAACAATTTCACGTAGGTTCATACTTCCTGAAAGCATGATTACAGTGATAATCGAAATTCCCATTGCTAATTCGTAAGAAATCATCTGAGAAGAAGCACGAATTGCAGAGAACAACGAATACTTATTATTAGAAGCCCAACCTCCAATCATAATACCGTAAACAGCAACAGACGATAAAGCCATCACAAATAAAATTCCTACGTTGATATCCGCTACTTGTAAAGAAACCTCTCTACCGAAAGCTGTAATATTTGGCCCCCAAGGAATAACTGAAGAAGTCATCATTGCAAATCCCATGGATAAACCAGGACCAATAATAAATAAGAAGCGATCTGCATTAGCAGGAATAAAGTCTTCTTTAAAGAATAACTTACCACCATCTGCTAATGGTTGCAACAATCCCCACTTACCTGCTCTATCAGGACCGATACGATTTTGCATCCATGCAGCAACCTTTCTTTCTAACAATGTCAAATATGCAGCAACTCCTAACGAAAGAGCAAATAACGCTACAATTAACACGATTTTTTCAACTAACAAACCTGTATCCATTACTTCAAGTTTTTATTGTTATCTGTTAACGGGTTTCTGTAAATATAATGTCCTTGTGAAATAACAGAGTGACGGTCGATAATTCTTGGTCCTTCAATCACCCATTGACTTGGATCTTTTGTTTCAAAACGGCATGTGTTACAAATCCATGCTGTTTTTCCATTGTGATCTTCAATTTCACCATATTTGTCTTTGCGACCTGTTACACGATAAATTTCATTACCATACATCCAAACGGTAGCAATACCTTGACAAGTAGGACAATCTCTGTGCGCATTCATCGGTTTCAAGAACCAAACACGGCTTTTGAAACGGAATGTTTTATCTGTTAAAGCCCCCACAGGACAAACATCAATTACGTTACCGATGAACTCATTATCCAATGCTTTCTCAATATAAGTACTGATTTCAGCATGTTCACCTCTATGCATTACCCCATGTTCACGTTTTTCAGTCAACTGATTGGCTAATAAAACACAACGGTAACACATGATACAGCGGTTCATGTGTAATTTAATCTTATCACCTATGTCTCTTGGAGCAAACGTACGTTTTTCCTCTTCGAAAACGCTATCTGCAGCTCCATGTTTGAATGCTAAATCTTGCAAATCACACTCACCTGCTTGGTCACACACTGGGCAATCCAATGGATGGTTGATCAACAAAAATTCTGTTACACCAGCGTGAGCAGTTTGTGCCTTTTCACTTGTAACATTTTTAACAACCATACCATCCATCACTTGTGTTGAACACGAAGCAACTAATTTAGGCATTGGACGCGGGTCTTTTTCAGAACCTTGTGATACTTCTACCAAACAAGTTCTACATTTACCCCCACTCTTTTCCAACTTACTATAGTAGCACATAGCTGGAGGTACAATTTCACCACCCGCTTGGCGCGCAGCATTGAGAATTGTTGTTCCCTCTTCTACTTCTATCTCTACTCCATCAATGGTTACCTTGACCATATCTATCTTTTTTTACTTATTCAACTTTTGTTTACTGCTTACGCATTTACTCCTTTCAACATTCCGTAGTTGCGCTTAGTTGCCTCATCTGGATGAGTAACGTGCCATTCAAACTCTTCGCGGAAGTGACGAATAGCAGCAGCAACTGGCCATGCAGCAGCGTCTCCTAGTGGACAAATTGTATTTCCTTCAATGTTCTTGTTGATACGCTCCAACAAGTCAATATCACGCATCGTACCTTGACCATGTTCCAAACGGAACAATACTTTGTCCATCCAACCTGTTCCTTCGCGGCATGGTGAACATTGTCCACAAGATTCATGCGCATAGAAACGAGCAAAATTCCATGTATTTCTTACGATACACTGATCTTCATTGAACACGATGAAACCACCAGAACCTAACATCGAACCAGAAGCGAATCCGCCATCCGATAAAGATTCATAAGACATCAAACGAGTATCTCCGTTAGCAGTTTTAGTAATCAAGTGAGCAGGAAGAATTGGAACAGATGAACCACCAGGAACCAACGCTTTTAACTTCTTGCCATCTTTCATACCTCTTAAATAGTCATCTCCGTAGATAAATTCCTCTACTGACAATCCTAATTCAATTTCATAAACACCTGGACGATTCACATTTCCAGAAGCTGATATCAACTTAGTACCTTTAGATTGTTCTGTACCAATTTTAGTATATTCTTCAGCCGTCATGTTCAAAATCGGAACAACTGTAGAAATTGTTTCCACGTTGTTTACCACTGTTGGACATTGCCACAAACCTTTAACAGCTGGGAATGGTGGTTTAATGCGAGGATTTCCACGTTTACCTTCCAATGATTCAATCAATGCTGTTTCTTCACCACAGATATAAGCACCACCACCAGGAGCAACGCTTAAATCCAAGTCAAAGCCTGAACCTAAGATATTTTTACCTAAGAAACCTTTGTCGTAAGCTTCTGCAATGGCTTTTTCCAAAATGCGTAGCACAAACATATATTCACCACGAATATAGATGAATGCACGATTTACGCCCAAAGCATAACTTGAACAAATCATTCCTTCAATCAATAAATGTGGAATGTATTGCATCAAATAACGGTCCTTAAAAGTACCGGGCTCTGATTCGTCCGCGTTACATAATAAATATCTTGGAACACCTTCTGGCTTAGCAATGAAAGACCATTTCATCCCAGCAGGGAAACCAGCTCCACCACGACCTTTTAAGTTTGCTTTTTTAACTTCTTCAACAACATCTTCAGGAGACATTGTTTTCAAGGCCTTCTCAACTGCACGATAGCCACCGTGTTTTCTATAAACATCAAATGTTTCTATTCCAGGAACATTAATGTGTTCTAAAAGTAACTGTCTGCCCATTAGATTACTTTATTTCCTTTGATCTCACCTCTACGGCAAGCTTCAATTAATTCATCAATCTTCTCTTTTGTCAAATACTCATGGTATTCTTCACCACACATCAACATTGGACCGTATCCACACGCACCTAAGCACTCAGAAGTTTTTAAAGTAAACATACCATCAGAAGTTGTACCACCTACTTTAATGTCTAATTTTTCTTCCAAGTACGCGATGATATCATCAGATCCAACCAACATACAAGGTCCAGTATGGCACACTTCAAACACATATTTACCAACAGGTTCCAAGTTAAACATTGTATAGAAAGTTGCCACCTCATACACTTCAATAGGAGTGATATTAAGGATTTCTGCAATCATATCCATTGTATCAACGCTCAACCAACCTCCAGCTTCTTCTTCAACAATGTGCATCACACGAAGAATAGCACTTTTTTGACGACCTTCAGGATACAAAGCAATTGTGCGTTGAATCTCTGCTTTTGCTTCCTCGCTTAATACAGGTCTCTTTTGTTCTTTTAATTCAATTCTCATAACTAAGCATCCAATTCACCAGCAATCACGTTCATACTACTCAAAGTTACAACCGCATCAGAAAGCGATTGTCCTTGAATCATTTCAGGATATCCTTGGTAATAAATAAAACAAGGTCTTCTGAATTGTAATCTATAAGGAGCGCGACCACCATCACTCACTAAATAAAAACCTAATTCACCATTTGCACCTTCTACACTGTGGTAAACTTCACCCACAGGAATTGGTGTTTCTCCGTATGTAATTTTAAAATGGTAAATCATTGATTCCATCTTATTGTATACATCTTCTTTTTTTGGTAAATAAAACTCAGGAACATCCGCATGGTAAGGTCCTTCAGGCAACTTACTATATGCTTGTTCAATAATTCTTAAACTTTGGCGAACTTCTTCTTGTCTCACTTGGAAACGATCGTATGTATCGCCATGTGTTCCTACTGGAATATCAAACTCAAAATCTTCATAAGAAGAATATGGAGAATGAACACGTACGTCATAATCAACGCCAGCTGCTCTTAAGTTTGGACCTGTAAAGCCATAGTTTAATGCTCTTTCAGCTGAAATAGCACCAACACCAATAGTACGATCCATGAAAATTCTATTTCTATCTAATAGAGCGTTGTATTCTTCAAAGCGTTTAGGGAATGTTTTTAAGAAATCTTTCAACAACTCGTGAAAACGAGGAGAAAAATCTCTTTCAAAACCACCTATACGTCCCATATTTGTTGTCAAACGAGCTCCAGATACTTCTTCATACATATCGTAAATGCGTTCACGTTCGATAAACATCCATGTAAAACCAGTTAATGCACCAGTATCCACACCAATTACGGAGTTACAAATCAAGTGGTCAGCAATACGAGCTAATTCCATCATGATAACACGCATGTATTGTACACGTTTAGGGATTTCAATACCTGCTAATTTTTCAACAGCCATGTGGTAACCAATATTATTAATTGGAGACGAACAATAGTTCAAACGGTCTGTTAAAGGTGTAATTTGTGCGTAAGGGCGACGTTCAGCTATTTTTTCAAAAGCTCTATGAATGTATCCAACAGTTTGTTCAGAAGATAAGATTTTCTCTCCATCTACCTTCAACACGTTTTGAAAAATACCGTGTGTTGCAGGGTGGGTTGGACCAAGATTCAGCGTAGCAATTTCGCCATCTATTGATTCCGTAGAAACGTAGTTCTCTGGAACCTCTGATATGTATTTTTTTAATTCTTCGCTCATAACTTCACTACTATCTTCCGAAGAAGCGATTATCTTTATCTTGACGTGTTGCGTCTTCTAATTGGTACTCTTTTCTCATTGGGAAGTAATCCATTGCTTCCTCATTTAAAATACGTTTCAAATTCGGATGATTTACAAAGTTGATTCCATAGAAATCATACGTTTCTCTTTCAATCCAGTTTGCTGCTGCATAAATATCTGTTATGGTAGCAATAGAAGGATTATCAATCGGCAAATAAGCTTTTAGACGAATTCTAAAGTTATTTTGAAGACTATGTAAATGATATACTACAACAATTTCCTTTCCTTTTTCATTTTCTGGGTAATGAATACCAGCAATGTTTGTTAGGAATTGCACTTTAAATTCAGCGTGACCATTTAACCATTTCACGATTGGATGTACTGCGTCAGGATTAACAAACACAGTTAAATAATGATCCAACGTTTGTTGCTCTTCACCTACAGCATCGCCGAACTGAGTTCTTAATGCTGTCAATACCTGTTCGTTTGTCAATTTACTTTCCATCGATATCGTTTTCAATGTTATAATTACTCAACAAGTCTTTGTATTCAGGAGAATAACGTCTTCTCAACGATTCATGCTTCACCAAAGCTTGGATATTCATAATACCATCAATGATTTGCTCAGGACGTGGAGGACAACCAGGCACGTAAACATCCACTGGGATTACGCGGTCTATTCCTTGCAATACAGAATAAGTATCAAAGATACCACCTGAATTAGCGCATGCACCTACTGAAAGCACCCATTTAGGTTCAGACATTTGCTCATATACTTGACGTAAAACTGGAGCTAATTTTTTTGAAATAGTTCCTGCAACAATCAACAAATCCGCTTGACGAGGAGAGAAAGACATACGTTCCATCCCAAAACGAGCAATGTCGTAATTAGGTGCCATTGATGCCATATACTCAATTCCACAACAAGACGTTGCAAAAGGCAAAGGCCACAAAGAGTTTGCTCTTGCGGCTCCAATTACAGTATCTAAAGTCGTCAACTGAAAACCTTCATAATTGATAGCTTCCGGTTGACCTGCTTCTGTTATTTTTCCCATTCTAATGCTCCTTTTTTAAGTACATAAATAAAACCTGTAAGGAAAAAACCTACAAACATCAATACAGCTAATAAACCTTGAAGCCCTAATGCTCTAAAGTTTACAGCGTAAGGATAAAAGAAGATAACTTCTACATCGAACAAAACGAAAAGAATAGCAATCATGAAATAGCGAACTGAAATAGGAAAACGTGCATTTCCCTCTGATTCAATACCACATTCCCAGTTTGCATTTTTTATTCGAGAATTCAAATTCGGTCCCAACTTCGGAACGAATACCAATGTACCTACCACAAATGCCAACACCACTAAGGCTTGCATTACGATTGGAATATAATCTTGTGCGCCTAACATATGTAAAATTATATAATTGCCAACAAAAATAATACTTTTAAATGTCTTTACAAGGCATTTTTTAACTTATCGTAATAAAACACTATTTCAGTGAGTAACAAGGAGCTACGCTCAATACCCAAACTATCAAATTATCAACATGTTACAAAAGTCAAAATCAACTAATTAGACTTATTCTAAATAAGAAACTGTTAAAATTATAACGCTAAACAAAAAAAAGGAGTCCGAAGACTCCTTTTAAAACAAATTCGATTATTAAAATTGATAATTATCTGAGCAAGTTCACATGTCCCACAAACGTTTTTCTTTCATCGGACATGGTTGTTTTAACTTCAATTTTCCAAGTATATGTTCCGTCTTGACATTTATTCCCATCAACACCATATAAACCTTCCCAACCAACTGAAGTATCATGTGATTCAAAAATAACTTCTCCCCAACGATTATAGATTAACAATGTGTAATCGTAAGGATCGTAGCCATAAGTAAACACAGGTTTAAACGTTTCATTGTATTGGTCACCATCTGGTGTAAATGTATTTGGAACATAGAATATCAACTCTTCTTTCACTTCGATAGACAAATAAGTTGTGTCAGGACACCCATGTTGTGAGAATGCAATCAAACGCACTGTATATAAGTTTGGAGTTTCATCGTATTTATGTTTTGGGTTTACTTCAATAGAAGTTGTTTCATCACCAAAATCCCACTCATAGCTAGAAGCTCCGTAAGAACCATTAACAAACTGAACTTCGTTTGAAATTTGTGTTAACACTTGTGGTGTGGCTGTAAAATGCGCTACAGGGTTCGACTCTACAACAACCATTTCAGATTGGTAAAGAGATCCTATACATCCATTAGAAGAAGTGATTTGTAGCGATGCTCCATACTCACCTGGGAAACTAAACACGTGAGTTGCATCTCCACATCCTGTGTAAGTTGTTCCATCATCAAAACTCCACAAACAAGACACATTTGATAAACCAGAAGTATTAACGAAAGTAGCTACCACTGGCGCACAAATTCCATCTTGAGAAGCAGTAAAGCTTACAACAGGAATAGCCTGAATTTTAACTTCTAACGAGTCTGTATTTGAACATCCATACGCATCTGTACCAGTAACATGGATAAAATAATTTCCAGCTTGAGGCGTAAAAGGAATACCATTTTGAATACCATGTGACCAAGTATAATAACCCATTGGACCTGCTCCACTTCCTGTAAATGTAAACTGATCACCAGCACATCCTGATACATTTAAGCCTGCATCGATAATAGGTAAACTTTTCACGATTACATCTACATCATCCGTAGCTACACAGCCATTAGCGTCAACTGAGGTTACTGTGTATGTTTTAGATTGTGATGGTGTAAATGGAACACCGTTTTGCACACCATTATTCCAT
This sequence comes from uncultured Fluviicola sp., assembly GCA_964580465.1. Taxonomy (GTDB): domain Bacteria; phylum Bacteroidota; class Bacteroidia; order Flavobacteriales_D; family Crocinitomicaceae; genus Taishania. Next base: position 25,773 of record CAZOKJ010000003.1, on the reverse strand, counting down.
GTAAATGTTGCTGCTGGATCTGTTGAAGTTGCAGTCAAAGTTGCAGCTGAACCAATACAAACTGTTTGGTCTTGACCTGCATTAACTGGTATTGGCATATTTACTGTAACTACCATTTGATCAGTATTCACACAACCATTAGCATCTGTACCTGTTACTGTATATGTATCTGTTGAAGTTGGTGTAAACGAACCTCCATTTGGCACGTTATTGCTCCATACGTAAGTACCTCCTACTCCCGCTCCTGTTGCAGTTAATGTTACTGGTGAGTTCACACACACAGCAACGTCAGCACCTGCATTAATTGCTGGAAGTGCATTTACCGTAATAGTTGCCGTTCCATTTGCTGGTCCAGCACAACTATTTCCCGCTTCTGATACATTCGTTAAAGCATAAACAAATGTACCCGTTGTTGATGTTGTTGCAGTAACTGTTGCCGAGTTCCCTGGATTTGTTACTGTAATAGGAGCTCCTCCATTAATAGTATAAGTAAATGTATAAGGTGCTGTCCCTGTATTTCCTGTAAAAGTAATTGTTGGCGCTGTTCCGTTAATACAAACAGCAGTAGTACCAGAGATAGTTGCTTTTGGAGAAGGCAACACTGTGATTGTAAACTCGTCAGCTGTACCAACACAACCATTTGCAGTTGGCGTTACGTTAACGATGCTAGAAACGTTTTGAGTACCATTGTTTACCCCTGTGAAACTTGCTAAATTGCCTGTTCCTGAAGATCCAATTCCAATCGACGTATTGTTAGCAGTCCAAGAGTAAGTCGTTCCTGGCACGTTGCTTGTAAATGTTACTGCTGGAACTGCTGTATTATTACAAACTGTAATATCTGCAGTTGGTGAAATAATTGGATTTGGTTTTATTGTAACCACCACCTGATCTGTATTCACACATCCATTTGCATCTGTACCTGTTACGGTGTAAGTTGTTGTACCTACTGGAGACACTGTCTGAGCAGCACCTGCATCAAGTCCATTATCCCATGCATAAGTGATAGCACCTCCTGCAATCAATGTTGTAGAAGCTCCGCTACAAATTTCCACATCTGCTCCTGCATTAACAGTTGGAAGTGAATGAACAGTCACCACGACTTGGTCAGTATTCACACATCCGTTTACATCTGTACCTGTTACGGTATATGTTGCAGTACTTGTAGGTGAAACAGTGTGAGAAACACCAGCTCCTAATCCATTATTCCACGTATAAGACACACCGTTAGATGCTGTTAACGTAGTTGAAGATCCAATACAAATAGCAACATCTGGTCCAGCATTAATCAATGGTAATGAGTTCACCGTTACAATCATTTGATCCGTGTTCACACATCCATTAGCATCTATACCTGTTACGGTATAGCTTGTTGTCGAAGTTGGGTTGACAGTATGGGTAGTACCTGCACCTAAACCATTATTCCAAGTGTAAGAAACACCTCCAGAAGCAGTGATAGATGTTGATGAACCAATACAAATAGCTTGATCAATCCCTGCATTGATAGTTGGCAATGGATTTACTGTTACAGAAACAGAAGCTGAGTTAATACATCCGTTAGCATCAGTACCTGTCGCTGTATAAGATTGTGTACCTATAGGTTGTGTAAAAGGAACACCATTCGTAATCACTGGAGACCAAACAATTGAAGGAGCTCCTGTTGCATTTAACGTTACTTGAGTTCCCACACAAACTTGTTGATTTGCTCCTGCGTTAATTGTAGGTAATGGATTTACAACCAATGTAATAGTTGAAGTACTATCACAACCAGAAGCTGACGGAAGTGTATTGGCATACACTCCTGCTGTTGTTCTTACAACACCGTGAATCGTAGCGCTTTGACCTTGACAAATAGTAATCGTATTACTTGTTTGAATTGTAGATTGCTCAGTCACTGTGTATGCAGCTGATGTTCCACTACAGCCAAAAGCATTTGTTACTGTTACTGTAATAGGGTTATTAGCTTGAGTAACATTAATTGATTGAGTTGTTTGACCATTTGACCACAAATAGGTTGAATAAGTCTGTGAAGTTTGAACAGTTGCTGTAGAACCAGTACAATACTGAGTTGTCCCTGTAATAACGGGAGTAGGATTTGAATTAACCGTCACAACCACGTAGTCAGTGTTAACACATCCATTAGCATCTGTACCAGTTACTTGGTATGTTGTCGTTGCAGAAGGAGAAACACTGTGTGTAGCCCCTGCTCCTAGTCCATTGTTCCATGTATAAGTAGCTCCACCAGAAGCGACTAAATTAGTAGAAGCACCTGAACAAATAGCTACATCTGGTCCAGCATTAATTGTAGGCAATGGATTCACTGTTACCGTTACAGTTGCTGTTCCTATACAACCATTTGCATCTGTTCCCGTTACTGTGTAAGTTGTTGTTGTAGTTGGAGAAATAGTATGAGAAGCTCCAGCTCCAAGTCCATTATTCCAAGAGTAAGTAGCTGCACCTGATGCTGAAATAGTTGTAGAAGCACCAATACAGATTGCTACATTTGGGCTTGCCGTAACTGTAGGCAATGGATTAACATTTACAACTACTTGATCTGTGCTTGAACATCCACTAGCTGTTGTTCCTGTTACTGTATAAGTTGTTGTCGTTGTTGGAGAAACGGTTTTAGTAGCTCCTGCTCCAAGCCCATTATTCCAAGAATAAGTACCTCCTGTTCCTGCACCTGATGCAGACAAGTTAGCAGTTGCACCAGAACAAATAGTCACGTCCGCACCAGCGTTGATTGTTGGTAATGGATTAACTGTTACAGATACTGTTCCTGTGTTTGTACAACCAGTTGTTGTATTTGTACCTGTAATTGTATACGTTTGATTTGCTGTCACTGAAGAAGTAACAGAAGCACCTGTTGTTGCACTTAAACCTGTAGCAGGAGCCCAAGAATAGGTATTTGCTCCACTCGCAGTTAAAGTTGCTGTTTGTCCACTACAAATAGTAGCATTTGGAGCTGTTACTGTTGGTAATGGATTGATAGTTACTGTAAAAGTTGATGAAGAATTACAAGGAGCACCTGGTGAAGTGTAGGTAACAGTATATGTTCCTGCTGGAGTTGATGCTAAATTAATCACACCTGTTACTGAGTTAATCACCATGCCACTTGTTGCTGTAAACGTTCCCCCTGTTGCACCTGTGATAGTAGGTGTTGGATTAGTAGCGTCTTTACAGTAAGCAGCTTGTGGATATGTGAACCCTGAAGGGGTAACTCCTTGGAAAGTTCCTGTAATCGTAACAGGGCAACCATATTGATCTTTAATATCAAAAGAATAATTATCACCATCTTGCAATCCAGAAATCACAATTGATCCATTATTCGCAACGTTGTTCGTTGAAATAGTTGCTGTAGACGGCACTAAGTTACTTGCCGTAAAGTTAGATCCATTTACAGCAGGAGCTCCTCCAGTTACATTTACAGAAACAGTCCCTGCGTTACAATTAGGAGTTACTACAGTTGTTATTTCTGGCAAGTATTGAATAGCCACTGGTGTTCCCATCTCATAACATGGAAGCACGTTTCCATTTACATAGGAATACAATAAATCACCTTGATGATAAAACGTTAATGGAACAAAATACAAAGTATTATTAGTTGCACCAGGCACAGAGTTCAGTAATGACATATCATTAATATCATACAAATCTTGTCCTGAAACAACTCCAACTAAACAAGGGTCGTTTTCTACTCCTTGCGTTGCACTAGGAGTCAAACCTACTGAAGGAGGACAAGAATACACTAACCACAAAACAGCTGGGTCATAACCACCTGCATTAGGAGGATTGGTTACTTGGTTTGGATAAACGAAGTCATTATTTGAATTAATTTCTATTTCATCACCATAACAAAGAACATATTGACTATTGCTATTATTACCAGTAGTTACTGTTGTAAAGGTACCTACATCAACCGTACAGTTACAAGGAGGTGCATTGGTATAAGCCACATTGATTGTACATGCTGGGTCAGCTGTGAATCGAGCTGTAACCCCACAAGCCGCTCCATTAGCTGGAATGTTTGAGATCGTATAGTTGACTGGACTTGTAAATGGCGCGTTAAATGTTTGGGAATGACCATTACAATCTTCAATAATCAATTGTCCAGTTGTTGGCGCTCCTTGGAAAGTAACAGAACCAGTCAAAGTAAATACACTTCCTGTTGAACAAGCTCCTACGTTTGCAGTAATATTTGTAAACGCACAAGGAACAGGACAAGGAGGCGCTGTATAATTCAATAGTTGTGAACAAGACCCCACTGTAAAATATGCCTGAACATTACAAGCACCTGTACCAGAAGGCAAGTTATTTAACGTATAAGTATAAGTGCTTGATCCAAAAGGAGCTGAAGCAACGATTGTTTGCGTTCCATCGCAGTTTTGAACAACTAAGTTTCCAGAACTCGGTGGGTTTGTTACTGTTAACGAACCATTTAGTGAGTATGTATTTGTTGCTGTATTACAAGCTGAAGGAGTTGCGGTTAAATTTGTGATAGAACAAGGGGCAACGATAGCGCAGTCTGCAGAACCTGACCCTCCCGTTTGATTGAAAGAAATATAGCCGGCTGAACCACTATAATTTGTCAACAAAACAATGTAAAACTGTCCGGCAACTGCTGAAGCTGGAGTTGATGCTCCTGAACCAGTTCCTCCAGACATTCCTAAACCAATAGTTTCAGAATAAGAAGCGGAAAAGCTACATTGTAAAGGAGCTTGACCAGCTGTAATAGCAGCACAACCAGCAGACAAACTAGTGAAAGGTCCCCACATTGCAAAGTCAACGTCAATTTGTCCCCCCGTACCATTTTGTCCTGTCGTTTGTTGGATGGAAATATTGATGGTTCCTGATGTACCAATTTCCATGTAATACCAAATTGGTTTAGGCACGCTTCCTAAACAACCGTAATTAGGACCACTTGGTGCTGTTCCAGAAGTAGCATTTGGAAAGTTATACGTATTAGAAGAACAGAAAGGGTTTGCTGTGTCGCAGGTATTCGATTGAGCTATCGTAGCACTTGCCACAAATGTCAATAGTAAAAATAATAAAAGTCGTTTCATCGTTAGTAGTCTATCGTTACTTAAAAGATTCTATTTTTTTTAGGTATTCTAATTTTTGTTCTTTAGAAGTATTCAGTACATTTTCCATATCCAAGTACCATCCGTTGCTTTTAGCGATAGCATCTTCTTCTGGATTATTTTTTACATAATCAATTTTCGTTTGAACTCCTTGCACAAAATCATTTAATTCAGCTAAACGAGCTTCATAATATGCTTTATCATGAACATGTTCATTACCGAATTGGTCAACCGAATAGGTTAAACCTTCAGTTGTCCCTTGTTGCTGTTCAACATATGAGTAGGTTACTTCTTTTTCTTTTACAACAGAAGGTGCCTTTTTTTGTATGCGTTGAGAAATAGGTTTGCGCTCTGATTGTTGTGCCAAAACACTATTGAATACAATAATAGATAGCAGAATAAGTAATAATTTCATAATTATTGAATTAAGTTTCACAGTTATCTTTTTATAGACATTACGTCAATTAAAATAAATAGTTGCTTCAAATCTAAAAAAAAAATGCAAATAAACTGAACTTTTTGTCAATTATTATTTCCAACTAGTTAATTTACATTCCTTCCCATCAAACGTTAAAAACGTTTTATAATTAATCCATTCACCTAAGTTAAAGTAAGTAGAACGTTCTCCTATTTTTAGCTCCATTGGCAAATGTCGATGTCCAAAAATAAAATAATCAACATGTTCTTTTTGTAGGTATTCCTTGGCGTAGATGGCTAACCATTCTTTGTCTTCTCCCAAAAACTTTTCATCCTCTGCACCTGTAGCTGCTCTACTCTTTTTGGAGGACAAATCAGCAAGCCAAATACCAAAATTGGGATGTAAACGCTCAAACAACCATTGACTAATCGGTGAAGCAAATACTTTTTTAAGAAATTTATAACCATAATCACCTGGACCCAAACCATCTCCATGTCCAATATAGAATTTTTTTCCATCAAATTCTCGAACAATGGGTTCGCGGTGAAGTGTTACTCCTAATTCTTTGGGTAAATAGTCAAAAATCCACATGTCGTGATTACCTGTAAACACATGAACAGGAATACCTTTATCAGTTATTTCGGCAATTTTCCCTTGCAAACGAACAAATCCCTTGGGAATAGCTCGTTTGTATTCAAACCAAAAATCAAAAATATCACCAACTAAGAAAATTTCGGTAGCGTCTTTACTCACCTCATCCAACCAGCAAACAATTTCTTTTTCACGCTCCAAACTTTTTTCATAATTAGGCGCACCTAAATGAAAATCAGAGGCAAAATATAGTTTTGTTGGTGAAGTAGTCATTATCGGTTTTAATTCAATAATTTAGCAACCATTTCTTCTAAAGCTGGACCTCTCAAATTTGTTTGAATAATACGCCCTTCTTTATCAATTAACACCGTGAAAGGTATGCTATTTACTTTGTAAATTCTACCTACTGCACTTTGCCATTTTTTCAAGTCGCTCACATGATTAGGCCAAATCAACCCATCTTGTTCAATTGCTTGTTGCCAACGCTCCATACTATCATCCAATGAAACGCTCATCACAGTAAATCCTTTATCTTTGTATTTATTGTAGACATTCACAACATTTGGGTTTTCTCTTCTACAAGGTCCACACCAAGAAGCCCAAAAGTCAAGTAAAACAACCTTACCTCTCAAATCAGACAACTTCATTTTTGTTGTTCTGTCCAACATTAGCTCTTCAAAATCAGGTGCTTCTTTTCCTGGTGCAAACATATTTTCAGCGTCCTTTTTCTTTTTAACTTGCGCATACGTTTCCATTACTTCTTTCACTTGTTTGCTTTGTGGGAAATTGGCATTTAAGGTATTCGCAATCATTTCAAATGACTCAAATTCATTCGTAGCATCAATGACGCTCAAAGTAGCAATCAAAGCTGGCGAATTTTGATTTTCTTGGAAAAATGCTTGAAATTGTTGTTGAAACTCTCTAAAAACAGGTTGAATTTCTTCGTTAATCTTTTCTCCTAACTCAGGATTTTTTTGCATACGTTGAATTGCATCATTTTTCACTTTGTTCCAATCGTTTGCAATGTAAGAAAAATTATGTAGTGCAGCACTTTCATCAGAATTAGCGAAATTAGTAAACTTACCAATGTTTTTTGCATCGCTATAAACTTGCACTGAAGCATTGTCGCGCAAAATCAAGTAAATTGTACCCTCATTTACTCGTAACACATAGTAGTCACTTTGAGGAATTTTTGCTGTTAATTTAAACGCACCTTCTTTTCCCAACTTAGCTGATCCTATATTGACAAATTGACCTTTTACAAATTCTGCTAACTTTACTTCATTAGAAGTAGAATTAAAGATCTTTCCTTCGATTTGAACTGTTGATTGCGCCCATGCTTCAATGGTTACCAACGTTGCTATTAAAAACAAAAAAAGTTGTTTCATGTTGTTTAGTTTAAAATTTCTGTTAATTTCTTTTCTAAAGCTTCACCTCTTAATCCCTCTGCAATAATCTTGCCATCTTTTCCAACTAAGACAGTATGAGGTATTCCTTCGAATCCATAAAGGCGTGGCATGTATGATTTCCAACCCAATAAATCAGAAACGTGATTAGGCCAAATTAAACCATCTTGAGCAATGGCATTTACCCAGCTTGCTTTATCCGTATCCAATGAAACAGAGTAAATAGTAAACCCTTTATCCTTGAATTTATTGTACATTCTAACCACATTTGGGTTTTCTCTTCTACACGGTGCACACCAAGAAGCCCAGAAATCAATCAAAACGACTTTACCTCTTAAAGAAGACAATTTAATAACCTTGTCTTCAGGAGATTGCAATTCAATTTCAGGAGCTGGTTTTTCTCCTGAAAGCATTAATTTGTATTCAGCTATACCAGAGTTCACTTGTGCTACTTGTTGTTCCAATGTTGAAGTAAACGGCGACGTTGGGTATTCTTTTTTGTAAGCACTTGCCATTTTTTCCAATACCTTCGCATAATCTTCATTGTAATCCACAAAACCATTGTAAGGCATCAAATGACTTGACAGCACGATATTAAAAGCACTAGCTGGGTTCGATAAAATTTCATCTTTAGCAAAAGCATCAATTGGCAATCGCAATTGGTTATAGCGTTCCAATAATTCATCTTGCGAGATTTTCCCTTGCATTCCCATCAATTCATTTTGTTTCATGCTAAATTCATTAATCAAGCTCATGTATTTAGCATAGGTATCGCTCCAATCAACCCCTGCTATTTTAGTACCTAAAACAAAATTATCTGCCGTAGCATCTAATTGAATTTTATCACCTTCTTTAGCTGTTAATAGAATAGCATTATCTTGTGAATCACCCAATCTTAATTGGTAAATTCCTAATCCTGGAATGTTGGTAAACATTTCAAACTTATTGCCATTGCATTGTGCTTCAGCTACTGAAATTGTACCGTTTTGAGAAAGCGTTTCCAAGTAAACTTTTTGATTAGCAGCGCCCTTTATGGTTCCAGTAATCTCCAAATTCACTTCTTTTCCGTCTTCTGTTGTTTTCTTTTTAGATTCACAACTTAGCAACAGCACTGAAAAAACAAGTGCTAAACTTACTAAAACTGATTTTGTTATTCTATTTTTCATTTCTTTAAAAGGTTGTTAAACCTAATTTTTGTATTTATTTTTCCAACATTTCGCGCATCAATTGATTTGCTTGTTTTGGATCTGCTTTTCCTTGTGACACTTTCATTAATTGCCCCATGAAAAAGCCTGTTAATTGTTTTTCACCATTTCTATAACGCTCAACTTCAGCAGGATTTAATTCAATTACTTTTAAAATGTACTCCTTGATTGAATCTTCATTTGAATCTTGAATAACATTTAAGCGTTCTGCAATTTTCAATGGCTCTTCTGTCGGATTTTCCGTTAATACAGGGAATACTTTTTGAGAAGCAATGGAAGTTGATATTTTCCCCTCATCAATTAATTGAATTAAGGCAGCAATTTGTTTTGGTTCAACTGGAAACTCTGTTATTTCCAATCCACGGTGATTAATGTATGATTTTACATCCCCCATTACCCAATTGGCAGCTGCTTTGTAATTTTTGGTTGCAGCAATAACTCCTTCATAATACAACGCGACTTCTTTAGAATCAGTCAACACGTAAGCATCATAATCAGATAAGCCTAATTCGTTTGTATATTTAAAGAATAAATCGCGAGGTAGTGGTGGCATTTCAGATTTTACCACATTGATTTGTTCTTTAGTCACTACGATTGGTTGCAAATCTGGTTCTGGGAAATAACGATAATCATTTGCAGCTTCTTTAGAACGCATAGAAATTGTAATTCCTTTTAAGGCATCAAAAGAACGTGTTTCTTGCGCAATTTCCTCTCCATTTTCGATTGCTTCAATTTGACGTTTAATTTCAAATTCGATAGCACGTTGCACATTTCGGATAGAGTTCATGTTTTTAACCTCTACTTTCGTACCAAAAGTTGTTGAACCTTTTAACATAACAGAGATATTGGCATCACAACGCAGTGATCCTTCTTCCATGTTACCATCACAAATATCTAAATAACGTACTAATTTTCTAACTTCAGTCAAATAATTATACGCTTCTTGAGAAGTTTTAATTTGAGGTTCAGAAACGATTTCTAACAAAGGTACACCTGCACGATTTAAGTCCACCAAAGTATCAAACACATCTACATCGTGAATGCTTTTTCCAGCATCTTCTTCCATGTGAATACGGGTCAACCCTACATGTTTGTCATTTCCATTGTCATCTTTGATGATAATAGCTCCATTCGTACAAATAGGCGTTTTATCTTGTGTAATTTGGTATCCCTTTGGAAGATCGGGATAGAAATAGTTTTTACGTGCAAAATACTGAGCTTCTGCAATGTCACAATTACAAGCTAATCCTAATCGAATGGCAAATTCAATTGTTTTTTTGTTCATCATTGGCAACGTACCAGGATGTGCCAAGGTGATTGCACTTACATTGGTATTAGGTTGTGCTCCATATTCATTTACATCATTAGAATATGCTTTGGTTTTAGTGAGCATTTGGGCATGCACCTCCAAACCTATTACTGCTTCGTATTTATCGTAAATTGAATTTTCCATCTTTCTTTACTCTCTATTGTCTTAGATACGTGTAATTAACTCACGCATTATAATAGTCATTTTTGGTTCTTGTCTGCTAGCAACTTCAATTACATCTTGCAAGCTTACTTCTTTGATTTTTCCTGGAACTCCTAAATCTGTAATGATTGAAATTGCAAAACAAGGAATATTCATGTGGCGAGCAACAATAATTTCAGGAACAGTTGACATTCCAACAGCATCAGCACCAATTACACGAACGTATTTGTATTCCGCAGGTGTTTCCAAAGTTGGTCCAGTCAATCCTAAATAAGTACCAACAGAAATTTTAATGTTGTTTTCAGCTGCGATTTCTTGAGCTTTTTCAATCATTTCCTTATCATAAGGTTGTGACATATCTGGGAAACGAGGTCCTAATTCATCAAAGTTTTTGCCTGTCAATGGGTGTTCTGGGAACAAATTAATGTGATCGTTTACCACCATGATTTCACCTACTTCAAAATCAGGGTTAACACCACCCGAAGCGTTTGACACAAATAAGCGTTCAATACCCAACAATTTCATCACACGAACTGGAAACGTTACTTGTTTCATATTGTAACCTTCATAGTAATGAAAACGGCCTTGCATTGCTACCACTTGCTTTCCACCTAAATTTCCAAAAATCAACTTTCCTTGGTGACTTTCAACTGTAGAGACAGGGAAATTAGGAATATCTTTGTACTCTATTTCATCGATGATTTCGATTTCCTTCACCAAACCACCTAAACCTGTTCCTAAAATAATTCCAACACTTGGCTTTACAGTTGTTTTAGACTGGATGTATGCTACCGCTTCGTTAAATTGTGTCAACATATTTTTTTATTATAGTTTTAAACTCTTCTTCTCTATCTATTTTAAGACTAATTGCTTGATAATACCAAGGATAATATTGTTTATCTACTTTTGTTAATAAAGGTTCTAAACGAACATAATCCTTTTCAGTTGTTACAATAATTGTGTCCTCAGCTACAAAAGTATCAAATTTTGCGAGAATTTTATTAATATCTTGTTCAGTAAATTCATGATGATCTGGAAAAGGCATAGAAGTTACTTTATAAAATTGCTTTAAGTACTCTACCAAAGGTTTTGGTTGCGCTATTCCAGTCACTAGTAAAACATTCTTAAAATCAGTTTGCACTTTCCCAAAAGGAATTAGGTCACCATAAACAATGCTTGAAAAGAAAACATTTTCATTTTTAAAAGCCAATCGTTTTTTCATTTTTTGACGTTTTTCTTCTGGTAGGTCAACTGGTGCTTTAGTAACCACTAAACAATCCGCTCTATTTTTTCCAATTTTCCATTCTCTTAAAGAACCTATCGGTAAAATAGCATCTGCACAATATGGCAAACTGTAATCTGTGAGTAAGATGCTTAATCCAGCTTTTACTTTTCTGTGTTGAAAAGCATCATCTAAAATGATAACAGCATCTTTCGATTTTTTTCGAATGTAATCAACACCATTTTTTCTATTTTCAGAAACAACCACCAATGAATCAGATTTTGCAATTTTTTTAAACATTAGCGGTTCATCCCCTACTTGCGAAGAATTGTGTTCATCATCTACTTCAATCAAACCAGAAGTTTCACGACCATAGCCACGACTTAAAAAGGCAATTTCATGTGTTGGTTTCAACAACTCCCACAAATACAAACTATGAGGCGTTTTTCCTGTTCCCCCCATACTTAAATTCCCTACTGTAATGGATTTACCCGGAATTGCATACGACTTAAAAAGCCCTATGTTAAAAAAGAAATTTCGCATCCCTGTGATCAAACCATAGAGAAGTGAAAAGGGATAAAATAAAATCTTCCAAAAAATCATGCTGTAAAAATACTATTTTTCTCTAATCTATCAAGATTATTCATCGTAGTGTCCTGTATTTCTATTTTTCTCACGTTTATCACTTGCAATATGAAGGTCTAATTGAGGATAAGGCATGTTGATTTTATACTGTCTGAACAAACGATCTATTTCCATTCGAATTTCTGAACGATAGTTGTTGATTTGCCAAGTATGTTCCGCCCAAAAGAGTAATTCAAACTTCAGGTTATTTTGTTGAAAATCAGATAAACGAACAATAACTTCGTTCTCTTTACTCACTTTTGGATGTCCCAAAGCAGCTTGTTTTAACAAGCGAATAACTTGTTCTGTTTCTGCACCATAAGCAACAGGAACTTCAATCGTAAAACGAGAAAGCGTATTACCATGTGACCAGTTTTCAATTCTATTTTGTGACAATTGCGTGTTAGGTAAAATCAAGGTATTTCCATCTCTATTTTCAATTTTGGATGTACGAACACCAATTTTTACCACTTTAACAATCAACCTATCTTTACCATCGGAACTTAAAATCTCGATGATATCTCCAACCATTAAATTTCGTTCAACTAAAAGGACCAAACCGGCAACAAAATCTTTAAAAACATCTTGCAAACCTAATCCTAAACCGACTAAAATCCCCAAAGAACCTGTTAAAATACCCGAGATATTATTAAACACCAACTTGGAGGCCATCATAATGGCAATGACGTAAACAATGTACTTTGTAATTTGGACGTAAACATACTCCAAACCAGGATCATAATCTTTTCTTCTACGCAATCGTTGATTGATTGTCAATTGAATGATTCGAACAGATAATTTCGCAATATAAAAGACAATGACAACTTGAATAATATGAGCAAAACTTAACTCAAAATTCTCTGTATCAATGATTTTATACTCTACAAATTCTCTTAAACTTACATCAGGATTTTGTTGACGCAACACTAAAAACATGATGTAAAACATCACCAAGTAGGTTAGCTGACTTAGTAAACGCATTAAAATGGCACGTTTTCCTTCTACTCCAATGTTTGCTGAAGCTAAATAGTGCTTCAGATTTCTGTTTAAAATCTTTCGCAGAATGAGCGTAAACAAAAATACCAACACAATGGCAATTAAACTCCAAAGTGAGATTCCTAATGGTCCTAAATAAAATAATACTTCACTCATTTTACTTCAATATTGTTCTTCCAAGTTCTTGCGTGAACTTCATTTTTACTTTTTCCAATACAACTTGCTCCGATAATAAGTCCATCAATCGTTCTTCTTCCAATTCTGGATTTTTTAATTCATTAACTATTTCCTGAATACGTTGTTCGATTTTATACAATTTGAATGCATAAATAGCACTTGGAACAGCTGTTTTTAGACGATCCTTGTCTTTGCGTGTTTCAATGTTATATTTTTCCAACCAACGATGACTGATTTCATGCTCTCCCACCTCAACATCTGAAATAAATCGAACAATTTCTTGATCTTCCATTCGTTTTAACACCGATGATTTATACAATTGATTTTCACTCAATCCTTCAGCGTAAATTTGATGAATTTTGGCAAAAAGTGGTGTGTCAAATGTTAATTCATCTTCATTTAATTCATCGCAAATGTACTGAATAACAGAAATATTCAACTCATTTAATTGACCTGTTTCATCATACATTGGAATGGTTGTAGCATAAGTTCCATAAAGTACCATCAAACGAATCAAAGCAAATTCTTCAATCGGATAAGGATCAGAATCATTCGTCTGACTTGGCGCAACAATAGGGGGAACAACAGTAATTGAAGGTTGTCCACTTGGAGTAATAGGTAAATTTTTAATTTCTGGTTCTCCTAATTGTTGGGCAATGGTATTTTTTCTACTTTTTAATAATTCACTGGTTAATATAGTCTCTGGTATTTGAAAATCAGCTGCAATTTTTTGAATAAATACTTCTCGTGTAATGGAATCGGGAATCAACCCTACAGAATGTACGATATCTTTGATTAATTCAGCTCTTTTTAGCGGGTCGTTATCGTCTTCTTTGAGTAAAATTCCAGCTTTGAATGAAATAAAATCTTGCGTATGCTCTTGAATGTATGCTTCTAATTCTGTTCCACTCACACGTTTTGAATAAGAATCGGGGTCCTCGCCATCAGGAAAGAGAACAACTTTTACATTCAATCCTTCTTGTAAGATTAAATCAATTCCTCTAAAAGACGCTTTAATACCAGCTGCATCACCGTCATAAAGAATTGTGATATTGTTAGTATAACGTTTAATTAAGCGAATTTGCTCCTTTGTCAATGAAGTACCAGAAGAAGAAACCACATTGTGAATTCCTGCTTGATACATGCTAATCACATCGGTATAACCTTCACATAGATAGCAATTATCGTATTTTATAATTTCGCCTTTGGAAAAGAATAATCCATATAAGATTTCACTTTTATTGTAAATAATACTTTCAGGCGAATTGAAGTATTTTGCTATTTTTTTATCTGTGAAAAGTGTTCTACCGCCAAATCCGAGCACACGTCCCGACACGGAATGAATGGGAAACATGATTCGTCCACGAAAAAAATCAAAATGGCGATCTTCTTTGGTTTTAACTAAGCCTACTTTTTCAAGGTATTCTAGTTTAAAGCCTTTTGTTAATGCTGCATTGGTAAAGTCACTTCCTGAGTTAAGGCAATATCCTAGTTGAAACTTTTCGATTATATCAGGGCGAAAACCACGCTCAATGAAATACGAATAGCCAATTGATTTTCCTTCGTCGGTTTGTGTAATGTTGTTTTTAAAATGTTCTTTCGCAAACTCATTGATGATGTGCAAGCTTTCTCTTTCGGAAATAGCTGCTTGTTCAGCTAACGTCAGAGGCTTATCTTCAGGCAGTTGAATACCGTATTTATCTGCTAGCCATTTAAGAGCTTCTGGATATGAGAAGTGCTCTTTTTCCATCAAAAAGGAAACGACATTCCCACCTTTTCCAGTTGAAAAGCACTTGAAAATCTGTTTTCCAGGCGACACAACAAAGGAAGGCGTTTTTTCATCTGTAAAAGGAGACAAACCTTTTAAGTTTGATCCAGCCTTCTTTAAGCTCACAAAATCCCCTATCACCTCTTCTATTCGAGCTGTTTGAATAATATCATCGACAATATGTGGAGGAATGTTGGCCATTTATTACGTAAAGAGGTTCAAATTTACAACAATTCTTTTGGATAAAGAAGAGCGAGCAAAAAAAGTATTAAAAAAAAAGAAGCTGTCTAAAAGAACAGCTTCTCTCATTTATACGTTTGTTCGATTGCTTATGCTAAAACTTTTGGAGCAGCATTTTTGATTGCTTCGCTAGTTTGATCTGCAAATTTTTCGAAGTTTTTCACGAATTGAGCAGCTAAATTATTTGCTTTCTCATCGTAAGCAGCCTTGTCTGCCCAAGTGTCACGAGGATTTAAAATTTCAGCTGGAACACCTTCACAAGAAGTTGGGTATTCTAATTCAAAAATTGGCAATTTATTGTAAGAAACGTTGTCTAATTTACCATTCAACGCTGCAGTAATCATTGCTCTTGTGTAGCTCAATTTAATACGGCTTCCTACACCGAAAGAACCACCAGACCAACCTGTGTTGATCAACCACACTTTGATGTCAGTACCTTCTAATTTGTTTCCTAACAATTCAGCATATTTTGCAGGGTGTAAAGGCAAGAAAGCAGCACCGAAACAAGCAGAGAATGTTGTTGTTGGTTCTGTTACACCTACTTCTGTACCTGCAACTTTAGCTGTATAACCAGACATAAAGTGGTACATTGCTTGTTCTTTCGTTAAACGAGAGATTGGAGGCAACACACCAAAAGCATCCGCTGTTAAGAAAAAGATATTTTTTGGAGCAGTACCAACAGATGGTCTTGCTGTATTTTCAATGTGCTCTAAAGGATAAGAAACACGTGTATTTTCTGTGATAGAATTATCTGTATAATCTGGAGTAGAAGAACCATCTTTGAAACCGATGTTTTCTAAAATTGCACCAAATTTAATTGCATCATAAATTTGGGGTTCTTTTTCACGAGACAAATCGATAGTTTTTGCGTAGCATCCACCTTCAAAGTTGAACACTGTATTATCAGCCCAACCGTGCTCATCATCACCAATCAAGCGTCTGTTTGGATCAGAAGACAATGTTGTTTTACCAGTACCAGACAAACCGAAGAATACAGCAGTATCACCAGCTTCACCGATATTAGCAGAACAGTGCATAGACAATACATTTTTCTCGTGAGGCAAGATAAAGTTCAATGCTGAGAAAATACCTTTTTTAATTTCACCTGTATAACCTGTACCACCGATGATAATCATCTTTTTAGTAAAGTTCAATACAGCAAAATTGTGTTGACGTGTACCATCTACTTCAGGAATAGCCATAAAGTCAGGTAAGTTAACAATGTGCCAATCTGGCGTAAAATCTTCTAACTCTGCGTCTGTTGGACGTAAAAACATGTTATCAGCGAAGTGATTTGACCATGGTTTTTCAGTAATTGTACGAACATTTAAACGGTAATTTTCGTCTGCACATACATAGTTATCGCGCACATAAACATCTTTACCCACTAAATATCCTTTCATACGATTGTAAAGAGCATCAAATTGTTCAGGAGCAAACTTGATATTGATATCTCCCCACCAAACAGCATTTGCAGTTTTATCATCAAACACAATGAATCTATCTTTAGGAGACCTTCCTGTAAACTCACCTGTTTCAACTGCGATTGCTCCAGTGTCAGTTAACATACCTTGACCCAACAAAATAGTGTCTTCAACTAATTCTGCTGGTGTTAAGTTCCAAAATTGATTTCCTAAATGATCTAATCCGATAGACGTTTTTAAATCTGTGTTTTTACCCATTTTTCCAAACATGTCCATAATTTTTTTATTTTAGCTAATGCTATTTCGGGTACAAAGTTAGTGCTTCTATTTTGATGAACGTCAAAAAAGTGTGTTTTTTTTCAACCTTTTCATTTTTTATTGTTAATAACTAAGGTGTTCGCTGATTAAAAACTCATTTTTTATTAAAAAAATAACGTATTGAACAAAAGTAGTTGCCTATCTATTTTTTTCTAACGTTTTTGTTTCTGAGTAGAAAAGATTTCTCGCTTTGCTAGAAAAGACATTTTTGAACTTGGCTTAGGAAGCCCCCTTTCATTTTGTATGAAAGGGGGGGGAATGATAGAAAAATATAAGATTTCATCTTCTTCTATCAAAAATGTTTATTTTTGTAGTTTAAATTAAAATGAATATGAGTCTCCCTGTAACAGTTTACGCAGAATACACACCTAATCCAGCAACGATGAAGTTTGTTGCTAATAAAAACCTTATTGACACAGATCAGACAGTGGATTTCAAATCTGCTTCTGATGCGAAAGCTTATTCTCCATTAGCAGAAGCCTTGTTATCTTTCCCTTTTGTTAATGCTGTTTTTATTTCATCCAATTTTGTTTCTGTTACAAAAACAGACAATGTGCCATGGGATTTTATCACAGCAGATTTGCGTGAATTTGTTCAATCTTGGTTATTGGAAGAAAAAGCAGTCGTTACGGCATTTCCTGAAAAGAATGCTTTTGCTGATGCTGGAGTGAAAAAATCAACAGAAGGATTAGGATTTGATATTCCTGCTTCTGAATTTGATGATGCAATTTCTGATATTTTAAATGAATACGTTCGACCTCGTATTGAAATGGATGGCGGCGCTATTGATTATTTAGGTTTTCTTGATGGCACTGTTTCTGTTGTCTTAAAAGGATCTTGCGCCGGTTGTCCTTCTTCTACTGCAACTTTGAAATTTGGCATTGAAAACTTGTTAAAAGAATACATTCCAGAAGTAAAAGAGGTAAGAGCAATTAATGGCTAAAATGCGTAGTTTGTCGTATTTTGTCTGTTAAAAATAAATTACATCTTTGCATCAAAGAAAAAATATGACGCCACGTATCAAAATAGTTATTGCTGAAGATATTTCAAAGCTAGCTCTTATTTTAAAAGATAAAGTAGAGTTAGCTTCTGAATTTAAAGTTGTTGATCTTGCTTCAAACGGCAAGGAATTAATTCAACGTTTGGAGCAAAATCACGCTGTTGACATTATCCTTATGGACATCAATATGCCTGAAATGAACGGCGTAGAAGCTACCAAAATCATTTCAGAGCGATGGCCACAAATCAAAGTCATTATTAGCACCGTTTTTGATGACGAACAAAATCTGTTTGAATCTATCCTTGCTGGTGCGAGCGGTTATTTATTGAAAGACGAGCCTCCTTCAAAAATTCATAAATCGATCTATGAAGCCTTGGAAGGCGGCGCACCTATGAGTCCATTAATTGCTAAAAAATCACTTGCGCTTATTCGTAGAGGAAAACCTGAAAAAGTAGCTCCTGTAGATTTTGAACTAACTAAACGTGAAATAGAAGTGTTGGAACAAATTTCTAAAGGACTTAGTTATGACCAAGTCGCTGAAAATTTATTCATTAGCTATGGAACCGTTCGTAAGCACGTTGAAAATACCTACAAAAAAATGCAAGTACACAACAAAGTTGAAGCGATAGAAAAAGCTAAAAAAGGAGGCATTATTTGAAGAGAAGTGGTGTGTAATGCATTTAATATTCAATTGCTAACCACTGTATTCGTACTGTTTATTTATTCCATTTCATATCTTTTTATGAATTATTTTCATTAAAAAAATTTGCTGTAACCATTTTACGCTTATTTTTGTTTGAATTTTTAAAAAACGAATATGTCACTAACCCAAAAAATAAGCACTTTTTTACTTTGTGTCCTTCTTTCATTTGTTAGTTATAGTCAAGCAGATGAATTAACAAACATCAATCAATTCAAAGGGGAAGAGCAGCTTGCTCAATTTATCGAACGTATCGATTTTAATAAAACACGTAATCCTCAATTGGCAATTAAACTTGCTGAAGAAGCATTTGAACGCTTTGATAAGGAAAAACTTCCTGTTTTATTGGGAAAATTGCACTACCAACTTGGGGACACCTATTACCTAACCGGTGAATATCCAAAAGCGTTGACGCATTTACAAAAAGCTGCCGATTTGCTAAGTTCACAAAACGACAAAGTTTCTTTGCCCTTGGTTTATATTTCAATGGGACGCGTAATTAGAAAAACACAAGAAAATTGCACTAAAGCAAAAGAATATTATCAAAAGGCTGAAAGTATTTATCAAAAAACCAATAATTTACAAGAATTGGCGACGGTACAAAACTATTTGGGAAATTTAGCTTCTCAATGTGAGAACAATTTTGATAAAGCACTGTTTTATCATGAGCAAACAGCCAGTTATTACCGAAAAGTGAATGATAAAATTGGCTTATCCTACAGTTTGGACTTTATCAGTCAAATAAAGGCCCAGGAAGGATTATTTGATGTGGCAATACAGCAACAACTTGAAGCACTTGAGCTTAGAAAAGAACAAAAAGACACCTTTGCCATTGCAATTAGCTATACTAATTTAGGCGAAATCGCTGCTATGCAAAACAAAAGCCTTGATGCATCCAACTACTTTGAACA
The DNA here is from genome assembly GCA_964580465.1 of uncultured Fluviicola sp. Taxonomy (GTDB): domain Bacteria; phylum Bacteroidota; class Bacteroidia; order Flavobacteriales_D; family Crocinitomicaceae; genus Taishania. The sequence goes on along the minus strand of CAZOKJ010000003.1, from coordinate 6,224 downwards.
AGCCTTGAAACTCGGAGAAAAACACCAATTCAATGATTTAAGCAAGTATTTGCTTGGTCAACTAGCTGAATTAGCCAATAAAAAAGGAGATTTCAAGCTAGCTTACTCTCTTCTTCAGCGACAAAAAGATTTGGGAGATCAACTCTTAAATGAAAGTACGCAAAAGCAATTGACAGAAATGCAAACCAAGTATGAAACAGAGAAAAAAGAACTTGAATTGCAAGAAGAACAATTAAAAAACAAAAACAAAACCTTATTCCTCATTAGTTTAATTATTGCTATTTTAGGATTGGTTATTTTGGTAGCAATTATTCTGCAAAAACGAAAAATTGATCGTCAAAAACAAGCTATTTTAAATTTAGAAAATTTAGAAAAAGAACGTAGTAGAATTGCCCGTGATTTGCATGATAATTTGGGTGCAGAGTTGACCCTGATCTCTTCTAAAATTGATATGCGTTTATACAAAACCATCAACAAGGATGAAAAAGAAGAATTGGCCACTATACGTAATCTTTCATCCAATGCGAACACTGTTTTAAGAGAAACGATTTGGTCTATTAATAAAACAGAAATAACCATCGATGAATTAGTGAGTAAAGCTGAGGAATACATCAATCGTTTGGTGGAAGATACCCCAATACGATATTCAATTTATTCAGAAAATAAAAACCATCCATTATCACCTGCAACGGCCTTGCACTTATTTCGAATTATTCAAGAAGCAATTAACAATAGCTGCAAATACGCTCAATGCACAGAATTAAAAGTTGCAATCAACAAAGATTCTTTAAAAATTGAGGATAATGGGAAAGGATTTGATTTGGCTGCTGTGAAAAGAGGTTATGGTTTGCAAAATTTAGAACAAAGAGCTGAAGAATTAAATGCTTTGTTTACAATTGATAGCCAACCTAATAAAGGAACCGTTATTCAATTAACAATGCCGTTTTCTAATTCGACTCTATGAAAAGTCTAAAATTTTTCGTAATATTGTCAAAATGTGAAAGAGATGGAGGAAAGATGGAATTTTACAAAAAAAAGAACAATTGAGGGACATTCAGGAGCTATTTATTCCATTCAATTTGATGGGATTTTTTTATATTCTGCAAGTGCCGACAAGTACATTGTTAGATGGGATATCGCTACTGGGGAGCAAGATAATTTTGCAATTAAAACACCGACAACGGCTTATGCAATACAGCTTTTTGATAACAACACTAAGCTAGCTGCAGGACTTGCTTCTGGAGATTTGCACATCTTTGATTTAATTGAGCGAAAGGAAATCAAGCACATTCAGCTGCACAAAAAAAGCATATTTTCATTAGCTGAAAACAAAACTCACAACCAACTTTATGTTGCCGATGGCAATGGTTTTGTTTCGGTGTGGGATACTCAAACCTTGGACTTGCTTATTCAACTACCCTTCAGCAGCGATAAAATTCGGTCCATGCAATGCTCCAACGACGAAAAAAAAATGTACCTCAGTTGCAAAGATGGTGATATACGTGTTTTAGACTGTACTTATTTTAACCTCATTCATCAGTTTTTTGGTCATTTGGAAGGCGTAGGTGTTTGTATAGAGGTTGGCAACCAATTGGTTTCTGGAGGTAAAGATGCTTTTATAAAAACACGTGATTTAACTTCTTTCGAACTCATTAAAAGCATACCAGCTCACAACTACATGGTCTATGATTTATTGCTTTTGAATGATGAAATACTCGTTTCTGCCAGTCGCGACAAAACGATTAAAATTTGGGATTTACAAGAAATGAAAGTGTTGAAACGCTTAGATATAAAACAAGGAGGTCATCGTCATTCTGTTAATAAGTTACTTAAAATCAATGGCAACAGTTTTGTTTCCGCATCAGATGACGCACGTTTAATTGTTTGGGGTGTTTAGTTTGAATTTTAAATTACAACCGCGAAGCAGCACCGGAGGTAATTGAAAATTGAAACCGCGAAGCAGTACCGAAGGTAATTGCAGATTAAGTTGTTTTGTCCAACATTTCTTTAGTGAGTGCATTTTTTGGATCTAATTCTCCTGTTTCGTGGTTGATTTTTACCAAGTGATGGATTAATCCATTGGAAAGCATGAGATAATCGACTTTTAATTCACGGTTATATTGAGCTATTTGAAACAAAACATCGTGATTAATCGGCACGGTTGTTGCTTTGCATTCAACAATTAATTTTGGTATCCCATATTGATTAAAAGCAACAACATCGCATCTTCTTGACAATCCATTTACAGTAATTCCATATTCTGAAACAATTCGTTCGATTGGAATTCCCCATTCATTTATCAATAAGTGAATAAGGTGTTGTCTTACCCATTCTTCAGGAGTGAGCAATAATTTTTTTTTGCGCACCACACACCAAACGTACAGTTCGTTTTGTTTTTTTTCTAATTTAAGCGAAGCTTTGGGTAAATTTAATGGTTGAATAACACTCACTATTGTCCTTTTTTAAACCCTAACAACAACAATTCGATGCTTTTGTATTTCAAATCAAACACTTTTCCAAGCACTTCACTCGTTAAATTCCCTTTGTAAATATACACACCACCTCTAAATCCTAAGTCGTTGGCAATTAAATCGCCACATCCACCAGCATTTCCCATTTCCATTAAAATCGGAGAAAAGATATTGGACAAAGCAAAAGAAGCTGTTCTTGAAATGCGAGAAGCAATGTTTGGCACACAATAATGCACCACACCATGTTCCACAAAAGTTGGCTTTTTGTGATTGGTTACACGAGAAGTTTCAAAACAGCCACCTTGATCAATGCTAACATCTACAATCACCGAACCTTGTTTCATTCCCTTGACCATTTCTTCAGTTACTACACAAGGAGTACGCCCTAACGGGGCACGTAGAGCACCAATAGCAACATCAGCGCGTTTTAGGGCTTTTGCTAACACTTTAGGCTGAATGACAGAAGTATAAATACGTGTTCCCAAATCATTTTGTAAACGTCTTAAGCGCGAGAGTGAATTATCAAACACTTTTACACTTGCACCCAAACCAAGAGCAGCACGAGCGGCGTATTCTCCAACTGAACCTGCACCAATAATGACTACCTCAGTAGGTTTAATTCCAGGAACACCACCCAGCATCATCCCTTTACCGTGACTAAACGAAGAAAGCAGTTCACCAGCGACTAAAATAGAAGTTGTGCCAGCCATTTCGCCCATTGCACGAACAACAGGAAAAACACCAGCCTCATCGCGGATGTAATCCCACGCAACAGCAGTGATCTTCTTTGCGATTAATTTTTGCAGGATAATTTTAGGTTGAACAGAAATCTGAAGTGCTGAAATCAGCGTTTGATTTCCCGGCATCCAATCAATTTCTTCTTCCGTTGGCGGTGCCACTTTAAAAATGATATTGCATTTAAAAATCTCTTCTTTTTCGTAACAAATTTCGGCTCCTGCTTCACTATATTCTCGATCGGAGAAATTAGCCCCTTCCCCACTCTTAGATTCAATTTTCACCCGATGACCATTGGCTACCAATAAAGAAACAGCTTCAGGTACCAAAGCAACACGATTTTCTTGAAACGAAACCTCTTTTGGAATACCAATGTATAAGCTTCCTTTTTTACGTGCAACTTCAAGCATTTCCTCTTGAGGCAACAAACTTCCGTGTTGTATCAAATGTTTTAATAATTCAGGATCTGTTGTCATACGAGATGTCTTTTTGATAATACACAACGAATGTACGCTATTTTTTTTATTTAACAAAATATACTTTTTGTTTTAAAGAATAGATTTTATCTAAAAACAATCACCTATTATAGATTTTATTTATAGAAACATCAATAAAAATGATTTACTTCTTCATAAATGTTGCGTATCTTTGTAGAAGAAAAAATAATTAATAACATATAAAAAACAAAAAATTATGAGTTTTGTAGGGCAAAAATTCCCATCAATTTCAGTGAATGCGATGGACGAAATGGGCGACACATTTAAAATCAACGTAGTAGAAAAAGCGATTGCTGAAAAGAAAAAAATCGTTTTATTTTGGTATCCAAAAGATTTTACTTTTGTTTGTCCAACTGAAATTCACGCTTTTCAAGAAGCTGCTGAAGAGTTTGCAAAAAGAAACACAATCGTTATCGGTGCATCTTGTGACACTGCTGAAGTTCACTTTGCATGGTTAAACACTGCTAAAAATGCTGGTGGTATTGAAGGCGTTCGTTTCCCATTAATCGCAGATTCAACTCGCGTATTGGCTGATACATTAGGAATTTTAGATTACGATCAATTTGACGAAGAATCAGAAGGCGATAATGTTCCTTACCGTGCAACTTACTTAATTGACGAAGACGGAGTTGTTTTCCACGAATCAATTAACCACATGCCATTAGGACGTAATGTTGGTGAATACATCCGTTTAGTAGATGCTTATTCTCACATTCAAACTTATGGTGAAGTATGTCCTGCAAACTGGGAAGCTGGTAAGGAAGCAATGAAAGCGGACAGAAACAGTACAGCTGAATATTTAAGCAAACACTAAAATAAAAAACTATGTTTACAGAAATCACAGAAGACAATTTAGACCAATTATTGAATGCATCTGAAAAAGTGATGGTTCAATATGGCGCAACTTGGTGTGGAAATTGCAAAATCACAAAGCCTAAATTCAGACGCATGGCTGAAGAAAATCCAGGTATTGAGTTTTATTATGTGGATGCAGAATTATTTCCCAATTCTCGCCAATTTGCCGAAGTGAGCAACTTGCCTACATTTGCTGGTTTCGTAAACGGAAAATTAGTGAAACAAGCACAAGGTAATAAAGTAGAAACCATTCAAGAAGTATTCAATGAGGTTGCCAGTCATTAAACACACATTAGCTTTTATAGAAGCGAATGATGAGGACTTTATCCATGAAACGATGGATGTATTGGAACATTTAATCGATGCTCCAGGAATCAAGGATGAAGAATTAGATGTAATTGGAGAATTGTTGTCCAATTTAAGTGGAGCGTTAGAAGTAAACGAAGCAATTCGCAACGGCAAACCACAGCGCGAAGCTTTGAATGAATTCATGAAACGTGTTACCGGGTCTATTGACTAATGATTGGACATATCGGTAAATGTTCAACCAATGCTTAGTTCAATAGAATAAAAACACTATGGTTGCTATAAAAACTCGTCTGAAAGGGCGAGTTTTTTTTCTTAAGATTAAGCTAAGAGGGGTTTAACCTCAATAGGGACATAGAAAGAGCATAGCTTATAAGGTTACAAAGCAGCACATAGTGTTTGTCATCGACAAACGTTGGAAATAACTATGTAAAACTATATAACTTAAAAATCATAGCAATTTTTGATTTTTTTCACCACAATAGATTTCTATGTGGTTCAAAAAAATAGCTAACTACACTACTCCACATAAAAAAATAAAAAAACTTGTTTATTTCATTTTTTTGAATTAAATTCACCTAACAATTATTAAAATAACCTACTAATGTTTAATGCAGCACTCATAACCCATGAGGGAGAGCCTAGAATTGTTTTGGCTTTTCCCAACGAACAGCATTTAATTGATTCCGTAAAGCGATTACCTGGAAGAAAATGGAGTCGTTCCTTAAAAGCATGGCATTTGCCCGACACCGATCAGTATCGAAAAATTTTCGGCTTACCGTTAAAATACGAAACGAAAATTCATTCTGAAACGGCACCAAAAATCAAAGAATTTGAGCAATGGCTTACCTCTAAACGTTACAGTCCAAACACTATCAAAACATATTTGGATTGCGTTAAAGTCTTTTTCATGTTTTTTCCAAACAAAAGCCATCAATTTATTACCATCGACGACATTATTCAATTCAACAATGACTACATTATAGCACGTCAGCTCTCCTCTACCTATCAAAATCAATTTGTAAATAGTTTAAAACTATTTTATAAAATTATAGAACACAAACAAATCGACATCGACATCATTCATCGTCCAAGAACCGAACGAAAATTACCACGCGTTTTGAGCAAAGAAGAAGTAAAAACTATTTTAACAGCACATGGCAATATAAAACACCGCACAATGTTGAGTTTAATTTATGCTTGTGGCTTGCGACGTTCCGAATTATTAAACATCACGTTCAAGGATATCAACAGAGATCGATTAACCTTACACGTATTTCAAAGCAAAGGCAAAAAAGACCGAATTGTACCACTTTCGCCGAAGATTTTGGAGATGATAGAAGATTATTACCGTGCTTAC
>CAZOKJ010000002.1:112645-156410 GCA_964580465.1 uncultured Fluviicola sp. | reverse complement strand
AAAATCAAATCCTGTCAAGCTTCTGTTTTTCTAACCTCGTTTGGTTTGAAAGCGGGTGCAAAGATAGGTACTTTTTTCTTATCTGCAAGCGTTATTAACACTTTTTTTTCATTTATTTTTTGATTAAATCAATTAACATCTCATAATTAGGGTGTTAGCCATAAATATTTTTTGAAAATAATTGTTGAAAACCTTAAATTCCTTTACTTATGAGTGTTTTCTTCAACTATAAAGCGCAATAGTGTGGTATAATTTATACGTATATATATAGTAATACAACTTGAAAATTGAATCTATTTAGAATCCTTTTCATCCAAATGATTCACAATAATTGCTACAGCTGCGTCACTTGTAACATTAATTACAGTTCTGCACATGTCCAAAATTCGATCCACTGGTGAAATAATGGCTATCCACATAGGGTTTAATCCTAATGAAGAAAGCACCATGATTAACATAATTAATCCTGCGCCAGGAATGGCTGCTGCGCCAAATGATGCAAGTGTAGCTGTAATTACAATACTTAATTGCTGCATAAGGGTTAAGTCAATCCCATGCATTTGTGCTAAAAAGACAACTGCGACTGCTTGATAAAGTGATGTACCATCCATATTCAAAGTAGCACCAATAGGTAATACCAAATCTGTTACCTTTTTTGAAACGCCAATTTTATTCTCTACACAATCAATGGTCACAGGTAAAGTCGCTGCACTTGAAGAGGATGAAAACGCAAGTACCATTGCAGGGCTCATGTTTCTAAAAAACTCACCATATCCTATTCGTACTCCAAAAACGCGCATTAATAAAGGATAGAAAGTCAGTAATAAAAAAAACAATCCTAAAAAGACTACCAATGCATAATAACCTAAATCTGCTAATTGCTGCATCAACTCTTCTGTAGAACCGGCTTTCTTGGTTAATACTCCTGCCATGAGACAAAACACAAAAAAGGGAGCTCCTTTCATGACCAACTGCACCATCTTAATAAATGTTTCATTTATCCCATTGAATACATTAATCATGGGTTTTCTTTGGTCATCAGGTAAAAAGCGTGAACTAAAACCGAAAAACAAAGCGAAGAAAATAATTTGTAGCATTAAATTGCCATTGCTCAACGAGACCACCAAGTTTTCTGGCACTAAGTCAATCAACGGCTGAAGTGGGCCATTTTCTTTAACATTTACTGATGCCTTGGCTTTTTCTTGCATTGCCATGTATTCCGCAGAGTTCTTCTTTTGCTCCCATGAGGAACTCACCTTTGCAATCAAAGCTGTATCAACTTCCGCTAACTTATTTTGACCATCAATAATGCGAATACCTGTTTCATTTGCCCATACCTCATATTCTATTCTGTTTTCTAATTGTTTTTCAGGTGTGGAAATTTTCCCTGGTTGAAAAACATTCACAAAAACTAGCCCTGTTGATATGGTAAACATCGTTGTAAACACATACAAAGCCATTGTTCTACCACCTAATTTACCTAGATTCGTTTCTTTACCAAGCGTAGCAACACCTGTAATAATAGAAAACATCACTAATGGAATAGCAATAAATTTTAACGCATTGATAAAAATAGTTCCAAAAGGATCAACCCAATTTAAGGTAAATGTAGCCCATCCAAATTTGCTAGATAAGAATGACCAAACAATTCCCAAAATCATAGCAATGATTATTTGCCAATGTAATGCTATCTTTTTAATCATCGCTTCGATTTAATTAAGTTGTTTTTTAAAGGTCACCAGTTCTTTTAAATTCCATTGATACTTTTTCCAAAAAATAAGGAAGAAGATCAATTGTCCTACAAAAAAGGTCAAAAATTGCGTGAGCGTAAATGCTGGAGGATTTGTATCTATATATATAGCGTCGGTTTTAAACACTTGCCAATCGCTTGTAACAATAATTGCTGCAAATAGGTTGTTGGCAAAATGAAATCCTGAAGAAAGTTCAATCCCATTGTCAAGTACTGCTATTAATCCTAAAAACAAACCAGCACCTATATAATAAACAAAAGCAATAGGCCCAAGTGCTGCCACCTCTGGGTTTGTCCCATGTAGCAATCCAAATAAAACACCAGAAATAATCACCTGAACTGCAACGATGCTTGTTCGTCTTCCCAACCATTTAATTAAAAAAGAGCGAAAAACTAATTCTTCAGCCATTGTTTGCATGAGTAAGACGACTACAGCAACTACCAATAAATAGAAAAATTTGGACCAATCCGCCACAAAAAGAACGTGATCATTTTTAGTTATAAAAAACGTTAGTAGGTTAATTGTAAACCAAACGAAGAATCCAATTAAGTATCGCTTCCAATCAAATGAATTACGAAAAGTAAACAAACTGGTTATTGGCCACTTTAGTACATATTTAGCAATTGGAAAAAAAGAAAGAAAAACGCCAATCCACGGCATCACTAAAAGCGCCATTGTTGGAGTTTTACCAATTGTAGCCTGCACTTCATCAATCAAATTTTCAGGTGAAGCTTGTAAAAAAGATGCCACAATCATTATCGGTATATTACCCAATACAAATCCGAAGCAAATAAACACCAGGGCAATTAGATAATCTCTTAGTTTGTTTTCAGTAGCATGCATGTTGTTGTCGTTATTTCTTTTCAAAAAAATCACCTTCCATGTGGCGTTCTTTTTTCTCTGGATAAATATCTTCAATTGTTACCAAAATCCCTGTTTCTTCCACGTTACCAAAATCTGGATTTACCGCAGTTCCAAATGTTTTCATAGTTGGTGATAAGTTCATGTAGATGTTGACCAACGGCGGAATATTTTCACCTTTTTCACGTACAAAAGCATTGAGTACTCGGTAAGCTTCTTTATACTCTAACTGTTTATCACGTAATTCAATAAATAGTTTGTTTTCCTTCATCACCAACGGATGGATCGGTGTTACCAACTGTTCATGGTCAGGAAAATAATGATAAATAAACTGTAAAAGAAAATCTCGAGCTTCACGTTCAAAAGTTGGGTACATGGTTACTTTACCAAAAAAATACTTCATGTCTGGATTATTGATGATTAACGCACCAAGACCATCCCAGATATTGTCCATCGCAAATAATCCTTTTCGAGGATTTACAGCAGGTTGAAAATTTGGTTGCACCCAGCTTCTGCCTAATTCGATGGTATAAGGCATGTATTCTCTAACAAATTGGTCAGAAAAGTTAAAATAGTGAGCAGTTGACAATTCGATATTAGAAAGGTCATTCATTGCTTTTTTACATAAAATATAGCGGTATCCACCAATGATTTCCTCGTCCTCTGGTGACCATACAATTAATTGTTCATAGCAGTGTTCACTAGTATCAAACTCATCCAAATCTATGCTCAACCCTGTCCCTCCACCAGAACTTCTAAATGTAACTTCACGAAGACGTCCAATTTCTTTAACGACATTTGGGGCGTTGTGGTGATTAACAATATATATTTCATTACCTCCTTTACGCGTCATACGCACAAAGCGATCTTGCGTCAATTCAGCAATGATTAATTTTTTATCTATTGGTTCAATTATTGGTTCCATTTCTATCATTTTTGCAGCTGCTGGCCCAACTGATAAACACTTTCTTTTATTTTGTTTGCTATCACTTCTTGTGATTCATGGTGATGAAAATCACTCAAAGCGATAGGTTTTCCGATAACAAAGCGGATGTGTTTTCCTTTTTGTTGATACATTTCATCTGAAAGATACAACATTTCCAGGTTCACTTTTAGTCCTAAAAACGTTCTAAAATTAGACAAATTATAGAAAAAATTAGTCAACCTTCCATCTATATAAACAGGGACAATCAACTTATCATGTCGTTTTGCGTATCTCACAAAAGTTTTCTTCCACTCCAAATCGCGAATTACACCATTTTTTTTACGGCTTACTAGTCCAGCTGGAAAAATTCCAATTACTTTATCAGACTCAAACAATTCAGTCATTTGAGTATGTAATTTTCGTTCATTCACTCCATGTTTATTAACTCCCACAAACAAGCCCTCCAAAGGCTTTAGGTTCATTAATAAGTCATTAACAATGAATCGAATATCTTTTCGTTTATGCTTTAAAGCGTGCACTAGAGCCATTGCATCCATTCCGCCTAGAGGATGATTCATAGCCAAAATTACTCCTCCTTCATTTGGAATATTTTCAATGCCTTCAACGTCTATTTTTAGTTGAAAGTCCTCTACTAATGCACTGCAAAACTCTGCGTCTTTTAGTTCACCATTTCGACGCATAAAGTCATTAACCTCATCCTGGTGTAGGATGCGTTTTAAGTAACTGTAAACAAATCCAGGTATAAACTTTGCCAGCTTCGGACTTTTACTTGCTACTAACTTACGAATATCAATAAAATTTTCTGTACTCATACTCCAATCTACGAAATTACAATTTTTAATCAATATAACCCTGTTTTTTTTTTAGAAAAGCAGTTAATTCTTTTCAATAATTACAAAAATCATACCCGAGAAAGAAAGTAAATACTTAATAAATAAGGTTTTTAATTTAACTGTAATCAAGATGAAAAAAGAGGATTTATATACCAACCATAAAAAATAAATGTTAAATTTATACTAAAAAATAAGTTTCTAAAATTAAAATACTTACCTTGGTAATAAATTTGCGTTTTATCCTATGGAAAATACAATGTTTCAACTTATTGTCTTAGCTACTTTATGTACAGCTGGCATATTGTTAATGATTAAAAGAAATGAAAAAACAATGCGTTTTTTTACATTCTTATTTATTCTTTGTGGTTTACAATTGATGCAAGCTGTCGTGTTACCAGAAGAAAACAATAGTTTTATCACAAGTGTGTTAACAGCATTCGTGTCATTAAATTTTATTGGTGCATCTTTTATTCGACATAAAATAGGAAAATGGGCAACTCCTATTCTATCGATTTTATTACTGTTCCTTTTAGGTAAAAATGATTTATTTGTAAATGATTATTCTCTAAATTTAGCCGATACGAAAGTCATCAGTATCGTATTGTTTGGTTTTCTCGTTGGTGTTATTAGTAAATTAATCACTCGTTTCCTCGAGTCATTTTTTAAAGAAAAGGAAGCGTCAACAGTTAACATAACAGCGCAAATTGCACTTGTTAGCCTCTTCATCATACCTGCCACTTTCTTTGTTTCATGGTATGGGTTAGTGTTGTTAGCTGTCGGATATTATGCTTTTAATCTTGTCTGCCCTGCGAAAACGTCCAACCTTGTTTTTTCTTTGCTATCAATTGCTCTTATTGCAGTATTTGCTCAAAAGTACAACCTTGAATCAGTTGATATCACAGTTGGCAAAGTAGTCGCAGGATTCTTTGTTGGAGTCGCTTCCTACTTATTAGTACTATTATCTACTAAAAGTACAGCTATCTGGTTGCGTTATCTCTTAATGATCAAATCAATAATTTTAATTATTTTAATTACATTATTAAACAATATTCACCCTGCTTACGGAGGAATCGAAAGCTTTGTTGCTGCATTAATTGCAATTAGTTTGCTTATTGCAAGTTCTAATAATCAATGGGTTGCACCGATGCTTATTCCGACAATGTTATTAATTGGATACCTCGTTCCTTCCAACCCTTTTGAGGAGCAAACAACTACGGAAGAAACTGCTTCTACAAATACTGTAACTTCAACTAAGCCAACTGGAATTGTAAAAGTTATTCCTGATGGAATAGCTGCCGATGTGTTAAAAGGGAATTACGAAATCAATGCAGAAACATCGATTATTGATTTTCAACTTGGTCCAAAAGGAGGTGTTACAAAAGGAGCTATTAAAAACTTTGAAGGTAAAATATTTTTTGCCAACAACATTGAACAATCAACATTTGAAGTTTCATTAGCAACTAAAAACCTTACAACATTTAGCAAGTTACGCGATAAATCAATACAATCAGACGAATATTTGAATGAGGAAAAATTCCCAATCATGTCTTACAAATCTACAAAAATGACACCAAAGGAAGATGGCTACTTGTTAGAAGGGAAGTTTACATTATTAGGCAAAACGAACACTGAAGAGGTGTTTATCAAATATGCAGGAACTAAAGATGGCAAAGAACAATTCTGGGGAAAAGCCGCGATCGATCGTAGAAAATACGGCATGGGTTCCTCACCACAAGAAGGTGATATTGTTGACTTCACGTTTGATATAGAACTAATAAAAAAGTAAAAATTTGTTATTATTCTCTAAAACGGCTCAATTTTTGTTACCTTTATACAAATAAAATGAACAACATGAAAAAGTTTTTAGCTGTCACTCTATCATTTATTGCATTTGCTACCATCGCTCAACCAGTTCCTAAAGGATTTAACAAATTTGACGAGGTGTATGGGAAAGTAGCTCTTTATTACGTTGATAAAATCAATAATGATGAATTGATGGACGCCGCTATTGTGGCAATGCTCGAAAAACTCGACCCTCACTCAACTTATATTTCAAAAGAAGAGGTGGAAGATGCAAACCAGGCAATTGTTGGTAGTTTTGTTGGTATTGGAGTCCGTTTCCAAGTGTTTAAAGATACTTTTACTGTTGTTCAAACCATTCCAGGCGGTCCTTCTGAAAAAGTAGGGTTAATGGCAGGAGATAAACTAATTCGTGTGAACGGGGAAGTGATTGCTGGAGTAAAAATGAAAAATGCTGAAATTAGAAAACGATTAATGGGAGACTTAAATACAAAAGTTAAAGTAGAAGTTCAACGAAAAGGCCAGTCTAGTCCCATAGAATTTACCATCACACGAGATAAAATCCCTGTCAATTCAGTTGATACTTATTACATGATTGACAAAACAATAGGTTATATCAAGTTAAATAGTTTTTCAAAAACAACAACAGAAGAAACAGAGAATGCTATTGCGGAGCTAAAAAAACAGGGCATGAAAGACTTAATTCTTGATTTACAAAACAACGGAGGAGGGTTATTAACTGCAGCCCATGAATTAGCCGATCAATTTCTTTCAGGAGACAAGCTCATTGTTTATTCTGAAGGTAGAGCTCAATCGCGTCAAGAATTAAAAGCTGGTAAGAAAAATGCGTTTGAAAAGGGGCGTTTGGTAATACTTACAAACGAAAGCTCCGCATCGGCAAGTGAAATTGTTTCTGGCGCCATTCAAGATTGGGACAGAGGATTGATTGTCGGTCGTCGAACGTTTGGAAAAGGATTGGTCCAACGCCCGATGAATCTTTCAGATGGTTCTCAAATCCGCTTAACAATAGCGCGTTATTATACTCCTTCTGGTCGTTTCATTCAAAAACCTTATGAGGAAGGAAAAGACAATTATCGCAAAGACTTGGTAAATCGTTTTGAACATGGTGAATACTACCATAAAGATTCAATTAAATTGAATGACTCATTAAAAGTTCAAACGCTCATCACAAAACGAACTGTTTATAGCGGTGGCGGTGTAATGCCAGATATTTTCGTGCCTTATGACACTACAGGTATTACTCCGTTTTTCAAAGAAATTATTCGAAAAGGAGCAATTGGACCTTACATTGCTGAATATGTAAACAATAACCGAACTCAGTTAAACCAACAATATCCACAGTTTGAGCAATTTGAAAAAACGTTTCAACTAGACGAGTCTTTTATGACTGATTTCTTTACTTATGCAGAAAAAGAACACGGAGTAACGTTCAACAAAGAAGAATATGAAACATCTAGGAAATTGCTTACAACAAACATGAAAGCAGTGTTTGCGCAGCATATTTATGGAGTCGAACGATTTTATCAAATAATTAATCAAAACAACGAAATTCTGCATCGAGCTGTTGAAGCTTTGCAATCAAATGAGTATAAAAACTCTGGAATAGAAAAAGCAAAATAAGGTTTCAAACAATAAGTTGTTTGTATTTTAGCGTTGTTGTTTTTCAAATACTTCTACTAAAAGGTTAACTTCGTAGGTTGTAATTGGTTTATATGAGCGCATCAGCAGAAAAATACAGTAAAAGAGGGGTTAAAACAAGTTATATTTCGACGATTATTGGAATATCACTAGTGTTGTTTGTGATTTCTATCATTGTTGGTGGATCTTTTGCATTAACTTCCATCCAGAAACAAGCAAAGGAAAGCTTACAAGCTGACATTTTTTTCAAACCTAGTTTTGCCGATGCTGACATCAAACAAATCGAACAAGAGTTAAGAACTTGGAAATACTTCAAAGAAGTGAAGTATGTAGATTCTGATCATGCTATCAATGAAATCAAAGGTCTGAACCAAGAACCTTCTGATATTTTGTCTATTTTAGATGGTGAAATTGCCATTCCTACCAACATTTCTTATCATCCAAAAGAAGAATATGCTGATTTGGAAGGAATGGAAGTAATAAAAACAGAACTTTTAAAAGCATATAGCGATGAGATTGATGAAGTTCATTACAACAAAGAGAGTGTATCCGACGTTAATCTTGGTTTTAAGCGATTCATTTATTTATTTGGTGTTATAGCCTTGTTACTAGTGGTCGTTGCCATAGCAATGATTAACAACACTATTCGTTTAGCATTGTATTCACAGCGTTTTTTAATCAAAACAATGCAATTAGTTGGTGCTACATCACGTTTTATTCGCCGCCCTTTTCTGCGCAAATCAATCGTTCAAGGAATCGTATCAGCTATCTTAGGGTTGGCACTATTTATGTTGTTGGTGTACGTAGCAGATAATGTAATGGAAGTAATCGAAATTTCCTTTAGTTGGCAAATGTTAGCTTTGCTCTTCTCCATCATCCTTGTATTAGGCATTCTTATTAGTTACATCTCCACATGGTTTTCGCTTAACCGATATTTGCGAATGAAGGTGGATGACTTATATTAATAGGTCTTAAGCGCTTATCTTATGAAGGCTATAACTAAAAATTATACGTTTCTATTCTTCCTTGTTCTTGTAGGTCTAATTCTAGTCAATAACTTCATAGATATTTTATTTGCTCCACCGTATGGTTGGCATACGTGGCGACAAACAGATGGACTTTCGATAGCATTAAATTATTATAACAATCCCGACATAAGCTTTTTTGAACCAGCCATTCATTGCCACAACGCCAATGATATGAATAAAGGAGTAGGAGAATTTCCTATCATTTACTATATCGTTGCACAAATCTGGAAAATTACAGGTGTCCAATATTGGGTATATAGGAGCATTATGTTTATCATAGGTTTTTCGGGAGTTTACTTGTTTTCAAAAGCAATCGCAGATTTTACAAAAAACAAACATATTGGCATATTAATAACTTTATTTTTGTTTAGTTCACCTGTTTACTTGACCTATATGTCTAGTTTCACACCCAACGTTGCTGCGTTCAGTTTTTCGTTAATGGCTTGGGCATTTTTCTTTCAATATATCAAAAAAGAAAAATTTTATGTATTTATTCTTTCAGTTGCATTCATTTCCATTGCTTCTTTATTAAAAGTAACTGAAGCTGTTAGTTTGGTTATTATGTTTGCTATTATCTTTTTAGAGAAAATCAAACTTGTGAAATTTGAAAAGCAATGGTTTAGTAAAACGATCATTTATTATTTTTTAGTTGGAGCTGTTTCAGTAATGCCAAGTTATTTGTGGTATAGTTTTGCTAGACAATATAACTCTGAAAACCAGTCAGATTACTTTTCTTTGCGTGTCTGGAATGCCATTTGGCAAGATAATTTTGAAGGTCCTGTAAGCGTGGCTTGGGATAAAATGACGACCAATACTTTATGGCAAAATCATAGTAAGCTTACCTTAATATTATTGCTAATTGCATTCGTTTATAGTCTATTTCATTGGAAAAAGGCTAACAAATTGTTTAAAATTGTGATGGTGTTAGGTTTTGGTTGGTCAGCATTTTATTTTCTAACCTTTTTCTATGTGTTTGTATGGCACGATTATTATTTAGTTGGGTTCTTAATTTTTACCGTCTTTATTGTGATAACAACTATAGATTTGTTATTTAAAAATTATTCTAATCAGAAAAGAATTACAATAGGTTTATATGTAGTATTTATCTTCTTAAGTTATACAGCTGCAATCAAAGGTAGATTGCGATATAACAATGAAGATGCTTTAGCAAAAAGTAGTAAGTTTTTGGTAGAAAAATCCACATTTGATCTATGGGATTACGATGCATATCGCGCAAAAATAACAACTGTTCCTTTTTATACTATCCAGCCTTACTTAAGAAGCATCGGAATTAAAGCCAATGACAAAGTTTTTGTGATGAATGATTTTTCGCCGAGCATTTCTTTAGCATTAATGAATCAATATGGTTACACCAATATGTTTATTACAATAGAAGACATGAATAAAACCTTGCCAAAATTAAAGAGCAAGGGATTAAACTATCTTTTAATAATTGAAAGCGACGAAGGTGCGAAAAACAACGTAAAAAAACTTGATTCTATGTACTTACAAAATAAGATAGGACAATACCAAACTGTTGCTATTTATAAATTATAAATTTTCTACTATTTCTGAATAAGGATTTTTTCTCGATTCAATACGTGATTGTTTTTCACCAATTGTAAAAAATATATTCCCGACTGAACAGTAGAAACGTCTAATTGCATCAACATGGGTTGACTTACATACTGTTGTTGAAGCATTTGACCTGTTGTTGTAACAAGTTGCAATTCATAAGCATCATTTTCCAGTCCACTTAAATCAACATAAAGCGCAGTTGAAGCAGGATTTGGAAAAACATGTAAATGTTGTTCTTCAAGTGAGTGGACACTTACCAAAGATTCTGCTGTCATATCATCATTTGCTTCTACACCAGTGTGATAAGCACAGATTTTAATTACAAATATGCTTGAACCACCAGGGCCGATATGTTCATTTGTGCCCACACTTATCATTCCATTGCCATAAGTAGAAATTAAATCTCCGAAAATTTGATTTGTTTCATATTGAACCGTGCCAATGCCATCGTTCCAATAAGGATTTTCATCGAAAAGGTGGTAATACAAATCTTCTGCTCCAAAAGAATGCTCACCAGCTGTTGACACACATACACTAAAAAGGCCAGGTTCTCTAAACTTGGTAATTCCAACTGATTTACTCAATCGATTTGAAGCAGCATTAATAGCCGAAGGAGTACCGTCTACTGCGGCTAGTTTAGAAATACAATCGAAGTCATCTCCATTGGCAAGCAATTTTGAGCCCACCACAAAGATTGTTGTTCCGTAAATTTCTAGATCATATAGATAATAATCCGCGCCTGTCCCCCATGTTTGTTCCCAAATCAAGGTTCCATTTTCATGGATATTAATTACCCAAAACTGAGATTTTCCAGAAACAGCGTGTGTTTTGTACCCCGCAATTACATACGTACTGTCGTTGTAAACCTTGATACTTGTTGCATTATTTGCTTTAGCTGCTTCTAATTGTTGTTGCCAAATTACGTTGCCATTGGCATCCACACGAACAAGGTAAGCATCTGTAAAACCATCATTAGTATTGGTTGTTTCTCCTACTAAAATCGCTCCACCATCACGCGTTAAAGCCATGTCGTTTACACGTTCCCATCCAGCAGTTCCATAAGTTTTAAACCATTGTTGAGAACCTGATTCATCTATTTTCCAAAGTGCAAAATCAAAAGCTCCATTTCCTTCAGAGTTGGTATAACCACCAACTAAAAAGCCATCATTTGGAATGTGTTTAACTCTTACTCCCCAATCTGACTCACTACCCCCATAATGCTTTGACCATTGAAAATGCCCCAAGCTATCTATTTTAAGTAAAAACATTTGAGCTGGACCTTCATCAAAACTAGAAGAAGAACCTGTTATCACATAAGAAGAGTCAGGTAATTGCACGATTCCATTCGCATAATCATATCCATTCCCTGAGAACTGCTTGTAAAAGCTTGTTTGTGAAAAGCTAACACTTGCTAGCAATACACTTAAAAAAGTAATCAAACTCTTCATAATTCGTTTTATTTAAAAACGGTAATTTAATTTAAAAGTATAGGCAAATCCTTTACCGAGTCCAATCATTCCAACAACATCGGTAGTAGCTAAACCTGCTATTATGTTTTTCCATGCACCCTGCAAATAAATGTTACCCCTTAAGCCTGAGAAACCACCATAAGATAAGCCTGCTCCCATTCTGAACCACTTTTTGCTTTTGTAGTGAGCACCTGCATATAACATTGGTAAGCTTCCGTTTTGCATATAAACTTGAGCTCCGTAGAAAAACTGAAACATCTTAGGATTGTGTTCGTCAATAATTTTAGCAATGCTTACAACAAAAGGTAATGCAATTACTTTAGAATTGGTTGTGTGAACGATTCCTAACTCATCAAGTACGTTCTTATCTTTTCCAAACAAAGTATTCTCATTTGTTAGATCTGCAAATGTGTAGCCATCATGTTGTATTGTTGTGTCCATAACATAGGTTTGAACATGTTTACTGAGAAAACCTATTCCTAAATTTTGAAAAGAAAATTGGAGAAACGAAGGTTTTTCATCAGGGCCAACTTTAAAAAATAAGTTAGCATCAACACCTACTCCTATTCCTTTGTAAAATGGTCCTGAAGCAAATTCTACTTGTCCATTTAAAGCAAGTTCAGCATTGAAACCTGTGTCATCTTGTTTGAAACTAGAAGAATTGGTGTACACGCGTGCATAGTTTGATATTCCATATACGTTTAATGTTACGCTTGATTTAGTTTTATTATCAATAAATCCAAACCCTACTTTATGTCCGCCTGTTAGACCAAAAACCATATTAGAAAGATCCAATTCTTGTCCCAAGTAAGGCTCGTTACCTCTAAAGGCCAAACCAAACAAACCAGCTCTATAACGAGCAGCTCCACTATAAAACGCTCCTGCTTTTACTATGATTCCCCAGTTTTTTTTCTTAAAGGGCTGAACTTTGTAATTAATGTATTCAATTGTTGGATTAGCAAAAAAACCAAGTCGATTTAATTTTTTCTGTTTATTGGCTAATTTCTCTGTCAAGGCGTCTGAGATTTCACCTCCAAAAATAAAATGACGAGTCAAGGAGTTCAAAATGGAAGAAGAGCCATATTCCGCTGTTGCAAAAATGTTCAACTCCTGATTTCGTTCTGTTGTGTCATAAAAAACGGGTAATAAATCCTGTCCTTTGGCTTCAAAAAACAAAAGCGAAAATAGCAATACAGCAATCGTAATTCTCATATAGTAAACTTCTACAATTAAACCCCTACAAACGTAGAGTTGGTGCTAAAATACAGATAATTTTTAACACTACGATTTCTTTGACACATTTTACCCTATAAAAAGCATCCAACAACAATAGTGTTTCTTTTGTTGGATGCCTTATAGTTGTATCTATTATCGAATCAAGTTCACGTGACCGATAAACTCTTTTCGTTCGTCCGAATTTTTCTTTCGAACGTTAATTTTCCAAGTATAAGTACCATCCTGACATCGATTGCCTTCTGCACCGCCATAGTTGCCATCCCAACCAACGTTTGTGTCATGGGATTCAAAAACCACTTCTCCCCAACGATTATAAATCATCAATGTGTATGAATAAGGATCAAATCCTGTTGTAAATACAGGTTTAAACACTTCGTTATACAAATCTCCATCTGGCGTAAATGTATTTGGAACGTAGAAAATTAATTCCTCTTTCAACTCAACATGAGCATAAGCAGTATCTACACATCCATTCTTAGAAGTTGCAATCAAACGGATTGTATATATACCTGGTTCATCATAAGGAAACTCATGGAAAGGTGAGTGTTGATGACTTACTGGAGAACCATCTCCAAACTCCCAATCGTAGTAAAACGCTCCAATAGTCTCGTTAATCATTTGTGTTTCATAGGCATAACTTGTCAACTTATCTGGCGAAGGATAGAATGACGCTATTGGCACGGCATCAACACAAATGTAGTCATTCATTGTCAAGGTATTTGAACAACCTTCAGGAGTTGACACAACCAATGTTAAATCATAACATCCTGGATCTGTAATCTCAGTTGTAAATCCTGTACATCCTGTAAAGACTTCACCTGTACCAAGATACCACTTACAATCAGTTAGATTCCCTGTAGAATGATTAGTGATTTCTGGATAAATTGGCGCACATCCTGATAAATTAATTCCTTCAAAATCAACCACTGGGATTGGAATTACTGTTACTTTCACCGAATCAGTATTCTTACATCCTTTGTTATCAGTACCAATAACAGTATATGTCTTTGTTACATCAACTGTAAAAGGCACAGCATTTACCACTCCATGATTCCAAACATAGGTCTGAGCTCCATCGCCAGATAACACAATTGACGTTCCTTCACATACTGTAAAAGGAGCTCCTGCTTCTACTGTTGGCAACGGATTTATTTTAATTTTTGTCATTAAATTAAGGGCCTGTCCACATGCTAAGCTGGTACCATCATGAACATAACTTACTGTATAAACAACTTCTCCTACAACATTGGTTGGAACTTGGAATGAGGCACTATTTCCTGTTGAAGTCGCATATTGGTTTGGACCACCATTCACTTGATAAGTAAATGTATATGGATTCGTTGTCCCAGATCCTGTGATAGTTACCACAGGTAATAAAGTATCCATGTAACACACCTCAACAGGGTTTGAAATGCTCGCCAATGGTAAGGCATTTACAACAATTGTAACCACCAAGTTTGTATCCGTGTTACAGAATGAAGCTGGATCCATTACATTTGTTAACCTATAAACATAAGTACCTGGCACTGCCGTTGACTGAGGGATGCTTACTGTATTAGACCCAGAAGCTGTAATAGTTTGAGATGGCCCATTGTTAATTGAGTAAGTAAATACATAATTACTTGAGCTATTATTACCAGCAAATGTTACTGATGGATTGGCATCATCTTGACAAACATTTATGTCTCCTGAAGCTTGTGCCATCGGTGTTGGACTTACCGTAACCACAGCCGAACCTGTTTGCGACTGAGAACATCCAGTTGTCACATCACGAACAGAAATCAAATTGTAAGTGTAAGTAGTTGCTAAACCTGTTGGTACGTTTACTGTAATACTATTACTTCCAGAAGTTGTGATTGTTTGAGGAACGCCTCCATTGATGGAATACGTAAATTCATAATTTGAAGTTCCATTTGCACCAGTGAAGGTTACAGTAGGAGTATTGTTTCCTTGACAAACAAATGCGCTTCCTTGGATACTTGCAGTTGGCATTGGATTTACCACAATGGTTGCTGTCTGATTAATTAATTCTGCACAACCCGAAGCTGGATCTTCAACACTTACTAAATTATAAACATAAGTACCAGGTGTAGAAGTCGCTTGGGTTAACGTAACAGTATTAGCTGTACCTGATGTTGTTACAACTTGATTTGCTCCGCCATTAATTGTATATGTAAATCGGTAAGTGCCACTGCTGTTACTTCCAGTAAACGTCACTATTTGAGCAACGTCTCCTTGACACACAGTCGAAGACCCTGCGATAGTAGCTGTTGGCATAGGATTAATAATAACCGTTGCACTTCCTGTTTGAGCTTGCGAACATCCAGTAGCAACATCTTTAACTGATACTAAAGTGTAAGTATGTGAACCCGGTGTAGCTGTTGGTATCGTAATCGATACGCTATTACCACCTGAAGTTGTAATTGTTTGGTTGCTTCCTCCGTTTAATTTATAAGTAAATTCATAATTGGAAGATCCATTTGCTCCTGTAAATGTTACCGTTTGCGCATTGCTTCCTTGACATACTGTTGCTGTTCCTGCGATGGTTGCTGTTGGCATTGGGTTTACAACAATTGTTACACTTTGATTCAACACTTGGCTACATCCTGTCGCAGGGTCTTCCACATTTACTAATGTATAGGTATAAGTACCTGGTATTGCAGTAGAAACAGTTGCTGTTTGGGTAGTACTTCCTCCAGATGTTGTAGCAATTTGATCTGCACCTCCATTTATTCGATAAGTGAATTTGTAATTGCCACTACTGTTGCTTCCTGTGAATGTTACAATTGGAGCTACATCGCCTTGGCAAACAGTTGTAGAGCCTGCAATAGTTGCTGATGGCATTGGATTCACTGTAATGGTTGCTACTCCCGTTTGCGGTTGCGAACAGTTAGTCGTTACATCTCTTACAGAAATAAGTGTATAAGTATAAGTTCCTGCCGTTGTTGTTGGAACAGCAATGGTCACAGAGTTAGAACCAGAGGTAGTGATTGTTTGATTCGCACCTCCATTTAATTGATAGGTAAATTCATAATTAGATGTCCCATTCGCTCCTGTAAAAGTAACATTAGGTGCTGAACCACCTTGACAAACTGCTGTTGTACCAGAAATTGTTGCTGTTGGAGTAGGATTTACCAAAACAGTCACTGTTTGGTTAAGCGCTTGGTTACATCCCGTTGCTGGGTCTTCTACATTTGTTAAATGATAAGTATAAGTTCCAGGAACAACCGTTGTTATTGTAAATGAAGAGCTAGATCCTCCTGTAGGTGTTGAAGCAACTTGGTTTGGTCCTCCATTTATTGTATAAGTAAAACGATAAGAACTACTTGTATTTGTCCCATTAATTGTCACAGTCGGTTGAGCATCACCTTGACAAACAGTAGTTGTCCCAGTGATTGTAGCATTAGGCATTGGATTAATAGTAACCGTTGCAGTACCTGATTGAGTTTGAGAACATCCTGTTACAACATCTTTTACTGAAACTAATGTATAAGTATAAGTTCCTGCAGTAGCTGTCGGCACTGAAATCGTTGCTGTATTCGTGCCAGCAGTTGTTATTGTTTGATTGGCTCCTCCATTAAGTTTATAGGTAAACTCATAATTAGAAGTGCCATTTGCTCCTGTAAACGTTACTGTTGGTGACGTGCTATTTTGACAAGTCACAGCATTTCCTGTAATTATTGCAGTTGGTGTAGGATTAACAGTTACCACAGCATTTTGGTTAATTGCTTGGTTACATCCTGTTACTGGATCTTCTACATTTAATAAGGCATACGTAAATGTTCCTGCTGTTCCTGTAGGCACAGATACAGTTGCACTATTACTACCTCCGGTTGTCGTAATGGTTTGATTTGGCCCACCATTAATTGTATAAGTAAAACGATACGTTCCACTGCTATTTGACCCCGTAAACGTAATTGTTGGAGCTACATCACCTTGACATAAAGTTGTTGAACCTGCGATGGTAGCTGTTGGCATTGGATTAACAACCACTGTTGCAGCACCAGTTTGAGGCTGAGAACATCCTGTTAAAACATCGCGCACACTAATCAATGTGTAGGCATAAGTTCCAGCTGATGATGTAGGAACAGAGATTGTAGCACTATTTCCACCTGATGTTGTTATTGTTTGGTTAACTCCACCATTCAACTTGTAAGTAAACTCATAGTCACCTGTTCCATTTCCTCCTGTAAATGTCACCGTAGGAGATGCGCTACCCTGACAAGTATTAATCGTTCCGGCAATTGTTGCTGTTGGTAATGGATTGATAACAATTGTTACATTTTGATTAATAGCTTGATTACATCCTGTAGCAGGGTCTTCCACATTTAATAAGGTATAAGTAACTGTTCCAGATGTTGTTGTTGGAACAGTTAATGTCACAGAGTTAGAACCTCCTGATGTTGTAACGACTTGATTTGCTCCACCGTTAATTCGATATGTAAATCGGTATGTGGAACTACTATTATTACCCGTTAACACAACTGTTGGAGCTGCATCATTTTGACAAACTGTAGTTGCTCCCGTAATTGTTGCCGTTGGTGTTGGGTTAACCGTAACTGTAGCAGCACCTGTTTGTAACTGTGAACAACCTGTAGCAATATCGCGAACACTAACAAGTGTGTAAGCATAAGTTCCTGGTGTTGCTGTTGGAACAGTAATTGTTACACTACTACTTCCCGAAGTTGTGATCGTTTGATTTGCACCTCCATTCAACTTATATGTAAACTCGTAATTAGAAGTGCCATTTGCCCCTGTAAAAGTAACACTCGGAGCAGCGTCATTTTGACAAACAGTTGTTGTTCCTGTTAAAGTTGCTGTTGGCATTGGATTAACCGTAATAACTGCCGATTGATTAACACTTTGAGTACATCCAGTTGCTGGGTCTTCCACATTTACCAAGTTGTAAGTAAACGTTCCTGCTGTTGTTGTTGGTGCTGTAATTGTAAGCGTGTTGTTTCCTCCTGTTGTTGTAGCAATTTGAGCTGTTCCTCCATTGATTAAATAGGTAAATTTGTAATCACCCGAGCTATTTGAACCTGTAAAAATCACGTTCGGCGCAACATCGTTTTGACAAACGATTGTTGTTCCTGAAATAGTTGCTGATGGTGTTGGGTTAACCGTTACAATAGCTGCCCCTGTCTGTGTTTGTGAACATCCTGTTGCCACATCCTGAACAGAAACCAATGTATAGGTAAAAGTTCCAGCTGTTGTTGTTGGGACAGTAATAGATGCACTTGAATTTGTGCCCGTTGTAGTAATGGTCTGGTTTGCTCCTCCATTCAAATTATAAGTAAATTGGTAAGTAGAAGTACCATTAGAACCTGTAAATGTAATCGTTTGAGCTGGTTCTCCTTGACAAACTGTTGCCGTACCTGTTGCTATTGCTGTTGGCAAAGGATTAATTGTTACGCTTGCTGTTCCAGGTTGATTTTGAGAACAACCCGTAGCAACATCGCGAACTGATACTAAATTATATGTAATTGTGCCCGAAGTAGATGTTGGAACTGGAATAGTTACACTATTACTACCTGAAGTTGTTATGGTTTGATTTGCGCCTCCATTCACATTATAAGTAAATTCATACTCCGAAGTTCCATTTGCACCTGTAAAAGTAATTACTGGAGAAGACGTGTCGTTTTGACACACGGTTGTTGTGCCAGAAATCGTTGCAGTTGGATTTGGATTTACAGTAATCACTGCTGTATTAGAAGGGCCTGATACAACCTGAGAACAACCTGTTGCAACATCTTCGACTCCAACCAATGTATAAGTAAAAGTACCTGGGGTACCCGTTGGAGCATTCAAAGTTGCTGTTGTTCCAGTACTTGTTATTGTTTGATTGGCACCGCCGTTAATTGTGTAAGTAAAGCGATAATTAGACGTACCGTTAGCACCTGTAAACGTAATTACTGGAGAAGGTGTATCATTTTGACAAACAGTTGCAGTGCCAGAAATTGTTGCAGTGGGATTTGGATTTACCACCACCGTAACCGATTGAGTAATTGGTCGGTCACATCCAGCAGGAGCAACGTCCATCACGTTTGAAAGATTATAAACATAGGTTCCAGCTGGCGAAGTTGGTACAGGTACGGACACACTATGTCCTGAAGTTGTTGTGACAGTTTGATTGGCTCCTCCATTAACTGAATAGGTAAAGGTATGCGGACCAGGAGTAACAGAACCTGTAAAAGTTACTTGAGGTGACGTTCCGTTTTCACATACGGCCGTATTTCCTGTGATTGTTGCATTTGGTCGGTCCACAACATTTATCAATTTTGTAAATGATGCATTGCAGCTATCGGCTGTTGTTACAGTCAATACGACATTTCTTCCGCCCGTTGTAGTATAAGTGTGATTAGGTCCAGTATAAACTCCCGTTGTTTGAGGTACTCCTGATATTGCTCCCGTAGAGCTTGGTGTATTAATTCCATCTCCAAAATCCCACTGATAACCAATTATAGAACCTCCATTTGGCATAGTTGTTTGGTCTACAATAGACGCGGTATTGTTCACACACAAATTTGCTGGGGCTGTAAAATCCACCACTGGAGTTGGAAAAATGATGGCATTATAAGTTAATGTAGAGGGACAAGACGAACCATAAGGCAATACGTCAACAGTATAGATTCCAGGTGTAGTGACAGTAATGCTCGAAGTAGTTGCTCCTGTATTCCATAGATAAGAAGTAATACCCGCAGTTGGCGCTTGCAAAACAGTAGATGTTCCTTGGCAAAAAGACTCTACCTCCATATCATCACATGATACATCCACATAAGCATAAGCATAATGAGACCCACCAGCTACAAAACAATCTGACACTGTAAATTCTAATGTAACCGTTTGTCCAACATAGGCTGCTAATGGAACCGCAATCGTCGTCCAGTTTCTGTAATAACGAGTTCCTGATTGTTGCCAACCAGGTTGACCATCACCCGCGGTTGCAGAATAAGCAGCACATGGATCTTCCACTCCATTCACTAATAAACGAACACTAAAAAAAGGTTGTTGGGCTGCTGGGTGTCCTCCTCCATTATCCAAAACAGCTGCATAGCTATATTGAATCATAGTGTGGTTTGGAT
Organism: uncultured Fluviicola sp.; assembly: GCA_964580465.1. GTDB lineage: Bacteria > Bacteroidota > Bacteroidia > Flavobacteriales_D > Crocinitomicaceae > Taishania. The sequence continues at coordinate 136,167 of CAZOKJ010000002.1, read as the reverse complement.
CTACCAAAAATGTTTTAACCAACTGAGCAGCTTGGTGTACAGGAGAACCTGCTTGAGCCCCATTTCCCAACATGGCAGAAACTCCCCCTTGAAAAACACGTGGGAATCCTCCAATAGCATCATTCCCTCCAGTCCACAAAGAATGTTGTTGTGGACTTCCTGCTGGAGAAGAACATCCTCCAGGAGGAGTGTAAGCAACTGGATTGGTAACCATACCAACGCCATTTGTAGCTGTCGCACAAATTGTCTGCCAGCCACCCCAATTGTTATTCTCAAAACCAGCGTTGTAACAGTTTAATGTTTTAGGTTCTCCATCATCTTTTGGTTTTTTTTCAATTGGGTTAAATGAATGCTTGCCATAATAGTACACATCTACTCCATGATTAGCTGGAATTTCAAACAATAACTCATCTTGTTGCTTGAATTTTTCTACTCCTTGTAAGTAAAGTGTCTCTAATTTTGATGGTTCAAGACCACCTTCTTTGTAAGTTTGATCTAAGATTTCTCTTTGAATCCAATTCACGAAATAACCATTTACTTCCGCAAATGATTGATAAGAAATGTGATACGTTGACTCAAACCGTTTAGCGAATGCTTTGCTGTTCACTAATTGATTCATCATCGTTTCAAATTGATATTGATGTTGATGGTACCTTGGATCTGTACAAGAATGGTTCCCATCAATACTTTGTGCTACAACTACCGTTGTAGATAAAAAAACTAAAGTTACAAGAGCAAAGCGATGAATCCAATTCATCTCAGAGCGATAGTCTTCGAGCGTCATCATAAGTATCCTTATTAAGAGGTTTTATGCTTGAAAAGCTTCCTTATTTTCATTTAATACGTGAAAGTTACTAAAAAGTTGCCTATTTATAAATGTTAATTAGACGAATGATAAGAAATTAACCTATTAATTTACGGAGCAACTAATATTAACAACAAATTAATGCTCTCTAAATAATAAAAAGTTGCTCAATTCTTTAAGTTTTGTTTTTTGATTGTCAACAACACCAACGCTATTAATGTTTGCCAATGCTTTTGAGAAATAATCATCCACATATTGCTGACATTTTTCACGCACCTTTAAATCATTGTAAATTTGAATTGTTTTAGCAATCTTAGTTGATGAATTTTCTTCGGTCAGCAGTTGATTGAGTTGTTGTAATTGTTCATCAGAAGCTGCTTCTCTTGCTAAAAGATACAACATCGTTTTTTTATTGGATAAAATATCTCCTCCAACTTGTTTGCCAAATTTTTCTGGATCTGCATAAACATCTAAAATGTCATCTTGAATTTGAAATGCTAAACCAACATTAACTCCAAATTGGTAAATCTGTTTTCGGTCCTCTTCTGTAGCTCCTGCTATAATAGCTGCCAACTCTAATGCTCCACCTAATAGAACAGAAGTTTTAAGGCGAATCATTTCAATGTATTCAGGAATAGTCAGATTATTTTGTTGTTCAAAATCCATATCCATCTGCTGACCTTCACATACTTCAATGGCTGTTTTATTAAACACTTTTAGCATGGCGCGCAAATCACCTTCTTGTTGAAGCAGTAATTGATAGGCCTCAATCATCATCACATCTCCCGCTAAAATAGCTGTGTTTCCATCCCATTTTTCATGAACTGTTTGCATGCCTCTTCGTAAAGGAGCCTTGTCCATAATGTCGTCGTGAACCAAGGTGAAATTATGAAACACTTCAATCGCCAAAGCTGCTTGAATTGCATTTTCTCGATGAAGCCCAAATAATTCTGCCCCTAACAATGTTAACATTGGTCGCATACGCTTTCCACCAATTCTTAAAAAATAACGAATGGGCTCGTAGAGGTTAGTTGGCTGTTGTGGTAATTGATGGTTTGATAAATGTTCCTCTATGAAACGCGTATAGGATTGAATGAATTCCATTAATCTTTGATTAAATTTAGTAAATATTGTCCATAACCACTTTTTAACAATGGCTCGGCTAATTTACGCAATTGTTCGCTATTAATAAAACCATTGCGATAAGCAACCTCTTCGATACACCCAATTTTTAAGCCTTGCCTCTCCTCAATGACCTGAACAAACTGTCCTGCTTGCATCAATGAAGGAAAAGTCCCCGTATCTAACCAAGCTGTACCTCTGCTTAAAATCGCAACTTTTAATTTATTTCTACGTAAATATTCTGCATTAACATCTGTTATTTCATATTCACCGCGAGCGGAAGGTTTTAGTTTTTTAGCAATTTCAACAACCAAATTATCGTAAAAATACAACCCTGGAACTGCATAATTCGATTTAGGATAAACAGGTTTTTCTTCAATCGAAATAGCATTCATTTGTTCATCAAATTCAACCACACCATAACGTTGCGGGTCGCTAACATGGTAAGCATATACTACTCCGCCATCGGGATTATTGTTTTCTTTTAACAATTCATCCATGCCTACACCATAAAAGATATTGTCTCCTAAAATTAAAGCAACTTTGTCATCACCAATAAATTCTTCTCCAATGACAAAAGCTTGTGCTAAACCATTTGGTTCATTTTGCACTTTGTAAGAAAACGAACAACCTAATGAGCTACCATCTCCTAACAATCGTTGAAAATTAGGCAAATCATGAGGAGTAGAAATAATTAAAATTTCACGGATTCCTGCATCCATTAAAATGGACAAAGGGTAATAAATCATTGGTTTATCATAAATAGGCATCAATTGTTTACTAATTGCTAATGTCAATGGGTGTAAGCGTGTGCCAGATCCTCCTGCAAGAATAATTCCTTTCATGTTCGTGAATTTAGTTTCCAAAGAAAAGAAAAATTTATGGATAATACGCAATAATAACTATAAAAAGGAAAAAATGTGTTCGTTTTATTATATTTGAAGCATGGAAACAATACAATTTTTACGTAATTTTCAATTAAACAACCAAGAGGTTGAACTCGTCATACAAATGGGGAAAGAAATGCAGCTCAAAAAAGGAGAAGATTTTTCTAGTTTAAACTGTGTTGCAAAGCATTTTTATTTTATTCAATCGGGACTAGTACGCTCGTATCGATTAGTTGATGGAGATGATTTTACTTACTCTTTTTACGTAGCTGGTGATATTTGCGTAGATTTCGAATCTGTTTTAAAACAACAAGAAAGTGAATCCTTTTTTGAAGCGCTCACGGATGTAAAACTATTAAAATTCAATTTTGAAGAATTTGAACAGCTATATGATAACCACCCAAAAATTGAACGAATTACCCGAAAAATGGCTGAATCTGCTTATTTAAAGCTATTGGGACGCTTGCGTGAATTTCAAACAGAAACATTAGAACAACGGTATTTACGACTAATTGATCAAAATGAAGGGGTGTTTAAGCAAGCTCCGTTGCAACACATTGCTTCATATCTAGGAGTTAAACCGCAAAGTTTAAGTAGAATTAGAGCCAAATTATCGAATGACAAGTGTTAAAAAATGTAAAATTAACTCATTAATTTTTCCAACTTAACAAATGTGAATTGCTAAAAAAAAATGTCATCCTACTTTTGTTTCAAATAAAAAAAGAGAAGCAAAATAAGATGAAAACAAAAAAGCAATCTATCCAATTTATTCCTTTCATTGGTTTACTATTGACTGTTTTAAGCAACGGTTATGGGCAGCAGACAACTTCACTAGAAACACTGTTTCAATTAGCCGAAAAAAACAATACGACTCTTCAGATTTCAGAACAAGCTGTTAAAACGCAACAATACAGACTAAAAGCTGCTCAATTAGCATTCTTGCCAGACCTTCACCTGACGAGTGCATACACCTATTTGGGAAAACCTTTACAAATAGACTTGCAGGATATGAAGGAAAGCATTGTTGAAGGAACTTCTAAGCAAAATGTACAATTAGCTGATAAATTGTACACTGACCTAACAGGAAATGGACTCTCAGACAATGCAAAACAAACAATCTATGATGATTCGCGTAAAGTAATCACTGAAGTTTATCCGAATTATCATGTTGAAATGAGTAAACAACACTATTTTACTGCTGGTATTGACATGACCATTCCAATCTATATGGGAGGAAAACATGCAGTTGCCAGAGAGTTAGCTCAACAGCAATTCAACTCCTCAAAATTGCATCAGCAAGTAGCACAAAATTTAGTTGACTTTGGCATTGTGTCACAATACTTAAGAATTCAGTACTTAAATAATTTGGTTTTAACTCAAGAAAAATTGGTGCAAACATACGAGGCTACAACTCAGAAAGCTGAAAGTTTAGTTGAACAACAAATCATACCTCCTTACCAAGCTAATTGGTCGCGTGTTGGTTTATCTCAAGCACAATCAACGCTTCAACAACTACAAATGAGTAAAGAAAATGCTTTAATAGAACTCAATGAATTAATTGGAAAAGATACGATTTTAGTCATTAATGACACATTGAAAGAAGTTCCTTTTCTTTTAGCATTAGATGAAAACACAATCATTGCAACTAATAGCAATTACCAATGGTTGGAAGCAAAATCATTAGAAGCAAAATCATTCGTGAAATTGAGTCGATCAGCCTCTTTGCCTAATATTGTAGGAGTGGCTAACTATCAATTTGCTCAAAAAAACCTTCCTGTAATTACGCCTCCTTGGATGGTTGGCGTAGGTTTTCGTTGGAATATTTTCAGTAATTTCACCAATTACAACAACATCAAAGCTTCCAAATCATTATACGAAGAGAGTAAGTTATTATTGCAACAAAAAGAACAGGAAATAAACGTTAAAAACCGTGTATTGAAAAACAATATCCAATCTGCACATTTGCATCTTCAATCATTAAATGAAGCTAAAAATCAAGCTGCCTTGGCAGTAAATATGGTAGAAAAAAGAGTAGAAAATCAAATGGCTTCTATTAAAGATTTAGACGATGCTTTAAAAATTCAGTTGGAAGCAGAAAAGGCTTACTACACTTCTTTATTAAGCTATAATTTATCTATCGCTGCTTATCTCGAAAGTAAAGGCGAACCAAAGTCAATGGCTAATTTGCTAAAATAAAAAATCACTTTAATTGAACTCTAAGAACAACATGAAAAAATTTATCAAGAATTATTGGGTATTATCTATCCCAACAGCTATTTTAATTATCGGCTTATTGTTTTTATTGAATAACAACGATAAAGACACAACAGAACGAATCATTGGTATGGTTGAAGCCAATTACACCGACGTTGCTTCAGAAGTACCAGGCCGTTTGGATAGTCTTTTTGTTTCCATTGGTGACACTGTTAAAAAAGGTCAAGTAGTTGCGGTAATAAGAAAAAACGAAATTGATAATCTTCAACAACAAGCTGTATATTCCATTGAAGCAGCACAAAGTCAGCTAAATTTATTGAGAAGTGGAGCTCGTCCGGAAGCTATACATTCAGCAAAAAACCTAGTGGATATTGCACAAAATCAGTATGAATTATCCAAACAAAGTTATGATAGAATCAGTAAATTGTTTGAAGATCAAGTTGTTTCTGGGCAAGAAAGAGATATGATGCTTTTTAAAATGCAAGCAGCTCAAAAAGAATTAGAATCAGCAAAACTGCACCTTCAATCATTGGAAAAAGGCAGTAGAACTGAATCTATTCAGGCGGCAGAAGCAATGTTAAAAAAGGCTGAACAATCACATGAACTGAGTAAAGAAATTGCAGGTAACGCAACAATTTATGCCAATGCCGATGGAGTCATTACTTCATTGATAATTAATGAAGGCGAGTTAGTAAACTTAGGTTATCCTATGATGACCATCCAAAAAGAACAATCGTTTTACCTTGAATTTACAATCAAACAAAGTGAAATTAACCACTTTAAAGAAGGAAACATTGTAAAAATAAAAGTACCTGGGGTACAACCTGAAATGATAACTGCAAAAGTAACTGAAATATCTCCTAACTTAACTTATGCCAACTGGGTGCCTGAAGATCAAATCGGACAGTTTGAATTGCGAACTTTTTCCATTAAATGCAAGCCAACTAAAGATGTTAAAGGATTAAGAGCAGGAATGACAGCTGCGTTATTAGTAGAGAAAAAATAAAATGAAGACAATTGCAACAGTTTTTATACGTGAATGGAAGCGCATACTCCGCTTGCCTATTCATTATGTAATTGCATTAATTGCTCCCGCATTGTTGTTTTTCTTTTTTGCATTGATTTATCAAAAAGAATATGCAAAAGATTTGCCCATTGCTATTTGGGATGAAGATCATTCTGAACTTTCTAAAAAACTCACAAACATGTTGGAACAGAGTGCTAGTATTCACATTACACAACAAGTAAATGATGCAAAAGCACTTGAAAAAGAGCTGCAAAAAGGTAATATTTACGGAGCAGTTCATTTTCCAAAAGATTTTGAAAAAGAAATTAAGTCCAACAAGGAAGTAACTGTAACGCTTTATACCAATTCTTCTGCCATGGTCGCTTCAAAGCTGATTTATAAAGATGCAGCTAAGGTAGTAATTATGAGCGGTGCTGGCGTAGGAATGCAAAAAATGATCAAAAAAGGCGCTCCTGTTGAGCTAGCAAAAACACTTGCACAACCCATTCAATTAACAACGCACACTTTATACAATCCCACTTATAATTACAAGCAATACTTAGTTCCAGGCTTAATCACAGTGACCGTACAAATGATGCTTATCATGGTGTCTGCATTGTTGATTAATTATGAATACAAGACAAACTCCATGGACGAGTTGATGCAAACAGGGCGCTATAGCGCTTGGAAAATTATTGCTGGGAAAACCTTTGCTCATTTATCTTGTTCTTGGATTAATTTTGTGTTAATCATTGCTTTCGTTTTTCCCATTACAGGTTTAAGCCATCCTGGTACCAATGGTGCATTTTTTGTTTTATACACGCTCCTATCCTTGGCTTGCATAGGAATAGGAATTGCTGCATCAAGCATCGTAAAAGATATAATGACTGCTAGTGATTTAGCATTGTTTTACACCTCACCGGCATTTGTTTTTAGCGGATTCACATTTCCTCGTTGGGCAATGCCATGGTATGATCAATTTTATGCTAACTTAATGCCCTACACTTCTTTTTTGGATGCGTTCGTGAAAATCTACTTCATGGATTTACCACTTCATTATGCACAACAAGAAATAGGTATTCTTTTATTGTTCATTGCCATTCCGTTTACATTAGCCATTCCAGTATTACAACACACCATAAATCAACGTCAACATGCAATCCATCATTAATTTGTTTAAGCGTGAAATACAGATCATTGCAAAGGACCACACTCTTTTGCTGACCTTGCTTATTGCTCCAATATTTTATGCTTTCTTTTATGGTAGTATCTATAGTAATAAAACTGAAAAAGATGTAAAAATTGCTATTGTTGACCACGATCAAAGCAGAATGACACATGCAATTGTCAAACAAATTGACTTGCTACCCACTGCTGACGCTGTTACTTACGTTGACTTACAAGAAGCACAAGAAGCACTCAATAAGGGAGATGTTCAAGGAATATTATTGATTGAAAAAGGATTAGAAAAAAACGTTCTAGCTCTCAAACCTGCCAACATGGTATTGTCTTTAAATGCATCGCGTTTTTTACCTTCCAGTGATTTAACGAGTGCAATTACTAAAGTAACACTGACAACAAGCGCAGCCATTCGAATGAATTATTTTAAAAAGAATGGAAAATCCAGTGAATTGGCCTTACTTGAGGCAAACCCCATCCATTTCAATTACAAATCTTTGTATAACGAAACAGTGAATTACGGCGACTTCTTACTCCCGGGGTTATTAGCTTTGATACTTCAACAAACATTATTAATTGGACTTTCAGAAAGTATGGCTGGGGAACGAGAGAACAAAACTTTTGGTTCTCTCTACGCCGTGGCTAATCAATCAACGTATGATCTCATCATTGGAAAAGGAAGCTTTTACTTGTTATTATACAGCATTTATTCTTTTTTCTTCTTTACAGTTAATTACCATGTGCTTAACCTATCTTTTAGAGGTTCAGTTTGGGATTTAAGCTTACTTCTTTTGCTTTTCTTTTGTGCTTTAATCCCTTTAGGAATGTTCATTGGTAGTTTTTTTAAGCAGCAGTTATTAGTGATGCAAATCATGGCATTTTCCACCTATCCAATTTTCTTAATTTCAGGTTATTCAATGCCTTTTCAGGCATTACCTGTTAGTGTGCAATACTTGGCAAATATAGTACCTACAACACCATTTTTAAGGGCTTACATATCAATCACTCAAACAGGAGGGACATTTGCAGAGAATAGTGGTGCTTTTATTCATTTAGCATTATTAGGAATAGTGTTTACACTATTACTTAGCAGAAGGTTAAAACGTTTAGCAAGGAAATAAAAAAGAGGCTAATTATTCAAAAAGCCTCTTTAATGAAATTATATAACACCTAAATTATCCTGCCATCAAGATACTCACTAATTTATAATTGCCTTCTATCTTTCCAAAATAATAGTAAATAGAAAACTCACGTGCTTTATCGTGAACAGGTAATTCCAATAAGTCAGTAATCCCAGCTGATGCTAATTCATCTTTAGGTCCTGATGTCATTTTTTTTGCTTTATCAGCTGTTTGTTCTAAGATTTTTTTCTTAGCAGCACCTTCAAAAGACCATCCATACTCATCTTGGCTAAAAAAATCGGCTGGTTCTAAATGTTTCTCAGAAGACATTGATTTTATTTTTTCTTTATCTCCAGCTTCCACTGCACTACGAAAATCAGCAAAAAAAGCACTCCATTCAGCGTGAGAAACAACTGGTTTTGCTTCCTCTACTTGCTCTTCTATCGTGTTTTCAACAACTCGATTAGCTGCTGCATTTACTTCTTCTTTTTTTTCTCCGCCGCATGAAAAAAGTAAGAGCGAAGCTACTAGAATAGACATTATTTTCATATTTTTATTTTATGATAAGTAAGTACCAAAAGTATTAAATAAAAACATTGTCATTATATGCTGTTTCTGTGATTTTTGTGAAACAGCCTTCGTTTCTTTTGAAACCATAAAAAAAGTGGTACGAAAGCACCACTTTTTTTATTTATTGTAATTTTATTCCTAACTCATGTAGCTGCTCAGGAGCTAAAGGAGAAGGTGCGTCTATCATCACATCGCGACCTGAGTTATTTTTAGGGAAAGCAATGTAATCACGAATTGAATCAGAACCTCCCATAGTTGCAACCAATCGGTCAAGGCCAAAAGCCAAGCCTCCATGTGGCGGTGCTCCATATTCAAATGCATTCATCAAGAAGCCGAATTGGTTTTTAGCTTCTTCAGGCGTAAACCCTAATAAATCAAACATTTGAGCTTGTAATTTACTATCATGGATACGAATTGATCCTCCACCTAACTCAACTCCATTCATCGCTAAATCATAAGCATTCGCACGGATAGCTCCTGGATTACTCTCAACCAAATGGAAGTCCTCTGTTTTAGGGGAAGTAAATGGATGGTGCATTGCAAAGTAACGTTGTGCATCTTCGTCCCATTCTAATAATGGAAAATCTAACACCCACAATGGTTTGAATATGTTTGGATTGCGTAAACCTAATTCATTCCCCATGTGTAAACGCAATTCGTTCATTTGTTTGCGCACTTTATCTAAGTCACCACTTAAAACAAGCAATAAATCACCTGCTTTTGCATTGGCTAATTTTGCCCAATCTGCTAAATCTTCTTGTGAGTAGAACTTATCTACCGATGATTTATAAGTACCATCAGTATTACATTTCACATACACCAAACCTTTTGCTCCAATTTGTGGACGTTTCACCCAGTCAGTTAAAGCGTCTAGTTGTTTTCTAGTATATTCTGAACAATCTTCAGCGTTAATAGCAATTACAGCTTCTGCGTCATCGAAAATAGCAAATCCTTTTCCACCTGTAACTGGTTTTAAATCGACAAATTCCATGCCAAAGCGAATGTCTGGTTTATCTGAACCGTATTTTGCCATGGCTTCGGCGTAAGTCATACGAGGAAAAGCACCTTCGAACTCAACACCACGAATAGTAGCGAACAAATGCTTAATCAAGCCTTCAAACATGTTCAAAATATCTTCTTGCTCCACGTACGACATTTCACAGTCGATTTGTGTAAACTCAGGTTGACGGTCAGCGCGTAAATCTTCGTCACGGAAACATTTTACAATCTGGTAATATCTGTCAATACCAGAAACCATCAACAATTGTTTAAACGTTTGAGGTGATTGTGGCAAGGCATAAAATTGTCCTTCATTCATACGACTTGGAACAACGAAATCACGTGCTCCTTCTGGCGTAGATTTAATCAACACAGGAGTTTCAACATCCATAAAACCTTGGCTATCCAAGTATTTTCTTGTTTCCAATGCTACTTTATTGCGCAGCATTAACTTGCTTAACACTGGATTTCTACGAATATCTAAATAACGGTATTGCATACGTAACTCATCGCCACCATCTGTTTCATCTTCGATAGTAAATGGAGGTAATTTTGAAGGATTTAATACGCTTAATTCCGTTACTTTGATTTCAATATCACCTGTTGGGATATTTGCATTTTTACTTGCTCGCTCGATAACAGTCCCTTTCACTTGAATAACATATTCACGTCCTAACTTTCTTGCCTGAGCAGTTAAATCAGCATTATCCACTTCATTGAAAGCTAACTGCGTTATACCATATCTATCACGCAAGTCCATGAAGGTCATCCCTCCTAAGTCACGTGATTTTTGAACCCAACCAGCAAGGGTTACCTCTTGCCCAATATGTGCTGCGCGTAATTCTCCGCAAGTGTGTGATCTATACATGTATTCGATTTTTTTACAAAGTTAAAAATAATCCCTATTTTAAGGAGACTTCATACAAGTTAAAATGACACTTCTTTGAAGAAAAGATTTTCAGTTACTTTCAAAACATAAAAAGGAGTCAATTACTACTCCTTCACTATCAGCTTAAATCCTTTTCCGTGAATATTCATAATTTCCACGTTTGGATCTTCTTTTAATAATTTTCTAAGTTTGGCGATGTAAACATCCATGCTTCGACCGTTGAAATAGTTGTCATCTCCCCAAACAGCTCGTAATGTTGCCTGTCTATCTAGTACTTCATTCTGATTTTTCACCAACAATTGCAACAATTGATTTTCTTTAGTCGTCAATTTTTTAGCCTCTCCTTCGGTGTGCAAAACACGTAATTCAGGCTCGTATTTAATTGTTCCAATGTAAACTTCTGTTTCAGGTTCTGCTTCATCCAAACCAGCTCTACGGACAATGGCTTGAATACGTGCTAATAACTCTTCCATTGAAAAAGGTTTTGTCAAATAATCATCAGCACCCGTCTCAAAACCTTTCAACTTATCCTCTTTTAAATCTTTTGCTGTTAAAAATAAAATAGGCACTTTTTTATCTAACTCACGTATTTCTGCTGCCAAACTAAAGCCATCCATTTTTGGCATCATGACATCAAAAATGCAGAAGTCAAATTGGTTAGCATGAAACGCATCCAATGCAATTTGTCCATCTGTTGTTAAATGGATATCAAAACCTTTACTTCTTAAATAAGTAGCCAATAACTTGCCTAAATTCTCGTCGTCTTCCGCTAATAAAATTGATAGTTTTTTACTCATATTCAATTATTTATCTCAATAGTAAAAGTCGTTTCTTCCCCGAACTTACTATGTACAGTAGTTTTCCAATTATGCAAATCGCAAATTCCTTTCACATAACTTAATCCGAGTCCAAATCCTTTCACATTATGGACATTCCCAGTAGGTATACGAAATAATTGGTCATATATTTTATCAAGGTACTCTTTTTTTATTCCAATACCCTTATCATGTACCTCTATTTTTACTTTTCCATGTTTATTTGTAACCGTAATTTCAACCTCTGGCACATCCTTCGAATACTTAATCGCATTGTCTATTAGGTTTGAAACAACGTTTGTAAAATGCAACCTATCCGCGTCGATATAGATAAGCTCTGAGTCCATATTGACGATTATTGTTCCTCCTGTATTTTTTACTCTAAATTGTGCACGATGTGCTAAGTCATATATTACTTCATTGACCAACACTTTTTCTTTATGCAAACGTAACTCACCTTTATCAATAGAATTGCTTTGTAAAATACCATCTACTAAAGTTGCCAAACGTGCATTTTCATCAGAAATCATTTTCACGAATGGTTGAATATGGTCCAATGATTCACCCATCATATCTTTATCTCCCATCGCTTGACATGCCAATGAAATAGTAGAAATAGGTGTTCTAAATTCATGTGTCATATTAGAAATGAAATCAGACTTTAAAACCGCAAGCTTATTTTGTGATAAAATGGTTGATAACATGTAAGTCATCAAACCAGCGATGATAATAACCAATAAAAAACTTATTACCAATGGTAACCACATATCAGCGATAACAATGCTATTCTTAAGCGGGAAATAAACATGCAAAGACAATTTTTCATTGAACATCTCACTCGGATATAAGTGAGTGGAAGATGTTTCCTTTAAGTCAATAGAAACATTGTATTTAGTTATTGAGGAGGTAGGAACGATGGGTTTACCCAATGTATTGACAACTACAAATTGATAATTTTCAGGCAGTTGATCTTCTTTAAATTCCGTTTGAATCACAGAATCGAGAAAAATAAGGTCTAAATTTTGCTCATTATTGTCAAAAATGTTTTCTCGGAAAGCTTGCATCATCATTTCATTTACAAACTTTGCTTTATCAAACATACGTTTCACAATTTTTCGATCTAAATGCAAGGAAACAGTGTTTGTATCGGTCAAGCTGTGCGATTTTTTATAGACGTCCTCCAACTTTCGAATGTCTTTTGCTAACAAACGTTGTTCAGCTTTGAGCCCTAAAATGGAATCGATGCTCTGACCTTGAACAATTAAGTAGTTTTCACGCTTTCCTCCATCCCAAATAACGGTGTCTTTGACAGAAACGACCTCCTTAGCATTTAGCAATTGCTGAAACTCTTCTTTTAGAATATCTTTATAATCACCATTGAAATTAGTATTCGCTATTTTAAAGAAACGGCGTACATTTTCAGCTTTTTCATGTCGGACAGCAATGCGTTCCATCGTTGTTTTAAGCGTAGATTCAAATTGCTCTTCTTTTCGATCAAAAAGTTCAATGATTTGATAACCTTGCACAAAAAGCAACATTAGGGCGGCAGTAATCACTGCTATATAGATTGCTTTTTCTTGTAATTTCACTGATAATCAATTTCTTATTAATAAACCAATTTTTATTTTTGCTTGGCATGCAACTTATACGAAGATACAGCAAAGGCATTAGTTTTCAGAAGGATTAACGTTTTTTAACAGAGGTTTTTGTGGGGAAAGCTGGTATAGAAGATCAAACTCTTTCTTAATCCAACTTGCAAACAACTTCGTTAAGTTTTAAATCACCCCCGAAAACTTCAATTAATGTATAATTGTACAAAAAAGGTCGACAATTTCTTGTCGACCTTTCTCATATTTTACAGATAAATACTATTTTTCTTTATCCATTTTTTCTTTCAATTCAGCTAATGCATCTAAATCTCCTAATGTAGATTTTTCATTGCTTTGGTTGATTGCGTTTACAGCAGAATTAGAGCTTCCACCTTTCTTACCTCCTGCTTTAACAGCTGGTTTGTCCTCACCTTCTTCGAACATACGAGTGTGAGAAAGAACGATTTTCTTAGCTTCTTTATTGAATTCAATTACTTTGAAATCCAATACTTCTTCTGTTTTCGCGTTTGAACCATCTTCTTTACGTAAGTGTTTAGCAGGACAAATTCCTTCTACCCCATAAGGTAAAGCAACAATACCTGATTTATCTTTCATATCAATGATTGTTCCTTGGTGAACAGACCCTTCTCCGAAGATAGTTTCAAACACATCCCATGGATTTTCTTCCAATTGTTTGTGTCCTAAAGAAATCCTTCTGTTTTCACGATCGATTTCCAATACAACCACTTCCATTTCATCACCTACTTTGCAGAACTCAGATGGGTGCTTGATTTTCTTTTGCCAAGACAAATCAGAAATGTGGATCAATCCGTCAACACCTTCTTCTAATTCTACGAATACACCGAAGTTAGTGAAGTTACGAACTTTGGCGTTGTGTTTAGAACCAACTGTGTATTTGTTTTCGATGTCATTCCATGGATCTGGGAACATTTGTTTGATACCCAAAGACATTTTTCTTTCTTCACGGTCTAATGTTAAAACAACAGCTTCAACAGTATCACCTACAGCCAAGAAATCTTGTGCTGAACGTAAGTGTTGAGACCAGCTCATTTCAGATACGTGAATCAATCCTTCAACACCTGGAGCGATTTCGATGAAAGCACCGTAATCAGCGATTACAACAACTTTACCAGAAACTTTGTCACCAACAGCGATGTTAGCATCTAAAGCATCCCATGGATGTGGTTGTAATTGTTTCAATCCAAGAGCGATACGTTTTTTGTCGTCGTCGAAATCTAAAATTACAACATTTAATTTTTGATCCAACTCAACGATTTCTTCTGGGTGGTTAACACGTCCCCAAGAAAGATCTGTAATGTGGATAAGACCGTCAACTCCACCCAAGTCGATGAATACACCGTAAGAAGTGATGTTTTTAACGATTCCTTCCAATACTTGACCTTTTTCAAGCCCTGAAATAATTTGTTTCTTTTGTTCTTCCAATTCTGCTTCGATAAGCGCTTTGTGAGAAACAACAACGTTGCGGAATTCTTGGTTGATTTTAACCACTTTGAACTCCATGTTTTTACCAACGTAAACGTCGTAATCACGAATTGGTTTAACATCAATTTGAGATCCTGGTAAGAACGCTTCGATTCCGAATACGTCAACAATTAAACCACCTTTAGTGCGGCATTTAACATAACCAGTGATAATTTCTCCTGAACGTAACACTTCATTAACGCGAATCCACGCTTTGTGCATACGAGCAGTTCTGTGAGAAACGATCAATTGACCAAACTTGTCTTCTTGACATTCTACGTAAACATCAACTTTATCCCCAACTTTTAAGTCTGGATTGTAACGGAACTCAGAAGAAGGAACTACACCTTCTGATTTGTACCCGATGTTAATGATTACTTCTCTTTTTGTGATTGCAACTACTGTACCTTCAACAACTTCCTTCTCAGTAATAGAAGTCAATGTGTTTTCGTACTTAGCTGCTAATTCAGAACGTTGTACTTTGTTGTACCCGTCTAATTCTAATGCTTCCCAATCGAAGTCCGCAATTCCTTGCGTTTGTGATAAATTTGCCATCTTGGCTTTACAATTTGTATTCCGGAAACCCTCCATTCCGAAAGTGTTAAACATGCCGTTTGAGGGAAACGACTCATTTTGAGGGTGCAAAGATAGATAGAAAAAACGTTACCACCAAAAATAAGTTAGAAAAAGTGATGAATTAGATAAAATTCATTTTCAGTACATTATCCAAATAAAAAAAGCGACGCTTTTGCATCGCTTTCTGTTTACTAATTCTCTTCAACCGTTCTACCGTATAAATCATAGTGATCTGCACTTGTGATTTCAACCATCGCAAAGTCGCCCAAACGAACGTAACATTCTGATTTCTTAACTAAAACTTCATTGTCTACATCTGGAGAGTCGAACTCTGTTCTTCCTACAAAATAATCTCCTTCTACACGATCAAACAATACTTTGAATACTTTTCCAACCTTCTCTTGGTTCAATTCATAACTAATGCCTGACTGTAATTCCATGATTTTATCAGCTCGTTCACGCTTCACTTCTTCTGGAACATCGTCAACAAAATTGTATGCATGTGTATTTTCTTCATGAGAATAAGTGAAGATTCCTAAACGATCAAAACGCATTTTCTCTACAAATTCATACATTTCTTGGAAATCTTCCTCCGTTTCTCCAGGATAACCTGCAATTAACGTTGTGCGAATAGTGATTCCTGGTATTTTTTCGCGAATGGTATTGACCAATTCTTCTGTTTTTTCACGAGTAATCCCACGGCGCATCGCTTGCAAAATCTTCGTTGATCCATGTTGCAATGGCATATCCAAATACTTACAAATGTTGTCGTATTTATTCATCACTTCAATCACGTCCATTGGGAAACCTGATGGGAATGCATAATGCAAACGAATCCACTCGATTCCTTCCACTTGAGCTAACTGCTCCAATAAATCTGCTAACGCGCGTTTTTTGTACAAATCTAATCCATAATAAGTCAAATCTTGCGCAATCAACATCAATTCTTTGACTCCTTGTGCGGCTAAACTTTTTGCTTGCTTCACCAACTCTTCAATTGGTGTAGAGATATTTCCTCCTCGCATCAAAGGAATTGCACAAAACGAACATGGTCTGTCACATCCTTCAGCAATTTTAAAATATGCATAGTGACTTGGTGTAGTCAACAAGCGCTCACCTACTAACTCATGTTTGTAATCCGCTTTCAACGTTTTTAACAATCGTGGCAATTCACGCGTTCCAAAATAAGCATCAACTTCTGGAATCTCTTGTTCTAAATCGTTTTTGTAACGTTCAGACAAACAACCTGTCACGTACAATTTATCAACCATTCCCTCTGCTTTTGCTTCTGCATAGCGTAAAATCGTATCAATAGATTCTTGTTTTGCTAAATCGATAAAACCACAAGTATTAATGATGACAATTTCAGCATCATCTTCCGTTGATTCGTGTTCGACTTCAAATTTATTGGCACGCAACTGTCCCATCATTACCTCAGAGTCAAATAAATTTTTTGAACATCCAAGCGTCACAACATTTACTTTATTCTTTTTTAATGTTTTTGTCTTCATTTTTTTGCTGTTTCTGGATAACCGTAATCTTTCGTGCTAGCTTTCTGTCCCGTACTTGTGTCATAATAATCCCAAACGCCAACCATTTGATCATCTAAGTATTCACCTTTATAATACACAGAACCATTTTCATGGTAAACGATGGTAAATCCATCTTTTTTCCCGTGTTTATATTCAGTGATTGATTGTTTTTTTCCATCAGGGAAGAAATAAGTCCAAACACCATGACGATTACCTTGATCGTCAAAATCCCCTTCCATTTTTAGTTGATTGTTTCCTCCATAAAAAGAACGATAATGTTGATTTTCAACATGCTCATAATCTTCTTTCGGTCCCTGCTCTTCAGTCGTTGCTTCTTCAGATTTGTTTCCACAAGAGAAAAATAGCAACAACGCTGAAATAAATGATAGGTATTTCATGATTAATTTATTTTGTTCGTAAAGTTGTATATTCTACTAGGCCTATTAACGCATTTTTAGCGTCACTATCTGGAATATCCTTCAATAACTCCAATGCTTTTTCTTTTAATTGCATCATTCGCTGATGTGCATACTCAATTCCACCATGTTGAATAACCAAATCAATTGCTCGTTGAATGTGTCTGCTGCTTTCGTGATGGTTGTGAACGATGTTCAATAATTCGCGTTTAACTTCTTTCGGAGCAGTATTAATGGTATAAATCAAAGGCAATGTCATTTTTTGCTCGCGGATATCATTTCCTGTTGGCTTACCAATATTTCCTGGCGTACCGTAATCAAAAATATCATCTTTAATTTGGAAAGCTAAACCAACCAACTCCCCAAAGTTTTTCATGTTTTCAGCCTGGTCATGACGACCAACAGAAACTGCTCCCAGCTCACAACAAGTTGCAATTAACGAAGCCGTTTTTTTATTGATAATTTCAAAATACACCTCTTCTGTAATATCCAAGCTGCGTGCTTTTTCAATTTGCAACAATTCACCTTCACTCATTTCACGTACAGCTCTGGCTACAATCTCAAGCAATTCCACATTGTTGCGTTCAATGGACATAAGCAAGACGCGTGAAAGCATAAAATCGCCAACCAAAACAGCAATTTTATTGCGCCACAACGCATTGGCTGAAAAAAATCCGCGACGTTCATTTGCATCGTCCACTACGTCATCATGAACCAAGGAAGCTGTGTGCAATAATTCTACCAAAGAAGCAGCATCGTATGAGTTATCGTTTATTTTTCCTAACATTTTAGCTGTCAAAAAAATAAACAAAGGGCGCATTTGCTTGCCTTTACGCTTAACAATGAATTGAGTCACCTTGTTCAGTAGCTTCACATTAGACTTCATGCTGTCTGGGAAGCGAATCTCAAATTCTTCGATTTCTTCCTGCACAGGTAACATTATTTCTTTCACTGTCATCATTGGTACAAAGATAAAAAGAAAAGTGAAACAATGTATTTTTTTGATTTTAATGGTGGGATGATTGATTAAATGACTATACAACCGAATTGAAACAATAATCTGCAATCCGCAATTACCTTCGGTGCTGCTTCGCGGTTGCAATTTGCAATTTGTAATTTGTAATTTTTCATTATTTTATTGTTTCAATTCAAACTATTTACTTATTTTGTCACTATGATAGCACGAGAAATAATTACAGATGACATTCCACCATTGACCCATTTGGACACTGGAGCCAAGGCTTTGGCGTGGATGGAAGAGTTCAAAGTCTCTCATTTACCTGTACTAAAAAACGGTAATTTTGTTGGCGTTCTTTCAGAAAGCGACGTCTTAGACCGCTTAAATGACGATGAAAAATTAGATGTTTTATTCGACCATCTTCCTCGCCCATTTGTTTGGGAAACGGATCATATTTATGAAGTTATTTCAAAAGTTGGCGAATTTAAGCTAACCGTTGTTCCTATTTTAGATAAAAACGAGCAATACCTCGGCTGCACAAGTATTCATCAACTAATTTACCTCATCAGTAACACTGGCGGAATCAAAGAACAAGGGGGAATTATTGTTTTAGAAATGAATAAAATTGATTATTCATTGGCTCAAATTGCTCAAATTGTTGAAAGCAATAATGCAAAAATTTTAAGTTCATACATTCTTTCTCTACCCGATTCAACAAAAATTGAAGTTACTTTAAAAATAAATGAGTTAGATTTGGAGCGAATTTTGCGTACTTTTGAGCGCTATGAATACACCATTAAAGCATCTTATCAGAAAACAATGTTTGAAGATGATTTAAGAAATCGCTTCGATGCTTTGATGAATTTTTTGAACATGTAGCTTATGAACGTAGCTGTTTACAGTAGAAAAATATCAAAAACCAACTTGCCATACATGGTTGAGTTGTTGCAACATTTTAAACATTTGGGTTGGAATCCGATATTGGAAGCGAACTTAAAAGCGCAACTAATAAAGGCTATCCAATTGCCAGATTCTATTGCAGAATTTAATTCCCATCACGATTTTTCAAAAGGTGGCATAGATTTTGTAATTAGTGTTGGTGGTGATGGAACATTTATCGAAAGTGTTAACTATGTTCGTGACTCTTTGGTGCCAATCGTTGGTATCAATACGGGTCGCCTCGGCTTTTTGGCCAATATCTCAAAAGATGAAATGGCTGACGCTTTGGGGAAATTACAGGAGAAAAAGTTTGAACACCAAGAACGCTCTTTGCTTAAAGTGGAAACAGAATCCAATCACTTTGGAGAGGCTAACATCGCACTCAATGAAGTAACCGTTTCGCGTAATAATAGCTCTGCCATGCTAACTGTTCATGCATCATTAAACGATGAATACATGAACTCCTATTGGGCTGATGGGTTAATTATTTCAACGCCAACAGGATCAACGGCATACAACTTGGCTTGTGGCGGACCCATTATTGACCCAAGTTGCGAGTTGCACGTGGTGACTCCAATTGCTCCTCACAACCTCAACGTGCGGCCAATTGTCGTTCCAGATGATGCCGTTATCAAATTAAGCGTTGAAGGAAGAAGCAGATCTTACTTGCTTAGTTTAGACGGTGATTCTGTTCAAATTAATCAACACGAGGAAGTAATCATCCGAAAAGCTGATTATAAATTAAATGTAATAAAAATAGAAGGTCATGGTTTCTTAAATACAATTCGCAACAAAATGATGTGGGGAATTGACAGAAGAAATCCTAATCAAGAATAAACAAACACGCTAAAAATGAAAAAAAGAAACACATTCGGAGCAATTGCAATGTCACTGATGATGACTGCATCTATTTTTGCTCAAAAAAATGAAAATAAAAACTTAGAAAATGGGATTTATGCCCAGTTTAACACCTCAAAAGGAGAGATATTGGTAAAACTAGAGGAGGAAAAAACTCCAATGACAGTAGCCAATTTTGTAGGTTTAGCGGAAGGTAATTTCACATTCCCAAAAGGAGCTTCGTTTAAAAAACCATACTATGATGGAATAAAATTTCACCGTGTTATTGCTAATTTCATGATTCAAGGAGGTGACCCTCAAGGAAATGGAACAGGTGGTCCTAATTATCAATTCTTTGATGAAATTCATCCTGATTTAAAACACGATAAACCAGGAATTTTGTCCATGGCTAACTCAGGACCTGCTACAAACGGCAGCCAATTCTTTATCACCCACAAAGACACTCCTTGGTTGGATGGGAAACATACTGTTTTTGGGCATGTTGTTAAAGGACAAGAGGTGGTAGATGCTATTCAGCAAGATGATAAAATGGAAACAGTAAAAATCATCCGAGTTGGTAAGGCTGCTGAAAAATTCGATGCAACTAAAGTTTTCAATGAGGTGTACAGCCAAATCGCAGAGAAACAACGCAAAGAAAAAGAAGAATTTGACAAAGTTGCTAAAATGACACCGGATGAGTACAAGGATTACATGTATAAAGAAGTAGTAAAAACAAATCCAAAAGCAAAATTAAGCGATTCAGGTTTGGTTTACATCATTGAAAACGAAGGTTCTGGTGATGCTATCACAGCTGGCTCTGCTGTTTCTATTCACTACAGAGGTACGTTTAGAAAAGATGGCAAACAATTCGACTCTTCTTATGACAGAAACATGCCAATGGATTTTCAGTACAAAGTTCAACGTATGATTCCAGGTTTTGAAGAAGGAATTAGCATGTTGAAAAAAGGTGGTAAAGCACGTTTAATCATTCCTTACTACCAAGCTTATGGAGCTACAGGAAGACCAGGAGCAATCCCTCCGTATTCAGATTTAGTATTTGATATTGAAATCGTAAACGCTTCACCAGCACCAGCTGACTTCCACGATCACAGCGATCCAAATCATAAGCATTGATTTAGCTTTATTGCATAATTAGATAAACCCTGAACTGCGACAATGTTCAGGGTTTATTTTTTCTATCCTTTCAAATTAAGCAAATACCAGTCTTTCTTCCTTCATTAAGTATCAAAAAATCATACTACTTTGACTTAACCATATCATTTATTCAACTATTTTTTTGTAGTTTTACACTCTATTGTTTAGAGTTCAACATAAATGACTCGGATTATTAATAAACGAATATGCTAGACAGAAAAACAGCACCAGCCATCAACCCCATTGAATCAATTCGTTTTGAAAAACCAATGGTGTTTGACATTACAAAAGAAAATAAATTGTTTTGCATCACTTCCGTTCCAGATGAGACAGCCAATTTTGAACTGTACTTTAATGCCGGAAGTATTCATGGCAATACAGAAGTTGCTTCTGTTGTAAATGGTTTATTGTTAAGTGGGACTCCTGATAAATCTCCCATTCAAATCAATGATGAGTTAGATGGATTAGGTGCCTATTTGAGTCAAAACATATCCCTCGAAAATGCGGTGATTACTGTTCATGCATTGCGAGAAAACATTTTGCCCATTGCGCGCATTATTCGTGATGCAGTGCAACATTGCGAGTTTAACGAAAAAGAATTCAATCAAAACATACAAACACGCAGACAAAAGTTGAGCATTAACTTAGAAAAAGTAAATATCTTAGCTCAACGTGCATTCAAACAACGTTTTTTTAACGGTTCTGAAAAATACAGTTCCGTTACAACTGACGAAGATTTGCAGAATATAAAAAGAGAAGAACTGATTGATTTTCACCAAAAAAGATACCTCAAAGGACTAACAAAAATGGTGTTGGTGGGTAATTTTACTCAAAACGAAATCGATGCTTTTATCGATATTTTTGGTTCTTGGGTAAACGATGAAAAACCTACATTCGAAAATCAATTTGATAGCATTAAGGGATATGCACACATCGAAAAAGAAGGCGCTTTGCAAACAGCCATTCGTGTTGGTCGTCCTCTTTTTAACAAAAAACATGAAGATTATCCAGATTTTATCATCTTAAATACCTTGGTTGGCGATTATTTTGGAAGTCGCTTAATGAAAAACATCCGTGAAGACAAAGGATATACCTATGGTATAGGCTCTATGATTGCTGAATTGGAAGAAACAGGTTATTTTATCATTGGCACTGAAGTAGGAAAGGAAGTAAAAGATTTAGCATTAGCTGAAATCAAATATGAATTGGATAAACTCAAAACAAAATTGGTTGAACAGGAGGAATTAGACTTGGTTAAGAATTATTTATTAGGTCAACTACTCAAATCAGCTGATGGCCCTTACTCTATGATGGATTTATATTTAAGCGTGGAAATGTTTGGTATGGACTTGGAATTTTACAATAAAATGATTCATCACATCAACACAATTACACCAGAACGCATCAAAGAATTGGCTAATAAGTATTTTAATTGGGAAGAGTTTACAATTGTAACAGCAGGATAATATGGAAATGAAAGAAATCATTGGAGCAGTCGAAAAATTTCACGATGCTTTTGGAATTAAAAACAATTATGAGCCAACCGCAGCAATTGAAGCTGACCAAATCGCATTGCGTCATCGCTTGATGCAGGAAGAAAATGATGAATACTTGCAAGCTGCTCAAGAAGGTGATTTGGTAGAAGTTGCTGATGCCTTAGGTGATATGTTGTACATTCTTTGTGGCACGATCTTAAAGCACGGTATGCAACATAAAATTGTTGAGGTTTTTGAAGAAATTCAACGTTCTAACATGAGTAAATTGGATAAAGATGGCAAGCCTATCTACCGTGAAGATGGTAAGATCTTAAAATCTGATTTGTATTTTATGCCCGATATTAAAAAGATTTTAGAAAAATAAGTGAAAAGGCTATCTGTGGATAGCCTTTTGTTATAAATAACACTCCTGTTATGCTTTATTTCTCAACACACGCTTGCGCTTGCGTCCTTCTAAGTAATCAGTAATTGCTTGTTGAGAGGTCAACCAATTTTTACCTTCCTTAAAAGCATCTATTTTACCTTTTCTAGCGAGTAAACTGATGTATTCTTCTCCGTAGGGAACTCCATCTTCTTTCACTAATGATGAAATAGACTTGTATTCATCGTAGGTATTGGTAAGTGAAGACAAATAAATATCCAAACCTCTCTCCACCGCTTGAAGAACTAACAATAACAATTTTGAATAATCTTCATTGTTTGCTGCATTGAGCGCATCATAGTATTTTTTTCTGTCATTGCGTAGAATAATGGCTGGTGGGTAGCCTTCTTTCATCAATAAAAGATTGAATAACAAGCGAACTGTGCGACCATTTCCATCAAAAAATGGGTGTATCCAAACAAAACGATGATGAAAAATAGTAGCTTTTATGATTGAATGTAATGTAGAATGATTTACCCAATCAATTAATTCC
>CAZOKJ010000002.1:83329-112545 GCA_964580465.1 uncultured Fluviicola sp. | reverse complement strand
AGTAGCTTTTATGATTGAATGTAATGTAGAATGATTTACCCAATCAATTAATTCCCTAATAAAAGTATCTACTTTGAGTGCATTGGGAGAAACAAAATTTGCACTAACAATGCGCACGCCTGATGTTCTAAATCGCCCTGCATAATCATGTTCAATTCGCTGTAATACTAAATAATGAGTCTTCAACAAATGGTCTATTGTTAAGACACAATCATTTTTTGCTAATTGTTCAATATATTCAATAGCATCTTTGTGGTTCACTACTTCAAAGTGTTCTCTGAGTGATTTGCCTTTAACTGTAAAACCTTCTTCAATAATCATTTGTGTTTCACGCAGAGTCATCGTATTTCCTTCAATGCTATTAGAATTATAAGTCCATTCAATCGAAAGACTGTCTCTAATACTTTGAACAACCGCAGGAGGTATGGGGCGCAGTTGTTCTAGCTGTGCCTTCTTTTGAGCTATTTGTTCTAGTTGATTGTCGAGCCCTTCGTTTGAATAATTGAATTCTTTCCAAGCCATGGTCTTTCTTTTACATAAAGTTAACTTTTTTAATATCGTTTCAATTTATTTTAACATTTTACCGATATTAAGAAAATTAATTCCGTTAATGGGATGTTAAATTGTGACATTTGATTAAAAATCAGCTACTAGTTCTTTGGTATAAACTCGTCTTTTTACCTATCTTTGCAAAAAATTTCAAGAAAATGTCACAAAAACCGGTTAGAGTACGCTTTGCTCCATCACCAACAGGCCCATTACACATGGGAGGAGTTAGAACAGCGTTGTACAATTATTTATTTGCAAAGAAAAATAACGGAACATTTTTAATTCGTGTAGAAGACACTGACCAGACTCGTTTTGTTCCTGGTGCTCAGGATTACATCATGGACGCGTTGCATTGGTGTGGAATTATTCCAACTGAGGGCCCAGGTATAGGTGGTGACTTTGGTCCGTACGTACAGTCTGAACGCAAGGAAATGTACAAACCTTTTGCTAACCAGTTGATTGAAAACGATAAAGCTTATTACGCATTCGATACTCCTGAAGAGTTAGAAGCTGTGCGTGAACAAGCAAAAGCAATGAACATGCCTAACTGGCAATACAACAGCGTTACGAGAATGTCGATGAAAAACTCGTTGACGTTACCTGCTGACGAAGTTCAAAGAAGATTAGAAAACGGTGATCCATACGTAATTCGCATCAAAATGCCTCGTAATCACGATGTGCGCTTTGAAGACATGATTCGTGGATGGGTAACTGTCAATACCAACAACCTTGACGATAAAGTGTTGTTTAAAAGCGACGGAATGCCAACTTACCACTTAGCAAATATTGTTGACGACCATTTGATGGAAATCTCTCATGTCATCCGTGGGGAAGAATGGTTGCCATCTGCTCCAATGCACATTATGTTGTATGAAGCATTTGGTTGGGAAGCACCTCGTTTTGCACACTTACCATTATTGCTTCGTCCTGATGGAAATGGTAAATTATCAAAACGCGATGGAGACCGATTAGGATTCCCTGTATTCCCTTGCGATTGGACGACAGCAGAGGGTGAATTATACTCAGGATACAGAGAAAAAGGATACTTACCTCAAGCCTTTGTAAACATGTTAGCATTCTTAGGTTGGAATCCAGGTACAACACAAGAAATTTTTAGCATGGAAGAATTAGAACAATCGTTCACATTAGAGCGCGTTTCTAAAGCTGGTGCAAAATTTGACCCTGAAAAAACAAAATGGTTCCAACAACAACATTTGCGTGCAACTGACAACAATATCTTAGCTGAAATGTTAATTGCAAACTATGGAGCAACAGCTGACAAAGAAACATTGGCAAAAGTCGCTCACTTAATGAAAGAAAGAGCTACTTTCCCACAAGATATTTTAACAGAAGGAGCTTATTTATTGGCAAAACCTGCAAGCTATGACGAGCAAACTGTTGCTAAAAAGTGGAAAGAAGATAGCGCTGACTTAATGACAGAATGGATGCAAAAAGTAGAAGCTCAAGCAGACTTTACAGCTGCTGCAATTGAAGCTACCTTTAAAGAGTTCATTACAGAAAAAGGATTAGGAATTGGAGCTGTGTTACCGTTGTTCCGTTTGTTACTAACTGGACAAGGAGCAGGACCAAGCATGTTTGAAATCAGTGAATTCTTTGGAAAAGAAGAAGTGATTGCACGTATGAAAGAAGGAATGAATGCAGTAGTTTCTTTAAAAGCATAAACATGAAACACACAATCGAAGTCAACGGAATTAAATGCTATGCACACCATGGTTGCTTAGAAGAAGAAGCGAAAATTGGTGGGCATTATATCGTTGACATTGCCATTAAAACAAATTTTACAGAAGCGATGCAAACGGACGAGTTGATTAATACAATCGACTATGTAGAAGTGAATAGCATTGTTAAAGAAGAAATGGCAATACGTTCTAAATTGATTGAACACGTAGGAGCAAGAATATACAACCGCTTGCATCAACAATTAAAAAATGTAGAAAGCGTGAAGGTGAAAATCATTAAGATTTGTCCACCAATCAACGGAGACGTTAACGATTGTACCATCATCATCGAAGACTAAAACACTTCGGTAAAAAAGAAAAGGTTATATTTGTAAATATCTTAAGATAAATTAGTTGAAAGAATGGAAAATAGCGAATTAAGTAAAATTGCATCACAAGTTCGAAGAGATATCGTTCGCATGGTTGCAGCAGTAAGTTCAGGACACCCTGGAGGTTCATTAGGTTGTGCAGACTTCTTTACAATCATGTATTTTGAAACATTGAAACACGATCCAAAAAACTTTACAATGGATGGGAAAGGGCAAGATGTATTCTACTTGTCTAACGGTCACATCTCACCGGTTTGGTACAGTGTTTTGGCAAGAAGTGGTTATTTTCCTGTAGCTGAATTGAGCACTTTTAGAAAAATTTCATCTCGTTTGCAAGGACACCCGTCAACTGCTCATGATTTACCTGGAATTAGAATGGCTTCTGGTTCGTTAGGTCAAGGATTGTCAAACGGAATCGGTACGGCACAAGTGAAGCGTTTAAATGGCGACGATTCATTGGTTTACACTTTGCACGGAGATGGTGAATTGCAAGAAGGACAAATTTGGGAAGCAGCCATGTATGCTGCTGCTCACAAAGTAGATAATTTAATCGCAACTATTGACTACAACGGTCGCCAAATCGATGGAGATTGTGATGATGTTATTAGTTTGGGTGATTTAAAAGGAAAATGGCACGCTTTTGGATGGCATGTACTTGAAATGAATGGACATGACTTTGAAGATATGCGTAAAGTTTTAGCAGAAGCAAAAGCCTTAACAGGAAAAGGAAAGCCAATTGTTATTTTGATGAAAACTGAAATGGGTCAAGGTGTTGATTACATGATGGGAACTCACAAATGGCATGGTAGTGCTCCAAATGCTGAACAATTAGCTAGTGCTTTAAGTCAATTAGAAGAAACATTAGGAGATTACTAAAATGCTAAAGCGATTCGCTGTCATATTACTCGTATTAATGGCTCATTGGGGACAAGCTCAAGAGCAATTAACACGTATATTATTCGTATTGGATGCATCCAATAGCATGAATTTATCGTGGGGTAAACAAACGCGAATCGAAGCCGCTAAAGAATTATTGACCAAATCGGTGACGGAGTTAGAAGGTGTTCCCAATTTGGAAATCGCGTTGCGTGTTTATGGACACCAATCTGACATTACAGCAACCTATCAAGATTGTAATGACACCAAGCTAGAAATTCCTTTCGGGCCGAGCAATCACAGTGCTATTAAGAGTAGAATTAAGACCATTAGAGCAAGAGGAACGACACCAATTGCGCGCTCACTTGAAGCAGCAGCAAGCGATTTTCCAGATGCAACTTCTCGAAACATCATCATCTTGATTACGGATGGTTTAGAAGCTTGTGATAATGACCCTTGTGTGATTGCGAAAAAACTAAAGGATAAAAGCATCAATGTTAAACCCTTTGTCATCGGAATCGGGATGGATTTATCCTACCTCGAAAAATTTAGATGTATCGGCGAATATGCAGATGCTGAAAGTCCTGAAAGTTTTGAAATTGTGTTAAAAAACATTGTACAAAAAGCATTGGTAAATACAACTGTTCAAATCAATTTGAACAACATCAACAAAGATCCAAAAGAAACCAATGTGACCTTGTTTTTATACAAAGCAGGAACAAAAGAATTGAAATACACCTTTACTCATACATTGAATCAAAATAAGTTGCCAGACACCCTTGTTATGGATCCGGCAATTGAGTATGACATGGTTGTAAACACACTTCCTCGACGTGAATTGAAAGGCATTAAGTTGAAAAAACACGTGCACAACACAATCATCACCGACGTTCCACAAGGATACATTCAACCAAGAGTTGTCAATGGTACACGCTCTTACATGATTCCTTCACGCATTATGGAACACGGAAGTACGTCAACGCTTAACGTTCAACAAATTGGCTCTGTGGATAAATACTTAGTAGGAAAATACGATGTTGAAGTGCTAACACTTCCGCGTATTTACACCACAGTAGAAGTTACACAAAGTGCTACTACAAAAATCGAAATTCCAGCTCCAGGAACCTTTAGTTACAAGGCGAGCACTGCCATTACAGGGCAAATTTTTGTAGTAAAAGGAGATGGAACATTTGATTGGGTTTGCAATCTCGATGAGTTACCTAATCATAGCAATATTCAATTGCAACCTGGAAACTATAAAGTGGTCTATCGTTTTAAAAACATTAAGAAAACGATTTATACCACAGAAAAAGAATTTATAATTTATTCAAATAAAATTACCTCATTAAACTTTTAACAGATGATTGAAATCGAAATTTTTGGAAAAAAAGATACTCGTTCCGGATTTGGAGAAGGACTTTTAGAATTGGGAAGAACAAATCCTGACGTTGTAGCCTTATGTGCTGACTTGACAGGATCTTTAAAAATGGATGGTTTTAAAAACGAAAATCCAGAGCGTTTTTTCCAAGTTGGTATTGCAGAAGCAAACATGATTAGTATTGCAGCAGGAATGGCTGTAGGTGGAAAAATTCCATTCACTGGTACTTTTGCAAACTTCTCAACAGGACGCGTGTATGACCAAATTCGTCAGTCTGTTTGTTACTCTAATAAAAACGTGAAAATTGCAGCTTCACATGCTGGTTTGACCTTAGGTGAAGACGGTGCAACACACCAAATTTTAGAAGATATCGGAATGATGAAAATGTTGCCTAACATGACCGTTATCGTTCCTGCAGATTTCAATCAAACAAAACAAGCAACAATCGCTGCTGCTAAACACAATGGCCCAGTTTACTTGCGTTTTGGCCGTCCGAGTGTTCCAATTTTTGTAAAAGAAGATGCGGAATTTGTTATCGGTAAAGCTGACACTGTTATTGAAGGAACAGACGTTACCATCATCGCTTGTGGTCACTTGGTATGGAAATCTATTGAAGCAGCAAAAGAATTGGAAAAACAAGGTGTTTCAGCTGAGGTAATCAACATGCACACAATCAAACCATTGGATGAAGAAGCAATTTTAAAATCTGTTGCAAAAACAAAATGTGTTGTTACTGCTGAAGAGCACATGTACCACGGTGGTTTAGGTGATTCTGTTGCTCAATTATTAGCAAGAACAAACCCTACACCACAAGAATACGTAGCTGTAAACGATACTTTTGGAGAGTCTGGAACACCAGATGAATTAATGGCTAAATACAACATTGATACTCCAGATGTAGTAGCTGCTGCATTAAAAGTGATTAAGAGAAAGTAAAAAACACTACTCATAAAAAAACGTGCTTTATCAATGATGGAGCACGTTTTTGTTTTTAACATATTGACTTAAAGATAGTTAATTTAGTTTTCAAGAATTAATTGATTTATTTACCGTATAAATGCGATAAATATTTATTATATTCGTTGCAAATATGCGACAAATAACTTGTGTATTTGTCGTATTATAAGTGTGAATTATCAATTAAAATTCTTTCAGTATAAAAAAAAAGACATTTTTAAGCAAACAACGCTCTCAATACCTCATCAATCTTGCCACATTGTACCAATTCAATTTTAAAATTCTTTTGGTCAATACCTTTGTTGTATTTTGAAATAATAATCTTTTCAAAACCAAGTTTTTCCGCTTCGTAAATGCGCTGGTCAATGCGATTTACGGGTCGCACTTCACCTGATAAACCAACCTCGCCCGATAAACAAATTCCTTTATTGATGGCAATGTCGGCGTTAGAAGACAATACGGAAGCAACTACTGCTAAATCCAACGCAGGATCATCTACTTTAATACCACCGGCAATGTTTAAAAACACATCTTTAGCTCCTAGTTTAAAACCACATCGTTTTTCCATCACTGCCAACAGCATATTCAATCGTTTTGAATCAAAACCTGTAGATGTTCGTTGAGGCGTTCCATAAGCTGCTGTACTAACCAAAGCTTGAACCTCTATCAGCATTGGACGCATTCCTTCCAATGTGGCTCCAATAGACACTCCACTCAAGGAACTATCTGAATTAGTAATTAAAATTTCGCTTGGGTTTTCTACTTGTCGAAGTCCTGATCCTATCATTTCATAAATACCCAATTCATTGGTGCTTCCAAAACGATTTTTCACCGAACGAAGCAAACGATAAACATGATTGCGATCTCCTTCAAATTGCAAAACTGTATCCACCATGTGTTCCAAAACTTTTGGACCAGCTAGTGAACCTTCTTTTGTAATGTGACCAATCAAGAACACTGGCACATTGGTTGTTTTAGCATAGCGCAATAATTGAGCAGTACATTCTCTCACTTGGGAAATACTTCCAGGCGAGCTTTCAATCTCTGAACTATATAAAGTTTGAATAGAGTCAATCACCAATAACTTAGGTTCAATTTCCTCTGCTTGTTTAAAGATATTTTGGATATTCGTTTCAGAAAGAATAAAACAATTGGGATTTTGAACTCCTATACGTTCGGCACGCATTTTAATTTGTTGCTCACTCTCCTCTCCGGAAACATACAAAACGCGAAAATCATTATTCGAAATGGCTAATTGCAACATCAGCGTTGACTTTCCAATCCCTGGTTCTCCTCCAAAAAGAACCAATGAACCAAGCACCAAACCATTACCCAAAACTCGGTTAAGTTCTTTATCTGCTAAAACATATCGTTCCTGCTCTACTCCTTGAATATCAAGAATAGCCGTAGGTTTGGAGGTTTTACCCGATTTTGAAAAAGCAACTATATTGCCAGGAAGATTTTTTTCAATTAATTCTTCTACAAAAGTGTTCCATTCATTACAAGAAGGACATTTTCCTAACCATTTAGGTGCTTCATAACCGCAACTTTGACAGAAATATGCTGATTTTTGTTTTGCCATACTACGAAAATAAACATTTTCTAGCAAAAAAATAAGAATTAAGGAAAAGATTAACGATTCATAACCGTCAAACGACTGTACTTGTTGATAGACTCACCAGATTTGTCTTTCGCTGTGATAATGTAAATGTACTCACCTGGTGCTACCGTATCGCCAAATTTATCCGTTCCTCGCCATTGAAAATCTACATTGGTGCTAGTGTAAACTGGCTGATTTTTATCATTTAACAATGTAAATAAAAAGTCAGAACATTCTCCCGTGTGTTCAATTGAAAAATAGCCCGATGCGTTTAAGAAATAGACATTCGGAAGCACAGTGATTTCAAATGAAGGAACTATTTCAGGTTGAACGCTCGGTACAGGATCTATTTTATGAGGAACATTATGAGCTTTTGGCTCGATTACGGTATTTTCCTTTGCAGCATCAGGATTTACCACCACGTTTTTCACAGATTTTCCAGTCATGTTTACCTCTGGCAAATTCGTAAACGGAGCTATTATCTCAACAGGAGCTGTTTCAGCTGGCACTGTTGAAGGAACCATTGCAGGCAAACTTGTAGTTTTTACCACTGGATGATTTTCTTTTGCTACTTCTGTTACCTCTACAGAAGAGTTTGATTTTGGTTCAGTTGAAATAGTAGTAGTGTTAACATCCTCATTGGGTGTTGTCTGTTCATTATTCGCAACAAATGTTGATTGCGCAGTAGTTGGTTGGATTGAAGCAGATTCAGACGTATTGGTCAATAGGAAACCAGCTGTCGCTACAACACCCGCTGCGGCTACACCAATAAAGATTTTAGCGACTGTAGAAAGACCAGTTGCTGTGCTTGCTGCCGTTGTAGTTCCCACTTGAGAAGCGATAGCACTCCACAACTGAGGATTCACTGGAGTTTCTAAGTTCCCCAATTTATCAGCAAACAAATCTTTTATTTTATCTTCTTGACTCACGTTCAATACTTATAATAATTGTTCTAATTTCGTTTTTAAAAAAGCTCTTGCTCTTAAATATTGTGACTTTGAAGTGCTTTCAGATATTTGTAACATCTCGGCTATTTCTTTATGAGAATAACCCTCAATGGCAAACATATTGAAAACAACTTTATAACCGCTTGGCATTTCATCGATTAATTTCATCAAATCCTGAGCTGCAATATCTGAATAAATAGATTGATTATCTTCTAACTTGTAAGCAATCTCATCCACATCTTCTGCGTAGCCCAATTTTGTGTTTCTTCTTAATTGATCAAGTGCTGTATTGACAATAATTCTACGCATCCAACCTTCAAATGAACCCACATTTTCAAAATGAGGTAAATGTTGAAAGATTTTCACAAAACCATCTTGTAATACATCTTCAGCCTCTTGATTATCCTTCATATAACGAAGGCAAACAGTCATTAACTTAGGAGCAAATTTTTCAAACAACTTTCGTTGAGCAATGGGATTTCCCTTTAAACATTCTTGTATAAGTTCACGTTCCTCCATCTCTCAATTATCTTATTGACTTTGTTTCGTTTGAAAAAGTTGCATCTATTTAAAAAAATTTAAAAACAAACCTAAAAAAACTTTTACTCATAATCGAAATAATTAAGAATTTTAACAAAAAACCTTTTATTTAGAAAAAAATTGTATCTTTCCAATCCATAATAGATTAAAAAATGAAAAAAAGTATCCTTGTTTTAGCTCTAACAATTTTGGGAAACACCTCTTTTTCTCAAACAAACCTATGGAATAAAACAAACCACATTGCCAAGCAACAAGTTGGTTACGTAATTCCAACAACCGAAGATCAGTTATTTGTTTTTGACATTGCTTCTTTTAAATCAATGATCAAAATCGATGAAAACAATTTGATTATTTCTTTGCCAATTAGCAATGATGAAATAACTGACTTTAAATTGACCATCAATACAACCATGAGTAAAGAATTAATGATAAAATATCCTGAAATTCGCGCGTGGGATGGTATTGCTTTAGATGGTTCGGGAAAAATTGCAAAAGTAGATGTTGGTCCCGACTATTTTAGAGCAATGATTCTTCAACCTGGCGAAGAAACCATGTTTATTGATCCTGCTGTTTTTACCAATAGTTTACAATCATATTATAAATTGTATAAAAGAAGTCAACTAATTGGTGAAAAATATTTTTCTTGTGAAACAGAATCGGACAAAGCAACTGATTTAACTTTTGCTTCAAACGAAAAACAAGTACAAACGTGCGAATTAAGAACTTACCGTGTAGCAATCGCTGCTACTGGTGAATATACAGCCTTTCATGGTGGAACTGTTGCACAAGCATTAGCTGCTCAAGTAACAACCATGAACCGTGTCAATGGTATTTATCAACGTGATTTAGCCATCACAATGACAATTATTCCTAATAACGACCTATTAATTTACACCAACAGTTCAACGGACCCATACACCAACGGAAATCCTGGAACAATGATTGGACAAAATCAAACAAACATCACCAGCGTTATTGGTAGTGCAAACTACGATATTGGACACGTATTTGGAACCAACTCTGGTGGTTTAGCTCAATTAGATGCTGTTTGTAAACCAGCGGTAAAAGCTAGAGGGGTAACTGGTAGTGGAGCACCTACAGGGGATGCATTTGACATTGACTATGTAGCGCATGAAATGGGACACCAATTTGGCGCGAATCATACGTTCAACAATTCATGCAGCGGAAATAGAAACAATCCTACAGCGATGGAGCCAGGTAGTGGTTCTACTATTCTAGCTTATGCTGGTATTTGTCCTCCAAATGTTCAAAACAACTCAAATGATTATTTTCACGCAATTTCTTTACATGAAATTGGTACTGCTATTAGCAAAAGTTCTCACGCTTGTCCTGTGAAAACACCTCTTAGCAACGTAGCACCAGTTGTAGCAAGCACATCTGGAAATATGACTGTACCTTCTGGAACTCCTTTCATGTTGAAAGCAAATGCAACAGATGCAAACGGTAACAACCTTACTTACTGTTGGGAACAAATGGATAATGAAATTTCCACTCAAGCTCCAGTTGCAACATCCACTTCAGGACCTAATTTTAGATCTTATACGCCTAGCACTTCTCCAATTCGCTATTTCCCTTCTATTGCAAATCAGACACTTGCTAATTACACTTGGGAGCGTTTGGCAACTGTAGGTAGAACATATAAATTCCGTGTAACAGTTCGTAATAATACACCTGGTGGAGGTTGTACAGAATACAAAGATGTAACTGTAACAACAGACCCTAACTCAGGTCCATTCACCGTTCTTTATCCAAATTTATCTACTGTTGTGTGGCAAGGATTATCACAACAAACAGTTACTTGGGATGTTGCAAACACCACTGCAGCACCAATTTATTGTGCAAACGTGAAAATCTTATTATCAATAGATGCTGGCGAAACATTTACTGTGCTTAAAGCAAGTACTCCAAACGATGGTGAAGAAGTAATCAACGTTCCAGACGTACAATCCAACTTAGCTGTTATCATGGTGAGTTCGTTAGATGATAAATTCTTCGATGTTTCTGACCGTAAATTTAAAATCATCAAAGGATATTTAGGAGTTGAAGAATTAGAAGATGTGTCAGTTCAAATTTTCCCTAATCCAGCAAATGATTTCATCACAGTGAATACAGATGCTTCATTAACAATGAAAGGATACAAAATCTATGCAGCTTCAGGTCAATTAGTGGCAGAAAGCAATGCCGAGTTGATGAACCAACAAAACATTGACATTTCTGCTCTTACAACAGGTGTTTATTTCTTTGAAACTACCATCAAAGGGCAAAAGAAAACGCTTAAGTTAATCAAAGAATAAGTTAAGTTAATAATGATTCAATATATCATCACTTCAATTATTGTTCTGTTTGTTCAATCCACGTTTGCTCAAAAAACGTGGATTGAAACAGGACGTCCAAAGCCAGTTTTGGAACGAAATGCGCAAGAAATTGTAGGTAAAAAATGGAAGATTTCTTTTGAATACCAAGCTTCGAATGGAAGCGAAGAACAATTGGCAGCTATTAACCAATCAAATGCAAAAACAGAAGCTTATTTTCAAAAAAAGAAAGGCGATCAATGGGAAGAATTAATCCAAAAAGATGTTCAGGAAGAATTAAATAACTTAAAAATCCTTTCTACTGCTTTGGTTGCTCACAAACAAGCAGAAACTGAAAATTATGTGTACTTTCAAAAAAAATCAAAAAGTACATACAAAGCATGGATTTATCCAGCTATTGAGCCGGAAAACAAAAAAAATAGCACTCCTTTGAAAACAATTAAATGCAAGATTGAAAAAGGAAATGTTGAGCTAAAACTTAAGAAATAACTTAAAAACGATCATATTTCAATGAAAAAAATAGTCGGAGCACTATTAATTGGGCTTTTTATATCTCA
Source organism: uncultured Fluviicola sp. (assembly GCA_964580465.1). Taxonomy (GTDB): domain Bacteria; phylum Bacteroidota; class Bacteroidia; order Flavobacteriales_D; family Crocinitomicaceae; genus Taishania. Next base: position 100,740 of record CAZOKJ010000002.1, on the reverse strand, counting down.
AACAATATTTTCGCAACAATATCATCTTAAAACAGGAAGATGGATCGGTGGTCTTGCTCTAACCAATCAAGATACGCTCTATTTTGAAATGGCGGTTAGAAAATTGAATAACGAACACGTGCTTACGGTTATTAACGGAAAAGAACGATTGGTACTTAATAAGGTAATTGAAAAAGAAGGAAATCTACATGCTTCTTTTCAAAATTACAATTCCGAATTAGTCTTTCAAGTACTTGACAAGCAACACATAAAAGGTCACTGGGTCAATCATGTAAAAGAAAATTATCAAATCCCTTTTGAAGCCAAACCGAGTAAAACACTTATTTTTAGCAAGAATCAAACAAAAAACGAAAAGCAACAATCTTTCGCTGGAAAATGGAAAACTCAATTTTCTCCAGAAAAAAATCCTGAACATGCTTTAGGCGTATTTTCTCAAAAAGGAAAACAACTAACAGGTACATTCCTAAGTGAAACAGGTGACTATCGTTTCTTAGCTGGAAATGTATTCGGAACTAAAATGTATTTATCTGGGTTTGATGGTACACATGCTTTTTACTTCAATGGGGAACTCAACAATGGAAAAATTAACGGATCATTTTTTAGCGGAAATCATTTTCAAACCAATTGGGTAGCAGAAAGAGACGACCATTACTCGTTAAGAAACCCTGATTCATTGACACACTACATTGGCGACCCACATGATTTTAGTTTTCAATTTATCGACCTTGATGGCAACAAGTTTTCCTTCCCCAATGAACAATATACCAACAAAGTAACCATTATTCAGATTTTGGGAACCTGGTGTGGGAATTGCTTAGACGAAACCGTGTTTCTCAAAGAGATGTATGATAAATACACAACAAAAGGCCTTGATATCATTACAGTAGGCTACGAAATTGGAAAAACAGAAGAAGATTATGTGAGACAATTGAAGCAATTCAAAAATCATTATAACTTAAATCACACAATTTTAGTGGGTGGAAATGTGAAAACCTCCAAACCAGGCAATGATTTTTCTTTGTCTAATTTCATGTCCTACCCAACTTCCATTGTTGTGGATAAGAAAGGGAAAATTGTCAAAATTCACACTGGTTTTTCAGGACCAGGAACAGGCGTTTATTACCAAGAATTTAAGGAAAAAATAGAACAATTGATTAAAAACTTATTGGATCAATAGTTTTGATATGATTTGATTGCCTGCTAATCATTTTTATCTTACATTTGTAACTATGATTTTGGTCACAGGAGCAACAGGTTTATTGGGTAGTCACATTCTTTACGATTTGACTCAAAAGGGATATCGTGTTCGCGCGTTGTATCGAAACCAAGATCGCATCAAACAAGTAGAACAACTTTTTGATTATTACTCCAACGACAAAAGTCACTCATTTCATACCATTGACTGGGTACAGGGTGATGTTTTAGACATGGTGAGTCTTGAAGATGCTTTCCAAGGCATTGAACAAGTGTACCATTGTGCTGCCCTTGTTTCTTTCAAAAAAAGAGATTTCAAACAGCTTATCCATGTCAACCGATTGGGTACTGCTAACGTGGTCAATTTTTGTTTAAAATTCAACGTCAAAAAATTGGCTCATGTGAGTTCAACAGCCGCAATTGGAGGTATTGAAGGCTCAATTGTAACCGAAGAAACAAAGTGGCAAATACACGAAAAAACCAGTGGATATGCCATTAGTAAATACAACTCAGAGCGCGAAGTTTGGAGAGGTCAAGAAGAAGGTTTAGAAGTAGTTATTATCAATCCATGCGTTATTTTTGGAGCTGGTCAACTCAATGAAAGTTCACTAACAATCTTTAATTCTGTTCGCAAAGGATTAAAAGTTTATTCTCCTGGTAGCAACGCCTTTGTAGACGCACGCGATGTTTCTTCTTGTTTAATTCAATTGATGGAAAGCGACACTTCTGCTGAACGTTACTTATGCATTGGAGAGAACCTATCATTCAAAACGATATTAGATGAAATTGCACGTCAATTCAAAGTAAAAGCACCATTCATGCGCCCTCCACAATGGTTGGCAAAAGTTATTGCTTTTTTAAACGAAAACCTTTCGAAAATTACAGGAACAAACCCATCCATTACCATTGAAAGCGCCCGCTCAGCTTATTCCAACACGACTTACTCTAATGCCAAAATAAAACAAGAACTCAACCATGAATTCATCGGTTTACAAGAATCTGTAGCAAATGTTGTGAATTTTTACCATTGGTTAGAAAAAGAAAAAGGGAAATAAATGCTTAGGAATTACACACAACACTATGAAAACCTTACTACAAATAGTGATACTAACATTCTTAACTTCAATCAATTCATACGGACAATCAAAATTGCCTAAAAAATTAACACAAAGTGTTCGTTACTTAGATAAGGATTGCTCAGAAGAAGTGAAAACTAAAATTAAAACTATTCATGAAGATAGTCTTATTTACGCTGTTTATCCTTTTGCCAAAAGCGAACCTTACAAAAGTTACAAGACAATTAGCCACTGGACAAGTGATGATAATGGCAATCGCAAATTTACCAAATACCTAGAGAAGAAAGGTATATACAATTACCATGCTGAAGCTTTGCTTTATTCGTTTAAACAGTATTTGATCAATGGAAAAATAAACGAAAAAGAAATACTGAATAAATATATCAATCAACAAAAAGAATTAGATAAAAATGACAAAATAAAATATACATCAGACTCAATAAACGGAGTTTATATCCCCAAAAATTTGGAAGATTGCTTCGAACAAACCAACTCTTTTTGGAATGACAGCACCAAAATCAAAGTGAAATCTTTGGAAGAAAGAGAGTTTATAGGAAAAGCGCACATGGGATTAGGAATGTGGATGAGGAATAAATGGGAACTTTGGGGAGGTTCTCGACTTTCTAAATTTTTCAATGATTTAGGCATTTATCATCCTGATGATATGTCGGGAATTATTTTAATTAGTTTTCACAGGTATTTGAACAACAAAGAAATCAAACTGGATGAGCAAGTTAAATACTATCAAGACTATTGGAAAAGCTTTGAAACAAAAGAACTTGAAAGAAAGCAAGAAGAATTTTCGAAATACAAGCTTCAGGATACAATCGAATTTAACTATAACAAAGGTTTTGTAAGCAAGCAACAAGAAGATAAGTATGACGAGGATAGTTGTATCGCTAAGGGAATTGTAACCGAACGCAACGAAAAGAATTTTTTAATTAAAGTAAGAATTATTGAAACCTGCGATAAAAAAGGAATTATTTATTTTGACAATGATGGCTATAAAAATTATAATCCAAAAACTAAACGGTGGAGCGCCCCATCTAAACGAATAATAAAAAAAGTAAAGAAAAACAAAGAACAGTGGTTTGAGTACAAAGATTGGGAACCATTGGAATGATACAGTGTGTAAATTGCCAGTTTTTAACGGGCAATTCAAAGGTCTCCGTTGATATCTTTTCAAAAATTTGGGACTCGTTACTCGTTAAGAATTCTACGCAAAAGAAAGGATTTACCAAATCAACTAATTTAACCCCAACTTACTCCAACTCTATTCTTATATCCTTAATTTCAATGACATCACCAGGGATTAACTTTGCACGTTTACGTGATTCTTCTACCCCATTTCGAATGACAATACCAGCATTTACAATCATCTTTGCATGCCCACCAGTTTGAGCAATGCCCATCGCTTTTAACAACGCAATTAACTCGATGTAGTCTCCTTCAATTTTAAATTTTTCCATTTGTTAGTTGTTGAATATAAAAGGTGTATAATTTTTCCGCAGCTGAGAAAGATGACTCCTTTCCTTCTACTACATCAATATCAAACTTTTTTAATCTATCTTTTAGTTGTTCATTGTCATAAAAACCGCGCAAAATACTCTCATTCAATGTTTCTCGCAACCAAAATTTATCTTGGTCTTTGCGGTTACTATAAAAATGATTGGATAATTTAGTGCTATTTTCAAAGGATAAAATAGTCTCCCAAATCATATCCATATTGGTATTGGTATAGCTAGAGCAAGTCAACGCTTTAGGTGTCCAGTTATTTTTCTTTGGGGGGAACAAGTGCATGGCATTTTGGTATTCCCTACGTGCTAAATTGGCTTTCTTTATGTTATCACCATCCGCTTTAGTGATAACGAGTGCGTCAGCCATTTCCATGATACCTCTTTTAATTCCTTGTAATTCATCTCCAGCACCAGAGAGCATCAATAGCAAAAAGAAATCAACCATGGAATGAACCAATGTTTCGGATTGACCTACACCGACCGTTTCAACTAGAATAACATCGTATCCAGCAGCTTCGCATAAAAAGATACTTTCACGCGTTTTTCGAGCCACTCCTCCTAAAGTATCTCCAGCAGCTGATGGGCGGATAAATGCCTCGTGCAACTGTGACAACTGCTCCATTCTCGTTTTATCACCCAAGATACTACCTCCAGAGGAAGCCGAAGATGGGTCAATCGCTAGGATAGCAACACGTTTACCTTCTTTTACAAGTAATTGGCCAAAACTTTCAATAAAGGTACTTTTCCCCACTCCGGGAACACCCGTTATTCCAATTCGAATGGACTTCCCTGTGTAAGGCAAGCAACGCTTAATCAACTCCTCGGATTTAATACGATCAGATTCAAGCGTACTTTCAATCATCGTGATGGCGCTACTCAACACCCCCATGTCATGCTGTAAAATTCCAGCAAACAGGTTGTCAACCGTAAGCTCAGATTTACGCTGCTTACGTAATTTTAACCATTCTTCACGTTGTTGTTGATCCATACTTTAGCAAAGATAGGGCATTTTAATCGAAAATCAAGGATTCTTATTCTCCTTCCTTCTTTAATTTACTATGATGTTGACTATAAGCAAAATAGATAACAACTCCAACAGCCATCCAAGCAAACAAACGCCACCAGCTTGCCGCAGGAAGTGAAAGCATAAGGTATAAACACACCACTACAGCTGCAATTGGAACAAAAGGTACCAAAGGAGTTTTAAAAGCGCGTGGAGCGTCTGGCATTTTCTTACGCATCACTAATACACCAATGCTTACCAAAGCAAATGCAAACAACGTACCAATACTTACCATGTGGCCCAATTCTTTCACCGGTACCAACCCTGCGAAAAGAGAAACAAATACCATAAAGAATAAGTTTGTTTTCCAAGGTGTTTTAAACTTAGAATGAAGTTCTCCAAACATTTTAGGCAATAAACCATCTGTACTCATAGAATAGAAAACACGGCTTTGTCCCAATAATAGAACCATAATTACAGAAGTATAACCAGCAAGAATTGCGATGATTAGTCCTTGTTGTAAGAACTTATATGGTGTTACACCAAAAGCAGTGGCAGCTGGAGCAGCATCGCCTTTAAATTCTGGATAATGCACCAAACCTGTCATTACATGAGAGAAAAGAACATATAAAATAGTTGCAATAATTAACGAACCAATAATCCCAATAGGCATCCCTTTTTGTGGGTTTTTAGCCTCTTGAGCTGCTGTTGAAACAGCGTCAAAACCAATAAAAGCAAAAAAGACCATCGCAGCACCAGCAGCAATACCGCTCATACCACCAAAAGCACCAACTTTTTCACCTGTTGCAGGATCCACATGTGCAGGAACGTACTCGGGAATGTATGGTGTATGGAAATCTGGGTTAATATAGTTCCAACCTAATACAATAAAAATAATAACTACAGCAACTTTTAAGATAACCAAGATATTATTGATAAGAGCAGATTCTTTCGTTCCTTTGATTAAAATCAATGACAAAAGAGAAACAATAAAGATAGCTGGCAAATTAACAATTCCCCCTTCAAATGGACCATGAATTAAATTTTCAGGTAAATGCATTCCGTAATATGCTAAGAAGTCATTCAAATAATGTGACCAACTCACACCAACTGTAGCAGCTCCTAACGCATATTCCAACACTAAGTCCCAACCAATAATCCAAGCCATGAACTCGCCCATTGTTGCATAAGAATAAGTATATGCACTTCCAGCTACAGGAATCATTGAAGCAAATTCAGCATAACATAAGCCAGCCAATCCACAACCCACTGCTGCCAAGACAAATGATAACGTTACGGCAGAACCAGCGTGTTCGGCAGCTGCGATACCAGTTAAAGAAAATAGACCTGCACCAATAATCGCCCCAATTCCTAATGCAATCAATGATGCGGAACCTAAAGAACGCTTTAACCCATCTGTTTGTGATGCTTCTAATTGTAAACTTGCTAACGACTTACGTTTCCACCAAGAATTTGCCATAGTAATTTATTGTTTAATAATAATCAAGCACTCAACTTGAAAACTTCAAAACTAATAAAAACAATCAAAAATTCATAAAAGATGTCAATAAATTCTAATGAATGTATTATGTTTGCATAGTATAATAAAATGATTATCAAAAGTTTAAATATAAATTTAACAATTTTAATTTGTTAAAAAAGCTTAAGTTATGAACATTCTTTTATACCTTTGCCCTAATAAATAAATAATTTATGAAAAAAACAATGAACCTAGCAATCGCGCTTTTAGCGACTGCAACACTAAACGCACAAACACAAATAGGTAATTCTGGCTTCGAAAGCTGGGATAATGTTTCTGGTGGACAAGAGCCAACAAACTGGAATAGTTTCTTAACTGCTAGCGGTGGAGCAACTACCTTTGCTGCGAATCAAATGGAAGCTTCTACAGATGTAAGACCTGGATCTATAGGAACAAAGAGCGCTAAGATTTGGTCTCGTTCTGTATTAGGGATTATTGCTAATGGAGTGTTTAGTACAGGTAGAGTAAATATGGGAGCAGCTTCTGCATCAAGTCCTGACAACTACAATTACTCCGTTACCAACGATGCTAATTTTTCTGAGGCATTAACTGAAAGACCTGACTCTATTGTTTTTTGGGCAAAGTTCTTACCTAATGGTCACAATCAAAAAGCTAGGTTAGCAGCTGTTATTCATGACAATTACAATTACAGAGATCCACAAAATGCTGCTGCTGCTCCACATGTTGTTGGAAAAGCTGAAGTAAACTTTCTTTCAAACGGTGGTACATGGCAACGCATATCTGTACCGTTCAATTACACAGGACCTTCTCAAGACCCTCGTTTTATCCTAGTTACGTTTGCCACAAATGAAACTCCTGGAGGTGGTGCAGGTAATGATCAACTTTGGGTAGATGACTTGGAATTAGTATATGTTCCTAAACCATCTTTCACTTTAAGCAGCCCTTCAATTTGTCCTGGTGGAACAATGACGTTCACAAACACATCTGAGCACTATCCAACTTCTTATTCTTGGAGTTTCCCTGGAGGATCACCTGCTACAAGTACAGCAGCGAATCCTACAGTAACGTATGCAGCTGCTGGAACTTACAATGTTACGTTAACTGCAACAAACCAATGGGGTAGCAAAACATACACAATGACAAACGCTGTTACAGTTAACGCTTTGGATGATGCTACATTTAACTATTCAAAACCAACATATTGTACAAACGTAAGCAACCCAGTTCCAACTAAAGTTGCAAACGGTACATTTACAGCAACTCCTAACGGCTTGGTTTTCGCGAATGCGTCAACGGGAGAAATTGATTTATCAGCAAGTGTTGCAAATACATACACCATTACATTTACGACAAATGATGTGTGTACAGCTACATCAACAAAATCAGTAACTTTATTTCAAGGGTCTGATGCATCTTTCAATTACCCTACGAACTCAATTTGTGTTTATGATGTCAATCCTGTTCCAACAGTTGTAACGCCTTCAGGTGCATTTTCTGCTGAACCAACAGGATTATCTTTCGCGAATGCTACAACAGGAGAAATTGATTTAGCAACAAGCACAGGAGGTACTTACGTTATTAAATACATCATTGGTGGTGCATGTCCTGACACTGTTACTCGTACAGTAACACTTACAGATACTCCAAGTGCAACGTTTTCTTACGCAGCTTCAGGTTTTTGTGCAAATGCAGCTAATCCTGTGCCAAGCTTTGCAACTGGAGCAAATGGTGGGGTTTTCTCTTCAACTACTGGTTTGTCAATCAATAGCAACACTGGAGAAATCAATTTAGGAGCTAGTACACCTGGAACATACGTAGTTACTAATAACATTGCTGCTGTAGGTTCTTGTCCTTCTGCAGATCATTCATTCACTGTAACTGTGAAAGAAGTACCAAACGTTACATTGACTTTAACTAAAGATGTTATTTGTAAAACAGCATCTCCATATATGTTAGCTGGAGGTCAACCTGCTGGAGGTGTTTATTCTGGTACAGGGATTACAAGTAACATTGTTAACCCTTCTGTTTTACAAGCAGGTCAAACATATACCATTACGTATTCATACACAAATCCAACAACTCAGTGTTCTAACTCAGCAACAGACTTATTAACAGTTGATGATTGTGCATCAATTGAAGCTGTTGGAACTGTTGAGCAATTAAGTGTGTACCCTAATCCAACAAATGGTGTTGTTACAATTAGCAATTTGAACGGTAACGCTACTTTTGTTGCTATCTCAGTTACTGGTCAAGTTGTTGCTCAAGGAGAAATTTCTGAAAGCTCAAATAAAATCGATTTTTCTTCTATTGAAAATGGTGTATATTTATTGCAAATTGCTCAAAACGAAAAGTTTTTCACAACACGCATTGTAAAACATTAATAATTAGCTAAAAAAGAAGTTTTTCTTTTCTGTAACTTTGAAGTCCCGAGTTCTTCTAAACAAGAATGAGGGACTTTTTTATTAAATCAATGAATATGAAACAGTTATTAATCGCTATTTTTGCGTTAACAAGTATTTTTGTAAATGCTCAAGAAGCTAAGTTATTCGGAATAGTAACAGATGAAAATAACAAACCTATTTTTGGTGCTACCGTTATTTATAAACAAGATGTTACATTAGGTACACACACGGATGAATTAGGTATGTACGAATTGGAAGTACCTAGTGGAAAAACTATTCTTATTTTTCGTTATACAGGAATGAACACCGATACCGTTTTACTCAATCTTGCAGAAAATGAAACAAGAAGAGTGAATTTCCAAATGTCACCTATGTTTAAACGCCTTGAAGGAGTAGAAATTAAAGTTGGAAAATTTGATCGTCCATTGGAAGAGCAAACAGTTTCAATGGAAATTATCAAACCTGAATTTATAGAAAATAAAAACACACGTAGCATTGAATCTGCATTGGACCAAACACCAGGTTTGAACATCTTAGATGGTGAACCTCAAATTAGAGGCGGTAGTGGTTTTACATTTGGAGTTGGATCAAAAGTCGCTGTTATTGTGGACGATATGCCAATGTTATCAGGTGATGCTGGTCGTCCAGAGTGGGAATTTGTACCTGTAGAAAACATTGCACAAATTGAAGTAATCAAAGGTGCTTCTTCTGTACTTTCTGGAAGCTCAGCTTTATCAGGTGCTATTCACATTCGCACAGCCTACCCTCGTTCTGAACCAATGACAAAAGTGAACGTTTACAGTGGTTTTTACGCTAAACCTAGTATCGAAGGTGCTAAGTGGTGGAAAGATGCACCATTGATCATGGGAGCTAATGTTTTGCATTCTCGTATGATAAAGAATTGGGACTTAGTACTTGGAGCGAATATCAACTACGACCATGGCTACCTTGGATATCCTATTCAAGATTCTTTGGTAGAACTTTATTCTCCTGATACCATTTCTAACTTCACTGAGCGTCAAATGACTTCAAAAAGAGCGCGTATTAACTTCAATATTCGTCATAGAAATTCCAAAATCAGGGGGTTAAGTTACGGTGTGAATGGTAACTTCATGTATTCTGAATCACCTTTAGTTTTTGCTTGGTTAAATGACTCTACTGGATTGTATCAAGGCTACCCAGGTGCAGTATTCTTGCAAAATCAATTCATTTTTCATGTGGATCCATTCGTAACTTTTATGTCTGCGGCGCTTGGAAAACACCAACTGAGAACACGTGTTTTATATGCAGACAATGACATGACAGCTAATCAATCAAGCAAGTCAACAACCATTTATGCGGACTATATGTTCCAAAAAACAATTGAAAAGTTGAAAAACGTTGACTTTATTGCTGGAATTACTGGAAAATACACCGATTCGTATGCAAACATGTATGTTGGGTCTGGTTCACCAAACAATAACATGCTTAATTTATCAGCTTATACGCAGTTAGAGAAAAAGTTTTTGAACGTGTTGAATGTGTCGGTAGGTGGTCGTTTAGAGTACTTCCAAATCAACGATTCAATTAGAGCGATTAAACCAATTTTCAGAGCAGGTGCAAGTTTAAAACTATTCCAAGAAACTTATGTTCGCGCCTCTTATGGTCAAGGATACCGCTTTCCAACTATTACCGAACGTTTTATTCGTACAGGTGTAGGAAACTTTGGTGTATTTGCAAATCCGAACTTAAAACCTGAAAGTAGCTGGAATGGTGAAATTGGTATTAAACAAGGTTTAAAATTGGGTGGAGTTTATGGCTACATTGATGTAGCAGGATTCTGGCAAGAATACAAAAACACGATTGAATACCTATTCGGTTTTTGGGGCAACAATCCAAGTAATTTAGCTGATTTCGCAGGATTTAAATTCTTAAATACAGGTAAATCTCGCGTAATTGGTATTGATGCTTCTTTTACAGGAATGGCTAAAATGGGTAAAGTTGCGGAAGCTACATTTATGGTTGGTTACAACTACATCATGCCACAAACCTTGTCTCCTGATAAAGTCTATGCTGTGGATTCTATTTGGTTTGACAACAAGGAATATAGTTACAACTCTACTTCTTTAGATCCATCAAAACGCATCCTTAAATACAGATTCTTACACAACGTAAAGGCTGATGTGGAATTTACGTTCATCAAAAAAATAGGTATTGGGTTTAGTGCTAAATACTTCAGCAAAATGGAAAATATGGATGGTGTAATTCAAGATTTTGAAGATGCAACATCTGGTCCTTTTATTCAATCTATCCGTTACATGGAGTACTTTGTCAAAAATCAAAAAGGAGTGTGGGTATTTGATGCACGTGTTTCTTATAATATCAATGAGAAACATAAAATTGCCATCATTGCTAGTAATTTAGCGAATAAATCATACTCTCTTCGTCCATTAAAGATTGAAGCTCCACTCACATTGATGTTGCAATATACCTTTAAATTAGACAAAAATAGTTAACCTTCATAAAGGTGCGCCTATATGGTACACGTTGACACTTTAATAGCGATTGTCCTTATTCTAATAATGTTTGGAATAGGGATATCGCTATCTATAAAGGAAGTGAAAGAAGTCTTTGTCAAACCAAAAGCTTTAGGAATCTCTCTCATTTCTCAAATGATGTTGCTGCCTATAATTGCTTTTGCATTGGCTTATTTTTCAGGAGCACCAAGTTACATTCAGGTTGGCTTGGTCATTTTAGCAGCGAGTCCAGGAGGAACAACCGCTGGTTTTATTTCTTATCTTTTCAATGGGAATGTGGCATTATCTATAACACTTACAACCATTAATTCGCTACTCACGCTAATTTCAATCCCTATCATTGTCAATCTAGCTTTACGCGTTTTTATTGATCAATCTATTGAGTTGCAATTACCTTTCATTCCAACAATGAAAGAAATCTTCATTGTAACCATTATTCCAGCTTTTTCGGGAATAATGGTTCGGTATTGGAAAGAAGACTTTGCCTTGGCACTGGCCAAATTTACCAAGCCTATTTCCATTGTTTTATTAGCAATTGTGTTTACATTAAAATTTATTGGTGGCGGTGGTGAAGAAGGAATGCAAGTGAAGGAAATTTTTGTTATTATTCCTTACGCATTAGCGTTGAACTTGATTTGTTTTAGCGTTGGACTAATCGTTGCAAAATCATTCCGTTTAGGTTTAAAAAATGAAATCACCATTGCTATTGAATCAGCCGTACATAACACTAGCATTGCTTTTTTAGTGACTAATGTATTGCTCAAACAACCTGAGTTTAGCAAAGTTTCATTGGTATACGCCATGTTTTCATTTTGGACAGCCGTTTTGTTTACATATCTTCACATAAAACAAAAGAGGAAGCCAATAAACTGACTTCCCCTTCTGCTTTGTTTAACTAAAATTATAATTTTGCTTTGTGTTTATCCACTTGCTTACGCAATGCTTCAACGGATAAATCAACTGCTTCTTCAAATGTTTTGCATTGTTTTTTAGCAAACAATTCATTTCCTGGAATCAATAATTTAATCTCTGCTACTTTATTTTCTTTTTCTTGGTCTTTATCTACTCTCAAAAAAATTTCTGCTGCTGTAATGTTATCATAAAACAATGTTAACTTGCCAACTTTTTCATTCACAAATTCTACTAATTTCTTGTCGATTGTAAAGTTTACAGAATTAATTTTAACGTCCATGGCTAATCTGTTTTACGCCCACGTGGGTGGGCAAGTGAATAAATATTGTTCAATTGTGCAAAAGAATTATGTGTGTAGACTTGCGTTGCTATGATATTCGAATGCCCTAACAAGTTTTTAATGGTTTCAATTCCAGCCCCATTGTTTAGCATGTGAGTGGCAAAGGTATGTCGAAGAACGTGTGGACTACACTTTTGTAATTCTGTTACAGTACTAAGGTAAGCATTTATTTTGCGATAAACAAATTTTGGGTACAATTTATTTCCTTTATCTGTTAAAATTAGTGAATTGCTCATAAATCCATTTTGTTTACACTCTTCTCGGTAACGTGCAATTTGCTGGGCTAACTCTTTGGAAATAGGTATGATTCTTTCTTTATTTCGTTTACCTAAGACTTTTATTTTGTCATCAAATACACTATTCGTTTTTAGCTCAATCAACTCATTTAAACGCATTCCTGTTTGGTAAAAAATTTCAACAATTAATGCATCTCGTGAATTGAGATGTTCAGAAGTAAGTTCTTTATTCAAATCTGATTCATTGGCAAATTGAGGCAAACGTTTTTCAACTTTTGGCCCATTCAATCCTGTGGTAGGATTCGTTTGAATCATTCCTTCTTTTTTTAAAAAACGAAAATACGTTCTTAAAGTGGACAGTTTTCTATTAACAGATTTATTGGTCATTCCCGAATTGACCAAAGATACCATCCAAGCTCTAATCATTTTAGAATGAATTTCTGATAATTCATTCTTAGAATTCACGCCAACAAAATCAAAAAACTGCTCTAAATCTTTTAAATAGGCAATAATAGTATGCTCCGAATACCGTTTTTCGGTTCGCACATACGTTTCAAATTCTATGGAAAACAAAAAAGGAGTCATATAGACTCCTTTACGTAATATATCAAAAAAGGTTATATCTTAAGCCTCTTGACTTTGCATTTTTTGTTTGTAAACAGCTTTAATCATCGCTTGGCGTTTAACAACAGTTGGTTTGATATACTCTCTACGTTGACGTAATTCTTTTACAACGCCAGTTTTATCATATTTTTTCTTGTACTTTTTAAGCGCTCTTTCGATGCTTTCTCCTTCTTTTACAGGTACTATTAACATATTTATTAAATTTATTATTATCAAAAAATCCAAAATCGGATGACAAAGATATACTTTTTTTTTAACAATCAAGCGTTTATTTCAAAATATCTCTCGAAATTACCAATTTTTGGATTTCAGAAGTACCTTCTCCAATCGTTAAAAGCTTAGAATCGCGTAAGAATTTCTCTGCTGGATATTCTTTTGTATATCCATAACCACCCATGATTTGAACTGCTTCATTACCACATCTTACAGCAACTTCAGAAGCAAAATACTTAGCATAAGCTCCTTGGCGTGTTAAAGGTAATTTATTATTTTTCAAGTAAGCCGCTTGGAAAGTTAATAATTCAGCAGCTTCTACTTCTGTTGCCATATCAGCTAATTTGAATCCAATTGCTTGGAATTGACCGATTGGTTTTCCAAATTGTTCTCTTTCTTTTGCATATTTAACTGAAGCTTCATAAGCACCTCTAGCGATACCACAACTTAAAGCAGCAATTGAGATACGACCACCATCTAATACTTGCATCGCTTGGATAAAGCCCATTCCTACTTCACCAATTACATTTTCTTCTGGTACGCGAACGTTATCAAAGATTAATTCTGCTGTCTCAGAAGCGCGAACTCCTAATTTGTCTTTAATTTTTACAGCAGAGAAACCTGGAGTACCTTTTTCGATGATGAATGCAGTAATACCACGGCTATCTAATAATTCACCTGTGCGAACCAATACCACAGCAACGTCACCAGACAAACCATGTGTAATCCAGTTTTTAGCTCCATTGATTACCCACTCGTTTCCGTCTTTAACAGCTGTTGTTTTCATGCGCATAGCATCAGAACCTGTGTTAGGCTCAGTTAATCCCCATGCCCCAATAAACTCTCCAGAAGCTAATTTTGGAAGGTATTTACGCTTTTGCTCTTCAGAACCATGGTAGTAAATGTGACCTGTACACAATGAATTGTGTGCAGCAACGCTCAATCCTAAGCCACCACATACTTTACCAAGCTCAATTAAAGCTGTTACGTACTCATCATACGAGAAACCACTCCCTCCGTACTCTTCTGGAATGTAAATACCTAATAATCCAAGCTCTCCCAATTTCTTCATTGTTTCAATTGGAAAATATTCCTCAGCATCCCATTTGTTTAAATAAGGCTTTACTTCTTTTTCTGCAAAATCACGCACCATTTGCGTAATCATTTGTTGATTTTCGTTTAAACCAAAGTCCATCTTAAAAATAAATTTTAATAGTATTTGTTATTTTCTTCGCTAATAATACGCTAAAGTAACAATATTATTTGAAACTGAACATAATTTTTCTTCTCCTCCTAAAAATTCCAAGCCAATTATGAAGTTAAAACCTGCTACTTCAGCACCACATTTTTGAATTAAATGAGCCGCTGCAAGTGCCGAACCGCCTGTTGCCAATAGGTCATCGTGTATCAAAACTTTCTGTCCCGATTTTACCGCGTCAACGTGCATTTCAACAGTTGCTGTTCCATATTCCAATTCATACGAATGACTGATTTTTTTGTAAGGCAACTTCCCTTCTTTACGAATCAAAACAAAAGGCAAACCTAGGCGCATTGCCAATGGGAAGCCAAATAAGAATCCTCTGCTTTCAACTCCCGCAATAGCGTCTAACCCTGCATCATTGTACTTGTCCACTAAATAATCCAACACTTCTTCTGAAACTTGTGGATTTAACATGATTGGTGTAATATCTTTGAAAACAATTCCTGGTTTTGGAAAATCTAAGATATCTCTTACAACTGATTTAATTGACGCTTCAACTGACATTTGATTTTAATTAATTATTGTTATTTTTTAACTCATTCATCTCCTAATGTTAAATAAGGTTTTAACTTATTCAATAATTCTTGAGAAATCAATTCCGACTCTAAAAGTTGGTCGAAATTACTATATTTTTGATACTTAGCACGTATTTTCACAATTGAATTGGCAACATTTTTTGTAACATAAGGGTGCTTAACCAATTCTTTGTAGGTGCAAGTATTAACATTTATCCTCTGAATAGAGTTTGCGGGAGTAACAATCAAATGCCTGAACTTCTCTATATTTTCAGTTGGGAAGTTATGGATTTCCAGCAATTGATCAACTTGAACAAATCCTCCAAGTTTGGTGCGGTACTCTACAATCTTTTTCGCTGAATAATCACCAATTCCCGGTAATTCAACGAGTTCTTCAATAGTAGCAGTGTTTAAGTTCAATAATTCTTTCTTAGCCTTGTTTTTAAACTGTGCTTTGTTTTGCACTGCATTAGCATATTGTTTTTCCGGATAAAAAGTAGAATCTTTGATTAATTGAAATAATTCATCATCGATAACAAAAATTTGTTTTAACTGCTCATTATCCTTGATGCCATACTTAGAAAATTTAAGAATCACATTGGCTTGTTTTTCTGATAAACCTAAATTCATCCATTCTTCTAAAGTATAATCATTAGGATTGAAAGAACTTGGAGGAGCTTTAAACCGCTTTTTTTTAACGTAGGATTTTCCTTTTAAGTTAGTTGTTTTTTTAGCATCAATTTCGGCAACCAGGGTATTTACTGATTCAAAATCAACTTCTAAACGCTCTGAAGGAAACCAATAATCGAGTAGTCGCGGAAGAAAAGTAATGACAACAATGATTAAAACAAGTGCGATAATACCTCGTTCTTTCCGTTTAGATATGTTTTTAAGTTTCATCGATTAGAATAAATCCAATGTTTCTTCGATGGTTTTAGGGTTGTATCCCAATACTGTTCGAGCTTTCGACAAGTTGAACCCCGTGATTGGAGGTCTTTTTGCAGGCTGATTGAGGGTAGAACTCTTGATTTTATTCAATCCATCGGTCGAATAAGAGAAATAACGAGCAATCTTTTCAACTATTTCATAAATAGAGAATGTTTCAGGTCCAGACAGGTGAAAAATTCCTTTTTCGTTTAATTCGCAAATTCGAATGCATCCCCAAGCTAAATCATCTGCCCACGTTGGAGCTCGGAATTGATCATCAACGATGTTCATGGCATCTCCTTTTGGCAAAGCTTCTTTTGCCCATAAAAACAAGTTTGAACGCGATAGATTGTTGCCATTTCCATATACGATAATGGTACGCACAATGGAATAATTAGCATAATCTCCTTTCAATAATAGATTTTCAGCATCCACTTTTGATTGAGCATATACACTTAAAGGTCCAACCTCATCTTCTTCTGAGTAGTTTCCTTGTACTCCATCAAACACAAAATCAGTCGAAAGCAATTGAAAATGGGCACCTATTTCTTTAGCTGCCTGTAAAACATTTTCAGAACCAATGACATTGATACGTTGACATTCTTCAGGATTCAGCTCACACGCATCTACATTCGTCATTGCTGCTGTGTGTATAATATGGGTAGGTTGATAACCATTAATAACTCCTTTTACCTGTTGACTATTTGTGATATCCATCGGTTGATAAAATGCTTGTGGGCAATCCATATCTCTGTTTACACCCATGGACGTAGCCAAGAATTCTACTCCTTTATGCATCAATTGTCGAACAATCTTTTGTCCCAAGAGACCATTTGATCCTGTAATAAGTATTTTCATTTGTTCCGTTTATAAATCCCAAATAGATGTCTTCGGTTTTTCTTTTTGAAGCTTAAAATAGTGTTTATGCTCCAAAATCCAAGCCATTATTAAATAGATTATCAGTGGCGAACCAAAAGTAAAAAAAGAAGCATAAATAAATCCTAAGCGAACCTTGTCAGTTTGAATTCCTAATTTACGAGCCCACCATTCGCTCACTCCAAAGGAACGCATTTCAAAAAAGAAGATTATTTTTTTTATCAAGCTCATGCCAAGGTTTTTAGCAAAAATAAACAATTTTCACTCATCAATAGCATATCAACACTTTATCCTCTTA
>CAZOKJ010000002.1:0-83229 GCA_964580465.1 uncultured Fluviicola sp. | reverse complement strand
AGCAAAAATAAACAATTTTCACTCATCAATAGCATATCAACACTTTATCCTCTTAAAATTTTTGCACCTACTTGACATTCTAAGCATTTCTTGTGATGGCAATACTCGTTGTAAATTTCAATTAACGCTTGTGATTCATAAGCATTCGAAGGTTTAACTCCTATTTCTTTCCATTTTTTTAAAATATAATTTTCTTCTGGTTTTAGCACTTCTAGAAAACGTAAAACTTGTTCCATCAGCTCATCGTTTTCTGTGCGTTGAGCCTTTAACCAAAAATAGGGTAAAAAAGCGTTGATAAAAAGCAAATCCATGAACGTAGTTGTCAGCAGCTGCTCTAGTTCATTTTTCATTTGCTGAAATAATAGTACAACATATTCGTACGCCTCTTTAGGATGTAAATATGCAACAATTAACTCAAAATCGCAACGACTGATAAACTCCGCAAATTGCACGATTCGTTTTTCAGGATAGGAAGGCGGTCGCAAGCCTTTTCTCTTCCAAACGGAACTTGGTAAAGGTTTTGATGTAGGAATAGCTAGCAAATTTGTTTCGGGCTGTTCAAATAAGCCACTTGATTGAATCACTAAGCTTCGTTGCAATGATTTGTTCATTCGTTTTAATAAACTCAGCGGTAATTGGTGCGTAATAAATTCAAAAGGCATTGCATTTACTTTAGATCCAAAGGCTCTTGCGATTAAAAAATAGAGCAACTCATCTTCCGTTAAGTCAACTGCATGATACAGCAATTGATTAACCTTCCTAGTCAATCGATCCGCAACTGCTCTGTGCATCATGCTTTTAAGATAAATTTCATCTAAATCTTTTAAAGAATTTTCGCAAGGAATTGCCTTCATTGAATAAGCAAATTGCTCCCATTGCTGATAATGCTTTTCATCAATATAAGGTTTAAGCTCAATGGTTAACAAGGATTTACCGTTGATAAACACTTCTTTATCGTGTTCATAAACAACGTGTACAATGACATTGTCAAATGCAGGGTCATGTTGATGATTGTGTTTGTACCAATCAGAGCTTTTTATGTGCATTTCTAATTGTCCTGCCCATTCAATGCCTTCGTAAATGATTCGTGCATTAAAAAAATCGGGCCCAGACTCATTGCTGTTATAAATGCCATTATTCACAATTTGAATCTGTTTCCCATTAGTCGTTTTCAACAAATGAAATGGAATACGTTTTAGTTTCCAAATGAAGTGGAGGTACGCTTCTGTCATCTTAAAAAGGTTTAAAGGTTGGTTATTTTCAGTTTACACTCTTATAAATGTAGAAAAAAAGTTTTGTTCTAACAAATAAAAGTTTAAAATTCTTTCTAATTTAGACCTATGCAAACGTTGGAGATTATCTTACAAAAATATCCCACACTTCGTATCCTTAGTATTGAGAATTATCAATCGCGATTAGCAAAGGGAGAGGAAAGAAAAAAACTTGAAGGGGAGGCAATTGCAATGGCTCTAACGGACATGGGGCTAACTCCACTATGGGAACATCATCAGAATGGTCAACCTTATTTAACTCAACATCCTACTCAATTCTTAAGTATTTCTCACAGTAATGATTTGGTTGCTGTCGTGGTTGCTCCTCATCCAATTGGTATAGATGTGGAGCATGCTCATCCTCGAATAGGTGAGGCAGCTTCGCAGTTTATTCAATCATGTGAACAACAATTCATCCAAAGCGAAGATGATCTTCATTTGATTTGGTCTGCAAAAGAAGCGTTTTATAAATTAATGGAGGGAAGGGTTCAACATCTTAATGAACAGGTTGTAATTAAAAGCATTTCAGAAGATAGCATTGTCATTTCTTATTTGTCCGAGGAGTATAGTTTTGATTATTGTAAACAACCTTTTTATTTTGTAATTGGGCAAAAAAAGCCGAACCATTTCTGATTCGGCTTTAACCTAAACTTTGGAAAACTAACGAATTATTTTTTGAAATTTTTAGGGAATTGAGATGCAATACCTTCTGAAATATGATCTGCCATATCTTGCATGTGGTCAAATGCTTCTTGGTATTTAACTAATGCGTCTGTGTAATTGTCTTGCAACAATAATACTGAGTATCCAACAGTTTGGTCAATGTGCATTTTCATCATGTGACGCATGTCATCTTGTTTCCAATGTTCAGGGTTAACAGCTGATAAGAAATCACCAATTTCTTGAGCGTTTGCATACCAATTGTTCAATGCTGTTGTTAAACCTGCTTCATCACCATCTTTTGCAGCTGTTAATACTGGCACCGCTAATTCGATGTATTCTGTTAACAAAGCAGCTAATTTATCACCAGCTTCTTGACCATAGTAAGGAACAATAGAAGCACCAATGTGATTTTGGTTAGCCAACAATCTATTCAAGTTTGATCCTAAAGCGTCTGCATTGTGGAAGAAAGCATCAACTGTTGGGTAAGTATATTGCATATGCTCACTCCATAACTTCTTTTGCTCTTGATTGAATTCTTTGTACTTAGCTGTTTTGTACTTAGTGAAGTCTTCTTTGTTACAGCTTTGTAAAATTACTACTGACAATAAAGCAAACATAAAAAATCCTGCGATTCTTTTAAACGAGAAAGTTGTGTTTTTTGTATTCATTTTTTTAAATTTTAAAGTTTATACCCATTTAGAGTAACTACCCGGGTAATTGGTTACAAAAAACAGTGTCTTTTTTTAAAAAAATCAAAAATATTTTTTAAGTAGCTTATTTTCAATAAAATAAAAACAGGTATTTTTTTAATTTCTTGAATGAAAGAAAATAATGAAAAAAGTCAAATTTCACAAAAATCAAACGATTTTGCTTGGTCTAACTCTCAAATTACAGCAAGAAGAATATAAAATCTGAGTGTTTTTTTAACTTAAAACAATCACTTTAATCGATTTGATACGTTTTTTATCTGCTTGTTCAATAATAAACTTCAATTGTTCGATTTCTATTATTTCACCTACTTTTGGAATTCGTCCTAAATAATGGGTTAAGAAACCTCCTAAAGTTTCCGCATCATCGTTCATTTCTTCAAATTTTTGCTCATCAATAGCAAGAGTCTTGTAAAAATCATCTAAGTCTGTGCGACCTTGAAATACGAATGTTGTATCATTTAATTGTTGATACTCTAATTCTTCGTCGTCGTATTCATCAGTAATGTCACCAACAATCTCCTCCAACACATCTTCTAAGGTAACAATTCCAGAAGCCCCTCCATATTCATCAATAACGATGGCCATGTGAACTTTCTTACTTTGAAACTCTTTTAGTAGTTCATCAATTTTTTTATTTTCTGGAACAAACATTGGTACTCTCATCATCTGATGCCAATCAAACTGGTTACCTAAAGCCAAGAAAGGAAGTAAATCCTTAACATAAATAACACCAATTACGGTATCGAAACTTTCTTTATAAACTGGTACACGAGAGTAACCAGCATTTACGACAATTTGCATCAATTCTTCTAAAGTACTATTGTCATCAACACCAACAACATCAACTCTTGGGCACATCACTTGTTTCACATCCGTATTTCCAAATTTCAAAACTCCTTGTAATATATTGTAATCACTTTCGGCTTTATCAGCACTTTCTGTTAATGTCAACACCGTGTCCAACGCATCTTTGGAAAGTTTTATTCCTTTTTTCTTAGCGCGGCGTTCCAACACATTTGAGCTTTTTGAGAGAGGGATTTTTAGCCACGAAAAAGGAGGCAACACAGAGAAGAAATAAACAGGCATGGCCATAAATCGTGCATAGGCTGCTTTGTTGCTAAAAGCTATCGTTTTTGGATAGGACTCCCCAACAAAAATGATCAAAAGAGTAACAATAACAATCACTGTTGCATAAGCCCCTACTCCAACAAAAGAAAGTATTGCAAAATACTTAATCAATAAATAAGTCGCTATAACAACAAAAAGGACATTTAAAAAATTCTTAACTATTAAAATAGTAGCTAACAACTCTTTCGGTTTTTCAAGAAGTTTTTCAGCTATTTTGGCACGTTTGCTTTGGCTTTTTTCAAGCTGTTCTAATTCATTTTTACTAATGGAAAACAGCGCCACTTCAGCTCCAGCAAACAAAGCTGCTGCCGAAAGTAATAGTAATAAAACAATCAGTAAAAGCACGTCATAACTTGAAAAAGTCATGAGTGCAGTGTTGACCAGGGGGTCGGCAGAAGAATCTGTCATTTCGTTCATTCAGTCAAATTAAAATGGTAATTCATCATCATCAGCTTCTGAGAAAGTAACACCAACATCAGGCGTAAAAGGCGCAGATGCTGTGTTTGAAGCAGGTGTTTGGAAACTTGGTTCTAAAGGAGAAGGCGCAGCAGGCACTCCTTGGTTAGAATACACAGGCTTCGATTCTTGCATGTTATTGTCAGGTCTAGAAAGCATGGTCATGTTGTCAACATTTACCTCAGTAGTGTAACGTGTTGTACCTTCTTTATCTGTCCAAGAACGTGTTTTCAACTTTCCTTCCACATAAACTTTCATTCCTTTGCGCAGGTATTTTTCGCACACTTCAGCTAATCCGCCCCAAGTAACGATATTGTGCCAGTCTGTAATATCTCTTCGTTCTCCAGTAGATTTATCAGTATAAGTTTCTGTTGTCGCAATCGAAAAATTTGCCACAACGCCACCATTTTCCATACGTCTAACTTCAGGGTCTCTTCCAAGATTGCCTATTAATATTACTTTATTAACTGTTCCTGCCACTTTTAGATAATTTACTTGTTCGTGTTAAATACCAAAGATAGAAAAAAAAATAATCCCTTCCAAAGAAAATTATTTTTTTACTTTATCCAAATTTGCTGAAAGGGTAATCATATTGTTGTATCCCGACTTGGAAAAAACAGTGAATCCATAATCCAACCCAAAACGTTTAAAGTACAATCCTAATCCAAAAGAGAAACCTGCCATTCCAGGTTTGCTTTCCAATCGTAAAGCTTTTCTTGCGTAATAGTCAAATCCTGTTCTAAAATGAATGTTTTTGGTTGCTAAAATTTCAATTTGGTAAATGAAATGCTGTCCAAACTCTTCAAAAAACCCTGGCTTTTTAACTGGTATAACCTCACCCGTTAACATATCTGTTTTAGGTTGCTGTTTCGGATCAAAATAGGCTAACTTCCACTTATTAAGATGATGCATCACAATTGAAAAACGGAAAGGCGCGTGATCCAACCGATAACTAACTCCTAATAAGAAATTAGCTGGCAAAGGTGCTCTGTTCTTTTCATTGTATGCATTGAATTGAAAACCAATGTTTTTTGCTAAAGCCGTAACAACTAAAAGTTCGGATGAATTGGTATATGTTCCTCCTAAATCAATAGAGGTTCCGTATGAATTGTATGCTTCTAAATGCGATCCGATTAAATTTAAGTTACCTCCCACAGAAATGCGTGGATTTAATTGATAACCATAGCCAACTCCCAAAATGTACTCAAATGGGTTAAAATCGCCCACAATTGTACCATCTTTTTCAGTTCGCTCCATCTTTCCATAGGCAACATAGCGAATATGTCCCGAAATGGTTTGTTTTTCTGATAAGGAATGAGCATAACTAAACATGCCATAATTAATTTTTCCGGCATGAATGGCTTGGCTTACACTCAACTGTTTATGCATTTTAGCGCTCAACAAGGAAGGGGCAAACACGCCGAGATTCACATCTTTGTCCTTAGCAGTAATAAAGCTTCCCGCCAAACCAGCACTGCGAGCATCAAACTCCAGTCCCAGCAAAGCAAAACTATTTTGACCGCCCAACTGAGCAAGCAACGTAGTTTTTACCACTAAAAACAAAGCTATTAATCCTTTTTTCATGTTCATTGAAAACGCAAAATAACAATAAAAATTATATCCTACAGAGATTTATTCCTGAAAAAGTTATTTTTGACTGTATGATTATCTTTGCATTCTTCATTTATCAAACTACTTTCGTAACTCAATCACTTCCAAATCATGAATGCGGTCTGCTGTAATACTAAAGCGCAAAAGCGTCTTTACTTGGTGAAAACCTTTGTTGCCACACGCACCAGGATTCATCCACAGCATATTGTAATGAGGATCAAATTTAACTAACAAAATATGTGAGTGGCCACAAACAAATAACTTGGGTGCTCCTTTTTGAAGTTCGTCGTACGCTGGTTTGGCATATTTTCCAGGTTTACCCGCAATGTGAGTCATCAACACATCTACCTCTTCTACCCTAAAACGATTATGTAGAGGTGTCTCCAAACGAATTTCATGATTATCAATGTTTCCATAGACTGCACGCAATGGTTTAAATGCACGCAACTGATCAATTACTTCCAAACTTCCAATATCTCCCGCGTGCCAAATTTCATCCACCTCCTTAAAATGATGAAAAATACGCGGGTCTAAATCTCCATGCGTGTCTGAAAGCAATCCTATTCGTGTCATTCAACAAAAATAATAGATTTTAAGATTATTTAATAACATTCATACGCAACAAGCTTCTTTTTTCGTTATTTTTGAAAAAAAGATTGAACATGAACTATTTATTTGGTTGCTTTTTAGGACTCCTTATTCTTGTATCTTGTGGGCTGAAATTTACCCCACCAGAAACATTCGAAAGCTCAACTATATCAAGAAAACAAGCAGTTGAACAATACATCAGAGACGCTTATAAGGATTCTTCTGTGCATTATCAATCCATCGTTTTTGCTGAACCAACTGTTATTAAACCTTACCAATTTAGACAATTAGATTCGTTGTATGAAATAAAATACACCAATGAACAAAGAGGTATTTTTGATAGAGAATTAGAGAAAAAAATCAACAATCAAAAAGCAGTTGTTTCCAATGTCAAAGAACGTATTCAATACATTGAAAATCATATTTACTCCATCCAAAACACAGAAAAAGCAACAGTTTATACAGCAGAAATAAAATTTGATGCACAACAAAAAATTGCTGATTTCACCATAAAAGAGCAACACGAAATTGCTTCGAAACACCTTGCAGTGTACAAGTCTTTTATTACAGGTGAATCGTTGTTATACCCTAACTATCAGGCGACTAAAGAAGAAATGGCGTTTTATACACAATTAGAAAATCGCTGGAATCAATTACCAGGTTTTGAGCAAGATAAGTTTTTAAATAATTTTTTAAATGTATTTCTAACCGTTAGAAACACACGAAGTTTGGAAACAAAATCCATTCTTCAGCATTTATCTGTTCAAGCCAGCGACCAACGAAATTACTCAGCCCAAACAGATCTTTTTCGTTCTGTAGAAGGCATTTGGGAAGGAGATAAAATCGTTGCTTATGAGCAAGTGTTTACAACAAACTCGGGCACTTATAAAACAATTTTTAGTCCCTATTTTGAACTTTTAAGTTTAGAGAAAATCAATTAATAAATTATTTTTACCTTTTAACCGCCTTTTAAACCTTTGATACTTTTAAAAGAAACTCTTTAAAAGTTATGTTTATTTTTGTTTCGGTAAATACAACACAATAATATGAACAAACTAATTATTGCTTTTGCACTACTTTTTTTAACGCAACTAAGCTGGTCGCAAGAAATGCGCATCTCTGGTACAATTGCAGATTCAAGTAACAACCCTCTACCGAATAGTTTGGCAACAGCTATCCGTATGAAAGATTCATTGCTGCTTGGTTTTAGTAGAGCTGATAAAAATGGATACTTTGAATTAAAAGGAATCCAAATGGATACTTTTACCTTAGTAGTTTCTCATCCAAAATACGATGAACGCACTTTCTATATCGTGGGTAGCCCTGAAAACTTAGAAATTGACATTCCGACTATTAAAATGTACGATCGTGCTAAGAACTTGGATGAAATGATTATTTATGCTTACAAAGATCCGATTCATTTCCGTGGAGACACTTTAGTGTACATTGCCGATTCTTTTAAAGTGGGTCCAAATGCTGTAGTGGAAGATTTGTTGAAAAAACTACCGGGAATTGAGGTTGACCAAGATGGTAAAATAAAATCTCAAGGTCAAGATATCAAAAAGGTATTGGTAGATGGAGATGAGTTTTTTGGTAGTGATCCAACTATTGCTACTAAGAATTTAGGTGCTAATGCTATTGATAAAGTAGAAATTTACGAAAAAACTGATGATGGTCAATTCGGTAGCGAAGACAAAATTAAAGTCCTTGACCTACGCTTAAAGGATAATGCTAAAAAGGGCTATTTCGGTAAGGTTTCTGGTGCTAGCGACTTTGGAATTGCCAACATTAAAAATCCGTTCTATGAAGGAGAAGTCTTGTTTAATCACTTCAATAGCACTCGAAAAATATCTATTTTTGGATTAGGAACTAACACTCCACGCTCAAATTTTAATTTTAGAGATGCTAACCGTTTTGGATTGGAAAACGAACGTGCTGATGGTAATTTCTTCGATCCAAACGCTCGTGGTGGAAACACTTCTGGTATTCCAAGAACATTGAAAGCCGGAATTTATTTCACAGATAAGGTCGGTAAAAAGAAAAACACAAAAATAGGATTCAATTACTCTTATTACAACACCGAATTAAAAGCATACTCAGGAAGTAGAACACAGTTTTTCTTACCAGATACCACTTATTTTACAGATGATTCTACAAGTAACCTCAAACGAACTGAAAGCCATGTAGTGAATTTCAATGTGGAATCTCAGTTGGACTCTTTAACTAAGTTGACTTTTAAGCCTTATTTTAGAGCTGACAAAGAAATGAATGACAACAACACATTGACAAATTATTTGAGTAGCGAAAATGTTGTAACATTGGAATCTTTTGTTAACAATAAAAACAAGTCGCTTGGTTTAAATGGTGGAGCAACACTAAGCTTAAATCGTAAGTTTATGAAACCGCGCAGAGAAATTAATTTTGATTATTACTTTGATTACGATGATAGTAAAACCGATGGTGGACTACTGAGTCGTCAGGAGTTAACAATGTTCCCTTCTTTCAACAAGTACGAAGATCAGAAGAAACACACATACAATAAATCGATGGAAAACAATGTGTTTGCATCTTATACTGAACCAATAGGCAAATGGTTTAAAGGAACAGTAATGTACAACTATAAATTGGAAAACATCAAACAAGATCGTAAAACTTACAATTTAGTTGGAGAAGAGTACTCTGATTTCGACCCTAACTTATCCAATGATTTTAAAACAGACAGAAATGAACATAAAGCTGGTTTAAAATTCCAATTTGACAAAGGAAAACACAGTGCTTTTGTAAGAGTTGATGTTCGCAACGTGGATATTGACAACATCAATTTGATTAGTAACATTGGCGTTCATCAAAACATTACTAATGTGTTGCCTAGCGCACGTTATCAATTCAAACCAAGCATGAGTAAGCAAGTCCAAGTGAACTACAATACATACTCCAATCAGCCAAGTGTAAATGATTTGCAACCAGTATTAGACAACTCTAATCCAAACAGAATTCGCATTGGTAATCCTGATTTAAAACCAAACTATGTTCACAGTGTCAACGCTTGGTTCAACACGTGGAGTCCATTGAAAGGAAGTTACATTTGGGCAGGTACAAATATCTCTGTTGATAACAACGCATTTGTTAGTTCCACTGCTTATGATAGTTTAGGACGCATGGTAACTAAAACAGTAAATGTCGATGGTAATTTTTACAGTAGCGTATATGGTGGTGGCGGTATTCCATTAAAAGGAAAAACCATTCAATTGCATCCAAGTGCAACTGCAAGTTACAATCAATACTCTAGCTTTATCAATGACGAACGCAATAGAACCAACCATTTTATGGTAGGAGCAGGTGGAGAATTCCGCTTCCAATGGGACTCATTAGAGTTCAATGTAGGCGGTCGCTACGATTGGAACAGTCCGAAAAGTTCATTGAGTTCCGTTTCAAACACTCCGTATGGGCAACAAACATACAGTGGACGCTTAACGTGGAGAATTCCACTTGGATTCGAGTTTAAGACGGATTTCAGATGGGTTATCAACAACAAGTTGACAAATGGATACAACATTAATTCATTTGTGTGGAACGCAGAATTTAGCAAAAGTTTCTTAAAAACACAAAATTTAATCTTGAGCATTCATGCTAATGATATTTTAAACCAAAGCATTAACGCAGGAAGAACAGTAAGTGGAAACATGGTGGTTGACAATAGAACAAAAATCATTTCACGCTACTTCTTATTAAAATTAACATATAAGTTTAACAACAATAAAACGAGAGAAGATGAACCGAGAATGCATTTCTAAAAGTTGGAAAGTAACAGCGTTATTTCTGTTCGCCATTCATATAAGTTTTGGCCAATTTGTTGAATCTGGAAAGATAAAATTTGAACGTAAAACAAACTTATTAAAGATTCCAAATTTACCTCCATTCCTTAAACGTGCTGCTGAGGAAAAAAAATACAAAGTTGACGAGTTTGTTTTAACTTTTGACCGTAATGGTTCAGCATTTGTGCCTATTACAGCCATGACAAATGATCCAACGGACATGTTGACAGCAAAAAACACGGTTTATTCAAACCACGGCAGTAGAGAACGCATCACTATGTTAGACATGATGGGAACAAAAATCTACATCACCGATACAGTCAACAAAATTCCGTGGAAAATTACCGACAACACGCGTAAATTAGCAGGGTACGATTGTAAAATGGCAATTTACCACAAAAATGATTCAACCCGTTTATACGCTTGGTATGCTGAGGAACTTATTCCGGCGGTGGGGCCAGAAACATTCAGCGGTTTACCTGGGACAATTCTTGGATTAGCTACTGAAGATGGAGGTATTGTCTATTTTGCTAAATCGGTAGATATTGTAAAAGTAGAAGATAAAGAATTAAAATTTGAACCTGGTAAAAACAAACTTTATACAAAAGCTGAATTTGCAGAAGAAATCTCTAATAGAATGGGTAAAAGTCCAATGATTAAAGGAATGTTAGATCTGTTCTTTAGATGGTATTGATGACTAGATGATTGAATGATTCTAAGACTAAGTGACAGTTTGCCTATTTGATGGGTTGAGTCGCTTTTTTTCATTTTGATAGTTAGTCGTGCTGAGCACAGTCAAAATGAGTCTTCCATAACAATTTTAAGGATATTCAACGCTCCATAAGTGCAAACCTTGTGGAGCTGCTGATCCCAAACACTGACTTCTATCCGTTGAATTAAAAATCTGTTGAAACTTTTCAATGCTTATTTTTCCACTACCAACTGCAAAAAGCGTCCCCACTGTTGCTCGAACCATGTTTCTTAAAAAACGATTAGCACTGTATTCAAAATACCATCCTTTTTCATCTTGTTTCCAACACGCTTCAAATACTTCGCAAAGATGCGTTTTTACGTCTGTATTTGTCTTTGAAAATGTTGTAAAATCATGTATTCCAAGTAAACATTTCGATGCCTCATTCATTTGATGAATGGCTAATTCTTGCGGAATATAAGTTGAAAAAGCATGTTTGAAAGGGTCTTTTTCAAAGTGAATGTAATAACGATAAGTCCGTTTAACTGCACTAAAACGTGCATGAATATCTGTTGAAATTTCCCAACAATTCTTTGCTGCAATAGTAGTGGGTAACATTTTATTTAGTTTGTACACCCATTGTTCTGTGTCTATTTCTTGTAAAAAATCTACATGAAACACATAACTATGCGCATGCACTCCCGTGTCGGTTCGACCGCAACCAACAATACTTACAGCTTTGTTACCATTTAATTTTGTTAGAGCTCGTTCAATTGTTTCTTGTACAGACGGTTCGTTTGGTTGTATTTGCCAACCAAAAAAAGCCGATCCATCATAGGAAATTTCAAAAAAATAACGTCTCACTTATTTTATTGCAGCGTTGATGACTTCTTGTAATTTGATATTAAACTCAAAGATGTCTAAACTTGCTTTATCATCAACGATTTTAATCCCATTAATATATGCCTTACCGATAGCATCATAAATTTGGAAACCAAAATCATCGTTAACCGTGTTGATGGTCGGTCCCAAGTTTTTTACTTCGCCCCAAGAATTCCCCATTCTTTCTACAACATACACATCATATCCTCCTAACGAATTAGCGTGTCCGTTTGAACTAAAGAATAAGTAACGACCGTCTGGTGTAATGTAAGGTGTTGTTTCGCGACCTTTAGAATTAATCTCAGAAGGCAATGCTTTTGGAGCACTCCAAGTGTTCCCTTTTTTGTATGAAACATAAATTTCACTCATTTTAGACTGTCCATTTCTTTCTGAAACAAAATACATCGTTTGGCCATCAGCAGTTACAGTAGCATTTCCATCATAAAAAGAAGAGTTGAGCTCTTTAATTAGACGAGGTGCTGACCACTGATTTTGCTTTGTCCATTTCAATTCAGCAATATCCGAGCTTCTTGTCATTGGTTTTGCGTCAACCGTTGCCGAATTATTTAGCGTAATGTACGCAATCATCCCATCTTCAGAAATATATGAAATAGATTCAAAGCCTTCGCCATTGATACGACCAATGCGGTTAGTAACACTGTCCCAAACTTTATCCTCAGCAGACCATTTTGCACTGTAAATATCTTCAAAAAACTGTTGATCTGATGGATTTTGTCTTCCGCCCGTTGTATTACTACGACGAGAAGTAAAATACATGGATTTACCTCCGTTAAAAACCACTGGTGAATAATCATTGTAGCCTGAGTTAACGTTTCCTTCTAAACTAACACGCTTGTTGTCAACTGGGTTTTCCATTACTTGTTTAGCATATTTAGCTTGCTCATATTGAGAGGCTAATTTTAAGTCCGAAACACGATTTTTTGGCAAGTGCTTCATTCCTAACTCGTAATACATAATAGCAGAATCCAAATTTCCTAAGCGGTGATAAGCAGTTGCAAGCAAATCATACATTTCACCTTTTACTACGTTGTTGTTAAATAACACAGCGTCCTTAGCATATTTTAGTGCATAACCGTAATTATATTGTTCATAGTGGCATCGTCCAATCCACAATGCGGCACTCGATGAAAAAACATCTTTTTGCAAAGCATCGCGAAATTTAGTCATTGCATCGCGGTATTTACCTTGAGCAAACAATCCTTTGCCTTCTTCAATTAGATAAG
Source organism: uncultured Fluviicola sp. (assembly GCA_964580465.1). Taxonomy (GTDB): domain Bacteria; phylum Bacteroidota; class Bacteroidia; order Flavobacteriales_D; family Crocinitomicaceae; genus Taishania. Next base: position 70,170 of record CAZOKJ010000002.1, on the reverse strand, counting down.
CAGCTGCCGTTTTTTCAACAATGGTAGCTGTTGAATCTGGTGGCAAAATTGTCTTTTCAATAGAAGCAAATGAAGAAAAACAAGAAGTCAGCGTAACTATTCCAATAACGTAGTATTTAATCATTTTTAAAAAATTTAATCAAAATTCATATAAAAGTAGCTTATTCTTCCGAAACCTGCAAATTTTCAATGAAAAAATCTTCAGGATAAAGCTCTTTCGTTTTCTCCATGGCCAACGTAGCACTCACAATAGCCAAAATGGGTGCTATCGAAGCTAATATCCACAAAGCAAAATGCATGCCAATAGTACCATAATCATTCCATGTTAATTGGTAAGGTTGTGAAATAGAAAATAAAATGGTCAAATCAACAGGAACTAGAATTAACAGCGAATAAACTGTTCCAATGCCAACTGCTAATCCACGATGTTTGCGAACAAAGGCAATGCTTCTTCGTTCATCTAATTTTTTTCGCTCGTTGTAATAATCTAAAAAACTAAATCCATAATAGTAAAAACCAATAGCAATGGTGAGGTAAAACAATGGTGATTCTGTAGGATTTCCCCAGCCAATGGTTGCGATTATCAAAATGACTAAAAAGAAAAAATATTCCCAAAGTATGTTTCGTATTGCCAAGCGAATTCCTCTTCTTACATCGTTCATAATTTGTTTCCAATTGGCTTGATACGTAGCGCCAGACAATAAACGTTCGCTTTTTTGACTTAAAAAAGAAAGAAGAGGTGATAAAGTAACAACCACAATGTATTTAGCAAATTTCATTAATAAAAGTGCAATAGAAATGTTTAAAGCGGAATAGATAAAATACCATACAATGCCGTTCATATTGGATAAATCAGCGTTTATTTGGTAATTCATCAATTGATTTCCAATAGAATAAATAAACAACATGAGTATCGCAGGTAGAAAAAAATACCAATACAAGCGGTGTTGGCGAATAAATTTCAATGCTTTGCCATAAGATTGAATACCCAATAAAAATTCACTAAAAAATGGTTTCACAACTACTTAAATAATCATTCAAACAACAATTTAAACAACAATTGACGCTGTTCTTTCATCTCTAGAATAAGGTTTCTGTTATTCATTAATAAGAAAGTGTACTTTACTTTATAGGAAATGTGTTTTAGATAGTTTGCAAAATGCAGACTGAACAATCCTAAAAATGGCATTAAAAAGAAGTGCATAATCACCACATAAAATGGAGGTTCAAAAAGGTGATAGAAAAAATAACTAAACACTAAATAGGTTAATGGATGCAAAAACAAGCTAATAATCACTGAAACAGGTGCATAAAATTCGCGAGAAATCTTAATCACATCGCGCAACAGAAAACCTGTCAAAAAGTGCGGAATGAAATTAAATAAAAAACCTAGCAAAAACACTGGAAAACCAATCACTAATGCAATAATGGAAGTAAAAATCTGCCGTATAAACAAGGACGATCGCAATCCTCTATCTAAAAAATCTTTGCGAATAGCCAATTTAGATGCTTTCCAATTCAAATTCCACAGTAATTGCTGTATTTCTTCAAGTCTTTTCGGGTTTTCCATGGTCAATCGGTTGATATTATCCCTTACTTTTCGGATAAGTTCCAACTCTGATTCAGCCGTTTCAGCATTGTGAAGGTATCGCGACTGTAAGTGCTCTACCAAAGAAAAAACAACAGCTTCTTGCTCCTTGTTTTGTGTTGTTACCAATACATTTTCCAACAAATCGGTCATTTCAGCAGTCAAGTGTTTTGCAGCGAGCGATTTATTGACTTTATACGTCTCCAAATGATTAGTCACCGATATTCCTTCTCCAAAATTAACCAATACGTTACTTCTAAACTTCTCCCCTTGCATGTACATTAAACCGATTGGGACAATTCTCAAGTCTAGTTTACCGCCGTTTCTTAATTCAGTTTCTAAAGCGATACGTGCCGTTCCCGACTTTAACTTCCTCAAAGACCATTCCATTTGACTATTTCCTTCAGGAAAAATTACCAAGGTTTTTCCCTCTGCTAATAGTTGGTAACATTCTTCAAACACAGAATCATTATCTACCCCATCAATTTTAGATTCCGTTGAGCGATTAATTGGAATCATATTAATTGAGCGAAGGAGCTTCATTTTCCACTTACGATTAAAATAAGTTGCCTTTGTCATGTAATACACTGGTCGAGGGGAAATAATGCCAATCATCAACGCATCCATCAAGGTATTCGGGTGGTTAGCGATGAGAATCATAGGTTTATTCATTTCCATAAAATGCCGATTCCTTACCTTTATTTCAGCATAATAAAGGTGAACAGCTATTTTAATAATGAATTTTAATAATCGGTAAAGCATTTTTTACTAACAGTGTGTGTATGCGTAAAGGTATAAAAATTAGGTATAAAGAAAACAGGTATTTTGAAAATTAACAATAATTTATCACCTATTTAAATTTGAAAAATTGCTAGAAATAGCTTACCCCTCCTCCATCACTTCATAAATGAGAGATTGTTCGTAACCTTTAGAAGCCAAATATCGCATGATTTTTGCTTTTTTTGTCCAAGAATCACGTTCATTTTGAAGATCTTCTTTTTTTCTATTAACAAGGTCGATTAAAGTTGTGTAATACTCATCTGGATCAATGCTATTCAATGCTTTTTTAATGCAATATTCTGGAATAAACTTAGCTTTTAAGTGCTGTTTAATCTTTACTTTTCCCCATCGTTTGATGCGAAATTTACCCGAAGCATAGCTTAGTGCAAAACGTTCTTCATCCAAAAAGCGATTGGAAATCAAATCAGAAATTAGTTGTTCTTTTTGTTCACCAGTGATACCCCATTCATGGAGTTTGGTTGCCACTTCATAATGACATCTATCTTGGTAAGCACAGTAGGCTTCAATTTTGTGCTTAGCTTGTAAAAAGGAGAAATTACGCTCCGACTTCATGTCAAAGCGTAATTTCTTTATTATTTTTATCCATAAAAGCGTACTGCAACAAAGGGAAAGCAGTAACACCTCTCACAGGAATCCATTTTTTATATTTAAAGAACCATTTTACTTGGCGTGAAATAATTCCTCTTTTAAAATGAGACTCAAGGTATGGATGTACCAACACAGCTACTTTAGGCTCTTTACGTTCGGTTAACAAGTAATGCAAGTTAGATTCAATTTCTTCTGCAAAAAGAATACTTGCTTGTACTTCACCTGTTCCGTGACAAGTAGGGCACGTTTCAGCTGTTTTGATTTCAGTTTCTGGTCGCACACGTTGGCGCGTAATTTCCACCACACCAAATTTGGATGGCGGCAAGATATTGTGTTTCGCTCTATCCGATTTCATCACCGTTTTAAGGTGTTCGTATAGTGCTTTATTGTTTGCTTTATCATGCATATCGATAAAGTCAACGCAGATAATACCACCCATATCTCTTAGTTGCAACACACGAGCAATTTCTTCCGCTGCCTCCATGTTTGTGGAGAGCGCATTGCTTTCTTGTCCGTCCGCTCCTTTTCTATTACCAGAGTTGACGTCAATAACGTGCATTGCTTCTGTATGCTCAATAATTAGGTAGCCACCACTTGGTAAAGGCACCTTTTTACCGAACAATGTTTTAATTTGCTTATTGATACCAAACTTTTCAAACATACTAAGTTTGCCATCATAAAGCTTCAATATTTTTTCACGTCCTGGAGCAATTCCACTGACGTATTCCTTCAACTCATCAAAAGTAGAGGTATTGTTGATATGAATGTGCGTAAAATCAGCGTTTAGCATATCGCGTAAAATAGACGTTGTTTTATCCATTTCACCCAACACGCGTTTAGGGGGCACAGCAGTTTTCAAATTTGCAAACATAGTACGCCATTTCCCTAACAGATCTTTCAAGTCTTGATCAATTTGATCTACTTTTTTATGTTCTGCTACTGTTCGAATAATGACACCGAAATTTTTCGGTCGGATGGCTTCCACCAATTCTTTTAGACGATCTCTTTCCTTCGCTTCGCGAATTTTTTGAGAAATTGAGACTTTATCAGAAAATGGAACCAACACCAAATAGCGCCCAGCCAAAGTGATTTCTGCACTTAAGCGTGGGCCTTTACTTGAAATAGGTTCTTTCGCTACCTGCACCAAAATAGGTGAAGAAGAAGAAACAATATCAGTCACTTTACCATCTTTAGGGATTTCCTTCTCCATTTTGAAGTACATCAAATCCGCTACACTTTGTTTATTTTTCAAAGTGTCTTTGGTAAATTTATTCAAAGAATTAAATTGAGGTCCTAAGTCTAAATAATGTAGAAACGCATCTTTTTCGTAACCTACATCTACAAAAGCAGCATTTAAACTGGGTACCACTTTTCTAACTTTACCGAGATAAATATCCCCTACTGCAAAGTCCGTGTTACCTTGTTCCTCGTGCAATTCCACCAGCTTTCCATCACTCAACAGCGCAAGCCAAATGCCGTTATCACGAACATCGACTACAAGTTCTAAACTCACGAAAGCTAATTTTTAAGTTAATAAAATAGAAATAACTTAGCAAGACACACTCACTAAGTTACTCTACAACAAAGTCTTAGAAACTATTTTTTCTTCTTGTGACGATTTTTTCTTAGTCTCTTCTTACGCTTGTGCGTAGCCATTTTATGTCTCTTTCTTTTTTTACCGCTTGGCATAACTTTTTATATTAAATTAATAACTCTATTTTTCAATTTCTTCGTCGCTTTGAGTAAAAAAAACACTCCCGAGCGACAACGGGAGTGCAAAGTTAAAAAAATCTATTAAATAATAATGATTTTTTAGTAATAAAAAATGGAAATTATTTAACAACAACTTTATTTTTCACTTCTTCTACAAATGTTTTTGCAGGTTTGAATGAAGGAATGTTGTGTGCTGGAATAATGATTGTCGTGTTTTTAGAAATGTTTCTTCCTGTTTTCTCAGCTCTTTCTTTAACGATGAAGCTACCAAAGCCACGTAAGTAAACATTTTCTCCTTTAGCCAAAGAGTCCTTAACAGATGTCATAAATGCTTCAACTGTTTTTAAAACTTCTGATCTTTCTAATCCTGTCTCCTCTGCAATACTTGCAACGATGTCTGCTTTAGTCATTTTCTAAAATTTTAATTATTTGTTCAATATTGAATATTCGGGTGCAAAAATACATTAGTTTTTTCATAACCAACTGTTTTTTAACGATTAATTTACATCATTCAGCTAAAAAACAACTTTTTTTGGCCTTCTAGTGCTTGTTAATGCGCTGAAAAACTGTTCATTATTGAACATTGGCTTTTTTTGGAAATAAAAAAAGGAGCCCAACAGTTCCTTTAAAATTGTTCCTTTTTGGTTAATTAGCGTAAGTATTTCTCAAATAAATCATCTCGAGAAATAACATCTCCTGCAACATCTATCTTTTGAATAGAGCAAGCTACTAAAAATCGAACGATTACTTGACGTGAGCGCTCATCATTGTTCACCATTGTAATGGTAGCCACTTTTGTGTTCTCATTAAAGTCAACTGTAAAATAACGTGTGTAATAACTAGCACTCGCAGCTACAGCATCTTTTGTCATCTCTGCCGGCAAGGTAATATACCCCTTACCAGTCTCTTTTATGCCTGTTAAATCTTTAGCGGATTTTACTACAGCTAAATCTTGTCCAAAAGAAAAAGCCATCGCCAAAACAAATACTATTGTTGAAAAAATTGTTTTCATATCTTCTTGTTTTATACTATTATAACGTAAATATACCTACAAAAGTTGTACCAAAGATAAAATAAATTTTAAATTTACAAGCATTTTAACAAAAATAAATGAGTTTAGCTGCATTTTATAACGAGAATTTAATAGAAGCTGGTTGCGATGAAGCTGGTCGCGGTTGCCTTGCTGGACCTGTAGTAGCTGCTGCTGTCATCTTGCCTGTCGATTTTTATAATGAGTTTTTAAATGACTCTAAACAGTTGACGGATAAAAAAAGATATGAATTGCGCCCTATCATCGAAAAAGAGGCAATTGCATGGGCTGTTGGAATCGTTGATCATGTAGAAATCGACGAAATAAACATCCTAAAGGCTAGCTTTGAAGCCATGCACAGGGCAATTAAACAATTGAGCGTTAAACCAGAGCATCTACTCATTGATGGTAATCGCTTCACTCCCTATCCATCCATCCCTCACACTTGCATGGTAAAAGGAGACGCTCGCTTTTTGTCCATCGCTGCTGCATCTATTTTGGCCAAAACTTATCGTGACGATATCATGGACAAACAGCACGTGGAATATCCATTCTACGATTGGAATAAAAATAAGGGCTATCCAACGAAAAAACACCGAGATGGAATCGCAAAATATGGTGTGTCACCCTATCATAGAATGACGTTTAATTTGCTTGGTTCTGGGCAACTTAATTTGTTTGATGATTAATTAACTGGGTGACTAGTTGACAAATTGACTAGAAAAAACCACTCTGCTTCCCCCATAGGAGGGAGATAGAGGGAGGAGGTTTGTTAACCATAAATACAATTATTCAACAAACGAAAATCTTATTGAATCATATTCATACATTCTTAAAAGACTTATCAATCATTATTACCACTAAGTCTTAACGTCATTCAATCAAAGGGTCAACCTGTAAAAGAGTGATAGTTCATCTCTAGATTCTATTGGGTTTAACATTTTTATGTTAATTTCTTTCTTTAAATCAACTATTATCTACTGCTTATTTCGAGTAATTTTGAACTATGTTTGGCCGAATATTCTTAATTATCTCAACTGTAGTCAGCTTGCTGTGGCTTGGCTATGCAACGTATGACCGTATCAATCAAGGAAAACAATACCTTCCTGAATATGTCTTTGGAGATGAAGATGAGGAGGTTATCGTACTGCTTAATCCAAACAAAAAAGACGCTCTTTTACAAGAATTTGACTTCCAACTACCTGAAATCAAACAATTTATTCAAGAAATAAATCCAGAAAACATCGAAAGAATGTATCTGTCCAAAAAAAGAGGACAGTTTATCATCATTGCTAAAAAAGAAATCAAAGAAGAAAACTTAGTTTCTTTTTTTAAGGGGGTTAGTCAGTTTTCATGGAATGGAAAAACACTTAAAATAGGATCTTTAATAGGCCAATTCGACAAAAACAAATTGTATTTTTCAAATGGAAATTATTTAAAACATGCTGCTCATTGGGAGGAATTACATTTTGATTCAAATGCCGACGCTGCGTTGATTCGCTTCACTGTGAGCGAACCTGCTGTAGTAGATATCTATGTGAAAGCTCACGGTATTGTCGAATACAAATCGAGTGTTGATGAAAAAATAGCAGGTAGTAAAGTGAATGACAAAGTGGTTTTTGCTGCTGTTATTCCTTCTTCTTGCTCTTTTTACGAGTTTTACGAAACGGATTATTTGCGCTACATCGAGCCTGAATTAAAAAACAGTCCGATGAACAATTGGTTGAAATATGGATTGGTGAAATTAAAAATCAACGAATTAGAGGTATTTGTTTCAGACTATATTGAAGGCCAAGAACCAATTCAAGTATTGTATGATTTTTATAGAAAAGAAGCAAACAACGAAGAATCAGCTTATTTTGAAGGCAGTCGATTGACAAAATTAATGCAAAATAGCAATGGTTTTTACATCTATCAACTGGATGATTATGTGGTTTTTTCTTCTAATAAATTAGCTTGTGAAATGGTGATTGCTGACTATAAACTCGGCAACACTTTGGCTCAACAACCCAAAAGGGCAGAAGAAATCTATGGCCGTTTACCTCAAAAAGTGAATTACAGAAAGGTCAATGCTTCAGGTAAAGAATCTATTTCTATCTATGAACATCTTTTGCTAACAACTAAAGTAGGTTCAACTACAGGTAAGGAAACAACAAGTAACAACACGCCACAAATTGCGACCAATTCCTTTGTTGTGAATGGCGTTGCTTCAGGAATTTATTTCATTGACTCACACAACTTCTATGTATTGACTCAAAATAATTTACTTTCTTACTTTGAAAATGACCAAAAGAAATGGGAAAAAGATTTGCAGGAAAGTATTGTTGGAGAGGCAAATTTGATTGATATTTATGCTAATGACAAAACACAATTGCTCATTACTACGAATAAAAAAATACACGTTATTGACATCAATGGCAACGAACCAAGTGGTTTTCCGGTTGATTTAGGAGATGAAACAGCCACACAAAGTACTTTACTTTATCGCTGGAAAGGAAATGGCTATTTCTTAACAGCAGTTAATGGTGGAAAAATCATGCAACTTGATAATCAAGGCAGAGAATTAGCGATTATTAAAACAAATTTAAAAGAAATAAGTAACCAGCCAATAGTGTGGGTGAGTGCCAACAAGCCTTTTATTGGTGTGACAAGCGATGATCATTTTGAGATGATTCAAGCTGAAAACAAAAAATTATTCCGCTCTTTTGCCATAAAAGAGAAAATGGTTGCTTTGAAATTAGCGAATGAAATCAAATTAATGGGAGTTGCTAACAACCAGCTTATTGCTTATGACCAGAAAGGAGGACAAGCTCATTTTGAAAAATTCAGCAATGGGCAATTAGTTCCTACTTTAGTGCTAGAAAATGGAATTATTGTTAAAGACCAACAGCTTTTAAAATTGTTTAACTCACAAGGTATTCAATGGGGTAAAATTGTTCTTCCGTTTAATGATTTAGCTGATATTCAATTGTACACAACCAATTCTGGTATCTCTATTGCTGTTGGTGTTGACGGTTTGGAAAACAAAGTCCATGTTTGGCGTACCAACGGAGAAAAATACTCAAAAGAAACCTTTGACGGCAGCAAAATGGTTCGCTACCACGACGGGTATTTATACACTTGTATTGACAATTTAGTTGTGCGCTATCCTTTGGATAAGAAATAAAAATTTATTCACATCAGTTATTAATACTTACTGTGAATTAGTCAACTATCCAACTAATTCTAAATCAATTTGGCGCTTACTAGGTGAAACTTCGTAGATTTTTACTTTAACCTTGTCACCTAGATTGAATTCATTGTTGTATTTGTGTCCAACAATTCGGTATTTTTCTTGGTCAAAATAATAACGATCTCCAGGCAATTGACTCAAAGGAACCATTCCTTCACAATGGTTTTCATCCATTCGAACGTACATTCCTTGTTCGGCAATTCCTGTCACTGTACCCTCAAATTCTTCTCCAATTTTGTCCAACACGAAAATTGTTTGGAAATACTTGGTTGATTCTCTTTCTGCATCCGCAGCAGCACGTTCTTTGCGAGAAATGCGTTTGCATACCTCATCCAATTCAGAACCATAACGGTGCTTTTGATGCGTTAATTCTTCTTGCAAGATGCGGTGCACCATTAAATCAGCATAACGACGGATAGGAGAAGTAAAATGCGTATAGAACTCAAAGGCTAATCCATAGTGACCAATATTTTGTGTCTCATAGGTTGCTTTAGCCATCGAACGAATAGCCATTGATTGAATAATTTGATATTCATTTTCATAACGAATGTCACCTAACAAAGCGTTGATACTTTTTGAAAGATGCTTCAAATCTGTGTGTTCTAATTCGTATCCAAATTTGTCAATAAACACTTTAAACAATTCTACCTTTGCTAAGTCTGGTTCATCGTGCACACGAAACACAAATGGAATGGGATCACGGTCTTTTCTAGGTTTTGCTATAAATTCTGCTACGTGTCTATTCGCCAGCAACATAAATTCTTCAATCAGTTTATGCGCATCTTTCGATGTCTTAATCAACACCTCAACAGGATTCTTGTTTTCATCCAAACGGAAACGCATTTCCTCTGATTCAATATTCAATGCTCCACTTTTTAATCGCTTATTTCGATAAATTTTTGCGATTTTATCAAGTAGTAAAATTTCATCTCTCAGCTCATCTTCCTTTCCTTCAATGATTTCTTGTGCTTCTTCATAAGCAAATCGACGATCGGAGCGAATCACACCTTTGCCAAACCAAACATGATTAATTTTCCCCTCTTCGGTCATTTTAAAAACAACTGAGAAACTGTATTTATCTTCATTAGGACGAAGTGAACAAGCAAAGTTGGATAGCTGTTCAGGCAGCATCGGCACTACTCTATCAACTAGGTAAACAGAATTAGATCGATTGTATGCTTCTTTGTCCATCGGAGAACCTGGTCTAACATAGTGACTAACGTCTGCAATGTGTACACCTATTTCAATTTCTCCATTTTCTAATCGTTGAATGGATAATGCATCATCGAAGTCTTTTGCATCAAAAGGGTCTATGGTAAAGGTTAAAGTAGATCTAAAATCGCGTCTTTTTTCAATTTCTTGCTCATCTAAATCCATGGTGACTTGCTCTGCCTCGGCAATCACATCTTGAGGAAACACAAAATCCAATCCTTGGTTAACTAAAATTGAAATCATTTCAGTGTCATTTGCTGTACGCATTCCTAAGCGTTCAACAACTTCACCATAAGGACTTTGAGCCGAAGCTGGCCAAACAGTGATTTTTACCAACACTTTTTCACCGTCTTTCGCACCGTTTAGCTTTTCTTTAGGTATAAAAATATCTGTTCCAATACGTTGATTGTCTGGGACTAAAAATGCAAAAGTATCGTGCATTTGAATGGTACCCACAAAATGTGTTCGCTCGCGTTCGATAACCTCAACAATTTCGCCTTCAATACGTGTTTTTCCAAATCGAAAAGCGCGTACTTTTACCAAATCTCCGCCAATTGCTTTTCCTACATTTTTGGGATCAATGTATATATCTTTGTCCAGCTCTTTCACCGCAACGAAGCCTGCGCCTCGGATATTCATGTCTAAATACCCTTCATAGTACGTTAAGGCCTTATTTAATTGATAAGTAGCATGGCTTACTTTACGTAAAAAACCTTGTTCAGACAAATCTTGCATGATAGAAAAAGCCAATTTTCGAATAGCTCCATCTCGCAAATCTAACAGCGTACACACTTGACCATGTGTTAATTCACTAGCTTCGTTCTTTTCAAATAGCTTGCGAATCAAAGCTGTTAAACTTCCTTTCAAGTTGTTTTTCTTCTTGCCTTTCTTTGATTTATCTTTTTTTTCTTTACGACCCATAATGCTAAATTACATTCTTTCATCGACTTTATTGTTATTTATCTTATATTTTTTCTATTTTCGTAAGAAATAGATTACCCATGATAGTAGAAACATCCAATTATTTACAAAGCAGCACGCTCGAAGACGAAGTAAACAAACTATTTTTTACATTGTATCACCCTAAAGAATTAAATCAAATCAAGGCAACGTTGTTAATTCTACATGGCATGCAAGAACACAGTGGCAGATATGCGTCATTTGCTCGGTTTTTAGCAGAAAATGGTGTTGCTGTTTTGACTTATGATCATTTAGGTCATGGGAAAACTGCCGATTCATTGGATAAACATGGGTATTTTACTGCAAAAAATGCTCGTCAACAAGTAGTTATTGATGCTGAAAACATGGCCGCCTATCTGGAACAAAAATTCACATACGTTCCTCACTTTGTGTTGGGACATTCCATGGGGTCTTTTATTACCAGATGCTTGTTACAGGTAGCTCAACAACAATTTGATGGCGCTATTATAGTTGGGACGGGTGGTAAAATTCCTGGTATAGGAATAGCTAAATGTATGCTATCGTTTTTAAACAGGATAGCATCAAAAAAACGATCTGTTTGGCTCAATACTACCTTCGCAAAAATGAATAACCAACGTTTCAAAAACGAAGTGAACGAACAAAACACAAATTGGTTAAGTGTTAACAAAGAAAATCGAAAAGCTTTTATTGAAGATAAACTGTGCGGCATTCCTTTTACATTCAATGGGTTTGATACACTTGTTCGTTTAAACATAGATGCAACAAAACGAAATTGGGCCGCTCCACTAATGAAACATTTTCCAATGTATTTTGTGAGCGGAGAAGATGATCCAATCGGTAATTTTGGAAAAGGTGTAAAACAAACTGTAGATGATTTAAAGAAAGATGGTTTCTCCAACATCGAACTATCACTATACCCTAAAATGCGCCATGAAATACTCAATGAAGACAATAAAAAAGAAGTGCAATCTGCCATTCTAGGATGGATAAACAAGCAACTCGAAAAATAACTCGTAAAACAAACACTTATGTCAAAATTACCACATGTAGGAACAAGCATTTTTAGCGTCATGTCTAAAATGGCCAATGACCACCAAGCAATTAATTTATCACAAGGATTTCCCAATTTCCCAATCGATCAACGGTTGACTGAAATACATAGCCAAATCGTGTTGGAAGGTGCGAGCAATCAATATGCACCCATGGCTGGGAATCCATTGCTGTTACAAGAATTGGCGAACTTGGTAAAAAAATCCTACAATCGAGCTGTTTCTCCTGAAAGTGAACTCTTAGTAACAGCTGGAGCAACACAAGCCATTTTCACAATTCTTCAAGCATTGTGCAATTTTGGCGATGAAGTTATTGTTTTAGATCCTTGTTATGATTCCTACGAATCTGGAATCATTTTAGCTGGATCAAAACCTGTGCATGTATCGTTAAATGAAGAATACCTGCCCGATTGGAATGCTATCGAATCAGCAATTAATGAACGCACACGATTCATTATTATCAATAACCCACACAATCCTTCAGGCAGAGTTTGGTCAGTGCAAGATTATGAAAATTTACAAACGTTAATTGATAAAAATCCATACTTGCTCGTTCTTTCTGACGAAGTCTATGAATACATCACATTTGAGAAAAAACATATTTCAATCAATGAGCTACCTAAACTACATGATCGTGCATTAAGTGTAAGTTCTTTTGGAAAGACATTCCATATAACAGGTTGGAAAATTGGGTACATTGTTGCCCCTACTTCTTTAATGAATGAAATAAAAAAAGTTCATCAATTTTTAGTATTTTGTGTGAACAGTACAGCTCAAGCTACATTAGCAGCTTATTTAAAAGAAGTTGACGTCACAACTTTGGGTCAATTCTACCAACACAAACGTGACTTATTCCGCTCATTAATGCAAGGAAGTAGATTTGAATTGTTACCATCAGAAGGTACTTACTTTCAAGTTGCTAGTTATGCTTCAATTAGCAAACAAAACGACATTGATTTTACAAAATGGTTAATTACTGAACACAAAGTAGCGAGTATTCCTTTATCTGTTTTCAATGATAATCAACGAGATTTGAATCATATTCGTTTTTGTTTTGCTAAAACAGATGAAACGTTAGAAGAAGCAGCTTATCGACTTAAAAAAATAGAATAAAGTTATTTCGGACATTTTTATCTTAATTAGAAAAAATGCTGTATATTTGCCTACAAAATATAATAATCGATTAATTGTAGGTAGTATGCAAGTAGAATTTAATTTGAATGAAGATATAGATGTTAGAGTATATCCTCCCATTGTAAGACATGAAAATTTATTAAAAGTTTTTAATGAATTACCTGTGAATGGAACGTTTGTTTTTATCAACGATCACGATCCTATTCCGTTGTTTTTTGAATTCAAATCCATTCATGGAGACGTTGTAGGTTGGGAATACCTAAACCGCGGAGGTAGAGAATGGAAAGTACGTGTTACACGTCTTGAAGAATCAAAAGGTCAAGGGTTGAAAGAAGGTATTTCAACCATGATGGACTTAAGAAATATGGATGAAGAAAGCTGGAAACAAGTTGTTTTTCACCGTTATGGAATGATGGAAGAAGGAACTGTAATGGAAATCATTGCACGTAAAAATCCAGATGAGATTCAAGAAATTTTCGCAACTAAGTTTGCAGGAAAACACAGTTGGAAATACGAAAAAGAAGTTCCAGGAGAATTTGTGATTCATGTTACTAAAAATGTAAAGACAGGTCTAGGTGATGATGGTTTTTCTATTGTAAATGAATTTGATATTCGCGCTTATGAACCAACACAAAGACATGAGATGTTCTACAAAGCATTTGCTGATATCAAACCTGGTGAAGCATTTGAATTTATTAACGATCACGATCCAAAACCGCTTTATTATCAAATGGAAGCAGAAAGTGAAGAGCCATTCCGATGGGAATACCTTGAAAAAGGTCCAGATGTATGGAAAGTGAGAGTAATTAAAGTAAAGCAATAACTATCATATACTTTGATAAACGGAGGCTGTCTTAAAAGGATGGCCTTTCGATTTTTTATTCTCCAGCAAATAAAAATTTATTAGGAGAAACCAAGTTTGTTTTAACAGCATACATCACAATTCCTGCCGTATTTTTAACGCCTAATTTTGCTAAAATATTTTTTCTGTGAGTGTTAACCGTATGATTGCTTAAAAACAATTCTTCTGCTATTTGAGCATTGGTTAAACCATCAGCAATCATTTTTATGATTTGCACTTCTCGCTCAGATAAAGACACTGCATTACATGAAAACGCGTCAAAATCAATGTCGTTTACATCAATAGATGATCGGCGAATAGTTTCTAAAATTTGACCACAAAAGAACTTCTTTCCCTTTGCAGTATCTTTCACTGCATCGATGATTTCTTCTAAATCACAATCTTTCTTAACGTAGCTTTGAACACCAGATTTTAATGCATCTATCAAAGTGAAAGCACTTTGTTCGGGAGTAACCGCTAAAAATCGTACATCGGGATACTTCTGTAAAACCTTAGGAATAACATCTATCTCAAAACCATCAGAAGTATAATCTATTACAACAATTTCTACTTCCGCGTTTTTAATTAAATCTAATAACTCACTAGAAGATTTAGCTTCACCAATAATCTGTGCAGTTGGCAAGGTAGTCAGAACTGTACGCAAGCCCAAACGCATCAAATCATTCCCATCTGCAATAACAACCTTCATAATTTAGAATCATTTTAGATAACAAAAGTATACAATCTAAATGAATTACAAAAATTATCAATAAAAAAAGCTGTTTTAAAAATAGCTTTATCTATTAGTTGCAATTTCCATCTATATCGCAAGACTGACCCTCAATGATTTCGAAATCATTCAGCGGATTGTCATTTCTCCATTCTTTGTATGCTTTTTCTAAGGTTTCTAAGAAAACTTCAGGTACTTGTGCCCCAGAAACGGCATAACGACGGTTCATAACAAAAAATGGAACACCTCTCACGCCAATTTGAGCCGCTTCATGAATATCTTGTTTCACACGGTAAGCGAACGAATCATCTGTTAAAGCAGTTGCTGCCTCTTCTTTTGTTAAGCCAATTAAAGAAGCTATCTCAAACAATGTTTCTTGGTCATTCAAATCTTTTCCATCTGTAAAATAAGCTTTAAAGAATTGCTCTTCTGCTTGATCTCCTAGACCTTTATCTTTCGCAAGTTGAATGATGCGATGTGCATTGAATGAGTTACACACTTTTGCTATGTCAAAATTATAGGTTAAACCTGCATTTTTAGCTGTTTGTGTAACTTGGTCATGAATGCTTAAACATTGTTCCATAGACCAACCTTTACTTGCGGCCAAATGTTCGAATACAGAATGTTCTATCTTCCCTTCTGGAATTGTAGGGTCTAGCTGAAAACTTTTCCATTCAATTTCAATATAAGCAGCGTCTTTGAATTGTGACAATGCTTTTTCATAATTACGTTTACCAATATAGCAGAAAGGACACATAATGTCGCTCCATACTTCAACTTTCATTTTTTTCATCTTCCCTACAGTTTTACTGCTTTTTCTTTCGTTAAAGCAATGTCCAACACTTCCTTCATCTCAGTGACGTAATGGAAAGTTAAACCTTTTACGTATTCTTGTTCTATTTCTTCTACATCTTGGCGATTTTTCTCACACAAGATGATTTCTTTGATTTTGGCACGTTTAGCAGCTAAAATCTTTTCTTTAATACCTCCAACAGGTAAAACCTCTCCTCTTAAGGTAATTTCTCCTGTCATTGCTAAATTTTTCTTAACCTTTCGGCCTGTGAAAGAAGATGCCAATGAAGTCAACATCGTGATACCTGCGCTTGGGCCATCTTTTGGTGTAGCCCCTTCTGGAACGTGAATGTGAACATTTCGTTCGTCAAACAAGGATTGTTCTAAATCCAACCAATGACTATGTGATTTTAAGAATTCCAAAGCAATAACTGCCGATTCTTTCATCACATCACCTAAGTTTCCAGTCAAAGTTAATTTCCCCTTTCCTTGAGTTATTGAAGATTCTATAAAAAGGATGTCTCCACCAACACTTGTCCAAGCCAAACCTGTAACAACACCAGCAACATTGTTATTGTCATATTTAGTTCGTTCGCGACCTGGTCCTAAAATTGTTTTCAAATCTTCAGCAGTAATCTTAACACTGTATTCTTCCTCCATCGCAATTTGACGTGCACGATTTCGAACTAATTTCGCAACCATCTTGTCCAAACTACGCACCCCAGATTCACTCGTGTAAGACTCAATCAATTTTTCCAATGCTTTTTTGTCTATTGAAAGAACTTTTTTGTCGATTCCATGCTCCTCCAATTGTTTTGGAAGTAAGTGACGTTTAGCAATTTGAATTTTTTCTTCAACCGTATAACCATTGACTTCTATCAACTCCATACGATCTCTCAATGGGCCTTGAATATCAGCTAAATTATTAGCTGTAGCAATGAACATTACTTTTGACAAATCATATTCTGTTTCGATGTAGTTGTCATAGAATGTGCTGTTTTGCTCAGGATCTAACACTTCCAACAAAGCAGAAGACGGATCCCCATGGTTGCTTCTACCCAATTTATCGATTTCATCAAGAATGAAAACAGGATTAGATGTTTCGGCTTTTTTCAAGTTTTGGATGATTCTTCCTGGCATTGCACCGATATATGTTTTGCGATGACCTCTGATTTCAGATTCATCGTGAACACCACCTAAGGACATGCGAATGTATTTGCGTCCCATTGCTTCTGCTATCGACTTCCCTAAAGAAGTTTTACCAACCCCTGGAGGCCCATAAAAGCATAAAATAGGAGCTTTCATGTTTCCTTTAAGTTTTAAAACAGCTAAATATTCTAATATGCGCTCTTTTACTTTTGCTAAACCGTAGTGGTCACGCTCCAAGATTTCTTTTGCACGTTTTAAATCATGATTATCTGAAGAATAATCACCCCAAGGAAGTTCCAGCAATAAATCTAAGTAATTCATTTGTACAGAATACTCAGGCCCTTGAGGATTTAAACGCTTTAATTTCTCAATTTCCTTATAAAAAATCTTTTCCGTTTTTTCATCCCATTTTTTCGTCTTAGCCTTTTGCAACATTTCCTCTATTTCAACATCGTGAGGATTACCCCCTAATTCTTCTTGAATAGTACGGATTTGCTGTTGCAAGAAATACTCTTTTTGTTGACGATCCATATCCTTACGAACTTTGTTTTGGATGTCATTTTGCATTTCCAGCATTTGCAATTCTGTATTCAGATGTTCTAAAATTAAGTACGCTCTTTTTTTAGTATCCAGTTCATTTAATATCTCTTGTTTTTGTGCCACATCAGCATTCATATTAGAGCTAATGAAGTTAAGCAAAAACGATGGAGAATCAATGTTTTTGATTGCCATACTTGCCTCAGAAGGAATCGTTGGACTTTCTTTAATGATGCGCAGTGCCAATTCTCGAATAGATTTCATGACAGCACTCATTTCCTTTGCTTCAAAATCTGTCTTAACTTCGTTTAAGTAGGCAACATTTGCGCGGATATAAGGCTCTGTTTGAATAGGATTTCCCAACTCAAAACGACGTTTCCCTTGAATAATAGCTGTGGAAGTTCCATCTGGCATTTTTAATAAGCGAATGATTTTAGCAACCGTTCCGATTTTATGTAAACCATTAAACTCAGGGCTTTCATCATCCACATTGATTTGTGAAACAACCCCAACAATTTTATTGCCTTTGTTAACAGATTGAATCAACTTAATACTTTTATCACGACCCACTGTAATAGGCACCACAACGCCAGGAAACAACACATTGTTTCTCAAAGGTAAGATTGGCAGCTCATCGCCATATTGCTCGCTATTCATCAACTCCTCCTCTTCTGGTGTCATCAAAGGAATGAACTCTGCTTCACCGTCAAATGCATGTGATAAATCTTCTAATGCTTTTTCTATAATATCATCCATATTCTATTGTTGTAAATAGACAAAATGGCAGATTATGATGTTTTTTTACATCAAAACCCACAAATTAGTGTCAAATACTCTTATTCAACTTTTATGCCATAGTTTAAAATCGGAAATTTTGTCGCACACTTAGTCGACAGTTTTCATAATTTTTTCTAATTCTCTAAAAACAGGAATGAGTAAGTGCCCTTTTTCAGTCAAATGATACTCTACATGAAGTGGTTTTTCATTCACAACAATGCGTTCTAGCAACTGATTTTCTTCTAATTCTCGCAAGGCTGTAGAGAGCGATTGTTTATTAGACCCCTCCAAGATACGTAACAATTGATTAAAGCGCAAAGGCTTTTCAGTAGCCAACAAAAAGAGTTCCATTTTCCATTTGCCTGAAAGTTGTTTCATGAGTCCTTGAATAGGACAAGTTTCATCATGTTCTTTGTTAGAAAGGGTAGTCATATTCTTTTGACTTATTGTTTATTCAATAATACATTCCGATATTTGCACAAACATACAAAAATTATGTGGATAAAATTAATAACAATTGCACTAATCGGCTGCTCTTTTATGAACGGCACCTTTGCACAAAAACAACGAAAAATGAACAAAACCGAAAAAACAACCAATCCTTTAATTTGCGACCCTATTGAAGGCACATGCGAATTACCCGAGAACAACACTTCTGCTACTCCACTTCCTACGATGGAGCAAGCAATAAAATCAATCAAAATTATTTATTACACTGATCCTATTTGTTCTTCCTGTTGGGGGATTGAACCTCAATTGAGAAAACTTAAATTGGAGTATGGGCATGCTATCACAATCGACTATCGAATGGGGGGATTATTGCCTGATTGGAGCTACAATAGTGGAGGAATCAGCAACCCCTCTGACGTAGCTCATCACTGGGATGAAGTAAGTGCCTACTATAAAATGCCAATTGACGGAGATGTTTGGCTAGAAGACCCATTAGATTCTTCCTTCCCTCCTTCTATTTACTTTAAAGCGGCGCAATTACAAGACGATGAAAAAGCAATTATCTTTCTACGCTTGATGCGTGAAGAATTGTTTTTGAAAAAGAAAAACATTACAAAATGGGATATAATCAAACAAGTTGCTGAATTAGCCCTATTAGACACCGTTCAACTTCAACACGACTTTCAAACAACTGCCAAAACAGCATTCCAAGAAGACCTTGTTTTAGCGCGACAATTGGGAGTTAGAGGTTTCCCAACCCTGCTGTTTTATAATGGAAGCAACAAGTCAGAAGTTGTTTACGGGTTCAGACCATACGAACAATTTGAACAGACCATTCAAAAATTGATGCCAACCATCCAAAAAGTTGATTACCCTAAAAACCCTTCGTTTCTTTTTGGTAAATTCCCAACCTTGACAACTAGAGAATATGCAGAACTAATGGAAAAAAATTGGTCTGATGCAGAAAAAGAATTATTGAATTTTAAAGAAAAAGGCATACTTCAACAGCTAACTACAAAAAATGGCGATTTGTGGATAAAGGTTTTTTAATCGAGAAACAAAAGTTTTTTTGTTAATTGATGAGTTGATATTAAGACAAGTTTCAACAAACTAAAACAATCCATTCATTAGCAAATCTTACATTCATATAGTCGAATGGTCATATAATCAGCCTGTCACCCAGTAATATAGTCACCCAGCAATAAAGCCAATACACCATCAAATCCACAAAAAAATACGTTAATTCAGACTTTTGATTATTTTTGCAATAGAAAAGAGAATAATAACGAGTTAATTGATATAAAAAGTACGACAAATGGGTAGAGCATTTGAATACCGCAGAGCAGCGAAAGAAAAGCGTTGGGACAAGATGTCAAAATTGTTCCCTAAATTAGGAAAAGCAATTACTATGGCAGCGAAGGAAGGAGGTTCAGATCCAGATATGAACGCTGCTTTACGTACAGCCATCCGAAATGCGAAGGCACAAAACATGCCAAAAGACAATATTGATGCAGCCATCAAACGAGCGACATCAAAAGATGCTGAATCATACACTGAGGTTAACTACGAAGGCAAGGGCCCACATGGTGTTTTGGTTTTCGTTGAATGTGCTACTGACAACCCTACACGTACGGTAGCCAATGTAAAATCTTACTTTAACAAAGCTGGTGGAGGTGTTGTTCCTAATGGTTCACTCGAATTCATGTTCAATAGAAAAGCTGTTTTTGAATTCACAAAAACAGACGCTATTGACACCGACGAATTAGAGTTAGAATTAATTGACGCAGGATTAGAAGAAATTGAAGTTGTAGAAGACAAAGTGTTCATTTACGGAGATTATACTGCTTTTGGTTCACTAAGTTCAGCTTTAGAAGGTATGAATATCGAAGTTGAAAAATCAACTTTACAACGCATTCCAAGTTCACCAGTAGAATTTACTGAGGAGCAATTGGTTGATATTGAAAAAATGTTGGATAAAATTGAAGATGACGACGATATTCAGCAAGTTTTTACCAATATCGCATAATTTTTTGATTGTCTTCACAATAAAACACGTTATTTAGTGTTATTATTGTCCTATAACCAGGTTACTGTACATGAATAAAGGAATAAAATTTGGGGTTGTTGCTGCTACTTTTGTAGCGCTTGTTATGGCGTGTTCAACAGAAAAAAACACAGCTGTCAATCGCGCGTATCATTATACAACAGCCCGATTCAATGGTCATTTCAATGCTAACGAATTGTTAATGACTTCCTTGGCTACGTACAGAGAGAATGTGGAAGAAAATTACTATGCAATTCTTCCAATAGAAGCTGTTCCAAACGAACAAGAAGTGGAAGCATTGCTGACACCTATTGACACAGCAATTTCTAAAGTAAAAACAGTGATTACAGACCACAGTATGCCTGGTAATGACAAGCCTTCTAAAAAGAATGCTGAACACAATAATTACATTGATGAAAATTGGCTGACATTAGGAAAAGCTTATTATTACAGAAGAGATTATGAAACTGCGATGAAGAGTTTCAAATTTGTAAATAAGTATTTTTCCAATGATCCTTCTAATTACATTGGTGAACTGTGGGTGGCCAAAACAAATATTCGCATAGGCAACTTAACAGACGCTAAGTTAGGGTTAGATCGATTGGATCAAGCTTTGGAAAACGAAAAGGCAGATTCTGAATACAAACAAAAACAAACAAAAGAAAAAAAGTCAAAAGCCTCTAAACTAAACAGCGGTGGGCAATCTAGTAAAACAGAAGAACCAGCAAAGTTTCCAAAAAAAATCAAATTTGATGTTCAACGCACAAAAGCAGATTTAGCACTTGCACAAAAAAATTACCCTAAAACAATTGAATTCTTGGAATCAGCCTTAAAAGAAGCTAAAAAATCAGCGGACAAAGGTCGTGTCAACTACATTTTAGGACAGCTTTACGAACACGAAGGCAACGGAACAACTGCTGCAACAAAGTTTAGAGCTGCTCGTAAATACAAAATTCCTTATCAAATGAGCTTTAGTGCGCAACTAAAAGCAACCACATTGGAAAATGGACCTAAGGCGAAAAAGGAATTAAATAAAATGTTGCGTGATGCCAAAAATGCAGAATTTAAAGATCAAATTTATTACGCATTAGCCATAATGGACATCAACGAAGGGAATGATGATCAAGCAATGAAAGATTTGACTCTGTCAGCGTTCTACTCGTCAAGAAATGTGCGTCAAAAAGGTATGGCTTACCAAAAAATGGGTGACTTACGTTATGCTAAGCGTGATTACATCAAAGCTCAAAAATACTATGACTCTTGCGTAACTGTTGTTAGCGACGACTTCCCAAACATCAAAGATATTCGTTACAAAGCAGAGCGTTTGTCTGACTTAGTAGAAGCTGTTGAAACTGCTCATTATGAAGACAGCATTCAACGTATTGCACGTATGCAACCAGAGGAACAAGAAGCTTATTTAAAAGATGTATTAAAAAAACAAGACGAAGAAGCAAAGGCGAAAGCACAACGTGAAGCAGAAAAACTGCGCGAACTTGCTAAGAATAATAATGCCTTCTCTCAAGACATGGGAAATAAGGGTGGTGGTTATTGGTCTAATGGTAAACAAGTACAAGATGGAGCAGTTGAATTCGTGAAAATTTGGGGTCAACGCAACAATGAAGACCATTGGAGAAGAAGTGATAAAGTTTTAACTCAAACAACACCAGGAATTGGTGCTGACAGTTCTCTAGTAGCTGGCGGCACAGTGAATAACCAAACAAATGATACAAATGACCCAAGAGCTCGTATAGATGCTTTAAAGAAAAACCTTCCTGTTTCAGATGAAGAGTTTACCCGTTCAAACGAACGATTGGTAAAAGCTCTTTATGATGCTGGTATTTTATACAAAGAATTGTTGAAAGAAATGGATATTGCAAAGCAACAATTTCACGCTGTTTTGGATAAAAAGTTTGAATCAGAGTACAACCCAATGTCTGCATATCAATTGTACAAAATGTACCAAAACTCTGATGATGGGCAAGCAGCGACTCAACGCAATTACATTCTAGAAAATTACCCAAAATCAGATTACGCCAGCTACATGCGTGACCCTGACTTTTTTATTAAGCGTAAAGAACGTGAAAAATTAGCTGAACAAGAATATGTTTCTGTTTTCAACTTGTACAATAGAAAAGTTTATTATCCTGTTATTGCTAAAGCTGAACGTGTCTTAGAGCAAGAACCAGAAAATCAACATCGATCAAAATACATGTTACTACTGGCAATGGCTAAAGGTCAAACAACGGATGATAAGCAAGAATTATTACCAATTTTAAACCAGATACTGGAAGAGTACCCTTCAACTGAAGAAGCTAAGCGAGCTCAGGCGATGATTGATATCATTAAAAATGGTTATTCTAAAAACGAGCCTGTTGTGTTTGGTAATAAAACGATTTATTCTTACAATGAAAAAGCTCCTCAGGTAGTTTTGATTTTCTTGGAAGACAAAGACAATGTTGATGTATCAAAATTAAGAGTAAACGACTTTACAAGAGAGTTTTTCCCTCAAAGCAAACAGAAAGTAAGCTCTAATTTGTTTAAAGGAAACCAAAATGTTATCATGGTGTCCGAGTTCGCCAAAGAAAAAGATGCTCGTGAATACGTGAGCAAATATAAAGCAACGAAGAAACATTTGTTGAATCTCCATGCCGCGAAAATTGTCATTATTTCACCAGCAAACTTGAAAATCTTGTTTGAAACGGGAGAATTAGACCAATACGAATCATTCTTCTTGGAGTATTATTAACCTAAGTTCGATTGTAAAATTACTTTCAGTGCTTCCGATGTTCGAGGACAAGTACTTCGTGGTGTATCCAAACACCTAAAATCACGAAATGTTTATCTTCAGAGATAGGAGAGATTCATAATGTAGGACTGGTATATGTTTATAATTATCTTATTACAAACGACTCTAATTTTTCTTCTTTAAACAACAGTAAATTAATAGCAAAAAAGGTTGTATTTCATTTCTTGAATTAAAGACTTACGATCAAATAAACAGTTCATTTTCAAGTTATATAAACGATTTATTTAAGTCGTCAAGTGCAAATGAATATGTTGATGTGTTCAATCAAAATTTATCATTTTCAAGCAAAGTCTATATGTATATGGACAGTATTAATTTAACCTATGAAAGGTTTAAAGAAAATAACGATACCGAAACTTTTTATAAACGTTTAGATAAAATCGAATTATCTGCGATTTCAAATTTAACAGATAAAGAAGAAGTGATTATACTTTCTCAAACAAGTGTTTCTAGAGCATTAACACAATATTGGACGACAAAATTTCAAAAATGGTTAGACAATACAAATGTATCAACACCTGAATACGACAGACCTCTTGGGTATTGGGGTAATGTAGCTAAAGCCGATGGTAAAGGTGCAGTAGCAGTGCAGGTGCTTGGGGTGCAGGTGCAGTTTTTGGTGGCCCTGTTACATGGTCTGCCTTTGGAGTTTCAGTTGCTGGATGGGCTGTGGGTTCTAGTATTTATTCAATGTTTTAAAGATGATTAAACTTATCGCATATTATCTATTTGGATTTATTACCTTGCTATTGATTTCTTATTTTGTATTTGAAGACAAGATTAAAGATGCAATTATTCCAGAAATTGGGGCAACTGCATTAATATTTGTAATAAATCATTTTATTGGAGTGAATAGGTGGTTCAGAAAAAAATAACCTACACTCAGAACAATTCGTTTAATGCCCGCTCATTTATCAAATGATAATAAGCGCAAATGGTTAAGATGTTAACCTCTACGGTTAAATATAGCCACTTATGAAACAAAGATGAATGTAAATGGATTAGTCAAAACAGTCGTAAAAATAAAGAATGGATGAATCATTTAGTATGACTACTTGAATGTCATTTCAAAACATGAAAACGAAAAAAACTTCTAAACGGTTAGATTTGTTTAAAAAATGTTTATTTACAACAAACTGATACACAATACTATAAGTCCTTAACATCGTATTTTATCTAATTTTTCACCTTGACAAACACATTTTTTTTGTAATTTAGTAGTTTGAAACACAAAGAACATGGCAACATATTTAGACTTTGAAGAACCAATTAAAGAGTTAGAAGAATTAATTACTAACACAAAAGAGATTGGGAAAAATACAGGAGTTGACATGACAGATAAAGTATCTGAATTGGAAACTAAATTAGTTGAAAAAACGAAAGAAATTTTTTCTGGAATGACACCTTGGCAACGTGTTCAAATGTCAAGACACCCAGACAGGCCTTATACTTTGGCATACATTGATGCTATAACAAATGGCACATTCCAAGAATTACACGGAGATAGAGGTGTAAAAGATGACAAGGCAATGGTTGGTGGTTTCGGTACTGTTGATGGTAAGACTGTTATGTTTATTGGTCAACAAAAAGGAATCAACACAAAAATGCGTCAATACCGCAACTTTGGAATGCCAAATCCTGAAGGTTATCGCAAGGCTTTGCGTTTGATGAAATTGGCTGAGAAATTTAACAAGCCAATTGTAACATTTATCGATACTCCAGGTGCTTTCCCAGGTTTGGATGCTGAAGAGCGTGGACAAGGAGAGGCAATTGCTCGCAATATCTATGAAATGATGCGTTTGAAAGTTCCTGTAATTTGTATTATCATTGGTGAAGGTGCTTCTGGTGGTGCGTTGGGAATTGGCGTTGGCGACAAAGTTGTCATGTTAGAAAACACTTGGTATTCTGTTATTTCACCTGAATCTTGCTCTTCTATTTTATGGAGAAGTTGGGAACACAAAGAGCGTGCTGCTGATGCGTTGAAACTAACTTCTGAGGACATGAAAAAGAACGGTTTAGTGGATGATGTGATTCCTGAACCTGTTGGTGGAGCTCACAGAAATCAACCAGAGATTTTTGAAACAGTAAAACAATACATCAAAAAGAATTTAAAAGAATTAGAAGCTATTAATCCTACTGAACGCATCAATAATCGTATTGATAAATTCAACCACATGGGTGTTTGGGAATAAATCGCTCTAAAATAAATTAGTATAAAACATGGGTGTTCAATTTTTAGACACCCATGTTTTTGTTTCAACCCATCAATAACGGTCTTTTTTTAACAGAAAAACAAGACTTCGTGACGCTATTCACTATTTTTTACATCGGATTTGGGTATGAACAAGTAAATAATTATCTTTGACCAAAACTATAACAAATGGGACACATTAAATGGAATTTTGACGGAGAAGAAGTATTAGCTAGTGAAGGCGCTGTTGTAAAATGGGATGATGATACATTTTTCACCATTTCTTACAATGGAAATACATTTTTTGGTGAGATATTGGAAGAAAATACGGAAAGTAATCTCTTGAAGTTAAAAGTAAATCATCGTGTGTTTACCGTTAGTAAAAAAGGTCCATTGGATGAGCTTATTTCATCGTTAGGAATGGATGTTCCAAAAGTTCGTAAATTAAAAGAACTACAAGCTCCAATGCCAGGTCGCATTGTTAACATTGCTGTACAAGTTGGTCAAGAAATCAATGTGGGTGACGAAATTCTTTCACTCGAAGCCATGAAAATGGAAAACGTATTAAAAGCTGAAGGAACAGGTATTGTTAAAGCTATTTTGGCAAAACCTGAGCAAGTTGTAGAAAAAGGACAAGTTATTATTGAATTTGAATAATACTTACTCATAGCTAAAACCTAACCATCTGATGATACTTTGCATTGCCGAAAAACCTTCTGTTGCTAAGGACATAGCAGAAATTATTGGAGCAAAAACCAGAAAAGATGGTTACTATGAAGGAAATGGCTATGTTGTTTCATGGACTTTTGGTCACCTCTGCACGCTAAAAGAACCTCATGATTACAAAGAATCTTGGAAATATTGGCGCTTAGAAGATCTACCGATTATACCTCCTTCATTTGGTATAAAAGTAATCAACGACAATGGAGTAAAAAAACAATTCTCCGTAATAGAAAATTTAGTAGCTAATTGCACCGAAGTCATTAACTGTGGAGATGCCGGTCAAGAAGGAGAATTGATTCAACGCTGGGTTTTGTTAAAAGCAAAGTGCAAAGTACCCGTTAAACGACTTTGGATTTCATCGCTAACAGAAGAAGCAATTAGAGAAGGTTTTGAAAAACTGCGCGATTCCGCTCAATATGACAACCTTTATGCTGCTGGAAGTGCTCGTGCCATCGGCGATTGGATGTTAGGAATTAACGCTACAAGGTTGTTTACAGTAAAATTTGGACGTGGACAATCAACGTTGTCTATTGGACGTGTACAAACACCAACTTTAGCACTAATTGTTCAGCGACAAAAAGAAATTGATGCCTTTCAAGGAGAGGACTACTGGGAGTTAAAAACCATTTATAGAGAAACCGAATTCTTGTGTCAAATTGACCGTTTGAAAACAGTTGAAAAAGCTGAAAAAGGATTGGCTTATCTGAAAGACAAAGAATTTGAAGTTACTTCTTTTGAACAAAAAGAAGGAAAAGAAGGCAACCCACGTTTGTACGACTTAACATCTTTGCAGGTGGAGGCCAATAAAAAATATGGCTATTCCGCAGACGACACTTTACGCCATATTCAAAATCTATACGAAAAAAAGATTGTCACCTATCCACGTGTGGATACTACCTATCTTTCAGAAGATTTACACCCAAAAGTAGGCGGAATTCTTCAAAGAATGACGTATTATTCGCGTTTTACAGGAAAATTACTGCAAGAACCTATTCCAAAGCTAAAAACAGTTTTTGACGACAAAAAAGTAACTGATCACCATGCAATTATTCCTACAGGCGTTGTGCCATCTGGAATATCACCTGACGAACAAAAGATCTATGATTTGGTTGCCCGACGTTTTATAGCCGTATTTTATCCTGAATGTAAAATTTCTACAACAACAGTATTAGGTCAAGTTGACAAGTTAGAATTTAAAGCTACAGGTAAGCAAATCATCGAACAAGGATGGCGAGAGGTTTACGCCGATATGAAGTCTAAAAAAGACAGTGAGGAAGATAAAATCATGCCTCATTTTCAAGAAGGAGAAAAAGGTCCGCATGAGCCATTTATCCATCAAGGTAAAACGACACCGCCAAAGCATTATACCGAAGCAACCTTGCTTAGAGCAATGGAAACAGCCGGAAAACAAGTAGAAGATGAAGAAATGCGCGAACTAATGAAGGACAACGGAATCGGTCGACCTTCCACACGTGCAAACATCATCGAAACTCTATTTAGACGTAAATACATAGAGAAAAAAAGAAAAAACATTGTCGCTACTCCAACCGGAATTGCATTGATTGATACCATCCAAAATGAACTTTTAAAAAGCGCTGAATTGACTGGACTTTGGGAACGTAAATTGCGATTAATCGAAAAAGGTGAATACCAATTGGATGTTTTCAAACAAGAATTGTTCCAAATGGTTAGAGAGTTGACAGACGAAGTTATTTTTAACACAACTGCTTATACTTTTGCTTCTGCAGTTAGCACCGCTGCACCTGAAAAACCTGCTTCTAAGCCTAAAAAAGTAACAGAGAAGATAAGCATAGAAAGTTTAGATTGCCCAAAATGCAAAGCAGCAAAAATTATGAAGGGTAAAACAGCCATTGGTTGCTCCAACTTTCAAACATGTGGATTTAAAATTCCTTATGAGTTACTTGGGAAAAAACTAACAGAGTCGCAGTTAATTCAACTAATAACCAAGAAACAAACCGGACAAATCAAAGGGTTTATCATACCAGGTAGTTCAGAACCCAAAAATGGCAAATTAATACTGGACGAAACGTGGAACGTTAGTTTAGGCTAATTAACGCTTAAACTTAAATTTTAGAATACAATAAATTGCTCTAAAACCATCTTTCCAGCCAATTTTCTTTCCTTCTTCATACGTTCTTCCATAGTAGGAAATTCCTACCTCATAAATACGAATTTTAGGAACTCTGGCCAACTTAGCTGTAATTTCGGGCTCAATACCAAATCGATTTTCCGTGATAGTGATGTTTTTAGCAATCGATGAACGAATGAGTTTATAGCAAGTTTCCATATCTGTTAAGTTCAAATTAGTCATCATATTAGACAAACTTGTAAGAAATTTATTCCCTATGGAATGCCAAAAGAACAAGATGCGGTGTGGTTTACTCCCCATAAAACGGGAGCCATACACGACATCCGCATTGTCCATAAAAACAGGTTTTAACAAATCATTGTATTCAGAAGGGTCGTATTCTAAATCTGCATCTTGAATAATTAAATAATCTCCTGAGCATTCTTGTATTGCTCTATTAATTGCCGCACCTTTCCCTTGATTATAAGGTTGAGAAAACAATTGAATCTTCATCTCAGGGTTTTGTGCCATGTATGCTTCAATTCGCTCTACTGTGTCATCCTTGGAGCAATCATTAACAATAATAATTTCTTTTTGAATACCATTGATGAGATCAACAGCTTTAATTCTATCGAGAATTAAATGAATAGTCGGTCCTTCGTTGTATGCTGGGATAAGAATGGATAAAGTTGAAATCATCATGTTATTATTGAAATTAATGAACAAATATAAGTAAATAAGGTATAAATAATACGAATAGAATTAAAAAATAAACGAATCAGTAAGTTCAAAATAAATTTTCAGTAACTTAGCCTTTTATTTAACATATCGAGTTGCTAAACTCATTTAATCAATGAATAAAGTATCTATCATTCTTCCATGTTATAATCCTCCAGCTAATTGGGTATCAATAGTGGCAGAGTCGTATGCTAAAATTACTTCTCGTTGCAATGATTTAGTGTTTAAACTGGTAGTGGTGAATGATGGTTCTTCCGTGCTTTCAGAAGATGTTAAAACCTTAGAAAGACTGATTCCTGAAGCGTTGTTTTTATCTTATGAAATAAATCACGGAAAAGGATACGCTTTGCGTTACGGGGTAAAACATGCTCCTGAATCAGACTATTACATACTCACAGACATTGATTTTCCTTTTGAAGACAGTTCTACTCAAGCTTTAATTGAGCAACTAACTCGTGAACAATTCGATGTGTTGTTAGGACATAGAAATCAAGAAAATTATTACGACAAAGTACCTTTTGTAAGACGTAATATGTCTAAAATGTTTCGCTTTTTTATCAAACGAATTGCTGGAAATAATATTACAGACACACAATGTGGATTAAAAGGTTTTTCTAAGAAAGCAAAACCTTATTTTATTCGCACCACCATCAATCGTTATTTGTTCGATTTAGAATTTATTGTATCATTTAAAAATGATAACGAATTAAAAATTGGAGTGTTACCTGTTGTTTTAAAAGAAGGAATTATCTTCCGAAAAATGGGGTTTAAGATTCTAATAAGAGAATTTTTTAATTTAATAAAAATACTGGTATGAAGTCCATAGATAAGCAATTTACTTTACTTTTTTTTACCACTCTCATTTTCTTAATTTTACTCAATAACTTCATAGATATTTTATTTGCTCCACCGTATGGTTGGCATACGTGGCGGCAAACAGATGGACTTTCGATTGCATTAAATTATTATAACAATCCACAGTTAAGTTTTTTTCAACCTGCTATTCACAGTTATAACGAAAGCAATCACAATGGTGGTGTAGGAGAATTTCCGATCATTTATTATTTAGTTGCGCAAATTTGGAAAGTTACAGGTGTGCAGTATTGGGTCTTTCGATTCATCATGTTCACACTTTCTTTTTATGCACTTTATTCTTTTTCAAAAGCCATTGCACACTTTACAAAAAATGTTCATATCGGAATTTTTTCCATCTTAGTTTTAGCAGGTTCACCTGTGTATTTAGCTTACGTATCGAGTTTTATACCAAATATTGCAGCTTTCAGCTTGAGTTTAATAGGTTGGGCGTTCTTTTTAAATTATTTGAAAAACGCTAAATTTTATTGCTTTCTAATCAGCATGCTTTTCTTTAGTTTTGCATCCTTGCTGAAAATTACAGAAGGTATTAATGTTGCAATTATCTTCTTCTTCCTATTGGTTGAAAAATTAAACATTTACTCCTTCGATGCAACTTATTTCAAACACAAATTATATATTTATTTTTTAGCAGGATTGATCGTCATTATACCTGTATTAGCATGGTATAGTTTTGCCAAATCTTACAATTTAGAGCAACAATCACAGTACTTTTCATTACGTGTATGGAATGCTATTTGGCAAGAAAATCCTGAAGGTCCAATAAAAAGGGCTTGGGACATTATGTATAACGGAACATTGTGGCAACTATATTCCAAAAAAACGATTGTCATATTTACAATCATCTTTGTGTACGCCTTATTTAAATGGAAACAATTGAACAAATTACTCCGATTAACTGTGGCGCTATCATTCGCTTGGTCTGTATTTTATTTTTTAGTGTTTTATTACACCTTTGTTTGGCATGATTATTATTTAACAGGTTATTTGATTCTACCATTGTTTCTCGTCATAACCGTTTCAGAGTATCTACTTCGAACTTACGGAAAACGCCCATTCTTAGTTATGGGTATGTATTTATCTTTGATAACTTTAGCCTTGTTTGGTTCTTTAGCCGCAAGGCTCCGATTTAACAATGAGGACAAATTAGTCAAAGCATTAAGGCCACTTGTACGCAAACGAGTAATTGACACTTGGAATTACGAGAATTATCAAGCACAGGTGTTTCAGCGTCCATTTTATACCATCGAACCTTACCTCCGAAGTTTGGGGATAAAACGTACAGATAAAGTGTTTGTCCTTTTTGATTATTCGCCTAATATCTCCTTAGCTTTAATGAATCAGTACGGGTATTCCAATTGTTTTGTAAATATTACTGATATTGAAAGTCGTTTGCCCAACTTGCAAGAACAAGGTTTAAAATATTTGCTTGTTATCGAGCACGATGGTGATGAAGATGTGATGGAAAGAATACAACCATTTTTACACACTAAAATAGGTCAGCATCAAAACATTTCAATTTATAAATTGTAAGGAAAATTCAGTTAGTAAGAAATTGAAATCAAACTAATTTTAAAGATGTATTCTGATCAAATCTAGAAAATCACTCTAATATCATTTATCATAAAAAATTATCACAAAAAAAAAAGCGTTCCAAAAGAAAGTTCTTTCAAAACGCTGTATATTTTATTTATAATTGAATATATTATTAATCTATTTTCATTTCAGGAACATTGTCTGGAACGACCAATTCACCTTCTGTTTTTGCTATAATTTCTTCTACCGTAACGCCTGGAGCACGTTCAACTAAGTGGAATTTACCGTCTTTAATCTCCATGTAAGCTAAATCCGTAACGATTTTAGTTACGCATGCAACTCCTGTTAATGGCAAGGTGCATTCTTTCAAAATCTTTGATTCTCCAGCTTTATTGGTATGCATCATTGCAACAATGATGTTTTCAGCAGAAGCCACTAAATCCATTGCTCCACCCATTCCTTTTACCATCTTTCCTGGAATTTTCCAACTTGCAATGTCTCCATTTTGAGAAACTTCCATTGCCCCCAAAACAGTTAATTGAACGTGATTTCCACGAATCATTGCAAAAGATGTAGCAGAATCAAAGAAAACTGCTCCTTTCTTTACAGTAATTGTTTGCTTACCCGCGTTGATCAAGTCGGCATTTTCTTCTCCTTCAAAAGGGAAAGGTCCCATTCCTAAGATACCATTTTCGGATTGAAATTCCACCTCAATTCCTTCAGGGATATAGTTTGCTACCAAGGTTGGAATACCAATACCTAAGTTTACATACCAACCATCTCTTAATTCTTGCGCAATGCGTTTTGCAATGCCATTTTTATCTAAAGCCATGTTTACTACTTTTCAAATATTGTCAAATCGATTATTTTTCACGTTTGCGAGTTGTACGTTGCTCAATGCGTTTTTCAAACTTTTCACCTTGGAAAACACGTTGAACAAAAATACCTGGTGTATGAATGAAGTTAGGGTCTAACTCACCGGCCGGAACCAACTCCTCCACTTCAGCAATAGTAATTTTTCCAGCCATTGCCATCATTGGGTTAAAATTACGCGCCGTTTCTTTGTAAATTAAGTTGCCTTCCGTATCTCCTTTCCAAGCTTTTACAATTGCAAAATCAGCAGTCAACGCCTCTTCTAAAATGTGAGGTTTGCCATTGTAAACACGTACTTCTTTACCCTCAGCAACTTCAGTTCCATAACCTGTTGGTGTAAAAAACGCAGGGATTCCAGCACCTCCTGCTCTGCAACGTTCAGCTAAAGTTCCTTGTGGAATTAAATCTACCTCTAGTTCTCCTGAAAGCATTTGACGCTCAAACTCAGCATTTTCTCCTACATAAGAACTGATCATTTTTTTTATTTGTTTTCCTTGCAATAGCAAACCTAAACCAAAATCATCCACTCCTGCATTGTTTGAAATACATGTTAAATTCTTAGTGCCCATTTTTACCAGCTGAGCAATTGAATTTTCAGGAATACCACACAAACCAAATCCTCCAACCATCAAGGTCATTCCATCCTCAATGCCTTTCAAGGCTTCTTCAACATTTTTTACAACTTTATTCATAATTACTTATTCTATCAATTTTATTTAAACGGGTCAAACGTACTTCCTCCACCTATTGCTGGGTCTTGCTCTCCCCCACATTCAAAAAGTGTTGGGTCATACGAACTCGGCACAGGGAAATCAGTTTGAGGTAAATTTATTTTTGTGTCCTTGTACACTTTTTGCATATAATAACCAAAAATAGGCAAGGCCATTCGCGCTCCTTGTCCCCAATCCATTGACTGGAAACGCACTTGCTTATCTTCTGCACCTACCCAAACTCCTGTCACCAAATTAGGTGTTAACCCCATGTACCATCCGTCTGCATTTCCTTGAGTTGTTCCTGTTTTTCCAGCCATTGGAGCAGTTAAACCACCCCAAGGACGACCAGAACGGAGAGATCCACCTGTTCCTCCATTCACAACTCCTTTCATCATTTTTAAGGTTTCATAAGCTACACTTTCGTTCATAACCTCTTTAGAATACCCTTCTTCACTGTAAATAACGTTTCCATTTCTATCTTCAATTCGCAACACAGAAATTGGTCGGTTATAGACTCCATTGTTTGCCCACATTGCCTGAGCTCCAACCATTTCAAATAGTGATAAATCCATTACTCCCAAGCACATAGAAGGAACCTCATCTTCTGGTCTTAGTTCAATTTCCATGTCTTTCAATACTTTAGAAATAGCTTTAGGTCCAGCATAACCACCCATCATCGACATGACAGCAACCGTAGCAGGGTTGTTGGATTGTTGAAGTCCCCAAGCCACAGTTTTCCCAACTGGAATATCTCCACTTGGGCACCATTTCCCCGTTATTCTACCATTTCCATCTTCCAAATCAACGCAATATGACATGTCTTTAAACACGGTACAAGGTTTTACTTTACCCATAAACAAGGCTGTTCCATACACAAAAGGTTTAATTGTAGAACCTACTTGTCTTTTTCCTTGTTTTACATGGTCATAAGCAAAACTTGAAATATCTGCCCCTCCTACCCAAGCTTTAATAAAACCTGATTGAGGTTCTATCGACAATAAACCAGCTCGCAAGAAACCTTTGTAGTAACGAATAGAATCATTAGGCGTCATGATGGTATCAATTGGCCCATTCCAAGAGAATACCGTCATTGGAACTTTCGTGTTAAAATTGGCGTCAATTTCTTTTTCACTTAAATCTTGCTCTTTCAAGGCAGCATAACGTTCACTACCTTTTTTGGCACGCGTCATTATACGCTCAATTTGTTCGTCGGTAATAGGCTCTCCATTGTAAGTATCAGCGAATGGAAAACGTTTTCTTCTTTTGTTATTTTTATCAAATTCTGGTTGCAAACCTTCTTTCAAGTGTTTGGCCACCGCCTCTTCAGCATATTGTTGCATACTTGCATTGATGGTTGTGTAAATTCTCAAACCATCTTTGTACAAGTCATAAGGTGTTCCATCTTTTTTCTTGTAGATATATTCTCCTTTTTCGTTTTTTGATTGGAACAACGTAGTTAAATCTTTTCGTAAAGATTCACGGAAATAAGGAGCAATCCCCTCTTTATGGTCAACCATTTGATAATTCACCACAATTGGCTCATTTTTTAATTGATCATATTCCTCACGCGTAATTTTTTCAGTAAGAGCATCGTTTCCTTTTTCACTGTTTTTCAACCATTGCATCAATACTTGGTTGCGACGTTCGTGAATCAACAAGCTATCTTTTTGACGAGCAGCAGCAACTTCAGCAGGATCTACTTTTTCTTTATCGATTCCTTTTTGTGATGCAATTCGAGCACGGTAATCTCTCACTTGATAAGAACGAGGGTTGTACAAAGAAGGGTTTTTCACCATTCCCACCAAACAAGCTGCTTCCGATTTAGTCAATTCATTTGGCTTCTTATTAAAATACACTTTTGCGGCATTTTCAATTCCCACAGCATTGTATAAGAAGTCAAATTGATTTAAGTACATTGTGATGATTTCTTCCTTAGTAAAACGTTTTTCCAAACGAACCGCAATGATATTCTCTTGAGCCTTCTCATCAATACGTCTTAAGATTCTATTCCCTTTACGTTCTACCGACTCTCCAGCTAATCTTGCTTGTTTTTCCCGTTCACGTTTTTGAAGCGTAAACAATAATTTTGCCAATTGTTGTGTAATGGTAGAAGCTCCACCTTTTTTACCCATGTAAGCAATTGAACGCGACAATCCTTTGAAGTCAACGCCAGAGTGAGTCATGAATCGCTCATCTTCTGTGGAAATCAACGCATTGATAACAGAAGGAGAAATGTTTTTATATTCTACATTGGTTCTGTTTACTTGCCAATAACGTCCCAATTCTGTTTTTCCATCATCAGCATAGATAATAGAAGCCAACATTTCTGGCGGGTTATCCAACATTTCAACTGATGGTAAATCGTCTTCTGATTGAATTAGCAATAGCGTAACAATTGCTATAACAGGAAGTAGCGCTCCTAGCCACAACAAAATGTATAACCGTTTACTTGTTTTATCACTAAAGCCTATAGAACCTTTTTTCGTTGACATAAAGTTATCAAATTTGAGGTAAAAATAATGAAAAAAAAGACGCAAAAAGAAACAAATTAACAAAAGTGCTATTTATTCTCACCAATGTATCGATATTTTTCCTGTTGACTTACCAGATTCTAGTAAGTCATGTGCTTTTGCTAAGTCTTCATGAGAAAAAATCCCTCCAGACACAACTTTAAGATTTCCTTGTTGGTAAGTGTTGATGATGTTGGACAAACAAGTCTTTAAAACTGTTGGTTTAGCATCTGCTATTTTCAACATATTCACACCTATGACGCTTTTCGATTGCATCATCTGAAACACAGGAATAATAACGCCCATCTTCTTTAAAAAAGACAATTGACGAAAGAAACTCGCGTTACCATTTGCCAGTTCCGAACCTCCAAACAACACAATTCGACCTCCAGCATTCAATAGGCTTTTGTCTTTCTTAAAAGTAGAACCTCCAACAGGGTTAAAAATGGCATCTATTTGTTTTACTCCAAGGGTTTGTTCTATTTGCAATTGATAGTCGTTTTTTCTATAATTAACAACATAATCAGCTCCTAAATCAAAGCACAACTGTTGTTTTTCATCAGATCCAATCTTGGCAATCACTTTTGCACCTGCTTGTTTTGCTAATTGAATAAGAAGTGAACCAACGCCTCCAGCTGCAGCGTGAATTAACACTGTTTCATTTTCATGAATAGGTGCAACATAGTTAGCCATGTAATACGCAGTAACTCCTTGAGTTGCCAAAGCTAAAGCATGTTCGGTTGTCATATCTTTTATTTCGACAATGGCTTCTATCGTTGTAATAACATGTTGAGCATAACCACCAAATCGTGTAAATCCGACCACTCTTTTTTCGAGCCAAGAAGCATCAATGCTAGAACCAGTTTGAACAACTTTCCCTACTACTTCATAACCAAGAACACATGGAAGAGGTGGAGCTTCACGGTACAAACCTTTCCTTGCCATTACATCAGCATAGTTCAATCCAAATGCTTCAACCTCAATCAACAACTCATTTTCTTTAAGTGCAGGCAAATCAATTGGTTGTAATTGAAATGCTGTTGATGCTTTTCCTTTTTGAATCAAATAATACCCATTCGTTTTCATGTTTAGAATTGTTTTCCTTCCACAATGACAACAATCTCACCTTTAGGTGCATGTTGTTCATAGTATTCTTTCACCTCTTTAGCCGAACCACGCTTAAATTCTTCGTAAATTTTAGTTAGCTCACGCACAACGCAAACTTGTCTATCTTCTCCAAAAAATTCAGCGATTTGCTCCAATAATTTTACGACGCGATAAGGCGACTCATACAAAACGATGGTTCTTGTTTCTTCCGCCAGTATTGTCAGACGCGTTTGGCGTCCTTTTTTATGTGGAAGAAAACCTTCAAAAACAAACTTATCTGAAGGAAAGCCACTTGCAACCAAAGCAGGAACAAAAGCAGTTGGACCTGGCAAACACTCCACTTCGATACCTTGTTGTACACACTCTCTAACCAATAAAAAACCAGGGTCAGAGATGCCTGGTGTCCCTGCATCCGAAACCAACACCACCAAGTTAGCAGTTTGAATACTGTTCATTACTCCCTCCAACGCTTTGTGTTCATTGTGCGAATGAAAAGGATACACTTGATTAGTAACATCTAAGTGATTCATTAATTTTTTAGTAACCCTTGTGTCCTCCGCTAAAATAAAATCAGCTTCTTTTAACATTCGGATAGCTCTCAGTGTGATGTCTTCAAGATTTCCGATAGGTGTTGGGACTAAACACAATTTTGGCATATTGAAATTTGTTAAAGTTAAACTAACAACAAACAAAAAAAGCTCGATTGCTAATAACCGAGCTTATAAAAATATGATTTTACAACGATTATTGTTCGTCGTTATCTTCAAAAATTCTTTTTGGACGCAATTTTTCTTGAATACCTAATGTAATCCAGAAAGGCAAGATGAATCCCAATACGAATAACAATAACCAGAATGCCAATCCTCCAAAAATCAAAAATAATACAATACCAAAAATGCTCATAACTCTATTTTTTTGAGTAAATATTGGGGTAAAGGTACATAAAATATCGAATAAGACAACATTTTTCTTAAAAAAATCTGTTCAGTCACATAAATTTTATTCATTCTATATAAGTGACCTTTAGACATGTCTTATTTAACAATTTGATTTACCGATATTTACTATTCTTCAAATGATTCATAGTCGTATTCCCAAAAATCCCCTTCTTTCGTTCTTAATGTAAAATGATCTCCAATAACACCAAATTCATATTTATCCTTTGTGCCCGGAAAAATAAAAGACCCGACCCAACCGCTATCTTCTCCAGCAATAAATTCTTGCTTTGTTATGTTCATTGCTGTTTTTTCTGGATTTTTGTTGTCCCAATACCAAATTCCTACAACATTTCTATTGTCATCTATAGCACATTGAAAATAGGATGCTACTAACCCACCAAAACAATCATCACATCTAAAAATTGTTCCTCGAGGATATGTCTGGTCATTAGTTATTTCCTCAACTCCATTTTCATTTTGCTGAACTCCTTCTGAATTTTTAGATTGATCGTGGTCGCTGCAAGCCGCCAAAACAGCTGCACTTATTAAGATTAAAAAGCTCTTTTTCATGTGATTTCGTTAAATTATTTAATGTAAATATACTAACTTTTATCACACTAAATTAAAAAAGTCAAAAACTTTATGTTGTTAGAATAGTATGCGCAAACCGTTTGTTTTGATTTTCCGCATTCAATTTTTCTACATTTTCTAATGCTTTCTTCAATGCTGAATGCTTGGTCTTAAATAAAGTAAATTGCGAATTAAAATTGTGTAAATTATAAAAGACAACACCTTTTGAAAAATCTTCCCAATCGCTGTATTTTTCATGAATCATCATGGGAATTTTATAAGCAAAACTTACATTGATAGCCCCGGAAATTTGGTGAGTAAAATACTCATCAGCACTCGGTGTATCTGGGTGAACTAAGGGGAGAATTGCATCTGTCTGCTTCAAGTAAGCATCAAAATCAACTTCACTAACAAAAGATTCAAAAATGGTGACACGATTCAGTAATCCATGAAGCGAAAGTTGTTGTATAAACGCACTCACTTCAGGTAGCTTCAAATTACTTTTTCCTAAAAATACAAAACGGCATTCAGCAGGCATTTGTCTAGCCATTTCTAAAAACCCATTCAGGTCTTTTCTGCGCGATTCAACACCACCGATGATCGTTATCCAAAATTCAGTAGAACTTTTAGCTATTTCTTTTGTGAAATGCGGATAATTGAGCGGATAAAACGAATGAATTGTCAGTCCTTTTTGTGGACCCAAATAACGTTTTAATGTATCGTTCAAAACAAAATACGTTTTGATTTTTCGTGAAATTAATCGTTGAGTAAAGCTATTACGCAAGAGTTTGATGGTATGAACAACCCCAAAAAAAGTAATTTTCTTGGATGCTGTTAGGCAAAGATTTCTCACATGACCACCTTGCGCCGTGTTGGCAATAACACAATCGATTTTTGCCTGCTTAAACCAACGATTCAAGTGCACCATTACCATAAAATCACCCCAAGCACTACGAGGTAATACAAGCTCATGAAATTCGTCCACATAGTGCTTGAAATGACTGTTCCGTTCAACCATTTCGGAAGTACTACAAAAAGCAATCCATGCACCCTCGTTTTTAAGTGCGATAAGCTGAGATAAGATACATTCATCGTGGCTTCCACCAATCTCTAATATGGCAATTCGTTTTGACATCAGTTGCAAATATAAGTTGCTAAATTGACAAATGGGATTATTTTATTCTCAAAAATTAAGCTTATATCTCGAAACAATACTATTTTTGTATTTTTATAGCGATATTTAAGGAAAGAATCATGGCAGGATTAAAATTCAGAGTACTTTTAGACTCAAAAGAAAGCAACGAAATTTTTAGAGATGTTATCATCCCTGATGGGGCTAGTTTTGAAGACTTATACAAAATCTGTATTCAAGCATTTGGATTCAAAGGAGATCAAATGGCATCTTTCTATATCTCCAATGACAATTGGGATAAAGGTCAAGAAATTACCTTAGAGGATTTAAGTTTTGGAGACGAAGAAAGCACCACTCCAGTCATGGCGAATGCTTTTGTTCGTGACTTTATAGAGGCCCCTGATCAAAAAGTAATTCTGGTTTATGATTTTATCAAAATGTGGATTTTCTTACTTGAATTAATCGGGTATGAAAAAGAAACGCCTGCTGCACCTGTTGTTGCTTTGACAGTAGGGCAATCGCCAAAAGAAGATAGTCGCTCTGGTGATGAAGACATTCGTTTTGGTGGAAATCCAGCTGAGTTTGGTGAATTTGATGATGAAGATGATGATGAGTTTGGCTTCAATGACTATGATGATGATTATAGTGATGAGGATTATTCATCTTTTGATGGCTTTGAAGATTATTAATGGAGAAAAAGAACGATCCACTTGGACAGGCTATATTAGATTTTGCTAAAACGAAGAAATCAAAAAAAATCATTGTTTCTTCTGACTTATGCGACGACGATTATATCGATTCGGCCTATTTGTTCCGCTCTTATGATCAAATGCCTGATTTAGAAAAAATTGCTTTGCAACAATGCGTTGGAACGGTTTTAGACATAGGTGCTGGAGCAGGAGCGCATGCCAAATACTTAATTGAAAAAGGATTAGACGTAACCGCTTTGGAACTTTCCAAAGGAGCTTGTTCTTATCTAAAAGAAGCTGAAATTCCTTTTGTGCAAACGCGTATTCAAGATTACCAAGGAACGCAATACGACACGTTATTATTGCTGATGAACGGTATTGGTCTTGCCGGTTCGCTTGAAAAATTGGAACAGTTTTTGCAACACTTAAAGAAACTTCTGAAACCTGGAGGTAAAATTCTTTGTGACTCAACAGATATTATGTACCTCTACGAAGACGAAGACGGTTATTTGTGGGTAGATTTGAACAGTGAATATTATGGCAATTTCCGATTTCAAATGAGCTACGGAAAGCACCAAACAGAATGGTTTGATTGGTTGTATGTTGATTTTGATCGTTTGCAAGAAATTGCTGAAAAAGTAGGATTCACAACGCAATTACTCTACGAATCTGAAGATCAATATTTAGTTGAATTAACAATAAATGAATAATATGAAAACAATTGCATCTCTATTAAGCATTTTAATTATTACCCTTAATTTTAGTGCAAATGCTCAGTACCTTGACAATTACCCAACGAAGGAAAATACTTTGTTATGGAAAATTGAAGGAAAGAAAGTGAAAAAAAATTCATACATCTTTGGTACTATCCACATGATAGATAAAGATCAATTTTATTTCCCTGAAGAGTTTAAAAAGATTATCAAAAAAAGTAAACAAGTAGTGTTAGAAATCAGCAACCTTAATCAAGCTGAAGCAATGCAACATTTGATTTTGCAAAAGGGTTCTTTCTTTGATTTTTTTACTGCGGAACAACAAGATTCTTTGCTTGTTTGGGCGAAAGAACAATTTGTTATGGATGCCGACAAATTT
Source organism: uncultured Fluviicola sp. (assembly GCA_964580465.1). GTDB lineage: Bacteria > Bacteroidota > Bacteroidia > Flavobacteriales_D > Crocinitomicaceae > Taishania. The sequence continues at coordinate 28,981 of CAZOKJ010000002.1, read as the reverse complement.
AGAATGACATTTGGTCGCATGAAACCTTTTGCTGTTATTCAAATGGCTTCTCAAAAGGATTTAATTGGGAAAATTGAATCGTACGACATGACCATTCAAAGCATTGCTAACGCAAATAAAATCCCTGTTTTGGGATTAGAAACAATTGAACAACAAATTGCCATTTTTGACAACATGGACAGTTTAAAACTGCGCAACATGGTAATGGATCTTGTAAGAAAACCACACAATCAAATGGATGAACTACAAAAAATGTTTGACATTTATTTAAAGCAAAATGTGGATGCTATGCACGACCACATCGCTTCGAATGGTGGTTCAATGATGGAATCATCCGAAGAATTATTGTATCAACGCAATCGCAACTGGGTGCCAAAAATAAGAGAATTGGTTAGAAAAAAACGTACTTTGATTGCCGTAGGTGCTGGACATTTAGGTGGTGAAGAAGGTGTATTGCGTTTACTTGAAAAATGGGGTTATAAGTTGACTCCAGTAAAATTTTAATCAAACACGATGAGAATACTAAATTGGTTTTCCCCTTTGCTATTGGTATTGAGTGCCTGTGCCAATTACTCCGATGAAGAGATGTCTGAATACGACAAAAAGATTGAGCAGTACATAGACAAAAACAACTTGGAAATGGCTAAGTCGGAATCAGGGTTGTATTACCACATCATTGAGGAAGGCGAAGGTGACTACATCAAAAGCACTGCTCTTATTAGTGTTAGCTACAAAGGTTATCTATTAGATGGAACTGTTTTTGATGAGCAAAAAGAACCGATTGAATTAAATTTAAGACAACTCATTCACGGTTGGAGAGAAATGGCTTATTATTTAAAACCAGGTGGGAAAGCTCACTTTATTGTGCCTCCACAACTAGGCTACGGACAAAAAACAATGTCCAACATTCCTAAAAATTCTGTTTTAGTGTTTGAAATAGAAATTGATGATGCTTATTAGGGTGGTTTTCGACTCCGCTCAATCGCCTTCGGCTTGGTTCAATCAACATCGGCTCGATTCAATCTCCTTTAGCTCCCTCAATTACCTCTTAACCTCAGATTCTGTGTTTACTTCCACTTTCTAATTAATTTTTAGTTAAAATCTGACAATTTGTCAGAATGTTTTTTTTTATTATTATCTTTGCAATTTGGTTGTTTATTATAAAAATAAGATATCGTGCAAAATAAAGTAATAGATGAAGGACGTCAAGGCGAGGCAACTATGATGGATGCTAATGCTGAAAAAATCAATGGTAAACGTCTTTATATTGAGAGTTATGGGTGTCAGATGAATTTTTCTGACAGTGAAGTTGTTGCTTCTATTATGACAAACGAAGGCTATGCAACGACACGCAATTTGGAAGAAGCAGATGTTGTGTTAATCAATACTTGCGCTATTCGTGAAAATGCAGAAACGCGTGTGAGAAATCGTTTGACTGAATTTAAAAAACGTAAAAGTGATAAACCTGATTTAGTGGTTGGGTTGTTGGGCTGTATGGCTGAACGTATTAAAACTACACTTTTAGAAGAAGAACAATTGGTTGATCTAATTGCAGGGCCTGACGCATACCGAGATCTTCCAAACTTAGTAGAAGAAGTAGGTTCTGGTCAACGTGCAGTAAACGTACTACTTTCTCGTGAAGAAACATACGCAGACATTTCTCCAGTTCGTATGGATACTGGTGGTGTGAGTGCTTTTGTGACTATTACACGTGGTTGTGATAATATGTGTTCTTTCTGCGTGGTTCCATTTACACGTGGACGTGAGCGTTCGAGAGACCCACAAACAATTGTAAATGAATGTAAAGATTTATTTGAAAAAGGTTACAGAGAAGTTACTTTGTTAGGTCAAAACGTGGATAGCTATCGTTGGAACATGACTTCAAAAGGTGAAATAAAAGACGAAAATCAACCAACAGTTAACTTTGCGCAACTAATGGAAATGGTGGCGCTTGTGTCTCCTGATTTACGTGTTCGTTTCTCTACTTCTCATCCTAAAGACATGACGGATGATGTGTTAGAAGTGATGGCTAAATACGAAAACATTTGTGAATACATCCACTTGCCAGTTCAATCTGGTAGTTCAGCTGTGTTAGAACGTATGAATAGAGGTTATTCAAGAGAATGGTACTTAGATCGCATTGCTGCTATTCGTCGCATCGTTCCTGATTGCGCTATTTCTACGGATATCATCACTGGTTTCTGTGGTGAAACAGATGAAGAACATCAAGAAACAGTTAGCTTGATGAAAGAAGTTCAGTATGAATACGCTTACATGTTTAAGTATTCAGAACGACCAAAAACATTGGCTGAACGCCGTTTCAAAGATGATGTTCCAGAAGAAGTAAAAAGTGCTCGTTTGAACGAAATCATTGATTTACAATTAGCTTCTTCTCTATACTGGCACCAACAACAAATTGGTAAAGTAAAGAAAATCTTAGTAGAGGGGCCATCTAAACGTTCAGAAGATGAATGGGCTGGTAGAGACGGAAGAAACTCAATGGTTATCTTCCCAAAAGGAGATTTTGACAAAGGACAATACATCATGGTTAAAATCACAGATTGTACTTCTGCAACATTAAAAGGAGAAGTTGTTTCAGTTTGTGAACCAGCAAAATAAAAATAGAACACACTAACAATGACACTTCAACAAGTAAAACAACGTTTTGGAATTATTGGAAATGCTCCAATGCTAAATCGTGCGTTGGAAGTTGCCATTCAAGTTGCACCTACTGATATTTCAGTTTTAGTTACAGGTGAAAGTGGCACGGGTAAAGAAATCATTCCGCAAGTAATCCACAACCTAAGTGCACGTAAACACAAGGAGTATATTGCTGTAAACTGTGGTGCTATTCCTGAAGGAACCATTGACTCAGAATTATTTGGGCACGAAAAAGGATCTTTTACAGGCGCACATGGTAACAGGCAAGGTTACTTTGAAGTTGCAGATGGCGGAACCATTTTCTTAGACGAAGTTGCAGAACTCCCTATGCAGACGCAAGTTCGCTTACTTCGCGTGCTCGAAACTGGTGAATTTCTACGCGTTGGGTCATCAAAAGTGATGAAAACCAATGTACGTGTGGTCGCAGCAACAAACGAAAACATGCGGGAAGCAATTGCTAAAGGAAAGTTTAGAGAAGATTTATACTACCGTTTGAATACGGTGCCTGTTTCTCTTCCTCCTTTGCGTGAACGTGGAGATGATATCCACTTGTTATTTCGCAAATTTGCAAGTGATTTTGCGGATAAGTATCGTATGCCAACCGTTCGTTTAACAGATGATGCTGTTCAACTAATTAGCACTTACAATTGGCCTGGAAATATTCGTCAGTTGAAAAATGTTGTAGAACAGATTTCAGTAATTGAAACAGAGCGTGAGTTAAATGCTGCTCAAATGCAACAGTATTTACCTGTTTATCAAGCAAAATCAACTTCTACGATGCTTGCAGCTCGTGAGTGTGAAGATAGCATCTCAGAACGCGAATTGATGTATAAATTCCTCTTTGATATGAAACGTGATTTGACTGAACTAAAAAAATTAGTTGTCGAAATCATCAATAAAGGTGAAAATGTGCATTTGAAGGGAGATCATGCTGATTTAATCAATCGTTTGTACACAGATATCGAAGTTCCGTTTGAACAAGCTAAATTAATTACTCCTGCAATGGCTACTCCAATTGCAGAGGACGTTCCTTACATTCAACCACCAATGGAAGATGAAGAAGTAAGCGAATTTGAAGTGCATGATGTAGTAGAAGAATCGCTTTCATTAGAAGATCAAGAGAAAGATCTTATTCGTAAGGCGCTTGAAAAACATCGCGGAAAGCGCAAACATGCTGCACAAGAGTTGGGAATTTCAGAGCGAACATTGTACCGTAAGATTAAAGAGTTTAATTTAGGCGAATGAAACATTTAGTGGTCATATCATTGATACTACTAGTAGGATTAACTTCTTGTTGGCCTACAAGTGTGTCATTTAATGATAAAGGCTCATTAAATCCATGTTTGAAATACTTTGAAATTGACCAATTAGAAATTAGTGCTGCCAATGCTCCAATTAATTACTCAATTGAACTAACAGAAGCGCTAAAAGCTGGTTTACAAAACAATACACGATTGTTAATAGCGAGTAATACCAATAAACCGCAAGTAACTATCAACGGGAAAATTACGAATTACACCGTTAGTCCAATCGCTTTGCAGCAAGGGGATAATGCCTCACAAAATAGATTAAGCGTTTCTGTTGCAATGAACATTTATTTTGAATGTGCGTCTGAAAATTATACACATGAAATGAAAATGGTAAGTACGCGTTTTGCAGATTTTAATGCCAACACAGATATTTCCTCAGTGGAAAGTCAATTGTTGAGTGAAATCAATGCTCAAATTCTTCAAGACCTCATTAATCAAATTTTATCTAATTGGTAATGTTGAATTTAACAGAAATAGCAGCTCGTATAAAGCAACCTGAAATCAGTCGCTCAGAGGACATTGATTCATTGAAACAATTGTGTGAACGTTATCCATTTTCACAAACTTTTCCGCTACTTTACTTAAAAGCTTTAGCGCAAACCAATGATGTTCGTTTAGATCAAGAATTGCAAAACTACGCCTATCGAATCACAGATAGAAGCGTTTTATATGATTTATTGTACGCTAAAGCGAGTGCCCCACTTTACAAAGAAGAAAAACTTTCAGAAGCGGCAATTATTGCACCAATTGCGGAAGAAATACCTGTAAAACAAGAAGTAGAGCAACCCCAAATAAAAGAAGAATCAAAAACGATTATTGCTTCAAGCGAACAGTCAGAAAAAGCAGAAGAAATAAACACTGAACTGGTAGAAATAGAAAAAACGCATGATGTAGTACCTGAGATTGAAGTAACAACTCCAGTACAGCCAGCGGAGGATGTACTACCCGAAACACCAATTGAAGAAGGTCAGGAGGATATTGCTACAGCAATAAGTACCGAAGAAATTGAAGAAGAGTCAGTATCAACTTTACCATCATTACCTGATGAACTATTGGACGAATTGTCACTTCAAGCTCCAGTTTATTCACTCGAAGCAGAAGAAAAAAAGCGTGAACAAGAAGAAAAAGAGCAAGAACGTCAACGATTAATTGAGGCGCTTACTCAGAAAAAAACACAAGTAGAAGTTGCTATAGAAAAAGCGCAAAATGGTCCAAAAAGTTTTACTTCATGGTTGCATCAAAGCAACAGTTCAAAACCAAAAATTGAAGCAATAAATAAGGAAATTTCTGCAAGCACAAAACAAGAAAAGAAAGCCATAATTGATCAATTTATTGAAAATAAACCAAAAATTTCAATAGAAAAAGAAAAATTGTTTGAAGATAGAACTGATAAAAATGAGTTCTTCAATCCGACCAAAAAAGCGAAAGAAAGTCTTGATGATACAAGGCTTCCAGTAAGTGAGACCCTTGCAAAAATCTTTGTTGCACAAGGTAATTTTAGCAGAGCAATTTACGCTTATGAACAATTAATGTTGATTTTTCCAGAAAAAAAGCTTTACTTTGCATCTTTAATTGAAGATTTAACTAAAAAAATTAATACTTAAACACGATGAATACATTAATTACTGTTTTAATCATCTTATCAAGCATCTTGCTTATTTTAGTGGTATTTGTACAAAACCCTAAGGGTGGAGGTTTGAGCTCAGACTTTGGAGCTGCAACACAATTAGGTGGCGTACAAAAAACAAATGACTTTATCGATAAAGCTACTTGGTCATTAGCTGGAATTATTGCTGTGTTAAGTATTATTTTGACAATCAGATCAAAATCATTCGAGCCAACACCAGTTCAAACGCAAACGCAAACAGAACAAGCAGAGGGACAAGCTCAACAACCTGCAACAGGAACTGAGCAAGCTCCAGCTCAATAATTGAATAAAAGTACGATTAAATAGAGAGGGTGTCTGAAAAGTCAGACACTCTCTTTTTCTTTTAAGGTGTTCAAAAATAAATGAAATGCAAGGTATTGAAAATGAAGCAAAAGGAGTCATAATAGCATCATCATGATGACTTTTGCTGATATTTGACTTGCAAAGTATGCACCGAAGGTATCACAACAACGCCCGCACTGAGCTTGTCGAAGTTCAGTTCGTCACTTTTTGGACATCGCCTCATTTTTTTTATAGTTCAGACAAAAAAAACCTCAATTTCACTTTTATTAACACTGAACAACTGAAAAAACCTTCCAATTTGTTAAGATTAGGCGCGGATTTTACTTAATTTTAGACCCAATCTATTTTTGCGTAAGCAATATGTGGCATTTTATAGCAAATATCATCCTCAGGTTTAAGTACTTCATCATTGGAGTAATTACGCTATTGACAGTGTTCTTTGGCTATGAAGCTGCTACAAATTTAAAACTCGACAATAAATACGGCTTTATCTTACCAAAAGAATCACCCGCAAAAATGGACTATATTAAGTTCAAAGAACAATTTGGTGAAGAAGGCGGTGCTTTAGTTTTAGCCATTCAAACAGATTCTCTCTTTACGCAAGACATTTTGCTAAAATGGAAAGAATTGGGTGATTCTATTCTCATGTTTGATGGTGTGCAAGGAGTTGTTTCAGAAGCAACACTCTACAATATTGAAAATAGCGCTGACAAAAAATCATTTGATGTTCGCAAGATATTTTCTGACACACGCTTTCAAGAAAAATCTATTGAACAAATTAAAAAAGAAGTCAAGCAAGTTCCTTTTTATAAGAATGTTTTGTACAATGATAGTACCAATGTTTCTTTGATGATGGTACATGTGCAAGAAGATTATTTGTCAGACCAACAAAAAGCCAATGTTGTACTAAAAATAGAGAAATTAGCAGAGAGCTATGAAGCCTATTTTAATAAAGTACATTTTGCAGGTTTGCCACATATTCGTGTGGTTATTAGCAAACGCATCATTGCAGAAATGTACATCTTTATTGCATTATCTATTTTAGTTACTTCTCTTTTAACCTATCTTATTTTCCGTTCAGCGAGGGTCGTTTTTATTTGTAACTTAGTTATTTCCATTGCTGTTATTTGGTCACTAGGTAGCATCGCACTTTTTGGTTTCCATATTTCCGTACTGATGGCTTTAATTCCTCCATTGATGATTGTCATTGGAACACCTAACTGCGTGTTTTTGATGACCAAATTCCATCAAGAAATCAAACATCATGGAAACAAAATCAGAGCCATTACACATGTTATTAAAAAGGTGGGTACTTCTACGCTCACAACCAATATCATTACAGCTTTAGGGTTCTTTACACTTGCATTTACCAACTCCGAAAAATTAATGGAGTTTGGGATTATTGCTTCCATGAACATTCTTGTTTTATTCTTTTTATCAATTACTCTACAGCCAATTATCTCCACCTTGTCAAAAAAACCAACGCAAAAACAATTGCGTCACTTAGATGGCGGACCAGTATTAAAGGTGTTAAATGGAATGATTTACCTCGTTGAATACAGAAGAAAGTTAATTTACGCATTGACTATTATTACCATTGGGTTTAGTATTTGGGGGATAACTAAAGTAAAAGCAACGGGAAATATTACTGGAGATTTAGCAAAAGACCACCAGATTATTCGTGATTTGCATTTTATAGAAGATCACTTTGGGGGTTCTATCCCTTTTGAAGTAATTGTAGATTATAAAGATAAAGATCGCTTGTATTCACATGCCACGTTGAAAAAAATTGAGCAAATACAACAATTCTATGCGCACGATTCTGTCCTTTCAAAAAGTGTATCTATTGTAGATTTTATGAAGGGAATCAATATGGCTTATTATGGCAATGATACAGCAAAATATTCATTGTTTGATGAAAAAGATAAAAAAATCATTGAATCATACATTAGCAATTTTGATGTAACAAGCATCAATAATTCATTAAAAATAAAAGAACTTTTAGACACAACTAATACTTGCATGCGCGTAAGAATGCAGATTAAAGATTTGGGTTCTTATGAAATTAGCGACAAAACTGCTCATGTAAAACGAGAAGTAGATTCCATATTAAATCCAAACAAAACATTTTTAGAAACAGCTTATTCGTATGCTGTAGCTGGGCAAAAAAATTACATTGATTCTATTTTAACCAATGCTGACGTGATGCATGAACTCGTCAACATTATGAATGACAATCATGTAAAAGTTACACCTTCCTTAAAAAGGTTACAAGCACATTATGAAGATGCTAACTTTAACAAATACCTGAGAAAAGCGATTGATAAATCGTATTATGAGGCGTCTGTTACTGGAACCGCTGTTGTAGCTGCCGAAGGAACTATTTATCTAGTAGATAGCTTATTAGAAGGTATCGTTTTTGCTGTTGTGACTGTTGGTTTATTAATGGCGCTCTTATTTCGATCTTGGTCAATGGTGTTTATTTCGTTGGTTCCCAATCTCATTCCTTTGTTAATCACTGGTGGAGTAATGGGATTCATGGGAATACCTTTAAAGCCTTCTACTTTGTTGGTTTTCAACATTTCTTTCGGAATCACAGCTGATGACTCTGTTCACTTTTTAGCAAAATATCGCCAAGAATTAAAGAGCAACAAGTGGACTTCAAAAGAAAGTATTATTGAAGCGTTAAAAGAATCTGGCTTAGGGATGTTCTACACTTCTATCATTCTTTTCTTTGGTTTCTCTGTTTTCATGCTTTCACAATTTGGAGGCACAAAAGTATTGGGAATCTTAGTGTCAATGACCTTATTAGTGGCTGTTTGTATTAACCTCATCCTAGTGCCTTCTATTCTATTATCCCTAGAAAAAAGGATGTCTAAAGACACTTTGAATGAATCGTTCTTAGACGTATATGATGAAGACATCGAGAAGTTGACCAATGACGACGACGAAGAAGAAAAGTAAAATAACTTACTTAGCGTACACGCACTGATAGCTCATCTTCTCTTGTTATGAATGATCCAAACGATTTTAAATCATAACCATGTTCTTTTGCTAAAGATTCAAATTTTGTGGTGAAATCAGGTCTTACTGCAATCAAAAGACCACCACTTGTTTGAGGATCTGCCAACACTTTTCTATGTTCTTCGTTGGACAACACAACCTTATGTGAATAACTGTTCCAATTTCTATCTGTACCGCTTGGCATGCAATTTTTAGAGAAATAATAATCCAAACGGTCAATAATTGGAAGTTTATCATGTTGAATTTCAGCCGTAACATTGCTTCCTTCGCACATTTCGATTAAGTGCCCTAGCAAACCAAAACCTGTTACGTCTGTCATGGCTGTTACGCCTTCATTCACAGAAATTACTTCACCAAAGCGATTCAAATGTGTCATTTGAGCCACCATTTTTTCTAAATCTTCGGGTAATAATTGTCCATTTTTTTGTGCTGTTGACAAAACACCAACCCCCAACGGTTTCGTTAAATACAAATAATCTCCGACTTGTGCTCCTGCATTCTTTTTCAATTGTTCTTTCTGAACAATTCCATTTACAGACAATCCAAAAATAGGCTCTGGACTATCAATGCTATGTCCACCTGCAATGGTGATTCCTGCTTCAGCACAAACGGCTTTTGCGCCATCCATTACACGTTGAGCCAATTCAGGCGCCAAACGATTCACCGGCCATCCTAAAATAGCCAAAGCTAAGATCGGTTTACCGCCCATTGCATATACATCACTTAATGCATTTGTTGCAGCAATGCGACCAAAATCATACGCATCATCAACGATGGGCATAAAAAAATCTGTTGTAGAAATCAAAGCTGTGCCATTTCCCATATCCAATACAGCTGCATCGTCTCGCTCGCTATTGCCTACCAATAAGTTGGGATCAACGAAAGAAGAAACTGCTCCATCTAATACTTTATCAAGAACGGAAGGGGCAATTTTACACCCACATCCTGCTCCGTGAGAATACATGGTTAATTTTACATTGTCTGACTTCATACTTATTGCTTTAATGTGTTAAAAAATTGAATTAAATCGTTTGCTGCATTCTCTGCTGTGGTGTAGTTTAGAGGTAATTGGTGAATGGCTGTTGTTTCTTTTTTTAATTGCGCCTTTTGATAAACACGATCATAGTAGAACAAAACAATTCTAATAAATGTTCGAATTTCATTATTTTGAATCGCTGCAATAGCTTCTTCTGTTAGTTCGTTTCCTAAACGTTTACGAATATGTTCAGTGGCTTCAATTAAAAATTGTTTATCCAAAACGCCGTATTCTTGCTCTAGGAAATCAATGCGTTGATTTATATCCAAACGCAACTCTATCATAGGTGCTTCCCGCATTTGTTTCCTAAACGTATGAGGGATACCAATACTTCCTATGGCAGAACTTTCATCTTCTACCCAAAGTAATTGATCAGTATTTATGTGACTCAAAACTGTTGCCAGCTGATTTTCAAACTGCTCCTGCGTTGGTTGAATTTTAGAATTCATACTTCCATAGGCAGAACCTTGATGGTTAGCCAATTCTTCTAAATCAACCATTTGATGACCTTGTTGTTTTAGAGCATGTAAAATCTCCGTTTTATGGCAGCCAGTCATTCCCCCCAAAATCATCATTTGATAGGTTCGTTCAAACTGTTGCAACACCCAATTGCGATAACTTTTATACCCTCCCTGAATGATGCTGACCTCAAACCCATAAAAATCAAGTGCCCAAGCCATAGCAGAACTACGCATTCCACCACGCCAACAATGAACAACTACTTTCTTGTTTGGAGCTATTTTTAATGCTTGCTCAATGAAACCTCTGAACTTAGGACCTACAAAATCAAAACCAAGTAAAATAGCAGCTTCTCGACTTACTTTTTTGTATTTTGTTCCTATTAACACCCGCTCTTCGTTTGTAAAAATAGGTAAATTGATTGCTGTTGGAATATGTCCACTTTCAAATTCAAGCGGCGTACGAATGTCTAGCAAAGGAACTTCCCCTTGCATGTTCAAATAGCTTTCAATACTTATAGAAGATGTCATTTAGTTTTTATAACGGTTGACTTAACAGGTAACATCACTCTACATTCTTAACTCTGCATTCTGCATTCATCATTTCAACTTTCTAATTCCCATTTCATATAGAGCAAAACCAAGTAAATCGGCGTTTTCGCTAATCACCTGTTCCGTTGAACGTCCAGCACCATGACCAGCATTCACTTCAATACGAACTAAAATAGGATTTGAACAACCTTGTTTTTCTTGCAATTCAGCTCCAAATTTGAATGAGTGAGCAGGAACAACTCTATCATCGTGGTCACTAGTAATTACCATTGTTGAAGGATAACACACACCTTTTTTCACGTTGTGAACAGGTGAGTATGATTTCAAGTATTCAAACATTTCTTTGCTATCTTCAGCTGTTCCATAATCGTAAGCCCAGCCAGCGCCAGCAGTAAATTTGTTATAGCGCAACATGTCCAATACACCTACACCTGGAAATGCTACTTTTGCAAAATCTGGTTGCATAGTCATCGTTGCACCAACTAATAGCCCTCCATTTGAGCGTCCTGAAATTGCCATGTATTCCGTCGAAGTATATCCTTTTTCTTTTAAGTATTCTCCAGCAGCAATGAAGTCTTCAAATACATTTTTCTTTTGCATTTTAGTACCAGCATCGTGCCATTTTTTACCGTATTCACCACCTCCTCGGATGTTTGGAACAGCATAAATACCACCATTTTCCATCCACACAGCGTTTACAACTGAGAATGAAGGTTGTAAACTGATGTTAAAACCTCCATAAGAATACAATATAGTTGGGTTTTTACCATTTAATTGCAAGCCTTTTTTGTAGCTGATTGTCATTGGAACCTTTGTACCATCTTTTGAAGTATAAAAAACTTGCTCACTCACAAAATCATCTGGGTTAAATTTCACTGCTGGACGTTGATACAATTCAGACGCACCTGTTTTGACATTGTATTTGTAAATAGAACCCGGGGTAATGTAATTAGCAAAAGTAAAGTACACTTCTTTTTGTTTTTGCTTGCCACCAAATCCACCAACTGTTCCTTTTCCTGGCAAGTTAACTTGACGAACAATAGAACCATCGTATTTGTGTTGAACCACATACGAAATAGCATCTTTCATGTAGCTTGCAAATATGTAACCACCACCAGTAGAAATCGATAATACATTTTCAGTTTCTGCAATGACATCTGTCCAAACAGTTGGATTTTTCAAAGAAACTTTCACCAATCGTTGATTAGGAGCATTTTTATCTGTCAACAAATAAAACACATCTTTCTTTGAATCAATAACAGATGAACGACTTGTGTAACCTTCTTGCAAAGCAATCATTGGTCCGTTCTTTTTAATGTCCTTTACGTACAATTCATTACCATAAGTTGTGTTCGCCGCCGAAATAATTAAATAACGTTCATCTTTTGACAAATAAGCACTGATGTAACGACGTTTAAACTCATTTCCTCCCACAACAAGTTCATCTTCTTTTTGCGGAGTGTTCATTTTATGAAAATAGACCTTGTGCATGTCTGTTTTTGCAGACAATTCACTTCCATCTGGTTTATCATAGCTTGAATAATAAAACCCTTCGTTGCCTTTCCAAGAAATACCTGAGAATTTAACATCTACCAAAGTATCGCCAATGATTTGTTTAGTAGCGACGTCCATCACAATGATTTTATTCCAGTCACTACCTCCAACAGAGATAGAATAAGCAACTAATTTACCCTTGTTACTAAAAGAAAGATTTGCTAAAGAAGTAGTACCATCTTTTGAGAACTTATTAGGGTCTAAAAACACCTCTTCTACACCTTTCTTGTCTTTTCGATACAACACAGATTGCGCTTGTAAACCATTGTTTTTATAGTAATAAGTATATTTCCCCACTTCAAAAGGAGCACTAATTTTTTCGTAATTCCATTTATCGCGAAGTTGATTTTTTAACTCATCTAAAAAGGGGATTTGAGAAAGATAGTTTTGCGTAAATTGAACCTCAGAACCAACCCATTCTTTTGTGTCTTGCGCACGATCATCTTCCAACCAACGGTAAGGATCTGCAACTTGAACGCCAAAATAATTATCCTCATGTTGTACTTTTTTAGTCATTGGATAGTTGTGCTGTGCAAAAATCATGCTCGGGCCGATACACAAAGCGGCTGTAAAAAGTATTGAACGCATCATATCTATTTTTTTTTCAAAAATACCTATTTTTTTTGAATTACTACACCACAAAACAAATAGCATTTCTGCCAAAACCTTGTAAACTTTAACCAAAAATATGTAACACTTTTCGTCTGCTATTGCTGTATCTTTGCAAAAATTAAAAAAAAATGAAAACATTAAAATTAGCACCGAAACAATTGTCAGATGGACAATTAAAAGATATTAAAGCAATTAGTGGAGTTACCAATGTACAATATGCCGATAATTTACTAACTGTGGAATTGGAAGATTCGGGAGATATTTCGCAAATTTTAAATCAATTAAGCGATATAGAAGCATCTTTGTCATACGTTGAGTCAGATTATCCAGTTGAAAACATGTCTTGTGGAGGTTGTGCAGCAAGTGCAACACGTTTATTATCTAATCAAGCAGGGGTTGTCAACGCAATCGTTGAATACAGCACACAATCAGCTAAGATTTATTATGATGCAGCAAAAACAAATCCTGAAAAGTTAAAAGCTGCGTTGAGTCAGTTGGGTTATACAATGGTATTATAATTAGAAAACATGGCAAAAAAGACGGTTACTGTTACGAATATGAGTTGTGCTGCCTGTGCGGGTAGCGTGGAGCGATTTTTAAATAATCAGGAGGGAGTGAACGCAGCTGCCGTCAATTTTGCAAATGAAACAGCACAAATTGAATTCACTGAAATCACTTCATTCGAAACATTAAAATCAGCGGTACAATCCATTGGTTATGATTTAATTGAAACAGATTCAGATGAAGGAAAAGAACAAGCTGAACAAGTAAAAGAAAACGAATATCGCAAGTTGCGTAAGCGCGTTATAGGCGCGATGATTTTTTCCGTGCCGTTGTTTATCATTGGTATGTTCTTTATGGACATGCCTTATGGCAATTACATCATGTGGGCACTTTCCACACCAATGTTGTTCTATTTTGGACAACAATTTTACGTGGGCGCTTGGAATCAGTTGAAGCATCGCTCAGCAAATATGGACACACTTGTAGCAATGAGTACAGGTATTGCTTACTTGTTTAGTGTGTTTAATACACTCTATCCACAATTTTGGGAAAAGAGAGGTATTCATGCGCATGTGTATTTTGAAGCATCAGGTATTATTATTGCCTTTATTCTCTTAGGTAAATTATTGGAAGAACGTGCAAAAGGAAATACTAGCTCAGCGATTAAGAAATTAATGGGCTTGCAGCCAAAAACAGTGACTATCATTACTCCAGAAGGTAATCAACAAGAAGTTGCTGTTAACACCTTGCAAGTTGGAACCATTGTTTTAGTTAAACCAGGGGAAAGGATTGCCGTTGATGGTGAGGTTGTAGAGGGAAATTCGTATGTGGATGAAAGTACGATTAACGGCGAGCCTATTCCTGTTTCGAAGACAGCTGGAGATAAAGTTTTTGCAGGAACAATGAATCAAAAAGGTTCGTTTCAATTCCGAGCTGAAAAAGTGGGAGGTGAAACTTTATTAGCACAAATCATTAAAATGGTGGAAGAAGCACAAGGTAGTAAGGCTCCAGTGCAACAATTAGCAGATAAAATTTCTGCCATCTTCGTTCCAACAGTGATGATAATTGCTTTGATAACGTTCATTTTGTGGATGATTTTTGCAAAGGAATTTAACTTTGAGCATGGGTTAATTGCAGCTGTTACTGTACTAATTATTGCTTGTCCATGTGCATTGGGGTTAGCTACTCCAACTGCTATTATGGTCGGTGTGGGTAAGGCAGCAGAAAAAGGAATTCTTATTAAGGATGCCGAAAGTTTGGAATTAGCTCAAAAAGTAACGACTGTTATTTTAGACAAAACAGGTACCATTACGGAGGGGAAGCCAGTTGTTGTAAATGAAAAGTGGTTTAACGAAGAAGATCTGTTTAAAAACATACTATTCAGCATTGAAAAGTCATCAGAACATCCATTAGCAGATGCTATTGTGGAGAAGATGTCTTCTACGGGTATTTTCTTGCCTTCTTTAGTTGTTGAAAATATATCAGGTCAAGGTATTCAGGGTAAATATGAGGGAGAAAATTACTTTGTTGGTAACGCTATCTTGATGAAAGAGAAAGGAATTGAGTTAACCACTGAGCAAACTGATTGGTTGAATGGAGAATTACAAAAAGCACATACCGTTGTGTTATTTGCAAACACATCAGAAGTATTAGCCATTATTTCTATTGCGGACAAAATAAAATCTACTTCTATTGAAGCTGTTAAACGCATGCACAAGAATGGCTTAAAAATGGTGATGCTCACAGGAGACAATAAGCAAACAGCTGCCGCGGTAGCAAAGGAAGTAGCCATAGATGCCTTCGAAGCGAATGTTTTACCATCAGAAAAAGCAAATTACGTCAAAACTCTTCAAGAAAAAGGAGAAGTAGTTGCGATGGTTGGTGATGGCATCAATGACAGCAACGCTTTGGCACAAGCAGATGTGAGTATTGCTATGGGCAAAGGAAGTGACATCGCAATGGACGTAGCAAAAATGACGATTATTTCTTCTGATTTAGTAAAAGTTTCTGATGCAATTCATGTGTCCAAACAAACAAGTGCAGCCATTCGACAAAACTTATTCTGGGCATTTATTTACAACGTTATTGGCATTCCAATTGCGGCAGGTATTCTATACCCAATCAATGGTTTTTTACTCGATCCAATGTGGGCAGGAGCAGCCATGGCATTTAGTTCTGTGAGCGTTGTTTCTAATAGTTTGTTGTTGAAGTATAGGAGGTAAGTTGACAATTGCATATTCAATTCTGAACAACCTCTCTGTCATTTAGTCAAAACATCATTTAATCCCTAAGTCAACAAGTCGATCAAAAACAAAATCACCTCATTTTGTCAATAATTCCATTCTCTTCACTATTTTTGTCTTTTCTTAAAACAATTTGTGAAAAACGTTAAACTACATCATGTCTTTTTATCCTTAACTGGATTGTTTGCTATTTTAATAGTCATAAGCAGTGTTATTCCACAAGATGGAGTGCAATTTTTGGGTATGAACTTTAAATTCCCGACATTAGACCGTTTATTGCATCCAAAAAAACAAGAGAAAGCAAACATCGACAGCTTAATTATTGATGTGGACACCAACTTTGTTGATCCCCTGCTTCAGCATGAGAATGTAAGTGATGGCAACATGGGAGCTCCCAACGCTGGTGAGTTGCGTGTAAAAAATTCGACCATCATTCACCTCAATGAAATGGGAATTGACAACCTCGGTCGCTTTTTTGAGAAAATGACAAACGCAGCAAGTGAAAAGAAAAAAGTTCACATTCTTCACTATGGTGACTCACAAATTGAAGGAGATAGAATGACCGGGTTTATCAGAGAACGCTTACAAAATCAATTTGGTGGAAATGGTCCGGGTCTTGTTCCTGCTAACAATGTGTACAATACGTTCGCTTTCATACAAAGCTACTCAGAGAATTTTAAACGTCACACTTGTTTTGGTGGAGATAAATTGGCAAACAAAAAGTATGGCGTAATGGGCTCCGCTGCTCGTTTTACAAAGGAATACAAAGATAGTTCAGAAATAGCTGCTGAAAACTCAGTCAAAACAGCTTGGATTGAACTCGCTTCTTCTCCCAATGCTTTCGGAAGATCTCGCAATTTTAGCACTGTTAAAATGTACTACAACAGTTGTGTGAAACCTTGTGCATTAAACGTTTATGAAAATGGGAAGTTAATTCATCAGGATAGTTTGAAAGCTGACGGTAGATCACATATCTTTAAACTAACTTTCCCAGCTACTCCGGGCAAATTGAAGTTTGAATTCTCAAGTGCTATTAGTCCAACAATTAGCAACTTCTCTTTAGAAGGAGATTATGGTGTTCAAATGTCTAACATCGGGATGCGTGGATCAAGCGGCACGATTTTTGGTGCTATGGACAGAGGTGTAGCAACAGAAGCAATGAACGACTTAGGAGTTGAATTAATCATTATGCAATTTGGTGGAAACTCGGTACCTTCTTTCCGAGATAGTAGCGGTGTGCGCAATTATGCCAACTATTTCAAAGGTCAATTGAATACCCTGAAATCAATGCGACCTTCTGCAGCAATTGTTGTCATTGGACCTAGTGACATGTCTATGCTAACAGATGGCGTTTATGAAACTTATCGTTTCTTGCCTTATTGTGTGGAACAAATGAAAAAAGTGAGCTTGGAAGTCGGAGCAGGTTACTGGGATTTATACGATGCGATGGGTGGAAAGAACTCCATGCCTTCTTGGGTAGAAAAAGGCCTTGCTGGCAAAGATTATATTCACTTTAGTAACGGTGGAGCTCGAATTGCCGCGCAATTATTTTATGATGCCTTAGTAGCTGAATATGTGAAATGGCAAGAAAATAGAGGAAAATAAAAATGTTTAAACACACTTTCTTCTTATTATTTGTTTGTTTCTTCTACCTTTTTAATGGATTTACGCAAAAAATTGGTGGACTGGACAACTATGAATATCCTGAATTTGTGAGATTAGACACTTCACTTTGTAGCAATTATCCTTTTATTGATTTAGAGAAGAATAATTTTAAGTTCTACACGCCATTTAGTCCAAATTTTGAATACCTCTACGGGCAACTTGACTCTATGTTCCGTTTTAAAGACCGTAAATTAAATTTTTACCACATTGGAGGTTCCCATATTCAGGCAGACATTTACTCCAACGATATTCGAATGTTTTTGCAAACAAATTTTAGCGATTTACCAGGTGAAAGGGGAATGGTGTTTCCATACAATTTAGCCAACACAAATAATCCTGCTAATTATCGCTTCACTTCAATAAATAACTTTAAAGGTTACCGAATTGTAGGTAATAAAGAAAAAAGCATCGATTTTGGAGTTATGGGGGCGTTGTTAATTAGCAATGATTCTGTGGTGCAACTTACATTCAATCACCGCAACACTTATTCAAAACCTAAATTTTCAAAAGTTCGCATATTACACAACAAAGGAGAATTACCCTATGTTATTAATTTTGGGGAAGATGAAATTTTAATCTGCGACATTGTACACAACCCAGAAATAGGTTATACAGAAGTTGAATTTACTGATTTGTTAGATTCTCTAAACGTGCAATTTAGCAGATGTATTCCTGAACGAACAGAGCTTGAACTCTATGGTTTTCAATTTATGAATGACGAACCTGGCATTTCTTACAATTCAATTGGTATAAACGGCGCTGGCTTGTATTCCTATTTGGCGTGTAGTCGTTTTGAAGAGCAATTAGCAACCTATCCACCTGATTTTTTTGCTTTTTCTGTTGGTACCAATGATGGAAATATGACTTACGACGCATTTGACCCGCAAGTGTATAAACGAAACTTAGAAAAAATGATGTTAACAGTATTACGCGTCAATCCTAAGTGTGCGATTTTGTTAACAGTACCAAATGATGCTTATTATCGCAAAAAACACTTGAATAAAAACATTGCCCGAGAAAGAGATGTGATTATTGAATTGGCAAAACAATACAACATTCCAGTTTGGGATTTCTATGGTATTATGGGTGAATTAGGATCATCTAAAACATGGCAACGCAATCAATTGATGCAGGGAGATTTAGTGCATTTTACAGGTCCTGGATATCACCTTAAAGGAGACCTTTATATCGATGCTTTTCTTAAGTTTATGATTCAAATGAATGAACTTAGTTTTAAGAAAATCTAATTTTTTGTGAGAATGACTAATTGAAACTATGACGTTATGACAAATTGAAACTTACCCTAACATCATAGAATCAACCAATCCGCAATTACCTCAGGCGCTGCTACGCGGTTGTAATTTGTAATCTGCAATCCCAATTATAAACCTTTCATGTGTGCCGTGAAGTGACGCAATAATGGTGATTCATAAGTAATTTTATATCCTTTATAATCTGTTCTTTTTTGGAATACTTCGATAATTACTTCGCAAACATAGTCAATGTGACTTTGAGTATACACACGGCGAGGAATAGCCAAACGAACCAACTCCATAGGAGGTGCAATGTGTTGACCTTGCTCATCGTACTTACCAAACATCAACGAGCCAATTTCAACACCACGGATACCACCCTCAACATACAACGCATTTGCTAAAGCAATACCAGGCAACTCTGAAGCAGGAATGTGTGACATAAATGCTTTGGCATCAAGATAAACAGCATGTCCTCCTGTTGGTAGAATCATTGGAACACCAGCAGCAGTTAACTTCTCGCCCATGTACTCAATGCTTCGAAGACGGTATTTTAAGTAGTCCTCGTCCATTACTTCTTCCAAACCTTGCGCCATTGCTTCTAAGTCACGACCAGCCAATCCTCCATAAGTTGGAAAACCTTCTGTGATGATGAGTAAGTTTTTTGCTTCCAATGCCAATTGATCATCATTGATAGCTAAGAAACCTCCGATGTTAACCAAAGCATCTTTTTTAGAACTCATAGTGGCACCATCCGCATAGGAGAATGTTTCCTGTGAAATTTCTAAAATTGATTTGTTTTCATATCCTTTTTCGCGTTTTTTAATGAAATAAGCATTTTCAGCAAAGCGACAAGCATCAATGAAGAACAAAATGCCATATTTTTTACAAATTTCAGATGTTTCTTTAATGTTTGCCATAGAAACAGGTTGTCCACCACCTGAGTTATTCGTAATAGTCATCACACACATTGGGATGTTTTCGGCACCACGCTCGATAATATATTTTTCAAGCGCTACAGTATCCATATTTCCTTTAAAGTCTGCTATTAGATGAGGTGTTTTTCCTTCTTCTGTTAGAAAATCCAAAGCTTCAGCGCCAGAATATTCAATATTTCCACGAGTAGTGTCAAAAAAAGTATTACTCACAAAAGTTTTACCTTTACCTCCTAAAAGCGTAAAAATAATCTTTTCAGCAGCTCTTCCTTGGTGAGTAGGAATAATGTTTTTGTAACCTGTAATTTTTTCAACCGTTTCCTTAAAGCGATAAAAGCTATCCGATCCTGCATAAGACTCATCACCAACCATGATGCCAGCCCATTGTTTAGCACTCATTGCTGAAGTACCGCTATCCGTTAATAGGTCAATTAACACATGTCTTGCTTTTAATAAAAAAACATTGTTTTGTGCTTCTTTCAAATAAGTAATTCGTTCTTCTTTAGTTGTAAACGTTAACGGTTCAACTGATTTGATTCTGAATGGTTCAATAATTGTTGCCATAGTATTTTCCTTAAATTTTTGCCTTTGTTCTTGTTATTAATTAATTCAATAAACAACGGTATAAAAGTACCATTATGTTTTTATTGTGGGACACAACTGTTAAGAAAATGACAAAAACAGCGTGTATTTTTAAATATTGAAAACATTTTAGTTGTTTCAGATACATTTAATTTTTTCAAAACGTTCAATTATATTCATGTATTGGTTAACAAACAGTGATTTACAAGTTTATATTGCTTATTTCTCATGAAATTTATTATTTTTGTCTATAACTATGGAAAACACAAAAATATCTATTCGGTTTCTTGACGATCGTGAGGTTCGGGCTATTTGGGACGAAGAAAATGATTGAAAAAGTTCTTTTGACAAATAAAAAAACCGATGAAATAATTTCATCGGTTTTTAATTTTTACACTTTTCAAGCCTTCCTTACTTTTTTATCAAGATATATTTTTCATTATCATAATAAGTATAGCCATCAGGGTCTTTATGATCATTATTATAAGTAATTGTTACTTTGTTTTTTGACCAATCCATTTTATATACTTGTGCATAGCTTCCATCAAAAATAAGTGTTAACTCATTTTCACTATTAGTATATTTAAATGCAGCGGTATATGTTTCGCCATCTTCTATCAATGTCATTGTACCTGTTCCATCTTTACTGAAATGAAAGTTTCCACAATCGTTTAAATACTGTGGATACGAAGGATAAGATGGCATGCTTGGATTCATACTTCCATAATTGTAAGTATAACTAGAGATGTTCCAGTCTCCACCTTGCTTCCATAAGTTGTTTTTAATTGTTGTTTCTTTGTTACATGAAAGTGCAGTAATAACAACGAATAATAGCATTAATGTTTTTTTCATTTCTCAAAAAATTAAATTTATAAATAGTTTTTGTTTCTACTCTTAAGGTTTTTCGATTCCACCCCGTTTTTTTTAATTTGGTTTCTGGTCTCCAAAATAACTTTTAAACACGCTCGTAAGTGTTGAGTTATTAATAATCTTTTTATTCTTGACTTGAATTGACGTTTCTTGCGACACAATGTTTAAATTACAAATTCCTTTAACACCAATGCTTGTACAACTAGATAGTAAAAATGTAGCAGTACATAAGTAAATAATCTTTTTCATAGTCGTGTGAGTAAAATAAAAGGCAAATTTATTGTAAAAAAAATACTCTATATTAAAAAAAATTCCTAAATTAGGCCTTTAAATAATATTTTAGGAAATGACTAACAAAGAACTTGGAGATAACATTAGAAAATTAAGAGAGTTAAAAGGTTTTACTCAACAGAATTTAGCAGATGAGTTGGATATTGACCAAAAAACGATTAGTAGAATCGAACAAGGTGCTATATCTCCAAAATTTGATTTGTTGGTTAGCATTTCTAAAGCATTAAATGTTAAACTAAGCTCTCTTTTAAATTTTAATAAGGATTTGATTTTCAACAACATTGTAAATACTCAACAAGGCGGAAACTTTGTTGCTTACAACAATACGGAAGTAGAGAAAATTGAAGAATTATACAAAGAGTTGCTAAAGCAAAAAGATGAAATGATTAAGCTACTGAAAGGAAGTGCAATTTCTTAACATGCTACTCTCCCCTTTCTCCAAAAAAGCGGTGTATCAATCGCTTGTCTTTTTTCTTGATTGATTGAAGTGGTTCAGAAGTATTTTCTAGTTGTTTTTTAATACTGAAACTGAAAATTTTGGTTATAAAGCGAATAAATGAGTTGACTCCTTTTTTAACTTTTGCAAAATAACTCTCCAAGTCATCTTGTCTGAAGTGAACAATTTCTTCTAATTCGTCCCCATCAGCGTAGTAACCACAGTGGAAATTTTTAGTAGCAAAGGCATTTGGGGAAAAGTCTAATTTTCCTAAACCAAAAATTCGAAACGAACGTTTTAAAAAGGCACGATAAGTGGTTGTTGCATGTTTTCCTCCTCCTAAATTAAAAATTCCATAAGCCAACTCTTTTTGTTTTTCCATACCGTTTACAAAAGCTCTAGCTGTATCTTCTGGTGTGCAAATTTCTATTGTAGTGTCCAAAGGCATGTGGAACATTAACTTAGAAATTTTATGGTTTTTCATAATAGCACTTAATCGAAAGATGGTCCAACGCAAGCTGGATTCTTGAATCATTTTTTCGCACTCCAATTTGGTCAGAGCGTATTCGTCTCCTTCACTTGGCACAAGTGGGTCACCAACACGAATGTTAGGATGTTCCACACGATCTCCATAAACAGAAATAGATGAACTATACATAAAAAAAGCATGTGGTGAATGTTCTTCTATTGCTTGAATTAAATTTTTCGTACCTAAAACATTGACCTTATATGCCAACTCAGGATTATCATCAGCAAGAGGTGGAATGATAGCCGATAAATGAATCACAACATCTTTTCCCTTGGCAACTTTTTCCACATTTTCTGGATTTGAAATATCTCCAAAAACAAATTTTGCTTTGGTTAAATAAGGCTTGAACAATTCTTTATTTTTCTCTGTATTTAAGTCAAAAACTGTTAGAAAAACATCATCACGATCAGCTAATTGGTGTAAAACTTCACTCCCTACTGTGCCAGAAGCACCAGTTAGTAACACATTGTAGTGTTTGCTACCATTTTTAGGAGTTAGTTTTTCCATCTAGTTAACTAAATTTGTTTCACTTGAATGATGTTCATAGGGCAGGCTTGTGCTGCCCTAATATTTTCATCTAGTTCTTCGTCGCCCACTTTAACAGTGTAAAATCCTTTTTTGTTTACACCTCCAATGAGGGTAACTTTTCCATCTTTTTTAGACATACGCCAACGATTGAAAGCTAATTCAACGCAGTAATTGCAACCAATGCATTTGTCTCTTTGATGTGTAATAATAACCATGGTTATGCAGAAACTACTTTGTATAATTTATCTGATAAACGAACATATTCAGGTACTTTTATTGAACATGTTTCACCGCGTTTTGCTTCTTCAACAATTTTGTCATCCACTCGAATTTCTTCAATGGTTGATTCAATAACACCTGTAGTTGGGCCAATGATGAAAATTGGATCTCCAACCTTAACTGATTGTGCTTCAATTTTAAAGTCGGCAACTCCTGCTTTGGTATAGTAATGCATTGCTTTACCAATGTACACTTTCTTTTGTGTAGCTGAAGAACCACTTTGGTTAGTCCATTCTCCTAATTTTTGCCCAAGGTAATAGCCGCTCCAAAAACCTCTGTTGAATACTTTTTCCAATTCAGACATCCAACCATCGATTTTTTCTTGTGTGTACGTATTGTCATACACACTATCAATCGCTTCT
The DNA here is from genome assembly GCA_964580465.1 of uncultured Fluviicola sp. Lineage (GTDB taxonomy): Bacteria > Bacteroidota > Bacteroidia > Flavobacteriales_D > Crocinitomicaceae > Taishania. Next base: position 5,346 of record CAZOKJ010000002.1, on the reverse strand, counting down.
CGGTAGCTTTTAGTTACTTTTGCAACGTATTCAGGAGCTCTACCGCGACCTTCAATTTTTAAAACGGTGATGCCAGTTTCAATAACTTGGTCTAAGAAATCAATGGTACATAAATCCTGAGGTGACATGATGTATTCATTGTCAATTTCTAATTCATGGCCATCTTCCAAATCGATTACTTTGTACTTTCTTCTACAGTTTTGAATGCAAGCTCCTCTATTAGCAGAGGAATTTTGAGTATGTAAGCTTAAATAACATTTTCCAGAAACAGCCATACACAAAGCACCGTGACCAAATATCTCAATTTTAACCAATTCGCCGGAAGGCCCTTTAATTTGTTCTTTTTCGATTTGATCGCAGATTTGTTTTACTTGTCGTAAACTTAATTCGCGTGACAATACCATTACATCGCAGAAAAAAGCATAAAACTTAACTGTTTCGATATTCGTAATGTTCAACTGCGTTGAAGCGTGGACAGGCATTTTAACTGAAAAAGCATAATTTACAACAGCTTGATCTGATGCGATAATGGCAGTAATTCCCGCCTCTTTAGCTTGGTCAACAACACGTTTGATTAAAGACAAGTCATGGTCATAGACAATGGTATTGAGCGTCAAATATGTTTTTACTCCTTTTTCACTACATCTTTTGGCAATTTCAGGAAGATCTTCCAATGTAAAATTCATGGTAGCGCGTGCACGCATGTTTAATTGGTCAACACCAAAATAAACGGAATCAGCTCCGTTTTGTATGGCAGCCTGTAAAGATTCAAATGATCCAGCAGGGGCCATTAATTCAAGTTTTCTTTTTGACATACTTAAAGTGAATTATTTGCAATATAATTACTTTATTAAGGATTCTTTTTAATTACCTAACTGCTTACTTACCGAATCCAAATAGGTAAATAAGCCGGTGCGAAGTTACAATTTTTTTTAGTAACTTCGTCATTCTTAAAATCGCAAACATGAATAGCTTAAATCAGTATTTCGACACGCCTCACAACACGGCTCCTTTTTCACAAATTAAAAACGAAGATTTCATTCCTGCTTTTGATGCTGCACTTGCAACTGCTCGTCAAGAAATAGGAACCATTGCAACTAATTCTTCTGTTCCATCATTTGAGAACACGTTAGAAGCGATGGCTTTTTCTGGTATGCAGCTAGATCGTATTAGTTCGCTATTCTTTAACCTCCACTCGGCGGAAACAAATGATGAGTTAGAGGAAATTGCACAAGAAATAGCTCCAAAATTATCTGCTTTTTCGAATGATATTTTATTAAATGCTGAACTATTTCAACGTGTAAAAACTGTTTACGATCAAAAAGAGACACTTCAGCTCACTACAGAGCAAGAAAAGCTGCTAACCACAACTTATAAATCATTTGTAAGAAATGGAGCGATACTGTCCGACGAAGAAAAATCAACCTTGCGCGATTTGGACCAGGAAATGGCTGTTTTAAAATTACAATTTGGCAAAAAAATACTCGATGACCAAAATGCTTACCGCTTACACATTGTAAAGGAAGAAGATTTGGCTGGATTGCCACATGGAACAATAGAAGCAGCGGCAGAATTGGCAAAATCAGAAGGAAAAGAAGGATGGATGTTCTCTTTGGATTATCCTAGTTTAATTCCTTTTTCAACCTATGCTGAGAACCGTGAATTGCGTAAAGAAATCGCTATTGCAAACGGAAAAAAAGCATTCCAAGCAAATGAAAACAACAACGAAGAAACAGTATTAAAAATTGTTCAATTACGTCACAAACGCGCTCGTTTATTAGGATACAAAACACATGCTCATTATGTACTAGAGGAGCGAATGGCTACTTCTCCTGAAAAAGTAAATACGTTTTTATTAGATCTTTTAACAAAGGCAAAACCTGCTGCTTTACGCGAATTTGAAGAATTAACAGCTTTTGCTAAAGAGTTAGACGGAATTGATCATTTGGAGAAATGGGATGGTGCTTATTATTCTGAAAAATTAAAACAAAAACGTTTCTCTTTGGATGATGAGTTGTTAAAACCCTATTTCCAATTGGAAAATGTTTTAAACGGCGTTTTCGAAGTAGCAAAAAAATTATATGGTTTACATTTTACAGAGGTCAACACTATCGATAAATACCATGAAGATGTAAAAACTTATGAGGTGAGCGATGAAAACGGTCAATTTGTTGCTGTTTTTTACGCTGATTTCTTCCCAAGAAAAGGAAAAAGAAATGGCGCTTGGATGACTTCCTTCAAAAATCAATACATAAAAGACGGCATCAATGAACGACCACACGTTTCCATTGTTTGTAATTTTACAAAACCAACAGCAACCAAGCCTTCGTTGCTTACGTTTAATGAAGTAACAACTTTATTCCATGAATTTGGACACGCCTTACATGGAATGTTAGCCAACACAACCTATCCAGGTCTTTCTGGAACATCTGTTGTTTGGGATTTTGTAGAACTTCCATCTCAAGTGTTGGAAAATTGGTGTTATGAAAAAGAAACATTGGAACTGTTTGCTAAACATTATGAAACAGGCGAAATGATTCCAATGGAATACATCGATAAAATCAAAGAAAGCTCTAGTTTCTTGGAAGGAATGGCTACGCTTAGACAATTATCTTTCGGTATGTTGGACATGGCTTGGCATGGACAGGACCCTAGCAATATTACCAATCTAAAAGCTTTTGAAGTAGAACAATTTGCACCAACACAATTGTATCCTGATGTAAAGGAGAATGCGATGAGTACTTCATTTTCTCACATATTTAATGGAGGCTATTCTTCAGGATATTATTCTTACAAATGGGCAGAAGTATTGGACGCTGATGCTTTTGAGTACTTCAAAGAAAATGGCATTTTTAACCGTACCATTGCCGATAAGTTCAAAGAAAATGTGTTGTCAAAAGGTGGAACAGAAGATCCAATGCAGTTATACATAAAGTTCCGAGGTCAAGAACCAAAAGTGGATGCGTTACTCAGACGTGCGGGACTAATCTAAAAGAAGTTTTATCTTTGCAACAAGAATCGGTTAAATGGCAGAAGCAAACATACAATTAACAGGAACAAAAGAAGAGCGTTATCAACAACTCCTTCCAATGATTCATTCATTAATAGAAGGAGAAACGGATAAGGTTGCCAACATGGCAAATTTTGTCGCTGCACTCAGACAAGGATTTCATTTCTTTTGGGTGGGATTTTATCTTGTTAAAGAAAACGAATTGGTTTTAGGCCCTTTTCAAGGACCTATTGCATGCACTCGCATTCAGTTTGGCAAAGGAGTTTGTGGAACTGCTTGGAAAGAACAAAAAACACAATTAGTGCCAAACGTGGATGAATTTCCAGGTCACATTGCGTGCAGCTCTGATTCTAAAAGCGAGATTGTGGTACCTTTGATTAAAAATGGTCAAGTGATGGCTGTTTTAGATGTCGATAGTGACCAATTGAACGATTTCGATTCTATTGATGAACAATATTTGAATGACTTATGCGCTTGGTTCTCCGATTTCTTGTAATCAGTTTGCTACTTGTTGCGTGTGCGCAGGTAAAATCCTTAGAAGGAGGTCCAAAAGATACGCGTGCACCAGAACCTTATGCAATTGTGCCTGCCAATGGTACAACTAATTTTAAAGGACAAGCAATTGCGATACGGTTGAATGAGTTTGTGAAACTAAACAACCCCAATCAAACCATTAAAATGGTTCCAAACGACGCGAAAATTCAAACACTTTTAAAAGATAAAACGTTAATGGTGTATTGGACAGAACAATTGCGTGAAAACACAACTTATTCTATTTATTTCAATAAAACCATACAAGATATTACGGAACAGAACGATTCCATTATGCAGTACGTTTTTTCAACTGGTGATATAATCGATTCGCTGAGCTATACTTGTTTTGTGACTGACGCTTTAAGTGGCAACCCATTAAAAGGAATGGTCGTAGGCTTGTTTGAACACGCAGATTCTTTAAGTCCTATTTACTTTACCCAAACAGACATGACAGGAAAAGCAGAATTAAAATACCTAAAGGAAGGTAATTATTTTGTTCGTGCTTTTGATGATGTCTCAAAACAAGGAAAGATCAATCTTAAAAATAGAATTGCTTTCAAAGGTCAGGCTATCTCAATTCAAGAACAGGTAATTGATTCTATCCCTTTACGGATGTTTACTCCAGAAAAAAAACCTGACGTAACAACTTTCAACTATCAAGCCCCTAGTAGCTTTGTAATAGGCGCAAATAGAAATTTAGATAAAGCGAGCATTGAATTGAATGGTGAATTAATATCTGCTGATTTAATAGAATTTCACGATAGAGATAGTCTTACTTTTTTTCATTCACCGGGTGAAGAGAACCCTCAACAATTAGTAGTTACAGCAGAAAATTGGAGTGATACTGTTAAATTGCGTATACCAACTATTAAAACAAAACAGTTCGAAGCATTTGCTCCTTTGACTGATTTTGTTGATGGTCAACCTATTGTCATTCATATTAATGATGTGATAAAAGAAATTGACAGCTCATTAATTCAATTAAACATTAATGATACTACCTTCATTTCTGATTATTCATATACAGTTGAACGAAACAAATTGTTCATTCATCTGCCTAAAGATTTTAAATCAAATAAATTGCATCTTTTATTAAAGGGTGGTGCTATTAAAGCCACTGATGGTTGGATATCGCAACGCTTTGAGCAAAATTTTGATAGAAAAACAGAAAAAGATTTTGGAACGTTAAACTTAACCATAACAGGGTATAATGAACCTATTATTGTTGACGTTTATAACCGTAGTAAATTAATCGCTCAACACATAATGGATGGCAATAGCATTCTACAATTAACGCAACTAGATCCTGGAGACTATCATTTCAAAATTACTATTGATAGCAACAACAACGGCCAATGGGACACGGGCGATTTTGAGCAAGGCTTACAACCTGAAGAAATACACACTTATTCGACTCCTACAAAAGTTCGCGCAAATTGGGAAGTGGAAGTAGAATTAAATACGCTGGAAGAAAAGAAGTGAACTAATAACCTGAGTTCGATTAATAAAATTGCATTCAGACCGCTAATAAACAGTGAGATACGATATAAAGCAACGAAAATGTATCGGGATACATTGAGGTTGCTTTATGATGTAGATTATCTGCGATGCTACTTCGTGGTGCTGTTTATCAGCGGAGTATTATTTTACTTTGCCTAAAAAACCGTTATTACCTTCGGTGAGACTGCGTGTTCTGCGTTGTTTCTTTTCAATTTAGCCCGCTAAATTTTCAAACAAACGCCTTGATTAACAGTTTTTTAGATCACCACGAAGTAGCACCAAAGGCAATCTGAATGTTAATT
>CAZOKJ010000001.1:96111-187748 GCA_964580465.1 uncultured Fluviicola sp. | reverse complement strand
CACGGCATTGTGAGGAAATTGATATACATCGGAATAGGCAAAGCCTGTATAACAGCAAAAAATAAATACATCTCTAACCTCTTCCAAACGTGGAGCGTGGAGTTTTTTGTTTAACAAAGTATTTATTTCGTCCTGGTTTAAAATTTCTCTTTCGGGACTGCTGTATGAACATTTGAACTGGTTGAAAGGATTGCTTGGTATCCAATCTAAACCAACTGCCATATTCATAATTTTTTTGAGGTTCTTGATGTATTTGTGTGCGGTGTTGGATTGTAGCTTGTCAACGGTCAAAAGGTAGTGTTCAAATTCTGTAACAAAACGCAAACGCATTTCGGGTAAGGGCATATTGTCTTTTTTGTATTGGTGTTGCATAAATGCCAAAACTTTGTTTTTGGTGATGACATAACGTGTGTGAGTTTTTGCAACGACTTTTCCGATTTTGACCTGTTCGGATAGTTTTAGGTTGTGGTAGTCGAAAGCTTCTAGGATTGTTTTTGCTTTGGATTTCACTTCTTTTCCTGTAAAAATCTCTTTGATTGCGTACGCTGAAATTTCCTCTCCGTTACTTGTCAATTGGTTGTAAATGCTTTGGACTTTTCCTCTGGCCATATCCATGTAGTTGTTGATTACAACAGAATGGTTTGCTTTTGGTTTTACACGCTGTGCTTTGACATCCCAGTCTTTTTCTGAAATGTACCTTTGCAAGGAAATTTCTGCTCTTTTTCCGTCAACTGTTATCCTCATAAAAATGGGCATTTCTCCGTTGGCATTTGCTCTTTGTTTGTGAATCCAGAAAAGAACGGAAAAGGTGTTTGTTCTTGATGTGTTCATACTTGTTTTTGTTAACCGATTAAACATTAATTCCAATTCGGTTCTTTTAAAACAAATCCTTTTACCATAAGGGTTTCAGGATTGTTCGGTTAACAAATCTATGACATTAATCTGTTAACCGAATTGTTGTAATTTTTTATGTTTTTAGGCATAAAATTTATGTACATCAATTCGGTGTTATTTTAATAATTTCTTGAAATTTAGAGGGATTTAACGAAAAAAGCCACCTACTTGGTGGCTTAAAAGTGATCCCGCTGGGATTCGAACCCAGGGCCCATACATTAAAAGTGTATTGCTCTACCAGCTGAGCTACGGAATCAAAATCTTTTTAAAAGATTGGAGTGCAAAGATACAGCTTTTTTTTAAGTTGGCAAGTCAAAATTTAAAAAAATAAAATAAAAATAAAAACTTAAAAAAATAAACCACTGTTAATCAATAAGTAAAACAAAAAAAAATTATTAAAAAATTTTTTTTTCATTCTTTATGAACTTTATACCGAAATTTTGTGTAAATTTGTGTTCCAATTAACAACCCCTAGCCGGAAGTTAATTTAAAATGGTCCTGTGGCCGAGAGGCTAGGCACCGGTCTGCAAAACCGTCTACAGCGGTTCGAATCCGCTCGGGACCTCCAAAAAAAAGCTGTCAATTGACAGCTTTTTTTGTTTCCTCACGTTTTTGCTTATTCGACACTAAAGTAAAAATCAATACCTGTACCAAAGTCCGGCGTAAATGAATGGATTACTTCTTTCTTATCATTCATCAATCGCAAATAGCCATTTCCTTCCTGATTAACCCAAAATGAAAGCCCATTTCTTCCTGTGTCTTTGATTTTTAAAACGTAACATCCTTTTGACAATGAAAAAGCAGTCTTATACAACGTAAAAGCAGTCATGTCTTTTTCACTTGTGTGTAAAATAGTTCCATTCGCTTCAGACAATTCCCAATACGATTCCTCTGGTTTTGAGTTAGTGTAAAAATAAAATATCATTGAACCTGGTAAGGTTGGCACGCTTTCAAATGTTGAACTCAACGCATTATCAAATGGTCGCTCATCCTCTACTCCATTCGGTCGAAGCAATTGAACATTGAATCGGGGTGTTGTATTTGGTGAAAGTGTGTGCAAAGCATTACCTACTGTAAGCTTCACTCGTTCTTTCTCTCCAGTTTTCATACGTCCTTTCCACTGATACAATTGCCAATCGTTCTCATTCACCGTGTAAGCAATGTCCACAGAAGTTAAATCCGCTGCACCATTGTTCTTTAACTCTATTTCCGCTGACTCACAAACAGGATTAAAACGTTTATACTCATCTGTTAAACTTGGAGAAATGATCGCATTAAGTGCTGCATCCACTTGGTAATTTCGTTCTCCATAAATAAATAATTGTGTTTCTAAAATATAGATAGGATTTTGTTTCCCTTCCCATGTTACTTCTTGAAAATCAATGTCAATTGCATATTTTTTTCCTACTTTAACAAAAGGAGTCAATTCATGATCAAAAGGATATGCGCGAGTTCCAGGGCACCAATTAGCACGGTCATACAACCACGTTCCTCCTTGTGGATAAACAGGGTTCAAACCGCAATCTGTTCGCCACATGGCATTTTTTCCAACCTCCTTTCCATCTACTTTTAAATAATACTCTTTTTCACAAAACTCAGCGCAATAAGTCGTGTTGTCGAAACCGTGACCAGAAGGAATAAAACGCAGCATCGCTCCTTTCATGTCTGTTGGAAAATTGACGGTCAACTGCTTCAGGTAATTCGTTTCAAAATCAGCTTGATTCAAATAATTCCAACCTTTAACATCCGTTTGCCACAAATTTCTGACTTCCAACACTTCTCGCGGTGGAATACCTTCAATAAATTCAAAATCAATCGTCACACTATAGCCTCCCGACCAACCATCGTAAAAAGCACGTATTACTTTATCTCCTTTTAACAAAGGTGCATAATCCGTTACATCGAACGTATGTACATGTTTCCATTCAGGTGTAAAACCATTTTTACTCATGCGCATAAAACTACCATAGGGCGTCATCACACGAGCCAATTCAAATGTTTCATTTTTCCCAACAAGCTTCCAAGTAGTATCCGCCACATAAGGCTGTTCACTGTGAACTGTAATTGTAGGCACACTATCCCAACCACGCACAGGTACCAACAAATCAATTTTAGTGGTATAATCCCAATCTCCACAACCTTTAGAAGCACATGCCAAAGTATAATGCATCAAAATTTTAGAATACGTTTTTCCATCTGTGGGAAAATGAGCCGTCTCAACATAACCTTCATTCCAAACCATATCGACAGCATTATGCACACGTACACGAGTTGTGTCACCTGGAGAAGCAATTAAGGAAAAGGAAAAAGTTAAAAAGAAAAAGAAACTAATTTTTGCAATCATGTCCATAATTAAAAGTCAAAATTCGCATTAATAATTATAAAAAACAATTAGTGATTGGATATAATTGGTAAGAATCTAAAAACATTTTTCAACGAGCGATTCATATTAATTAGCTTTTCATTAATTTTGCAATGTTATGATAAATCAAGAACAATTCAAAGCTCTTTCCGAAAGAGTTCATTTAATAGAAGGTTATTTAAATATTCCAGCCAAACGATTGGAATTGAAAGAGGAGGAGTTGAAAGCTCAAGACCCTGAGTTTTGGAACGATGCGAAAGCAGCCGAGGCAAAAATGAAAAACATTCGCTCATTGAAGCATTGGGTTCATTCATACGATGAATTGGTTTCAAAACTAGGCGATGTTGAAGTAACCATGGAATTTGTTAAAGAAGGCATGGCTACAGAAGAAGAATTGGATCAAATTGGCAAAGAATTAACCGATTTAATTGAAGATTTAGAGCTTAAAAACATGCTTTCTGGTGAGGAGGATAGTCTAAACGCTGTACTTCAAATCACTGCTGGAGCTGGTGGTACTGAAGCACAAGATTGGGCGGACATGTTGTATCGAATGTATAAAATGTGGGCAGATAAAAATGGCTACAAAATGCAGGAATTGAACTACCAAGAAGGTGATGTTGCTGGCATAAAAACAGTAACCATTGAATTAGAAGGAGATCACGCTTTTGGCTACCTCAAAGGTGAAAACGGCATCCACCGATTGGTTCGCGTGAGTCCTTACAATGCTCAAGGAAAACGGATGACTTCTTTTGCTTCTGTCTATGTTTACCCTTCTGTTGACGATACCATTCACATCGACATCAATCCAGCAGATATTACATGGGACACTTTCCGATCTGGAGGTGCTGGTGGACAAAATGTCAACAAAGTAGAAACAGGAGTTCGTTTGCGACACGCCCCTTCTGGTATTGTTATTGAAAACACTGAAACACGTTCGCAACTTGGAAACCGTGAAAAAGCCATGCAATTATTACGTTCTCAATTGTATGAAATAGAATTAAGAAAACGCATGGAATCGCGCCAAGAAATTGAAGCAGGCAAGAAAAAAATTGAATGGGGATCACAAATCAGAAGTTACGTATTAGATGACCGACGTGTGAAAGACCACCGAACTGATTACACAGTTAACGACCCAGACAAAGTGCTGAATGGCGATATTTTCCCATTCTTGAAAGCCTATTTAATGGAATTTAGTAATTAAACCACCACAATATGAGTAAAGTACAAATTTTTCACAATTCTCGTTGTTCAAAAAGTAACAACGCTATGTGTTTTTTAGGTGACCATGGAATGGATTCCGACATTGAAGTCGTTCGCTACATGGAGCAACCTATTTCAAAAGAAACAGCTACCAACATCGTTAATTCATTGAGTAAAGAGTTTCAACTCATTGATTTAGTTCGTATTGCAGATGCTAAAAAATTAGGAATTGAAATACCTAAAGAAGTAACAAAAGAATGGGTTATCAACACTATTACAACTGAACCCAAAGTGATGCAACGTCCAATAATCATCACCAATGGAGTGGCAACAATTGGTCGCTCAGATGAGGCATTGCAAAGCTTATTAAAATAAGTCGTCGAATAATTGAATGTTTATTAGCTTTATTGCTAAAACTACATTAATTTTGTGTTTTTGATTAAATAAGAATGAGAACAAAATACATTGATTTAATTGACCAAACATTTGACTTTCCACAAGATGAATTTAGCTTGGTGGATGATCGTTTAATGTTTCACGGTATTGATCTTATGAGATTGGTTGAAAAATATGGTACACCATTAAAATTCAACTATTTACCACAAATATCGCATAATATACAACGTGCAAAACATTGGTTTAGAGAATCGATGCACAATTTAGGATATCAAGGTTCTTACAACTATTGTTATTGTACAAAAAGTTCTCATTTCTCTTTTGTAATGAATGAAGCTATGAAAAACGATATTCACATCGAAACTTCATCCGCTTTTGACATTGCTATTGTAGAAAAATTAAATCAAGAAGGAAAATTAAAAGACGGGCAATACGTTATTTGTAATGGTTATAAGCCTCAACGTTACATTGAAAATGTAGCGCGTTTAATTGACCAAGACAAGTTGCGTGTCATTCCAATAGTTGACAACACACAAGAAGTGCAAGACTTATTGGCGAAAACAGACAAAGACATCAACATTGGTATTCGAATTGCTTCTGAAGAAGAGCCTAAATTTGAGTTTTACACCTCTCGCTTAGGCATTCGTTACCGTGAAATTGTCCCTTTCTATAATGCTATTTTAGACGGGAACCCGCGTGTTAAAGTGAAAATGTTGCATTTTTTCATCAACACAGGAATAAACGATACCGCTTATTATTGGAACGAATTAACCAAATGTTTGCGTGTTTATGCCGACCTTAAAAAAGTATGCCCTACCTTAGATTCGTTAAACATCGGAGGAGGATTCCCTATTAAACAATCGCTGGCTTTTGATTACGATTACCCATATATGGTAAGAGAAATACTTTCTCAAATCAAGCGTGTTTGTGCAGATAATGACATTCCAGAACCTAATATCTTTACTGAATTTGGTTCATTTACAGTAGGTGAAAGTGGAGGTGCTATTTTTAGAGTATTGCACCAAAAGCAACAAAATGACAGAGAAAAATGGAACATGATTGACTCTTCTTTCATGACCAATTTGCCAGATACTTGGGCAATTAACAAGCGATTCATTATGTTGCCGATTAATAGATGGAATGAAGATTACGAACGTGTGTTATTGGGCGGATTGACTTGCGATTCTGATGATTATTACAACTCAGAACAGCATGCCAACGCTATTTATTTACCACGTTTTGATAGAAATGCTCCATTATTTATTGGTTTTTTCAACACAGGAGCATATCAAGAAACAGTTGGTGGATTTGGCGGATTAAAACACTGTTTAATTCCTGAACCAAAACACATCTTGATTCAACGTGATGAAGAAGGGAAAATTCACACTGAAATTTTTAGCGAAGAACAAACCGCAGATGACTTTCTTAAGTTATTAGGTTATTAAACCGTTAATATATTTTTATTTCAAACAAAAAAAAGTAAATTTGCAGCCGTTTCAAACATGGAACGTTTCAACAACAACATGAAATTAAAAAAAGTATTTATAAAGCCAAACGCATCATTCGCTGGACTATTAACCGACTGGGCTCAAAACAATGAATTGGAAATCGAACCCCTTCCATTAGAAGAAGGTTTTGACGAAAATGTTGAAGGCCTTGTAATTTTAAATCAAAACTTAGACATTGAAAAAGATTTACAAGAAATTAGAAACATTTTTGACAAGACGTTAAAACCTGTTCAACGCATTGATATTAATGGAACATTGATGGTTGGTGTATCTAACTTTTCGTTGTGGTTAGAAAGAAATGGTTGTTCAAACATTCTTATTCTTGGAGCTGACAGCTTAAAAGACAACCCTAATTTAAGTCGCTACCTTGATGCGATGAACTTAAAATAATAATCAAAGAAAGAGCTTTACATTTTTGGCTTAATTTTTGATAGAGTACTAAAAAGTAAAAACCAAAAACAATGAAAACATTCTTTTTTTCAATTATATTAATGAGCTTAGCACTGGTTCAAACCGCTTGTGCTTCTAAAAAAAACAGCCAAAATACTTCAGTTGACACTGCTGAATTTGTTTCACAAAATAAAGTTGCAAAGTCTGACAGCTTATTAGCAACATTAGAACGTGGTTTTTGTTTTGGAACATGTCCTGTCTATAAAGTTGAAATTTACCAATCAGGCCACGCTGTTTATGTCGGCAAAGCCAATGTTAAAATGATTGGAACGTTTACGGCTCAACTTTCTAAAGACCAATTAAACAGCTTGATTTCAACAGCAAAAGAAATCAACTATATGGGCTTAGAAGATGTTTACGACAACAAAGGCGTAACAGATTTGCCAACTACAACCTCTTCCATTGTTATCAACAAAAAACGCAAGGTTGTCAAAAGAAGAATTGACTATCCAGAATACATGTTAGCTTTTGAAGAAAAAATAGATGAAATTGTTCAAAATGCACAGTGGAAGCAGCAATAAAAACAACTATTTCATACATTTTTAAATAATACAAAGGATTTCCTCTTTTTTCTAATAAATAGTTCGTGAATTTTATTAAATTCGCACTGATTAGAACACACACTCCATGGACAAACCTTTAATTCTAGTTACCAATGACGATGGAATAATGGCAAAAGGCATTGCTACATTGGTAAAAATCATGCAAAAAATAGGTACTGTTGTTGTAGTTGCACCAGACAAACCACAATCGGGAATGGGACACGCAATTACTGTAAATAATCCTCTACGCATGCGAAAAACCCCCGTTTTCGATCAAGTGGAAGCCTATTCAACGAGTGGAACTCCGGTGGACTGTGTGAAAATGGGTATCTATGAAATTTTAAAACGCAAACCTGATCTATTAGTTTCCGGAATTAATCACGGAGCGAATTTCTCAACCAATGTATTGTATTCTGGAACCATGTCTGCTGCGGTTGAAGGTGCCATGGAAAACATTCCATCAATAGGTTTTTCATTGTGCGATTTTGATGCAGATGCAGACTTTTCAGCGTGCGAAAAAATAGTGGAAGACATCACCCGAATGGCATTGACAAATGCTTTTCCTCAACATGTATGCTTAAACGTAAACATTCCAAAACTTCATGAAAATGAAATAAAAGGAATGAAAATTTGTAAACAAGCTGCTGCTTTTTGGGATGATCGTTTTGAGCGCAGAGAAGACACTTTTGGACATCCATATTATTGGTTAACAGGTGAATTCAGAGAAATCGAAATAGAAAAAGATACTGATTTATATTATATCAAGGAAGGATATGCAACAATTGTCCCAACACAATTTGACATGACAGCCTATCAAGCCATTGAAATCATTCAAAATTGGAAATAACATGAACATAAAAAATTGGTCTATAGAACATACAAAAGGCTTAATCGTTGGAATTTTAACCATCCTAGTAGCCATTTTCATTATTATTGGAATTTTTAGCTACACCAATAATGTATCGTACAACGAAATGATGCACCGCTTCATTCATTTGCGCGTGTACACAGCAAAAATTATATCATTAGCTGCCATTGCTAACCTTCCGTGGTTTCATTTTGTTTCACTTAAACAAGCAAATTGGGCTTTTGGGCAAGGGATTATCGCTGCAACCGTCATTGATTTATTGGTAATGTTAGTGGTGAAATTTATTCTCTAATGGAACAAAAACAATTTTACATCATTGCAGGCGAAGCTTCAGGCGATTTACATGCTAGCAATCTAATGCGTGCAATGCTCCATGAAAATCCTAATTGTTCGTTCCGATTTTGGGGCGGCGACGAAATGACAAAAGTGGGCGGTACGCGTGTAAAACACATCAAAGAACTTGCCTTCATGGGGTTTGTAGAAGTAGTATTGAACCTAAAAACCATCCTCAATAACATTCGATTTTGCAAAGAAGACATTCTAAAAAATCGTCCCGACGCTCTTATTTTAGTGGACTATCCCGGTTTTAATCTTCGTATTGCAGAGTGGGCTAAAACACAAGGAATAAAAGTGATTTACTACATTTCACCACAAGTTTGGGCATGGAAACAAAATAGAGTTCACACAATAAAAAAAGTAGTGGATGAAATGTATGTTATCCTTCCTTTTGAAGAAGAATTCTATCAAAAATTCAACTATGATGTAACATACGTGGGACATCCCCTACTCGATGCCATTCAAAACTACAAGGACAAGACAACAGATACTCAATTCAGAACGAACAATAATTTATCAGAAAAACCCATCATTGCTATACTTCCTGGTAGCCGAAAACAAGAAGTTTCTAAAAAGCTACCCATTATGTTAGAAGCTGTTAAAAGCTTTACAAATTATCAACTAGTCATTGCAGGCGCACCAAGTTTAGATCCTGAATACTATCAACAATGGATAGGTAAACATACCAATATACACATCGTTTTTAACCAAACATACGATTTGCTTTCACAAGCAGAAGCAGCAGTCGTGACATCTGGAACAGCAACATTAGAAACTGCACTTTTTGAAGTACCAGAAGTAGTGTGTTACATCGGCTCACCAATTTCCTATATCATTGCTAAACAACTAATTAAAATCAAGTATATTTCACTTGTTAATTTAATAATGGACAAAGAGGTAGTGAAAGAACTCATCCAAAAAGAGTGCAATCCTTCAGCTATTCAAGCAGAATTAGAGCAACTATTAGTTGGAGGTAAAAAGCGCCAAGAAATGTTAGCAAATTACCAACAATTGAAATCAATTTTAGGAGATGGGGGTGCAAGTGAAAAAATTGCACGATTATTGTTGAAAACTAATTCATAAGTTGGTTCAATATCAGCTTATAGTAATTATTTTTGCAAGGTGAAACAGTTATTCGCATTATTTTTAATCGGCATTATCAACTCATTCGTTTTTGCACAACAAATGAGAATAGGCGTTTATCGAGATTATTCGATTAAAAGAATTGCACTTGCCTATAACTCAGGTAGCTATGCTATATACGCAGACACTACTAAATTTGGTTCGCTTTTACCCAATGAATTCATCGATGTAAGTGTAGAAAACAACCTTTTAAGATTAAAGTTAGGGGTTGTAGATAAAGGCTTGTATCATAAGATTGTCCTACATCAAAATAACATAGGATCTTCCATCACCCTCGATCCCAAAGGAGTAAGCGGTGCAAAACCACGAAAATACGAAGAAGACATCGAATTATTTGCAGCTGATAAAGCCATAACTGTTGTCAATTTAGTGGATATAGACAATTACCTTGCAGGCGTTGTAGAATCAGAAGGAGGTGGAGGTCAAGACATTGAATACTATAAAGTACAAGCTTTGATGAGTCGGACTTATGCATTAAAATACGTCAACAAACACAATAAAGAAGGATTTTCACTATGCGATAGAGTCCACTGTCAAGCCTATCACAACATGCTTCGATTTACACCAACAATTCGAGAAGCTGTTAAAGAAACGACTGGGAGTGTAATGTTGGACACTAAAAACCAATTAATTGACGCCTATTTCCATGCCAATTGTGGAGGACAAACAAGTGAACCAGATTATATTTGGAACAACTCCGTGCCGTATTTAACAACATTTCAAGATACCTTTTGTATATACACACGCCAAGCAAAATGGGGAAAAAAAATAGATAAAAAAGAATGGGAAGACTACCTAACAAGTCAATTCAACTATCCAATTACAGACAGTGTTTGGTATGAAAAGTTGTATCAATTTGACCAAGAAGAGCGAAAAGCATTCCTAGTTTCTCCAGCTTTAGGAATACCTTTAAGAGATATACGCACAAAATTTAACTTACGTTCCACCTTTTTTTCAATCAGGTTAGAAAATGAAGAAGTCATTATATCTGGAAAAGGCTATGGCCACGGAGTTGGTTTATGTCAAGAAGGTGCAATGAAAATGGCACGTTTAGGTTATGATTTTCGACAGATAGCACGGTTTTACTTTCCTGGAGCCCATATCATAGATCTGTCGGAAGAAGAATTTTTCAAACAATTAGCTCGGACGGGTCCGTTCATACTCAAATAAAAAAAACACAACAATTTAGTTATCAATACATTAAAATTAAAAGATTAATTTTTAATCATTTTTTTGATGTTTTTTTTGTCAAATTAAAAAATAGTTGTATCTTTGGTTAACAGTTAATCAATAAAAAAACAAAAACCAACGATGAAACAGTTAAACATAGGTGATGCAGCTCCGCAATTTACGGGACTAAATCAAAACGGTGAGAAAATATCACTTTCAGATTTCAAAGGACAAAAAGTAGTTGTTTATTTTTATCCAAAAGATAGTACACCTGGATGCACAGCGCAAGCGTGTAATTTACGTGACAACGAAGCAATATTAAAAGAAAAAGGCATAGCAGTGATAGGAATTAGTGCAGATTCTGTCACATCTCATGCAAAATTCAGTGACAAACATCAGTTAAACTTTCCAATTATCGCAGACACTGATAAGTTAATATTAAATCAATACGGTGTTTGGGGAGAAAAAAAATTCATGGGTAGAACCTTTGATGGCATTCATAGAACAACCTTCATAATTGATGAAAATCAAATGATTATGGCAATTATTAAAAAGCCAAATACTAAAAATCACACAGAAGAAATTTTAGAAATTTTAGAAAAATAATTACAACGTAAAAAACTTACGCACTAACCGATGCAACTTTGCACAGCGATTTTAAACATAATAAAAACCAACGATTATGGCAACAAAAGATGTAAACCAAGAGAAAATGGAAAAGTTGAAGGCACTTCAACTTACAATGGAAAAATTAGACAAGACATACGGAAAAGGTACCGTAATGAAACTTGGCGATGAAGCAGTAGAAAAAGTCGAAGCGATTCCTTCTGGATCTTTAACACTAGATATCGCGTTAGGAGTAGATGGCTACCCTAAAGGAAGAATCGTAGAAATATACGGACCTGAGTCATCTGGCAAAACTACATTGGCAATTCATGCCATTGCTGAAGTACAAAAACAAGGTGGTATTGCAGCAATTATAGATGCGGAACATGCCTTTGATCAGTTTTATGCGGCAAAATTAGGAGTGGATATCGATAACTTATTAATCTCTCAACCTGATAATGGTGAACAAGCATTGGAAATTGCAGACAACTTAATCCGCTCTGGTGCAATAGACTTAATTGTTATCGACTCAGTAGCAGCATTAACACCAAAAGCAGAGATTGAAGGCGAAATGGGTGATTCACAAATGGGATTACAAGCGCGATTAATGTCAAAAGCATTAAGAAAGTTAACTGCGTCAATTAACAAAGCAAAATGTACTTGTATTTTCATCAATCAATTGAGAGATAAAATCGGTGTAATGTTTGGTAACCCAGAGACAACAACAGGAGGAAACGCATTGAAATTCTACGCTTCTGTAAGAATCGATATTAGAAAGGCAAGTCAAATTAAAGACGGCGAAGACGTAACAGGAAACAGAGTAAAAGTAAAAGTAGTTAAAAACAAAGTTGCACCTCCATTCAAACGTGCAGAATTCGACATCATGTACGGCGAAGGCATCTCTAAAATCGGTGAAATTATTGATTTAGGAGTTGAACTAGGCATTGTGAAAAAAAGTGGCTCATGGTTTTCTTATGGCGAAGTGAAGTTGGGCCAAGGTAGGGATTCCGTAAAAACATTGTTGTCAGACAATCCTGAACTTACAGATGAATTAGAACAAAAAATTAAAGAAGCTCTTGGCGTTACATCAGCAACTCATGTTGAAGATGCTAACCAAGAATAGCAAATCGTTGGTTGAAGAGGTTGGTTGAAAAACCAACCTCTTTATAACGAATTAGATGATAACTACTCAAAACAACAAACCATTATGACACACACAGAACTCGGTAAATACGGAGAGGACCTCGCGGCTAAACTCCTAGAAGAAAAAGGATACCAAATCAAACAACGAAACTTTAGGTTTAAAAAATTTGAAGTAGATATTGTTGCTGAAAAAGATAATCAGCTAATTGTTTGCGAAGTTAAAACAAGAGAAACAGCTGTTATAGGAGAACCTTACTTAGCTGTTACCAAGAAAAAACAACGACAAATAATTGAAACAGCTGATTATTATGTAAAACTGAAAAACTTATGGATTGATGTTCGCTTTGACATTGTTTCGATAATCCACAATTCTTACAGAACAAACATAGAACACATAGAAGATGCATTTTTTCCAACAGTATAAAAGTATTTTACAAAAATGGCGTTAAATTTGCTAGTATTGTGTACATTTATACTTGAAAAAATACTATGCAAAAAATTCCATACATCCAACCAGGCGATTTGATTACAATTATCGCGCCCGCCAAAGCCATAGAAGCTGAGCACGTACTCAATGCGAAAGCATTTTTAGAACTTAAGGGGTACAAGGTTGAAATTGGAAAGCATTGTCTTGGGTCGCATTTCTATTTTTCTGGAACAGACCAAGAAAGAATGTCAGATTTTCAAGAGGCCATAGACAACCCAGCTATTAAAGCAATTATTTGTGCAAGAGGCGGATATGGTTCAGTTAGAATCGTTGATAGAATCCAATGGGCAAGTCAGTTGAGAAACCCAAAGTGGATTGTAGGATTTAGTGATATTACTGTTTTTCACTTGTTGATGAACCAATTTGAACTTCCGAGCATTCATGCTACAATGCCATTAAATTTTCAACAAAACAGCAATGAAGCCTTGCAAACATTGATGGATAGTTTAGAAGGGAAAGCATACGAAATAACAATTTCAAGCAACAAACACAATAAAAATGGTCAAGCTATCGGAGAAGTAATAGGGGGAAATCTCAGTATCGTGTATAGCTTACTAGGTACCGATATAAAAGTAGATTTCAAAAACAAAATTTTATTTATAGAAGAAGTCGGGGAACAAATATATGCTGTTGATAGAATGTTATATTCATTAAAAAAAGCAGGAGTTCTAGATGCTATTAGTGGACTAATAATCGGAGGAATGACTGATATAAAAGACTCAACTGCTAACTCTACTGGATTAACCATCGAACAAATAGTATTACAGCATTTTGAATACAGAAACATCCCGATTTGCTTTGATTTCCCTGCTGGGCATATTGATGACAACAGGGCAATAATTTTTGGGCAAAATGTACACTTAAATGTTTCTGATTCAAAAACAATATTAAAATTTAACATTTAAATGATAAAACACACAACATATAAATGGTGGTTAGTATTCTTAATGAGTACAATCGGATTTGTTGTGTATTTCTATTCAATAAAAAGTACCAATCATTTTTCTGAATTAACAAAAGTCGAACAAGACTTTAAAAAGAAAGAAAAAGAAATGAATGTTTTACTTCAAGAAATTGAAAAAACACTTTCTAAAAAATCAATAAGAGAAATTCCAAAAAATGATGATTTATACATTCACGTTTATAAGCAAGACACATTAATATACTGGAATACTAATAAACTTCCTGTTTCAAAATTTAGTGATATACACTTTCCAACAAAAGGAATCACGAAAGCTCAAAATGGTTGGTATTATATCAAAACATTAGAAAAGGAAGGGTTTACCATAGCAATAACTTTACCAATTAAAAACGAATACTCGTATCAAAACAACTACTTAAATAATGATTTTGTTCCACCATTTAAAACAAAATTAAAGTCTCACATTTCCCTCGATCAAAATGTAGGTTTTCCAATATACAACGAACATCAACAATACCTATTTTCTATATTTGTTAATGATTACCAACCAATAACGACAACTCAAGCAATTATTCTATCCTTTTTGTTACTTTGCTCATTAAGCGTTGTAACTTGGCAAGCTGCTTTTTGGTCCATTATAAAAGGTAAGAAACACCCATACATATTCCCAATCATTCTGCTCGGCATTCGCTACATTTCTTTATACTTTTCTTGGACATCTAACTTTGGCGATATTGAAATCGTGCAAGCAAGTTTGTATGGAACAAGTTTCTTTTTCCCAAACTTGTTAGATCTAACAATCAATGTAATGATTTTGCTTGTATTAGCCTATTATTTCTACCAAGTAATAAACGCGCAAAAGAATGCCATAAAGAAAGGTGTAGCAATAACGTTATTAATAGCAACTTACTTGACATGGTTTTTTGTCGTCTATTTGTTCAAAGGTATCATAGAAAACTCAAGTATTGCAATGCATATAGAACATGTATTTCAATTGAATATCTATTCAATGATTGCTTTGATAAATCTTGCCATACTAGGCTTTGTCTTTTTTATTATAACGAAAACAACGATTACCGCATTTAAAATTGTAGGATTTCAATTAAAACAAGCTGTCTTAATTATAGCCACAACAAGTGTATTCGTAGGTGTTTTAGATCAATTGTTTATTAACCACATTGGAATTTCTGCTATTTTCCCAGGGATATTCATCCTCATGGTATTGTACTTAGAATACAAAGAATTTACACAAAAGCACCTCATTATTGGGATGCTACTATTAGCATTGTATTCACTAACAAGTGCCCTACTTATCGTAGAATTCAACAAACGAAAAGACAAAAGTGAACGTGAATTATATGCTAGCCAATTAGTAACAGAGCGTGACATCAACATGGAGGTTGAATTTGTCAAAATAGTCAAACCTATTTTAGATGATAAATTCATTCAAAGAATGATAAGCTCTGGAAAAACATTCCAGCAAAAAGACTTTGACGACGGAATGGAGCGAAGACATTTTAATGGTTTTTGGGAAAAATATGAGCTAAACTTTTACTTAATAAGAGAAGATAGTAGCTCTGTTATAGAAATTCAAGGAAATGGACATGAAGCAATAAAAGAATTAGAAGATATCATTCAAAACAATTGTGAAACGTCTGAAATCAACCCTTCGATTCATTATGTAAAAGACTATACGCAACAATATAGTTATCTTATTCGCCAAAACTTGTACGGTAGAAACAGTGAAAAGGCAACATTGTACATCACATTAAAGTCTAAGAAAATACCGGAAGAAATCGGGTTTCCGAGGTTGTTAATCTCATCGCAAGCAGGAATTTTAAAGCATTTAGAAAAATATTCAATTGCTAAATATCATAATAACAAACTGGTATCTTATTATGGATCGTTTAATTACCCCTCCAATTTTTCGGTATTAAACAAAGATCATACTTTAATGAATGAAAACTTTAATTTCAAAGGATACAATCACTTGGTCTATAAAAAATCAAAAGATGACAGCATCATTTTATCCGAAAAAAACATTGGTTTAGTTGATATTGCCTCCTCTTTTTCTTATTTATTTTGTCTTTTTGGGTTAATGCTTTTGCCCATATATGTTCGTTACTATTCTGTGTGGTTTACTGGTAAAAACAGTACGTTGGCAGGAAAAATACAAATGACTTTAATTGGGATAATACTTGTAACACTCATAACAATAGGTGTAGGAAGTAGCTTTTTTGTTAAAAATCAGTACAAAGAGTACAGTTCAAAAGCATTAGAAGAAAAAGTACATTCGGTGGAAACTGAAATGAAATCAAAATGGGGAAAATATAAATACATTGACATCCACCACCACGGAGTAGCAATGAATTACTACCTAACACAATTATCGAAAACTTTTAACGCTGATATAAATTTCTATGATCCTGAAGGATTTCTTGTTAGCACTTCAAGACAAAAGATTTTTAATTACGGATTATTAAGTGAACAAATTAATCCAATAGCTAAAAATGAGTTATCTGTATTAAAGCACACAGATTTTGTGAACGAGGAAAACATCGGTAATCTTACTTATAGTTCAGCTTATTCTTCCTTATATAATCCAACAGGAAATATTTTAGGATACATTAATCTTCAACAATTTGGTCAGCAAGAAGAAATTGAGAATCAAATACAACAATTCATTGTGTCAATTGTCAATGTATTCGTACTGTTATTAGCATTGTCTGCTGTTTTCGCGATATTAATTGCCAATTGGATAACCAATCCATTGCGGATTTTAAAAGAACGTATTTCAAAAATTAATATCCAACAATCGAACCAACCTATTGAATACGCTTACAATGATGAAATTGGGGAATTAGTTAATAGCTACAATAAAAAAATAGAAGAATTGGAGCTTGCTGCCCAGCAGTTAGCACAGAGTGAGCGTGAGTCAGCTTGGAGAGACATGGCTAAACAAATTGCACATGAAATAAAGAATCCATTAACACCAATGAAGCTTTCTGTTCAACATTTGGTTCGTTCTTTTGATCCAAATGATCCGTTAATAGAAACAAAAATTAAAAAAGTTAGTGAATCGCTCATTGAACAGATTGATTCTTTGGCAAAAATTGCCACTGAATTTTCAAACTTTGCTAAAATGCCCATACCATTGTTTGAAGAGGTTGATATCGTTCAAGTTATTAGAAGATCGGCTGAGCTATTTCAAAGCGAAACAAAATCGGCAATCATTTTAGATTTACCGAAGTCATCAATAATACATGCAGATAAAGAACAAATGTTAAGGGTCTTTAACAACCTTATTAAAAATGCCGTTCAAGCGACCTCTGAAAACGATGCTGGAATGATTCAAATAAAACTAAATCATGAAAAAAATGACTTAGTAATTCAAGTTAAAGACAATGGCATTGGGATGGACGAAGAAGAATTAAAGAAGATTTTCACTCCATACTTCACAACAAAATCAACAGGTTCTGGCATCGGTTTAGCGATGGTAAAACAAATAATAACCAATCATAAGGGGCACATAGAAGTAACCTCAGAAAAACAGATTGGTACACAATTTAGTATTGTATTAAAACATAAGAGGCCTGATTAAAATCAGACCTCTTAATTACTCCCCAATTCACTATAACTTAAATAAGTTAAATCGACTGAACAGCCATCTCTTTTTTTAATTTAAGATAACGTTTGGCTGAAAAAATTGAATAAAAAACTGCTGAAAAAGAAACCAACAAAATAATTGAAGCTTTCACTAATCCAACAGAATTGTCAATTAAATAAATACCAAAATAGGCTGCAACTATTAAAGCGCCGAGCATATCTATAAGTAGCCCTTGCTTTAGGTTGTTCTGTGTTCTCATAAGCGTCAATTTGTTTAGTGAATAGCAAATATATAAAAACTAAACAAAAAAACAACACATTTCTTGAAAAACTTGAAAAATTAATAAAATAAAATGTTAAGTATCAAGCTAGTTAATTGAACTATTCGTTAATATAACGTACAACCAATCATTTTGCTTTTTTGAATACACAACATCACCATTTAAAAATTCAGACACAACCTTTTTATTTTGACACAATAAGTGATAGTAAATTTTATCGTTTCGTTCTTCCTTTTTTAAATAAAAAATGGGATGTTGACCTGGAGACATCCACACCTCTTCCAATATATTTTGTTCCATTGCAGTGATGGTTTTTGAAAAAAAGCGTTTAGTCAACTTGTTTTGTTGCAATACACAAATTTCATTTGTAATCAATGGTATATCATTTGTGGAACAATAAGCATAGACCGTATCTTTATGGATTTTCAGCTCATCATCGATGTCCATGTATTTATCAAACATTTTCACCAAGCGTTCATCCTCTATTAATTTTTCAGAGCATGAAAAAAGAAATGCCGTCCCTATCATAAAGATAAAAAACGGCATTTGTATCATTTTTATCTTTTCACCAATCATAATGGTTTAAAGATAATAAAAATTCAGGACAATTCCTATAATTTTCTAGCTACTTCAACTTCTTCGAACGCTTCGATGATATCACCGATTTGTATATCATTAAATTTATCAATGTTCAACCCACATTCGTAGTTATTTTTCACTTCTTTGACGTCGTCTTTGAAACGTTTTAACGATCCTAAAGCACCTGTATGAACAACGATTCCGTCGCGGATAATACGTACTTTAGAATTGCGCTTAATAATTCCATCTAGTACAAAACATCCAGCAATTGTTCCAACTTTTGTAATGTTAAATGTTTCACGAACTTCAGCAGAACCTGTAATTTGTTCTTCAATGTCTGGAGATAACATACCTTCCATTGCAGATTTTATTTCTTCAATTGCCTTGTAAATTACAGAGTACAAACGAATATCAATTTGTTCTGTTTCTGCTAATTTTCTTGCAGAAACTACAGGTCTAACTTGGAAACCAATAATAATTGCATCCGAAGCAGATGCCAAGTTGATATCAGCCTCAGAAATTGCACCTACTCCTTTATGAATAATATTTACTTGAATTTCTTCAGTAGATAATTTCAACAATGAATCAGACAATGCTTCAACAGATCCGTCCACGTCACCTTTCACAATGATGTTCAACTCTTTAAAGTCACCAATTGCCAAACGACGTCCAATTTCATCTAATGTAATATGTTTAGTTGTACGTAAACCTTGCTCTCTATACAACTGTTCACGTTTAGATGCAATTGATTTAGCTTCGCGTTCATCATCCATTACGTTGAACTTATCACCGGCGTTAGGTGCTCCGTTAATACCCAAGATAGATACAGGCGTTGATGGTCCAGCTTCTTTTAAAGCTCTACCTTTTTCATCGTGCATAGCACGAACTCTACCATAGTTTCTACCCACAAGAACGATATCACCGATATGTAAAGTACCTGCTTCCACCAACATGTTTGTTACATATCCTTTTCCTTTGTCCAAAGAAGATTCAATTACAACACCAACAGCGTTTTTCTTAGGATTTGCTTTTAAATCTAAAATTTCAGCTTCTAACAATACTTTTTCAAGCAATAAATCGATGTTCAAATTTTGTTTAGCAGAAATTTCCTGAGATTGATATTGACCACCCCATTCTTCAACCAAGATATTCATTTGAGACAATTGCTCTCTAATTTTATCAGCATTTGCTGCTGGTTTATCAATTTTATTAATTGCAAAAACCATTGGAACTCCCGCTGCTTGAGCGTGAGAGATTGCTTCTTTTGTTTGAGGCATCACATCGTCATCCGCCGCCACAATGATAATTGCAACGTCAGTAACTTGAGCACCACGAGCACGCATTGCCGTAAAGGCTTCGTGACCTGGAGTATCAAGGAATGTCAATCGTTTACCATCCTTAACCACTGAGTACGCACCAATGTGCTGAGTAATTCCCCCTGCTTCACCTTCTGTAACGTTTGCATTACGAATTTTGTCTAACAAAGAAGTTTTACCGTGGTCAACGTGTCCCATAACCGTAATAATTGGAGGGCGAGCAACCAAATCTTCTTCTTTATCTTCAACAACAGGGATAGCATCCTGTACTTCTGCACTTACGAATTCCACTTCATAACCATATTCATCCGCTACAATTTGAATTGTTTCAGCATCCAAACGTTGGTTAATAGAAGCAAAAATTCCTAAAGACATACATGTACCAATAACTTGAGTTGCTTGAACATTCATCATTGTTGCCAATTCAGAAACTGTAACGAACTCTGTAATTTTTAAGATTTTGCTTTCTAATTCAGCAGCAAGCTCTTCTTCTTGTCTTCTTTGCTGAAAAATATCGCGTTTTGCTTTACGATTTTTTGCTCCTTTTGAAGACTTTGTACCTTTATTAGAAAGGCGAGCCATCGTTTCTTTGATTTCGCGTTGGATATCTTGTTCCGAAATCTCAACTTTTTCAACTCTTGGAGCACCACCTTTTTTGTGATGTGAATTCCCTGATGGTCTATTACCTCCTCTATTTTGATTTTGGCTTTGATTTTGATTTTCAGAAGCTTGTTGTTGCTGTTGCGCTTGCTTATTAACATCAATTTTCTTAATACGCTTACGTTTTTTTCTATCCGCATTTGAATTACCTGAAGTTTTAGGTTTTTCAACTGGCAGTTCAATCTTACCAACAACTTTTGGTCCAGTTAATGTTTGGCTTTGTACTCGAATCATTTCAATTTCTGGAGTTACCTCCTTTTCTTGAACTGGTTCAACCACTTTTTCCTCTTTAACTGGAGCTACTGGTTCCTGCTTTGATTGCTCCGATTTTACAGGATTTGCTATTTCTTTTTTAGCAGGTTGTGCTTCTTTTTTCTTTTTATCTGGACGCGTTTTCGTATTTAAAGCATCCAAATCAATTTTACCTAAAATTTGAACTTTAACCTCACTCCCTACTGACTGCTCAACTTCTTTAGCAGGCTCTACAACTGTTTCTACTGCAGGCTTTTCGCTTACTTCTTCTTTTGGAGCTTCTACTTTAGCTTCAACTACCGGTTCAGCAACAACTTCTGGTTCAACTACGGGAGCAACAATTTCTGGCTCAGGTTTGGTTTCAACCACCTCTGGAGCCTTAGGTGTTTCTACAACCTTAGGTGTTTCTACAACCTTAGGCGTTTCCACTACTTTTTCTTCTTCACGAGAATCAGCTAATGAAATTGTTTCGCGTTTTTCACGCTTTCCTAAGTTTTGTTTCGTTTTTTCTTTGAAATCATGATCAGCAGCAAAAGCTTCACGCAACATGCCATATTGATCCTCCTCCAACTTAAAGTTTGGATTTGACTCAATAGCAATTCCTTTTGTTCCTAAAAATTCAACGATAGTATGAATACCCACGTTGAGTTCTCCTGCTGCTTTTCCTAATCTTATTGGTTTTCCCGCCATATAATTGTGCGTACTTTTATACTTTTTAAATAATAATCAATAAATATACGTAATTTTATTTGATTACTCAAATTCAGAACGTAAAATTCTAAAGACCTCTTCAATTGTTTCCTCTTCTAAATCTGTACGGTGAACCAAATCTTCTACACTGATTTCCAACACTGATTTAGCAGTATCACATCCAATTGACTTCAATTCATCAATGATCCATCCATCGATTTCATCTGCAAATTCTTCCAAATCAACATCATCAACATCAACTTCGCCTTCACGGTATACATCTAATTCATACCCCGTTAAACGACCTGCCAATTTAATGTTGTGTCCTCCCTTACCAATTGCTAAAGAAACTTGATCTGGACGCAAATAAACACGCGCTCTTTTCACTTCTTCTAAAATTTCGATAGAAGAAATCTTAGCTGGTGACAAAGCACGTTGAATAAATAATTGAGCATTTGTTGTGTAGTTGATAACATCAATATTTTCGTTTCTCAACTCACGAACAATTCCATGAATACGTGAACCTTTCATACCAACGCACGCACCCACTGGGTCAATACGATCATCATACGATTCTACTGCTACTTTAGCACGTTCTCCTGGCTCACGAACAATTTTCTTAATCGTAATCAACCCATCAAATACTTCTGGAACCTCTTGTTCAAACAAGCGTTCTAAGAATTCTGGCGCTGTACGAGACAAAATAATTGTTGGTTGTGCATTACGCATATCTACTTTAGAAACAACTGCACGGATTGTTTCTCCTTTTTTAAAGAAATCTGAAGGTATTTGTTCTGATTTAGGCAAAATCAACTCATTTTGCTCATCATCCAATACCAAAATTTCTTTTTTCCAAACTTGATAAACTTCACCTGTAATAATCTCCCCAACTCGTTCTTTGTATTCCTTGTAAAGATTATCTTTTTCTAACTCCATGATGCGAGAAATCAAATTTTGACGCAATGACAAAATGTTTCTTCGTCCGAAGTCAGCAAATTTGAATTCTTCTGTTACTTCTTCTCCAATCTCGAAATCTGGCTCAATTTTAATAGCATCTGAATAAGAAATCTCCATGTTTGGATCTTCCACCTCTCCATCATCCACTACTTCTTTTTGAATGAAAATCTGAACGTCTCCTTTATCAATGTTTACAACAACATCAATGTGTTCATCTGTGTTAAATTTCCTTTTTAACATCGCACGAAACACGTCTTCTAAAACATGTTGCATCGTTTGTTTATCGATGTTTTTTAATTCTTTGAATTCCGAAAACGATTCTACCAATTCAGAGCTATTCATATTAAACTATTTAAATGTAATAACAATTTTTGTTTCTTTTATATCGCTAAATGGCAACGTATGTTGCTCCACAATAACTTCTTTCTTTTTTGAGCCTTCCACTTTTTCTTTGCGTGAATTCTCAATGACGATCCCAGCCTCTGTAGCTTGGGTCATCACTCCTTCTAGTTTGCTACCGTCGATTTTTACAACCTTAACTGTGCGCCCTATGTTTTTAACATACTGAGGTAATACTCTCAATGGTCGATCTAAACCTGCTGATGAAACATTTAATTCAAAATCCAACGCTTCGCGGTCTAAATTGTGCTCAATATTACGAGAAACTGAAATACAATCATCAACTGTAACTCCTCCAACATGTTTATCCAACTCAACTGTAATAACATTTGATGAAGAGATGGATAACTCTACCACAAACAAACCATTGTCCAACTCGGCAATGCGTTCATTTATCAATTCCTCAACTTTTCCTTTGCTTATCATATTGTATCATAAAAAGAGGGGACTTTCGTCCCCTCTCCTCCTTCTTTTTTCTACTTAAGATGTGCAAATATACAAATTAATTTAATAACTACAAACATTTTAACAAAAAAATCACTCTATTTGAAAGAAAAAACGTATTAATTTTCAAACTAAATGAAAAAATAAACTTGGTCTGTTTATTTGTTATACAGTAGCATTGGCTGACATCGTTGTCGCTATGTAAAACTTATAACCTCAATATCCTTGCAAAAAAAAACGCTTGTAAAGAAAAAATCAATAATATTCTCCTTAAATAGCATCAATACTATCTTTTTTAATTAATTTTGAAGTGTGAAGATTTTAATTATACGTTTCAGTTCTATTGGAGACATCGTTCTCACAACGCCCGTAATTCGCGCAATTAAGGAGCAAATTCCAACTACTGAAATTCATTATTTGACAAAAAAATCATTCTTGTCAATTTTGGAAAATAACCCTAACATTTCAAAGGTACACACTATCGAAAAATCAATTAATGAGTGTATTTCATTACTCAAAAATGAAAATTTCAATTATGTCATTGACCTTCACAAAAACATTCGCACATTTCGATTAAAATGGAAACTTGGCGTAAAAAGTTTTTCTTTCAATAAATTAAACATTGAAAAATGGTTGTTGGTGAAATTCAAAATCAACAAAATGCCCGATATTCACATTGTTGATAGATACTTTCAGGCAGTCGAAAAATTAGGTGTACACAACAAAAAATACGCGTGTCAATTGATAATAAGTAGGCAACAAGTTGTGAATACACAAGACTTATTCGACCTTCGTCCAAAAAGTTTTGTTGCAGTAGCCATTGGAGCTCAATTTGCCACTAAAACACTTCCTGTTGAAAAATTAATTGACATTCTCTCTCAAGTGGAATACCCAATTATTTTACTTGGTGGTCCTGGAGATGTTGAACGCTCTAAATTGTTGATTGAAGGGTTAAAAAATCACTCGCAAAAGGTGATAAATGCTGTAAATCAATTTTCGTTAATGCAGTCGGCTTCCATCGTTGAGCAAGCAAAAGTGCTTTTAACACACGATACAGGATTAATGCACATAGCAACTGCATTTAACACCCCGATTGTTAGCGTGTGGGGCAACACCGTCAAAGAATTAGGCATGTACCCTTATTTTCCTGATAACGATGAATTATTCAGCATTCACGAAGTTCCTAAGTTAGATTGTCGTCCTTGTTCAAAAATTGGTTATGCAAAATGTCCTAAAAAACATTTCAACTGCATGATGCTTCAAGATACAAAAAAGATAGCAGAAGATCTATCAAAAAGAATGGTGAGATAAATTAATTTCACTCATCTACTTTTTTTATCCTATTTTTTTTTAATTTTACCTACTAAATATTTTTTATTAAAAACAAACCCCAATGAAACAAATCATTCTTTCACATACTCAAATAGAACAAAAAATTAATCGTTTGGCGTTTCAATTGATTGAAAATACGTTTGAATTAGATACGCTTTACATTGGTGGAATTACTGGGAATGGTATTGTTCTTGCTGAAAAATTTAAAGCAATTATTGAACAAAACACAAACCAAAAAATTATCTTGTTTGAAATTAAATTAAACAAAGACAAACCGCTTGAACATCCGATCGATTTGACAATTAATCCAAGCGAGTTGGATAAAAAAACAGTTATTTTAGTGGATGATGTATTGAATTCTGGAAAAACAATGCAATATGCATTAATGAAAATATTGGAACAAGCTGTTTATAAAATCTATACTGTCGTGTTAGTGGAACGCAAACATAGAAGATTTCCAATTAAAGCAAACTTCTTCGGTTTACGTTTAACAACTATTTTACAAGATCACGTAGAAGTAACCTATCAAGACGGTCAATTTTCAGCTCAACTTTACTAGCATGAAAAAAACAACTGAATCCGACTCTTTGTACAACAATTTAGAACAGCTTTCAACATTGGAGTTGCTCACAGGAATAAACAACGAAGATCAAAAAGTTGCTCTTGCTGTAGCTGCTGAAATAACCAATATAGAGCGTTTTGTGGATGCTTGCTACGAGCGCATGAAAGAAGGAGGTAGATTGTTTTACATTGGAGCTGGAACAAGTGGAAGACTTGGTATTGTTGATGCTAGTGAATGTCCGCCAACTTTTGGAGTAGAACATGGTCGTGTTATTGGAATTATTGCAGGAGGTGATAGTGCCATTCGTAAAGCAGTAGAATTTGCGGAAGATGACACCGAACAAGGTTGGAAAGATTTAAAAGAATACGATATTCGACCAATTGACACGGTTGTTGGCATTGCTGCTTCTGGAACAACTCCTTATGTCATCGGCGCAATAAAAACAGCAAACGAAAACAGAGTATTAACAGCTTCCATTTCTTGTAATCCAGGCAATCCAATAGCGCAAATTGCTCAACATGCAATTACGCCTGAGGTTGGTCCAGAATTTGTAACCGGCAGCACTCGAATGAAATCTGGAACAGCGCAAAAATTAGTGCTTAACATGATTTCCACTTCTTTAATGATTAAGCTGGGCCACGTCAAAGGCAATAAAATGGTTGACATGCAGCTAAGCAACAACAAATTAGTTGATAGAGGAACTAAGATGATTGCTTCTCAAACAGGTATCGACTACGAAGAAGCAAAATCACTACTATTGCAGTACGGTTCTGTTCGAAAAGCAATTGATGCTATTCAAAAATAAGCTTGTTTTACAAGTCTTTCTTTTTAAACTTACGGATTGACAACACTAGCGGAATAACAGCCCAAAGCGTCATTACTCCGTACGTAATAATTGAGCCTAATCCGCCAGTAAAACTTTGTTTAAACACAGCACTAGTTGCTCCCATTAAGGCAGAAATATCCATTTTCAACAATGACACAATACGCGTTAAGTCCACTGGGTTTAGAATACTCAATGCAACAATCAAGTTTTCCAATGGATAATCCATTAATTGGAATAACAAAAAGAGTACCAACCCATCAAATAATAAGGTAAAGTACAACCAGATCATCAAAGCAACTCCAATTCCTTTAGTTTTGTCTTGAATGTAAACAGAAGTCAACATTGAAATCGAAACAAAAATAATAGAAAGTAAAACCCCTGTAATAATCATTGTAAAACCTACTTCTGTAGGTGAAAACAACAAAATAGGTAAGCCACAACCAATTAAAAATGCAATGGTTAAAGCGGAAGATAATCCGATAAAGAAACTGACCCACAACGTTTTGCGTTTAACAGGTTGTGCTGCTAGCAACTCAATAAATTCTGAAGAGTTATAGATATATATCGTTGAAAACATCACACTGATAAGTGGAATTAAAATCAAATTCAAAGTCAACATACTCATCAAACTCTTCTCAGGAACATCTTCCATTAAAAACATTCCAAACGAGAAAAGTAGTAAAAAGATAGTATAAGCAATTACAATTTTATTGCGTAAAATATCAAAAACGACGTATTTTATAATTTTATTCATGGTTGTTCATTTGTAAGTTGACTATTCATAATTTGAGCAATTGCATCAGTTAATTTAGTTTGATTAGTATCTGTTTTTAATTGCTCTAACGACTTGTTGAAGATAATTTGTCCGTCAGTCATATACACAACTTGATTTACAATTTCATCCAACTCACTTAAAATGTGCGAAGTAATAATAATAATTTTCCCTTTTTCTTTTTCTTTTAGAATTTTATTTTTCAATATCAAAGAAGCAATTGGATCAAGTCCAGCGGTAGGTTCATCCAACACTAATACTTTTGGATTAAAAAGAAATGCCAAATATGCACTAACTTTTTGACGAGTACCTCCAGAGAGCGTACGCATACGTTTAGACAAAATTGCATCCAATTTATAATTGTGATACAATTCTTTATCCAACTCTTCTTTACCCGTTGTTCTAAGGTCTTCAATCATTTGAATAACTTGACCCACCGTCATATTTTCAGGGTACTTTCCAATTTGTGGCATATATCCAATATGACTTCTATAATCCCAATTATTTTTAATAGGCTGTTGATCGAACGTGATTTCTCCTGAAGTAGGAACCACCATTCCTAATAAAGATTTTATCAAAGTTGTTTTACCACAACCATTTGGACCAATTAGCGCTACGATGTTTCCTTCTTTGAATTCTAAATCTACATTCTTTAGAACTTGTAACTTATCGAATTGTTTAGATATATTTGAAAAATGAATCATACTTTTAGTGTTTAATTTTTTTCATCAAAGGTTTCTCATCTTTAATGTTTTCAGGTGTTAAGTTAGGCAAAACACTTTCTGCTTTGTCCATTGCTTTTACGAAAAAGCTTCTAAACAGCATTAAAGCTCCTGGATTGCGCTCAATAATAATAGAATAGAAAGTAATCGGGCGATAAGGTACGTCTCCTACTCCATCTCTGTTTAAATCGTATCCTTCGTATTTATCCCAGTAGTTGCCTTTAATGCTTTTGGCTTCTAACTTGCCATTCGTAGCAAAATCGAATGTATTAGCAATAAAATTATTTTTTTCTACTACAAGATCCGCGCAACTAGCATTGACAGTTAACGCCCACCCATTGCTTTGGAATAAATTATTTTCCATCGTAATTCGATTCGCTCCATCGGCAAAAATAGCAATTGTATTATCTCTGAATGTATTTGAAAACACATGACTGTCCATTATTTCTTTTAACAATAATCCATAAGCAGCACCACCCCAGTTTTCTGCAAACAAATTTTCTTCCATCGTTACGCGTTTGCTATACATTACAGCAACGCCAGCTCCATTTTTTCGGAATTCATTTTTTCTAAAATGGTTATCATGTGAAAACATAAAGTGCATACCATAACGCTTATTTCCAACGCTATGATTGTATTCAAATTTGGAATCTGTTACAAATTCTAAATAAACACCATCACGATGCCCTCTAATAGAATTATTTTTAATCAGTAGATGGTTACTTTTCCAGCAATGAATGCCGTTAGAAGATTGTTTTCCAGGCACTTCGCCTGAAACTAGTTCATTATTCAAGTACTTAACGTAGCTTGAATTCATCGTGTGAATAGCAAAGAAATTATTATTGAACTTACAATTCTTAATAATGATATTCTTAGAATTGTTAATTTTCAATGCAGCAATGTCGTTATAACTTGAGCTTCCGGAATTGTTAAACGCCACTCCTGATATTGTCACATTATCATGCTCAACAAATAAGTTTTCATACTTATCCTCTCCATCAATGACAGGATAATTTTCACCAATAATTGTTAATGCTTTTCTCAAAAAAAGCGCTCCTTCTTTGTAAACGCCTTGTTTGATTTTAATGGTATCGCCATTTTTTGCTTGATCAAAAGCTTTGGCAATACTTTTATTGGATGAATTTGGAGCCACCACAATGGTAGCTCCAAAAACATGCCCATAAGAAAATAATAGTGTTAAAACACCAATTAATTTGATTGAAGATATTCTTCCCATTTTACTTCTTTTCCATCATTATTTGAAAGGTATTCTTTCATCTTTTCTAGGCTTGAGAAAGCAGCGATATTGGACCCCATTGGACTTCTAAGGTTCATATCCAATACGAAATTACTTTTATCAACTGCAATCAAACTCTTTGGACTAGCAAAATCTACCGTCCATAATGAATGAACATTTTCATTTTCAACAATGTCGTCATTCACAAAACTTTTTAAGCAATGTAAATCGTCGAACTTATAAATTCTTCCTTTTTTTGTAACCACTTCAGCACCAAAACGCTCGTCACTAATCGTCATTTGGCAGTAATCACAATTGTCTGTTCCAAAATCAATCTCTTTTGGTCCAACGCTACAAGAAGACAATAGTAAAGTAGCTGATAACAAAACTAAAAAATGTTTAAAATTAACTCCCTTCATTATTTATTAGATTTACTTACTTTCCATTCGTAAAAAGAAATACCTGCTAGAATTACACCACTACCTACAAGTAACCATCCTCCATTATCAGGAATTGAGAATACACCAAAATTTAACAACTGTTTAAAACCAATCATTGGCGGTTGGTAAGTCATTCCAGGAACTTGAATCGCTGCATTTGGATCTAAGTTATGTCCGTAATCGTACAACCACATATAAAAGTCGATTCCTACTCCAAGAGCAAAAAGAATAAGTGCTGCGAAGAATGTGTAAAGCATCCATCTGCGATTCATAATAGCAGCAATTAGTCCAAATACGCCTAAACCAGCAATCATATAAGGTAATACTACGAACTCTTTAAATTCATCTTCATGAATTTCTTTCATTCCAATATAGTGATTCAAACCATTAATAATTTCAATTTCACCACCCACTTTATTAGCGTGAATGTACATTGTTAATCCTTCTGGATATTGTGGAGCGTCTAGCTCAATTCTCCATATAGGTAATAAAATAGATACAAACAAAAACAAAGATGCTACTATTATTAGCAATCGTGAAATTGTTTGTAATTGAGATTTATTTTGAGTATTCATGTTGTTTGTTGTTTTGTTTGTTGTAAAAATGAGCTACCCCGAAGAGTAACTCATTTTGTTTTATTTTTAGTTTCCTTTTGGCGCAGTTTCACCTGTTCCATATCTTAAAGGAACATTGCTTCCTGCTGGAGAAACTCGTACATATCCTTGCATTTCTTGGTGTAATGCACTACAGAAGTCTGTACAATAGAATGGTATAATACCAACTTTCTTAGGTTCCCACTTAATAGTTTTAGTTTCACCTGGTAAGATTAACGCCTCAGCAGCAGTTGATCCTAAGATTGTGAATCCGTGTGGTAAATCCCAGTCTTGCTCTAAGTTTGTTACGTGGAAGTAAACCTCGTCTCCAACTTTGATACCTTCAATGTTATCTGGAGTAATGTGAGATCTAATCAAAGTCATGTAAACATGTACTTTATTTCCTTCCCTTACAATCTTAGTCGCTTGTTCACCTTTAGCTACACGTGGGTGATTGTTTTTATTAATATCGTAGATACGTAATTGTTTTTCTTTCAATTTATCACCTGGAATCATAACTGCATAGTGAGGCTCACCAATAGTAGGGAAGTCTAACAACAACTGCATCTTTTCTCCAGAAATATCAAACAACTGCGCACTTTGAGTCAACTCTGGACCTGTTGGTAAATAACGGTCTTTAGTAATTTTATTCCAAGCAACTAAGTATTTACCGTAAGGTTTTTTACTATCACCACCTGCTACTGTTAAGTGACCAGTAGAGTAATAAGTTGGTTGTCTGTCAATTACTTGTAAAGTTTTCAAATTCCATTTTACTACTTCAGAAGATACGAAGAAAGAAGTATAAGCATTTCCTTCACCGTCAAACTCAGTATGCAAAGGTCCTAATCCTGGTTTTTGTACCTCTCCATGCAAAGCTGCTTCGTAGTTAATTACTGGAATTCCATCATAATCTCCGTCAAATTTCTTGTCTTTGATTGCTTGTTGAATCTTAGAGAAAGAGAATACAGGGATTAAAGAAGCTAACTTACCAGAACCGATGATGTACTCACCTGTTGGGTCAACGTCTGTTCCGTGTGGAGATTTTGGACATGGAATGTAATAACAAATGTCACTAAAGTTTTTAGGTTCTAATACCAAAACATCTTCGTAAGTTGTTGAAGTAACAGTGTGTGTTTCTTCATTCATTACGTTGTGCATATAAGGAGACTTCACAGTTCTTGCTTTACCAGCTTTCACATATTCTTCAGCTTTTTTCCAGTTTACAGCCAAGATAAAGTCTTTATCTCTTTGAGAAGCGTTAACCTCTAACAAAGTGTGTGCTTTTTCTGTGTTGTAAGTTGAGAAGAAGAACCATCCGCTAGAAGGACCTTTACCAGTGTGGCTCAAGTCATAGTTTACTGGTGGAGTCTTCAATTGGAAGCCCATTGACATTCTTCCTGTCTTATCATCAACTTTGATGAAGCTAATTGCTCCACTGAAGTTTTCAGCATAAGAACTAATTGGAACGTCACCATTGTCCTCATTAAAAGGTACACCAAAACGTGTTCCTGCCACCACATACTCAGAGTTATCTGTAATAAATGGTGATGAGTGGTTACCCGCTGAATTCGGAATCTCGATAATCTCAGACGTAGTAAATGTTGTTAAATCTAAACGAGCAATACGTGGTGTATTGTTTTCGTTTGCAAACAACCATCTTCCATCATACTCTCCATCAGTTTGAGAAAACGCTAAGTGGTGTTGATCACCCCAAGGAAGGAAGCCATGTGTTGTATTTAACATTGCTTTTGATTCTTCAGTAAATCCATAACCTGTTTCAGGGTCAACTGAGAAAACTGGAAGAACTTTTAATAAACGTCCTGAAGGAATACCATAAACAGATACCTGCCCACTAAAACCTCCCGAAACGAAAGCATAAAATTCATCATGCTCTCCTGGTGCTACATACACTTTTTGAGCAGCATCCCCACTCACAGCGTTCGTAGCGGTCTTTGGTTTACAACTATTGAAACCAAACATAGCAGCAAACGCAACTGAAAGCGCAACTGCCGACCTTAATTTAAACTTCGCATTATACATATACTTATATTTAAGTGTTTGTTACTTATTAAACTTGTCTTAAACTTTATGCAAACATAATAAAAATGCCTATCTTAAATTATGACTTTAATCATAAGAATAACTTCCCCTCGTCTTTTCCATTATTTATTGCTCAAAATCAACAACTTCAAGCGAAGATAATCTTAAAAATTCAAACTACCAAATAATAAAAAAAGAAAGTATCTTTGTAGTCTAAAATTAGTTAAACATGTTTACAGGAATAATTGAACAAACTGGTATTGTAAAATCCATTCAAAAAGAGAATGAAAATATACATTTTGAAATCGAAGCTGATTTCGCTAATGAGCTGCAAATAGACCAAAGCGTTGCTCACAATGGTTGTTGCTTAACGGTTGTGAAACTTAATGACACTAGTTATGTAGTTACTGCAATTCAAGAAACGTTGAAAAAAACCAATCTTGGTGAATGGAAAATTGGTTCTTTAATAAACTTAGAGCGTTGCATGACACTTAATGGAAGACTAGATGGACACATTGTTCAAGGTCATGTGGACACAACGGCAAAATGTATTGATATCGCACCGCAAGATGGCAGCTGGAAGTTTACTTTTCAATACAATAGTCCAGAAGTTACAGTAGAAAAAGGTTCAATCACTGTAAATGGCACTAGCTTAACTGTTGTGGACTCTAAAGATGATCAATTTTCAGTACACATCATTCCTTACACCTATGAATTCACTAATTTTAAAGAGTTAAAAGTCGGTGACAGTGTTAATTTAGAATTTGATATTATCGGTAAGTACGTAGCGCGATTACTTGCTAAGACCAAATAAAAAAATGGAGGTGTTACCTCCATTTTTTTTGAACTTTCTTTTCTAATTTATTGACATATCGTTTTAAGACAGTCTCTCTATTGGAGATATTGGTACATCGAATAATATCAGCTCCTAAAAATTCATTGTTTCTATAAAATGAAAATTCAAAAGAAACAGATACTGCTGCGTTTCGATAAATCTCTCTCAAAGTACCTTGATCTAATTTTTCTAAAAAAGTGTAATTCGTTTTACTTGGTTTAAAAGAACGATCATATCCTCGTACGGAAACAATTACATACGTATCAAAACCATTTTCTTTTAAAAGCGACTTCAAAGAATCTTCTGCTAAAACACTGGAACTTCCACCTGTTTTGACATAGTTAACTGAAGGAGTTGTTTTTATACCATTTGCACTAAAAACCCCTGCCGTTGTGCTTTCAATTGTAAAACGGTCTTCTGGCTTATCAAATTGACCTATTACAACGCAATTTGTCAGCTTTAAATTCTTAACTTGCGCAAAAGACAATGTTGCTAAAAATAAAAAAAATCCTAAAACACTATATTTCATTGATTTGTTCTTATATATGTATTAATAAAACGTATTAACTTAAAAAGTATTGCTCAACTTCTTATTCATTAATTGCTTTAATACCTGGTAATGTAATTCCTTCAAGGTATTCTAACATAGCTCCACCACCAGTAGAAACATACGAAACTTTGTCAGCCAATCCAAATTTATTAATAGCAGCAACTGAATCTCCTCCACCAATCAAAGAAAACGCTCCTTTTGAAGTAGCTTCTACAATTGAATTAGCAACATCTACTGTTCCTTGTTGGAAGTTTTCCATTTCAAAAACACCCATTGGACCATTCCACAAAATCAACTTTGAATTCGTAATGATTTCTGCCACGTCTTTTGACGTTTGACTTCCAGTATCTAAGCCCATCCATCCAGAAGGAATTTCAGTTATAGCAACCTCTTTTCTATTAGCATCATTTGAGAATTGATCCGCAATAATGGTATCGACAGGAATGTACAAATTCACTCCTTTGTCTTTTGCTTTTGTCATAATTGTTTTAGCAACTTCAATGTAATCATCTTCTATTAATGAATTTCCTACTGAGCCACCTTGCGCTTTTACAAAAGTGTAAGCCATACCTCCACCAACAATTAGATTATCTACTTTGTCGAGCAAGCGTTCAATAATTGTAATTTTAGAAGAAACTTTCGCTCCACCTACAATAGCTGTCAATGGTTTTTCCGAACTATTTAAAACTTTATCGACCGCTTTAATTTCTCCTTCAATTAAATAACCAAACATTTTATCATTTGGGAAAAATTTAGCCACAATAGTTGTAGAAGCATGTGCTCTGTGGGCTGTACCAAACGCATCGTTTACATAAACATCTCCATGTTTTGACAGCGATTCAGCAAAACTCTCAGTACCCGCTGTTTCTTGCTTGTAAAAACGTACATTTTCTAATAACAATACTTCTCCTGGTTGAAGTGTATTGCTTGCATTTTGTGCTTCTTCGTTAATACAATCAGTTACGAATTTAACTGGTACACCCAACACTTTAGACACTTGTGCTACGATGTGTTTCAAAGAATACTTCTCCTCCACCCCATTAGGTCGTCCTAAATGCGACATTAAAACAACAGATCCACCGTTATTTAAAATGTGTTTAATAGTTGGAGCAGCAGCACGAATACGTGTATCGTCAGTTACTTCAAATGTTTGCTTGTCTAATGGAACATTAAAATCTACACGAATCAATGCTCTTTTACCAGAAAAATCATAAGAATGTATATCAGCCATTGTATTATTATTTTAAATTTTGGCAAATGTAATCATTTTTTAGCATTTTTGTGTTTTTTTAATTCAAACACAACTAATTGACTTTCAGTTATTAGCAAAAATTAGAGTTAAAAACTTTAAAATTTGGCACGGTTTTTACTGTTCATTCTAAAATAAATAGTACTTTTAAGATAACAAAAAAATTGAAACTATGAAAAATGTATTTTTATTAGCTCTTTTATTAATTGTTGGCGAAACTACTTACGCTCAACATGCAAATGGTAAATGGACAACCATTGATGACAAAACCGGAAAAAAGAAATCAACTGTTGAATTATACAAGGAAGACGGTAAATTATACGGTAAAATTCAATACTTGTACCCTCGTGAAGGTCGTGAAGACAATCCAAAATGCAAATTATGTACTGATGACAGAAAAGATCAACCGCTAGTAGGCTTACAAATCGTTAGAGGATTAGAATGGGACGGTAGCACATGGAAAAATGGAACAATTGTTGACCCTGAAAATGGAAAGGTTTACAATGTAAAAATTTGGGTGGACAAAAACACCCCTGACAAATTAAATGTTAGAGGATACGTTGGACCTTTTTACAGAACGCAAACATGGGAGCGTGTAAAATAAATAGTTAAAAGCTGTCTCCTTGACAGCTTTTTTTATTTCGAAAAATTCATTGAGTAACTAAAATCAGTATTTTTGTTTTTTTAACCAATAACTAGTGAACAATAAAAAGAAAATCTTTAATGACCCCGTTTATGGTTTCATCGCCATACCTAATGAATTTATTTTCGATTTAATTGAACACCCAGACATGCAACGTCTTCGTAGAATAAGGCAGTTAGGCATGTCTCATTTGGTATATCCTGGAGCATTGCACACTCGTTTTCATCATGTACTTGGGGCAATGCATTTGATGAACACTGCGATACAAGTTATTCGCAGAAAAGGGCATGAAATAACCGAAGAAGAAGAACAAGGCGTTCTTGCAGCAATTTTACTACATGACATTGGTCATGGCCCTTTTAGTCACGCATTGGAGCATGATATTGTTTGTGGCGTTAGTCATGAAGATATATCTGAATTTTTCATGCAACGATTGGAAAAAGAATTTGGCGACAAACTTCGTATTACACGTAAGATTTTTACTAACACTTATCACAAACCATTTTTATACCAACTCGTTTCCAGTCAATTAGATATGGATCGAATGGACTATTTAAACAGAGACAGTTTTTATACTGGTGTAAGTGAAGGAATCATTGGGAGCGATCGCATCATTGAAATGCTTAACGTGCATAACGGCGCACTTGTCTTGGAAGAAAAAGGAATTTATTCAGTCGAAAAGTTTATTTCAGCAAGAAGATTAATGTATTGGCAGGTGTATTTGCATAAAACAGTGGTTTCTAGCGAAAATTTATTAATTAGCACATTAAAAAGAGCAAAACATCTTTCTGTAAAAGGTCATCATTTGTTTGCTTCACCGGCTCTATCTTACTTCTTAAAAAACACAGTGACGCGTGAAGACTTTGTAAATGACCCTAAAGTTTTGGATTTGTTTGCTGCCTTAGATGATTACGATATCATGGGGGCCATAAAGGTGTGGGCTAACCACGAAGACACTATTCTTTCTAATTTATCAAGACGCTTATTGAATAGAAAATTATTCAAAATAAAAATTAGTAAAGAAGCATTTAGTTTAGAAGAAATAAACACTAAAAAACAAGAAGTAGCTCAACATCTTGGAATTACTTTGGAAGAAGCTGACTATTTAGTCCATTCATCCAAGTTGGTCAACAATGCTTACAACCAAGAAAAACAAAACATAAATGTATTGATGAAAAATGGCGACATTGTTGATTTGTCACAAGCATCAGACAATTTGAATATCTCAGCTTTAAGTAAACCAGTTGAAAAATTTTACTTTTGCTATCCTGATTTAAAATCTAAATAATAAAAACTATGGAATCATTTTTCTTTAACATGGGTTTCTCCTACACAATGAGCAAAGCCACACCTTACCTTCTTTTTATTTTGTTGGGACTTATAATCGCTTTTATTATTTGGAAAAAATCCACTAATAAATGGATTAAATTAGCAGCGATTCTTGTCTTTGCAGCTCCATTTTCTATTTATTTTGCTCTTCATCCAATTTATCAAGGAGATTTTACCAACGAAGCGAGAATTTTACAACACACTGACGAGACTTCAGAATTGTCTGGAAAAAAATTAGTTGTAGTAGCAATGCCTGGATGTCGTTACTGCGAACATTCAATTTATGTATTAAAGGCATTTAAAAAAGATCATCCTTCAGTTCAAATCGAATACATTGTAACATCAGAAGATTCAACCACATTGGACTTTTACGCACAAGCCATTCAAGGTGAATTTCCTTTAGGTTTAGCTAAAAACCCGTATGCAATGGCCAACACAATTGCACAAGGAAGATTTCCATCATTTGTGTTATTAAACGGAAACGAGCCTATGCAAGTGTGGAACAATAATAATTTTGGTGTAGTTGCTTATGATGAAATTGTCAAGAAATTAAAATAACAAACATAAAAAAAAGGAGCTATGCTCCTTTTTTTTATTCTGAGAATAATGAATCTACAAACTCTGCTTTATTAAAAACCTGAAGGTCATACATTCCTTCACCTACGCCAATGTATTTAACTGGAATTTTCATTTGATCTGAAATACCAATGACTACACCACCCTTGGCAGTTCCGTCTAATTTTGTTATTGCTAAAGCTGTAATGTCCGTTGCGATTGAAAACTGTTTAGCTTGTTCGTAAGCATTTTGTCCCGTTGAGCCGTCTAATACCAACAGTACTTCATGAGGAGCTCCAGGAACGACTTTGTCCATTACGCGTTTAATTTTAGAAAGCTCATTCATCAAGTTTACTTTATTGTGCAATCGTCCTGCCGTGTCAATGATTACTACATCCGCATTTTGAGCCTTAGCGGACTGGAGCGTATCGAAAGCCACAGAAGCAGGATCTGCCCCCATTCCTTGTTGAACAATTGGTACACCAACACGTTCCGACCAAATAATTAACTGGTCAACAGCTGCTGCTCTAAAGGTGTCAGAAGCACCAAGTACCACTTTTTTACCAGCTTGTTTGAATTGATGAGCTAACTTACCAATTGTTGTAGTTTTACCAACGCCGTTTACACCAACAACCATGATAACATGTGGGTTATCTCCATGTTTTTCAACCTCAAAATTAGTTTCATCACCACTTTTATTTTCTTCTAAAAGCGCTGCAATTTCTTCTTTTAAGATACGGTTTAACTCGTCTGCACCTAACACTTTATCGCGAGCAACACGTTCTTCAATGCGTTCAATGATTTTCAGAGTAGTTTCAACTCCTACATCAGAAGTGATTAGAATTTCTTCTAAGTTATCCAAAACCTCATCATCAACTTTGGATTTACCAACGATTGAGCGAGCAATTTTAGAAAGAAAACTTTGTTTAGTTTTCTCCAAGCCTTTATTTAAGGTTTCTTTTTTTTCTTTTGAGAATAAGCCAAAAAATGCCATATTATTAAAAATAAGAAAAGCTTCCTTCAACAAGTTGAAAGGAAGCTAATGTTTTAGAATCTGTCAAGTCAAGATTAGTTCTTTTCGAACCACTCTTTAACTTTATCGTTCAATACAACTTCTTCTATGAATTGGTAAGTACCTTTTTCAGACTTTACCATTTTCACTACTTTTGTGTGTTGCTTACCTCCACCTTTTTGAAGGGTTGCTACTACTTTCTTTGCCATAGCTTAATATTATTTAATCTCTTTATGAATCGTGTAACGTCTCAAAATTGGATTATATTTTTTAATCTCAATTCTATCCGGTGTGTTCTTTCTGTTTTTTGTTGTAATATAACGAGAAGTACCCGGCATTCCTGATTCTTTATGCTCTGTACACTCAAGAATCACTTGAATTCTATTTCCTTTTGCTTTCTTTGCCATTTTCGTTTTGTTTTCGCTTACCCTTTAAGCATCATTCAGGTTAGCGGATTAACTATTTTAAATATCCTTTTTCGCGAGCTTCTTTTACACACGCTGTAATTCCTTTTTTAGTAACTGTTCTTAACGCAGAAGTTGAGATACGTAATGTAACTGTACGATCTTCTTCTGGAAGATAAAATTTCTTTGTTACCAAGTTAGGTAAAAATCTTCTTTTTGTTTTGCGGTTTGAGTGAGAAACTTTATTCCCAGTCATTACCGTCTTTCCTGTAAGTTGACAAACTCTTGACATTTCTAATTGTATTAATCCTAAATTCTAAAATGGGGTGCAAAGTAAGTAATAATTCAATTCAATTCCAAATTTAATTACTTTTTTTTTAAAACTTTTTTGTTAATTATACTTCTTCCCCTTGTTATTACTCATTATTTATTGTTCTACAGAACTTAAATTCTTTTGTTCTTCTACCATCGTTTTACCTGGATATTGATCCAATGCTACACGCAAACACTCGATAGCATTTTCTAATGACTCTTTGTTCAATACATAAGCTAAACGTGCCTCATTTTTTCCTGCTCCTGGCGTAGAATAAAAACCACTTGCTGGTGCCA
The DNA here is from genome assembly GCA_964580465.1 of uncultured Fluviicola sp. Classification (GTDB taxonomy): domain Bacteria; phylum Bacteroidota; class Bacteroidia; order Flavobacteriales_D; family Crocinitomicaceae; genus Taishania. Next base: position 148,827 of record CAZOKJ010000001.1, on the reverse strand, counting down.
TCATTACTGTTTGCCCTTTGTATTCAAACTCTTCTAGTAACCATTGACAGAATTTTTCAGCGTCATCAACTGGAAATTTAGCTACACAATAAAACGCCCCTCTAGGTTTTGGACAAAATACACCTGGAATACTATTCAATCCTTTGTGTAAAACGTTTCTTCGCTCAACATACTCAGTGATTACTTCATCAAAATATGATTGAGGTGTATCTAAAGCCGCTTCTGCTCCAATTTGTTCGATCGTAGGAGGTGACAATCGCGCTTGTGCAAATTTCATTGCTCCTGCCATCACTTCTTTATTCTTTGAAATAAATGCTCCAATTCTTGCTCCACACATGGAATAACGCTTAGAAACGGAGTCAATCATAATGACATTGTTATCAATTCCTAAATTCATAGCCGAATAAGGAACAGCTCCGTCGTAACAAAACTCGCGATAAACCTCATCTGAAAACAAGAAAATATCATGTTTCTTTACAATGGCAGCTAATTGATCCAATTCTTCTTTACTGTACAAATAACCTGTTGGATTGCCTGGGTTACAAATAACTATCGCCTTTGTTTTTGACGTGATTTTTTTCTCAATCTCTTCAACCGGTGGCAATGCGAACCCGTTTTCAATAGATGACATCACCGGTACAACCTTCATCCCTGCCATCACTGCAAACCCGTTGTAGTTGGCGTAGAATGGTTCTGGAATAATAATCTCATCCCCTAAGTCACACGTAGTCATAAAACCAAAAATTAACGCTTCTGATCCACCATTCGTAACAATGATGTCTTCTGAATGAACATTAATTCCATTTTTTTGGTAGTAGCTTGCTAACTTTTCTCTATAACTTGCTAAACCAGCTGAATGACTATATTCCAATACTTTTATGTCAGCGTTTTTCATCGCTTGAATCGCTGTATCCGGCGTTGCAATATCAGGTTGACCGATATTCAAATGGTAAACTTTTAATCCTTTTTTATACGCTTGTTCTGCATAAGGAACAAGTTTTCTAATTGGAGATGCAGGCATATCAAGTGCCTTTTGTGACAATGTTGGCATATTTTCTCAATTAACGAAAGGCAAAGATAGGCTATTTTTCGTTTTTTTTCAAATGCTTTTTGGTATTTATTCAGAATTGTTTATATCTTTCGTTTTTTAACAAAATGAATATGCGATTTCTACTCATTATTGGATTTATTTTTGCTCTCTTTTCATGTAACCACCCCAATACAATTAAAGAAATTGAAGTAACCATTGAAGAAAATGATGGTTCTGTCGATGATTCCATTCATTCTAATCAAGTTAAAAACACTTCGTCAAATTGCGTCGATTCTACTATGGAATCTCTCGGTTTTATTGATATTCAAAAAGTAAACTCGAGTATTCACGTGGAATTAAAATACGCTACAAATGATAATTTCATGAAGCAAAAATTGTACCAAACCCTCACAAAACTATACCTTCAAAAAGAAGTGGCCGAACGTATTTCTAACTGTCAAAATTATTTAAAAACCATCCATCCAAGTTACAGTTTATTAATCCACGATGGTGTTAGACCTATTGATGTACAACAACGCATGTGGGACGCTTTAGACAGTATTCCACCAAGTGAACGTGGAAAATTTGTATCCAATCCTAAAAATCACAGTGTGCACAACTACGGTGCTGCTGTTGATTTAACAATAATCGATGAAACAGGAACTCCCTTGGATATGGGAGCTGAAGTAGATGATATTCGAAAAATTGCTTATCCAGGTTTAGAAAGTCAATTTTTAGCAAGTGGTGAATTAACCATTGAGCAAGTGAACAATAGGAAATTGCTCAGAAAAGTGATGCAAAACCAAGGTTTTATCAATATTCCTTCGGAATGGTGGCACTTTAATGCTTATAGAAGAGATGTTGTGAAAACAAAATACAAGGTTTTACTTGAAGAGCCTTGCAAATAGTAATAAAATAAGAAAGGCGAACCGAAGTTCGCCTTTATATGGTTATTTAATGTTATTTATTTCAACAATTCTATAACACCAGCAGCTCCTTGTCCTGTACCAACACACATAGTAACTACCCCGTATTTTTGATTGCGACGTCTCAACTCATTGATGATTTGAACAGTCAATTTAGCTCCAGTACAACCTAGAGGGTGTCCTAAAGCAATTGCTCCACCGTTTACGTTCACAATATCAGGATTTAGCCCTGTTTCGCGAATAACAGCTAAAGATTGTGATGCGAACGCCTCATTTAATTCTACTAAATCAATATCATTTAAAGTCAAGCCTGCTTGTGAAACCGCTTTTGGAATAGCATCCACAGGTCCAATACCCATGATTCTAGGCTCTACACCTACTACTCCATAGGAAACCAATCTTGCAACAGGTTCTAAATTCAGCTCTTTCACCATTCTTTCTGACATCACTAATACAAAAGCAGCTCCATCAGAAGTTTGAGAAGAGTTTCCTGCAGTAACACTACCATCTGCAGCAAACACCGGTTTCAATTTACCCAACGCTTCAATCGTACTTGCTCTTGGACCTTCATCCGTGTCAAAAACATAGTTTTTCACCTGTCTTTTTTCATTTTCATCTAAGAAAATATGTTCTACATTAATTGGTACGATATCTTCCTTAAACTTACCTGCCTGAATTGCTGCAATCGCTTTTTCATGAGAATGCAATGCAAATCTATCCTGGTCTTCTCTACTAACATTATAATCCTTAGCGACAGCTTCTGCAGTTAGTCCCATTCCCCAATACCAAGTTGGATTGGCTTTACTCACCTTAGGATTTGGAACAATTCTCCATCCTCCCATTGCCATCGTTGACATCGATTCAACCCCTCCAGCAATAATACAGTCTGCCATTCCATTTTCAATTTTTGCTTTAGCAATAGCAATTGTTTCCAAACCAGAAGAACAATAACGGTTCACTGTCATCCCAGGCACTTTGTCAGTTCCTAACCCCATTAAGGAAATTAAACGACCAACGTTTAACCCTTGCTCTGCTTCTGGCGTAGCGTTACCAACAATCACATCGTCAATTCTATTCACATCCAACTGAGGAACTGAAGCAATTAAATGCATAATCACATCAGCTGCCAAATCATCTGGACGGTAAAAACGCAATCCACCACGACCTGCTTTTCCTACTGCAGATCTATATCCTGTTACAATATACGCCTCTTGTTTCATATCTTTACTAATTATCTATTTAGTTTTTTACAATTTTCATCCTTTGATAGTGCATAAAATTAATCATTTTTTTCATAAAAGTATTATGTACGCATATTTTTTTTATTTTTATTTCACTTTTTTTTTAAAATAATTATTTGTTACTTTACGGTATGAATATTATTCTAGTCGGGTACATGGGTTCTGGGAAAACAACCTTGGGAAAAAAATTAGCTTCGAAGATGAATCTTCGATTTATAGATACTGACGCTTTTATTGAGTCAAAAGAACAGAAGAACATCCCTTCTATTTTTAATGAATTAGGCGAAGAACATTTCAGAAAATTAGAACGTGAGTTAATTCAAACATTTCAAAAAGAAGATAATTTACTCCTTTCCACAGGTGGAGGAATGCCTTGCTACAATAACCAAATGGAGGAATTAAAAAAACTAGGACTCGTTATTTACTTAAAACGACCTGCTAAAGAATTAGCAAACAGGATTTTTAATTCTAAGAAAAAACGTCCACTTACAGACAACAAAACACTAGAAGAACTCACTCTTTATATTGAGGAGCATTTAGCAAAAAGAGAACACTTTTACAATCAAGCTCATCTAATTGTTGATCGGTCTATTCAAGAAATTAGCTCTTTAGAACTTTACATAAAAGCGTATCTTAGACAAAGGTAGAAATCTAATCGTGAATTTTTAGAATCGAATCCGAAACTGTAACAATTGTAACAAACTAATTCACAAGCAAGTATTACTTTTACAAAAAACAAATATCATGGCACGTATTGTAATACTTGGTGCAGGAATTGCCGGTCACACCGCTGCTGCACATCTGAGAAGAAAACTGGACAAAGAGCATGAAGTTTTGGTTGTTTCCCCAAATAGCAATTATCAATGGATCCCATCTAATATATGGGTTGGTATTGGAAGAATGCAACCTAAAGATGTTATTTTCCCGCTCGCTCCTTTATACAAAAAGAAAGGCATTGGTTATAAACAAGCAAAAGCAATTAGTTTTCATCCAGAAGGAGATGCTGAAATCAGTCAGGGGTATATCATTGCAGAATATGTAGTTGGCGACAAAAAAGGACTGCAAGAAAAAATCACATACGATTACCTCATCAATGCCACTGGTCCTCGATTAGCTTTTGACCTAACTGAAGGCATGATACCTGGACAAAATAATTTGTATTCTGTATGTTCTTATGACCATGCAGAACACGCAGCGAAAGGACTAAAAGAGTTAGAAGAAAAACTAAAAACAAGCAAAGAAAAATTAAAAATACTTATTGGCACTGGGCATCCTAAGGCAACTTGTCAAGGCGCTGCGTTTGAATACATTTTAAATGTTGAAAATGAACTACGTCGTAAAAAATTACGCGACAAAGTTGACATTACCTGGATTTCTAACGAGTATGAACTAGGTGATTTCGGAATGGATGGCATGTTACTCGCTTATGGTAGTCAGCAGTTGCCTTCAGCTGAAGTTGTTGAAATGGTTTTTAAAGATAGAGGAATTAATTGGATTACTAGAGCAGGTGTAAACAAAATTGAACCAGGATTAGTTCATTATGAAAATTTAGACGGTGAATTCAAAACTGAGCAATATGACTTTGCCATGTTAATCCCCGCTTTTGCTGGACATCCATTCATAGCTTATGATAAAAATGGTGCAGACATTACCTCTAAGTTATTTAAAGGCTTTATGATTGTAGATGCTGATTACACAGAAAAACCGTACGAAGAATGGACTGTGCAAGATTGGCCAGAAACGTATCAAAATCCTAGTTATGCCAATATCTTTGCTCCTGGTATTGCCTTTGCACCTCCTCATACTATTTCCAAACCTAGAACAAGCAAAAATGGAAACCCAATATTTCCTGCTCCACCAAGAACAGGAATGCCTTCAGGTATCACTGCAAAATTAGTTGCTGACACCATCATCGATCGTATAAAAGATCCTAATGCGCCTGCACATAGAGGATCAATGGGTAACATGGGTGCCGCTTGTATTGCTTCTGCTGGTTATGGGCTAACAAAGGGGTCCGCTGTAACAATAACAACTTATCCAATTGTTCCAGACTATAAAAAGTATGCTGCAACTGGGGGGCGCGACATTAAGAAAACCTTTGGAGAAATTGGACTTGCGGGACATTGGGTGAAATATGCATTACACATTGGCTTTATTTGGAAAGCTAAAATGAAACCTTTTTGGTGGTTAATTCCAGAATAGTAATAACTTAAAAATAATTGTTATGAGTAGACCATTCACAAAATCAGAAAAATTCATCATGCGCAACCCCATTATACAATTTATCCGTTTTATTATTTTAAACGTCAAAATTATTGGGATTGTAACAAAAGGACATGGAGGAACAAGAGAGGCTATCCGTAAAGGATAGCCTCCTGCTTTTTATAGTAATTATTCAAAGAATGAAAATATCTTTTTACTATTTCATTAAAATTATTTTTTTCTGACTTGAACTTCCGTCTAACCAATCAAATTGAACAATGTATACTCCAGATTGAGCTTCTTCAATGGAAAACTGATTGGCATCTCCCTTTTGCTCAAGGATAACTTTTCCACTCAAATCCATTAAACGAACTTCTTTTACCCCCGATTTAGACCAATAAATTACTCCTGAAGATGGGTTTGGGAACAAAGAAACAGCAGCATCTATTGTGTTAAGAGACAATCCATCGACACAAAACTGAACAGAATAAGATGTAGTAAAACTAGCATCATCTGCTGTCATTTGAGCAACAATCGTTCCTTGTGAATCTTTAATTGTAAAACTACCAGTAGAACCATAAACCATTCCATCACCATAAGCGTCTTTAATCGTAAATGTGTAGCATCCTTCTTCCAAGCAAAAATCGCTTTCTCTAAGTTCGCCTCCAGGTGTGTCAACATATACAGGGCTATTAAAAAACACTGTGCCGTTCGCTGTAGATTTCAATTCCCAACTTGTTTCACTACCATAGTCATCTAAATTTAATGCCAAATGAAAGTTTTGAGCTTGATTCATCACATAATAAGAAGTGGAAATAAAATCATTTTCAGTAGATTCATCTTGTTGACCGTTAACTGTCTTCACCTCAGCATAGAATGTATGACTTCCAGCTGTAGATTGTATTTGGGATAACGAAATTTCTTCAAATTGAAGTGAAGATAAATTCCCGCTCCATGAATAGACTCCTTGTTCCACACCATCAAAACCATAAGCAATTGTTGCTGATGTCATTGCAACTTGCCCCATATTGATAAGATGTATTTTTGGTTGGATTGTAGGCAAACAAATCGTTCCTCTTGTGTTTTTTGGATGTGCAATTGCGGCATCCACCTGTAACCTACTTCCTAAATCAAATCCATCCATCGCTATTGCCCCAGTATTGGAAGGGTCCAGCCAATATTTTAGTTGATTGGTCGAATTACTCCCTGCTGGCTCCCATGAAGTAGCAAAGCGTCCATAATAGTCAGGTCCTTGTAAATTTGAACAAGAAGACTGACCTCCCCATAATTGACCAACCAAACGTTTATGTTGGTCAAACAAAGCAGAACCAGACGATCCTCCTTCTGTTGCTGTACTTCTATTCCATTGAACTTTCCAAACACCAAAAGGGTCACTCATAACCGAACCTATTTGACTTTGAGCAGCATTAACAGGATCGTCTTCAAAAGAAATTTTCTTGATATCTCCTCGTGGATGATGAATGCCGACTGCTTTATCTAAAGGTTCTCCCGAACGATCCCAACCAGAAAAATAAGCATTAAAAGCAGCTGGCACAGTCCCTGCTTCCAATCCGCCAGTGATTTCAACAAGTAAAAAATCTGAACCTTGTCTTCGAGCTCTTAATTCAGCACCAGAAATGGACTGAAAAGCAGGAATTGATGGAGGATTTGAACAATCAGGACTCTCATAATTAAAACGGAACACCCAATTAGGTATATTTCCTCCATAGCAGTGATTTGCTGTTAAAATATATGGCTTCCCATCATACGATGTATTGTTTATTAAAGTACCTGTACACAAGTCTGTTCCACTTGAAACAATAAAAACCACACTTCGTTTTTGCTTAGTATAATCAGCTGCTTCAGGGCAATTGACATTTTTATGACATGCCTGAGATTGTCCAAAAGACTTAATCACATCATCAAATTCGCTTTGTGAACGGTAACCATGAGTTACACCAAAAATTTCAACTGAACCAATGGAATTCAAATTTTCCGGGGCTACATAATATTCCACACGTGCTTTATTGCCCTTGATTAATTCGGTACCTAAATTTCCTTTGTATAAATGCTTTTCAGTAAACTTTCCTAAAACAATTGTTTGATCAGATGAACTAAAATACAATTCGTTACCATTCGGTATGACCGTGTTTCTCAAACTAAAATTAATCGTTTGAGCGAAAAAACAGTTCACTTCAAGCATCCACAAACGTCCACCATTAGGTAAATGAACCCATGTTCCAGCATTTTCCAACGATAAATAAGTATCATTCATAACTCCAAATCGCCATGCTTTATCACCGGTTTTATCATTAATTGCATCCTCAGCCCTCAATTTTTTTATGTCAGGTTGTTGAAAATCCACATGAGTTAGCGTAGCCGAAATGGCAAATCGTTTACTTGGCAAAGTACCTCCATCACCTTGAACTTGACCAAAAGTGACTAACGATAAGAAAGTTATTAGGACTATAAAAAGATGTTTTATCATAATTTTTTTTTGTATTATAGTTGTTGCAAAAGACAAGTGTCTCATATCAAATTTAAGAAAATCTCGTGAATACAACAAATAATTGCATATTTTTTTGTAAATTTACGAAACTAAAATAGTTCATTCAACTCATGTTTAAGGCTGTGATAAAAACAAAACAAACTATCTTTATTCTTAGCATATTTATTTTATTGCTTTCTTCTTGTACTACTTTAAAAGTTACAACCAACCAACAATTCAATCAAAAACCATGTTATATTGAAAACAGAACTATTCAAATATCACAATCAAACATTACGCCTTTTCATCAGTTAACAATTGACTCTGTTTTATACCAATATTTTTCTCCAGCAAGTTTAAAAATTGCAAACGGTATTGGGGCTTTAGATTTAATAGAACAATATGTAAAACTCAAAAAAACTTATGAACAAGCACCTACGCCTGATTTGAGAATCGAAACAATAGAATTATCGCAAAAAATTAATCGATCAATCAGCTTGGCTTCGTTAGAAATTTCTTCTATTGCTTCTGAACTAGATTGTGAAGAAGAGCGCATTTCGCAATTAGCAGATTTTATGAATCAAAAAGAAGCAGATATAGAAACCAAATTAACGGTAGCTGCTATGGTAGTAGGAGCCTCTGGTGCTATTTTAACTGTAGTGCAAGATGATTTCAAAGGAACAATGATAGCAGGAGTTACAGCGGGTTTAACTGAAGCTGCAATAGGTACATTGATTTTACTTAACAAAAAATTCATTCATGTTCAACACGAACGAAACGCACTGAGTGACATTTGGAAAGGAGTGGAACACTCGGAGATATTTCCCCCGTCAGTTTGGCACTATCTTTGTTATTATAACCCCAAAGATTCAATAGAAACATCTGTGCGTTATCAAATCGTTCAACGTTGGATGGAATTTGAACAAATTAAAAAGGCTAAGACAAAACAAAAAAATGATTTACTTAATTTATATTTTGGATTAGGAGGAAAATACTCCACTGAGCAACTGTACAATAGAGCTAACATGTATGACCAACTTGAATCTTATATCAAATTGATGAATCAAGAACTGATGCTTTTGTCAGTTGAAATGAATAAACTATAAAATCATATTGATTAAAAAACAAAATAACTATTTAAACATGAAACAACTTCTTTTAATTGGGCTATGTTCACTTGGATTTCAATCATTTGCTCAACAATTCACCATTCCTAAAACAACACAACCTTTCTATAATATCATTGAATGGAAGGGAATGGGTGCCATGTTAATGAGTAAAGATCCGAGTGGAAATAACAATCAATTGTACTTAACTTTGGTAGCAGACAAAGATAAAAGCGTCTGGGAACAACAAATTGCACCACCCAAAGGGACCAATTATCACTACATAGCTAGTGAAAACGCTCGATACGTTTATTTCCTACGCAACTTGAATCCAGAAAATGGAAAAATTTATTTTGAGCAATTAAATAGTGCTGGCAACGTAAAAAATACGAATGTATCTTTGAGTTCTGTCATTAAAAGCTTGGGCTATGAAGTCACTGATTTACAGCTAAAAAATGTAGTAGTAACCGACAAAGCTCTTGTACACCATTTTAGACATTACGATAAAAAGGAAAAGTTATACACTGATATCGCAACGTTCATCACTCATCACAATATGCTTGTTTACGCAGCAAAACTTGGTACGATAAAAGAAGATGATTTGAATAGTGGAAGAAGCAATCATTTCCAATACATTGGTTTTTCTGAGGACGAAATTTATTTTGCTAATTATGCCACAAAAAAGGAAGGGAAAGGATGGGATATCATCAAATTTAACTCTAAGGGAAAAGAAATTGCCCGAGAATTCATACGTAACCAGGCAGATAAGTTTACAACTTTCCAAACAACAGGTTATGGAACCAATGGCGCTTATTATCTAGGAACTGAAAAAGATATGCAAAACGGTTTAGTTACACGGCATAATGGTTCTTATTATTTCACCATTTTGAATACATCAAACAACGCCCAAACGTTGGAATTACACCAACTCGTAGAGGGAGAATGGAAGAAACTTAATCAACATCAATTAAGCACTAATAACAAAAAGAGTTTTTCTGTTGGCATTTATCCATTAAACGAAGCGATGACTTATAAAATCAGTGGCGGTGATTTAGGCAACAAAACGCTTGCATTATTTTTAGATGGAAAAACAGCTACGCTGAACAATTTTTCAGAAGAAAGTATCTACAACCCAAGCAGGGCTTTAATCGATGATAAAAAAGGATTATTTGCTGTTAAATTATCTACTGGAGAATTATTCTTTGATAAACAGCAATTGAAAAATGGAGTAACCATGGAATTTGAATTCATAAAAAAATAAATTTAAAATACCCATTAAAAAACGGAGCATTTTGATATTGCTCCGTTTTTTATTATTATTGATTGACTATTCGTTCAAGGTATAATTTTTCAACCTTTTTACGAGCCCAATCTGTTTTTCTTAAAAACTTTAAACTGCTATTCACACTTGGTTTATTATTAAAACAATTGATCGGAATCAAGTAACCTAAATGTTCCCATCCTAACTTATCCACCAACTGCTCCACCATTCTTTTTAAAGTGATGCCATGCAAAGGATCATTACTCATATTACTTGCCAGCTTTAAATTCTTTCAATCCTTTTTCTAACCAAGCCTTAAAAGCAACTGGATCTCTGTGTGATTGGAAAGTAGCTGAACCATTTTCTAAATGCGAACCATCCAAGTTTTTCATGCGATAGTATGGCTGTGATGTAACTTTGTAATCGATTACTTGTTTAGCAGTCCACTTATCACCAACAGTTTTTAATTTTACTACCTTACCTGTTTCAGGGTAGGTCACTTCAATTTGTTCTTCTAGCGGCAACTCAGTACGTTCATCCACATACAATGAAGCAATAACTACTTCATTTTTCAAAATATCAATGATGCCAGGTTCTCCCCAAACAGATTGTTCCATTTTACGACAATTCACACAGTTGTGCCCTGTAAAATCAATAAACAAAGGTTTGTTCACTTGCTTAGCATAAGCTTCAGCTTTATCTAAATCATGGAATACATAGATATTTTGAGGTCCCAAATGCGTACCTTCAGGTTGCGCGCTAGTTGCATTGCCAGCACCAACTTCAGCTACTCTACCGACACCAAGAGGAGACTCACTATAATGCATTGGAGGAGGGAAAGCACTGATGAATTTCAACGGAGCCCCCCAAAGTCCAGGAATCATATAGATAACAAAAGTCAAAGACAACAATCCTAGCATTAATCTACCAACAGAAAGGCGTTCGATTTTAGAGTCTTTTGGAAGCAATAATTTACCAAACAAATACATAGTCAACGCTCCAAATACAGCAATCCAAATAGCAATAAATACTTCTCTTTCTAACCAATGTGTTTGCCAAGCTAAGTCTGCATTTGACAAGAATTTGAATGCTAAGGCCAATTCTAGGAATCCTAAAACCACTTTAACAGAGTTTAGCCAACCTCCAGATTGAGGCATTGAGTTCAACCAACCTGGGAAAGCAGCAAACAAAGCAAAAGGCAAGGCTAATGCCAATCCAAATCCAAACATCCCAATCAAAGGAGTTAAACCTCCTTTAGATGCTGCTTCTACTAATAGCGTACCAACAATCGGACCCGTACAAGAGAATGAAACTAAAGCCAAAACCAATGCCATAAAGAAGATTCCAATCAACCCTCCTTTATCCGCTTTTGAGTCTGCTTTATTCACCCATGAATTAGGCATATTAATTTCAAACGCACCTAAAAATGACACCGCAAAAACAACCAATAAAAGGAAGAAAACGATGTTAAACCATGGGTTTGTTGACATTTCATTTAAAGCACTTGCCGTGCCAGTCAACATTACTAAAGCTCCCAAAAATACATAAATCAATACGATAGATAAACCATAAATTGAGGCATTTCTAATTCCTTGTGCTTTAGATTTAGATGTTTTTGTAAAATAACTAACCGTCATTGGTATCATTGGAAACACACAAGGCGTCAACAATGCGAGTAAACCACTTGCAAACGACAATAAGAAAATCCACCATTTTGAATACTTATCTGTTACGCTTCCTTCATCTGCATTGTCAACAGCAGTATCCTTATCAGTAGTTGAAATAGCATCTGCCTTTGGTGTTTCTTCACTTTCATTTGTAATTGTTTCATCTGAAGCTTGTTCGTCAATTGAAGGAGCAACTTGCGCTTCTTTTGCAACACCTTTTACCTTTACTTTGAAATCGTAAGTATAATCAGGCAAACATTTTACATCGTCACATGTTTGAAAATTAAAGCTACCTGCTACTTCAAAATCATTTTCAGAAAGAACAGCAATTTTTCGTTTAATTTTAACATTTCCTTCATGATAAGCCAAGTTTTCATCAGCTAAAGCATCATATTTTTCAATCGGCTTTGGTTCGATGACGTTACCAATAACTTTAAACTCTTTTCCTGGTTTAATATCCATTTTAGTAGGCAAACCAAAGCTACCTTTAGGCAAAACAGAAGCATTAATATGCCATTTCGATTTAATAGAAACATTAGCAACAACAAAAGCCTCGCTACCTTCCTGCTCAACAGTAAATTTAACCTTAACGATGTCTTCTGGAAATTCCATTTGCCCAAAAGATGTACTTGTTATTAGTACTAGCAAAAAGCTTAACACATAACTTCCTAGGATTGATTGCATGAATTTTTTCATAACTATTTTTTCATTTTTATTTCAAATCGTTCAACTACTGGTGGCAAACAAGTTACATCGTTACACACCATAAATTCAATTTCACCTTTTAAAATTGTATTTTTTTTCACTTTAACTCCTTGTTGAAAAACAACTTCATTTTCATAAAATCCAACTTCAGCCTCAAAGTTAGGATCAAAAGAAACAATTGGTTTTGGATAAGTTAAACTTTGGAGCAGCATTAAATTGCTATTCTCAGAGAAAGAAATAACAGTTGGCAAAGGTCCTACACCATCAGCAATATCCGTTGCATAAAGATGCCAACCAGGAGCTATTGACGCTTTCAATTCAACGTTTTTTGTTGATCGATTAAACGCAACGTCCCACTTCACTTCATTTTGAGAAAAAGCAAAAGCACTGACAAACAAGTTAATTATTAAAAACAATTTATTCATTCTAAAATCGAGCTGCTCAAAGATACTGATTCCTTTAGAATAAAAAGTGTAATTTTTGTTACATTGTTGAAGTCCTATAACGATTTTTAACAAAAAAATGAACTTTTACCTTGAACTCCCTTTGTATTTACCAGGTTTTTTGCGTGTCCATTTGTGTTGGGCTTTGCTGAAGGAATTATCACGACGTTCAGGTTGTTGAAAACGGTACATTAATGTTGCTGAGTAATGAACATAGTTACTGCTATTATGATAAAAATTTTCAACTATTCCAAACTTCATTAGACCTTGTAAACGAATTCCAAAGTTTCGAATCCAAAAATTCACACCTATCCCTCCATTAAGTGTTGCATAATTTTGAATTCCAGCTTGAATACTATCTCTCGTTTTAATAGAAGTGAATCCCAAACCAACAGCAACATAAGGGTCAAACCAAGGGGCTTTCTTATAAAGAAATTGATAAATGCTATATCGAGTAGCTAAATCGATTGACCAAATATTGCCGCTAGGATTTGGCTTTTTAACATTAACAATTGTATTCCCTTTAAAGTGATTAAAAGAACCTGTAAGTTCCACGCTTAAACCATATTTAAAGTATCTATCGACATGTACTTGAGTAGGATATGGATGCAATGAATAACCATTTTTCAAATCAAAAAAATCTGAAAAAGGTCTCCCATCATTATCAACAAAACTCCAACCTGCACCGACCATCCACGTGTAAGGATGATAAGGTTTGAATTTCAAATAATCTTTTTGAGCTAGTAGGGTATTCAGACTAAATAGAAAAAGAAGAAGAGTTAATTTGTTTTTCATACATTTAATTGTTTAACTAAAATTAGGAACTATAACATTTTCTAGGCGTAAAGCTATAAAAAAAAACCCGAACTTTCATTCGGGTTTTTCATTCTTCTACAAAAACAATTCAATAAATGTAATTTATTGCATGTTTATTAAGCATTTGCTAATGCTACGAAATCGTCATAAGAAATTTCTTTCTCGTTCAATTTCACTGTTTCTTTGAAGTAAGTAATCAACTTAGATTCAGCTAACATATCGTAAATACGATTCACCTCATCTTTGTTTTTCAATACTTCCAATGCGTTTTTAGTTAATTCAGCATCCTCTGGAGCAGGAATTCCATATTGAGCATAATTATTTACAATTAAACCTTTTGTAAAGTTGATCACCTCTTCTTGGTCTAATTTAATTTCATTTGCTTTGAAAATTTCACCTTGAATCAACTGCCATTTTAAACCTTCAGCATAAGAACCGTATTCAGCTTCAATTTCTTCATCTGTTACAGGTTTTTCATTTGACAATTTAATCCAACGTTTCATGAAAGCATCTGGAAGATTTACTTCTGTTTTCTTCATCAAGTCTTCGTAAACAAATTTTGTAAACAAACGATCTTGATCGTTGACGAACATACCGCTCAAATCTTCAGCAATTCTTGCTTTTAATTCAGCTTCTGTTTTAACAACACCTTCACCGAATAACTTATCAAACAATTCTTCGTTCAATTCAGCTAATTCAATGCGCTTGATTTCGTTAACTTTCAATTGGAATTTAGAAGACAAATCTTTCAACTGAGCTGGTTTAACACCCAACATAGCTGCCATATCGTTTTCACCTCTTGACACTTTAGCTGGATCTACAACAACTTTGTCACCAACTTTAATACCTGTCAACGATTTTTTAGTAGCTTTATCTTCTACAAACTCAACAGAAATTGTTGATGAATGCATAATTCCACCTTCTTTGATAGAACCATCCTCATTCAATTCAACAAATTGACCTAAAATCATATCTGTATCATTTGTTTCTTCAACAGAAGACAATTTACCATAACGACGACGTAAGTCAGAAATTTGTTTACCAATTAAATCATCGTCAACTTTTACTTTGTTGTAATCGTATTTATCTTTTGAAGAAAGATTGATTTTAATTTCAGGAGTCAATCCAATTTCGTATTCAAATTCGAATGTTGAAGGATTATCGAAATCACCTTTTACATCAGAACCTTCTTTAGGAATTGGGTTACCTAAAATACTAATTTTATTTTCTTGGATGTACTCATACAAAGAATTGTTCACAAGCTTGTTTAATTCATCAGCTAAAACAGCTTTACCATATTGTTTTTTCACTAAAGAAGCAGGAACATTTCCAGGACGGAATCCAGGAATTTTTGCTGTTTTTCTATAACGCTCTAACTCTTTGTTTACGTTTGATTCGTAATCTGAAGGAGCAACTTCAACTTTTAATACCGCATTTAATGCATCAATGTCTTCGCGAACTACTTTCATCACTCTTGATTTTATTAAACAAAAAATGGCATAAGACACAGCTTACACCATTCATTTTCTTAAATAGTGCGGATGGAGGGACTCGAACCCGCACACCTCACGGCACTAGATCCTAAGTCTAGCGTGTCTACCAATTTCACCACATCCGCAATTGCTGTATTTCAACTGTAAGTTATCTTTTTAACTTACACCCAAGCTTGTTTTGGGACTGCAAAGATAATGATTTTTTTATTTATACAACTATTTATGCTATTTTTTTTTCAAAAAAAGAGGACATCTTATAAAAGACGCCCTCTTCTCTATATATAGACACTTTATTCTATCCGATAAAATCGGGAAAAACAAAGCGAGAAAAGAGCCAACAATAGTTGACTCTTTATAAAAACTGCTAAAAATGGATTACATCATTCCTGGCATTCCACCTGGCATTCCGCCTCCCATTGCTGGCATAGCTTCTTCTGGCTCGTCTGCAATTACTGCTTCTGTTGTCAAGAACAACGAAGCAATTGAAGCAGCGTTTTCCAATGCAATGCGCGTAACCTTCGTTGGGTCAATTACTCCAGCTTCATACAAGTTCTCAAACTTATCAGTGCGTGCATTGTAACCAAAGTCATCTTTACCTTCACGAACTTTTTGTACAATCACTGCGCCTTCCCCACCTGCATTTGCAACAATTTGACGCAATGGTTCTTCAATTGCACGACGAGCAATCATGATACCTGTTGTTTCGTCTTCATTAGCTCCTTTAAGGTTTTCCAAAGCTTCGATTGCACGAATTAGTGCAACACCACCGCCTGGTACAATTCCTTCCTCAACAGCAGCACGTGTAGCAGCTAAAGCATCATCGACACGGTCTTTCTTCTCTTTCATTTCAACCTCTGTCGTTGCCCCTACATATAGTACAGCAACACCTCCAGCTAATTTCGCTAATCTTTCTAACAATTTTTCACGGTCATAATCAGAAGTTGTTGCTTCAATCTGAGCTTTGATTTGCCCTACTCTAGCTTCAATCTCTTCTGGTTTACCAGCTCCGTTTACAATTGTTGTATTATCTTTATCTATTTCAACTTTTTCTGCTGTTCCTAAGAATTCCAATGTTACATTCTCCAATGTATAACCTCTTTCTTCAGAAACGACTTGTCCTCCTGTCAAAATCGCGATATCTTCTAACATTGCTTTTCTTCTATCTCCAAAACCTGGTGCTTTCACCGCTGCAATTTTCAATGCTCCACGGATTTTATTCACCACCAAAGTAGCCAATGCTTCTCCGTCAACATCTTCCGCAATGATTAACAATGGGCGGCCAGCTTGAGCTACAGGTTCTAAAATTGGCAACAATTCCTTCATATTTGAAATCTTCTTATCGTAGATTAAGATATAAGGACGATCCAATTCTGCAATCATTTTCTCTGTGTTGGTAACAAAATAAGGAGACAAATATCCTCTGTCAAATTGCATACCTTCAACTGTTTTCACTTCAGTTTCTGTACCTTTTGCTTCTTCAACTGTGATAACTCCTTCGTTTCCTACTTTTTTCATAGCTTCAGCAATCAACGCGCCAATTGTTTCGTCATTGTTTGCTGAAATAGTAGCAATTTGTTTAATCTTTTCGTTATCAGAACCTACTTCTTTTGACAATGCTTTCAACGACTTAACAATTTCTGCAACTGCTTTATCGATTCCACGTTTTAAATCCATTGGATTAGCACCTGCTGCTACGTTTTTCAATCCAGCAGTGATGATAGCTTGTGTTAAAACAGTAGCTGTTGTCGTTCCATCTCCAGCAATATCAGCTGTTTTAGAAGCCACTTCTTTTACAATTTGTGCACCGATGTTTTCAACTTGATCTTTTAACTCAATCTCTTTTGCAACTGAAACACCATCTTTTGTAACATGAGGAGAACCAAATTTCTTACCAATAACAACGTTTCTTCCTTTTGGTCCCATTGTTACTTTAACAGCATTTGCTAATGTATCAACTCCTTTTTTTAATTTTTCACGTGCTTCTACGTCAAAATAAATCTCTTTTGCCATTTTATTCGTTTTTTTAAATAAATTAATTAAAAAATACCATAAATATCAGACTCACGCATAATCAAATACGTTTTACCATCCAATTTAATTTCTGTACCAGAATATTGTCCGTACAACACCTGATCACCAACTTTCACTGTCATTGGTTCATCTTTTTTTCCATTACCTGCTGCTACAATTGTACCCTTTAACGGTTTTTCTTTTGCAGTATCAGGAATAAAAATTCCACTTGCTGTTTTTTCTTCTTGCGGAGCCGGTTCAATCAAAACACGGTCTGCCAATGGTTTAAATGAAATTGACATAAAGTACTTATTTTTTAATTGTTAGTATTAAAATTTCGTTTCCTCTCCTAGCACAAAACCCATGCCAAACACTAAAAACTGACAAATACATAATTTAAACTGACAATTTGACACACAAAAATAAATCACTTTGACTTCTTAACTTTTTGTTTTTTTAGCTTTCACAATCCTAAAACTAACTAATTAAACAAAAAACACAATCATCTGATTATCAATTAAATAAATGTTTAATTTTGAAAATTTATATTTTTTTGTGAACTTTGGCACAATTTATGTTAGAACACCTAAATAATAACTACATATATTTAGAACTTATGCGCAAAATTAGTACATTATTAGCCATTTTTCTCACTGTGATTATTCAGTACACCCACTCACAGAGGTTAAATTACGACCGATATTCACCTTGGTTTATCGGAGCAAATGTTGGAGCCACTTGGCAAACAACGGATGTTAAAAATCAAACTTATTACGGATGGGGTTTAATGCTTGGTAGATCATTCAACAAGCACATTGCTTCTCCCGTTAGTTTTGATTTAAGACTAAGATATTTAGGTGGAGCTTGGAGAGGATTAGACACAAAAAAAAGTGATTTAACTTCATACACCGATTTAGCTTTAAGTACAGCACCAACTAATTACAAGGATTCTTTAGGCTTTACCTACAATAATTTTCAAACAAAAGCCCATGAGTTGAATTTGGAATTGTCTATACATCTTAACCGTTTAACTGAGCGAACTGGTTGGGATCCATATATCTTTGGTGGCTTGGGCTTAACAGGATATCGTTCTCGTGCAAACTTGCTTGGTGATAATGAATTAATGTATGGTTACGACCCAACAAAAAGTTATACTAAATCAGAATTAAAATCGCTTTTAAACAACGATTATGAAAGTGCCCTTGATGGAAGCCTCAATCGTTGGAATGCTCGATTCATGGGGCATTTGGGCTTCGGAATTGGGTATTTTGTTACTCCGAGTGTTGCGCTTGGTTTTGAACATAAAACTAGTTTTTCTGGCACAGACCTTTTTGATGGCGTAAAAGGTAATTCTGGTATTTTCAAAAAAGATATTTATCATTACAGTAGCTTGTACTTGAAAATTTATTTACCAAGAAGAAAACATGTAGAGCATACAGAAACTACACCTCCTCCTACAACGCAAAACCCAACAAATCCAACATTACCTTCTACACCCAATTGTATCAAGCCTAGCGTTGCAATCATTCAACCTGCTTCTACAAGTAGCACTTCAAATAATGCTATGATAAATTATCAAGCACAAATTGCTAACTTAGGGAATGGCAGAATACAAATGAGCGTAAATGGTGTTCAAACAACTTCTTATAGCTACAATCAATCTACTGGCATTTTAGGTAGTTCTGTCATGCTAAAAGAAGGTTTAAATAATATCGACTTAATTGCAAGCAATGATTGTGGATCTGTTTCACAACGTGTGCAAATTACGTACACAAAATGTATCGCTCCAACTATTTACTTGACAAGTCCTCAAAACACTACTGTCAATCAACCTTATTACCAAGTAACAGGTTCATTGTTGAATAGTGATTACAGCGCCACTTATGCAACCATCAATGGTGTAAAAGCAGGTAACTTGCAAATCACAAGTAGAGGTGAGTTTAGAGGTGATTATCAGTTGCAACAAGGTATTAATACAATTGTTATTTATACTTCTAATGCTTGTGGTAGCGATAGCAAGACAATTTATGTCAACTATGAACCGGCTTGTGAATTCCCTGTTGTAAACTTTACACTTCCAAGATCAGGCTCATTGAGCACGACTGATTCTAAACAGTTCTTTAGTGCAACTATTTCAAACATCGGAAATGGAACGATTCAAGTATATCTAAATGGTGCTATCATTAACAATTATACTTTTAATAGAGCTTCTGGCACTGTATCTGGAAGCATTACGCTTCAAGAGGGAAATAATACGTTGCAAATTATTGCGACAAATAATTGTGGTTCTCACACGCAATCTGTTCAATTCTTATACAACAGAACGTGTCCAAGTCCATTAATGACGATTTTGAATCCAACAACTATTTATGGAACAAGCAACACCGTTTCGTTAGAAGCTCGTATATTGAATATTACTGACGCAAATCAAGTTGCAGTATATGTGAATGGTCAGTTGCAAAGCAAAGGAACCTATACAGCTAGCAATCAGCTTTTCAAGAAAACGTTAACATTGAGAACTGGTAAAAATGCTATCTACATACAAGTTACAAATGGTTGTGGAACAGTTGACCAAACGATTAATTATGAAGTTGGAACACCATGTATTGATCCTTCAGCAACCATTACAAATCCTTCTGGTTCAAGAGCTACTAGTACTGTTTCTTCATACACTGTTCAAGGAAACATCACAAATGTGACAAATCCGCAGAATATTATTTTTAAAGTAAACGGAAACAGAATAACCAATTTCAATTACAATGTCCAAACAGGATTATTTACTTCTACAATTCAATTAGCAAATGGTGGCAACACAATTGAAATTTCTGTAAACAACGAATGTGGTTATGCGAGTGCAAGTGCAACGGTTACTTACAATCCACCATGTGAAAAACCTGTTATTACATGGATTAATCCTGCGAGCAACATTACTGTTTCAAATGACAACTTCAACTTGTCAGCAACTGTGATTGGCATAACAAATGCAAGTGATGTTGTTGTAAAAGTAAATGGAGTTGTTCAATCTGCTGGAAGCTACAATTCAAGCACTAAAGTATATAGTAAAGCTATCAAATTGCAGCAAGGAAATAATGATATTCAATTAGTCGCTGTGAATAACTGTGGCCAAACAATTGCCTCAACAAACATCTATTACAAAGGTGCTCCTGTTGTGACTGTTAACAAACCTGTTATCATAATTACTTCTCCGTGCAATGTTGACGTGATGCCTGGAATGGTTAAATTTACTGGAACTGTTACTGGTGTTACTGAAAGTTCTCAGATTATCATCAAAATCAATGGAATTGTACATACAGATGTAACCTATACAAAAACAGCAACTGGATTTAATTTCACAACAGAAATTAGAGCAGGATTCTCAAAAACTGTTACGTTAGAAGTTTCTGCAAGCAATATCGCTGGTTCTGTTTCTCAAACTTGTTCAGTTAAAACGACAAAACCTGTTGTCATTGAACCAGAATTAACAATTTGTCACGTTGTGAACGGTGTTCGTCAAACATTGACAATAAAATATGCTGATTGGGAAGCATACAAACGTGCTGGAGCAACTGAAGGTCCTTGTAGAGAAATTGTAGATGAGGACATTCAAGTGTGTTTAAAGAATGTTACGTTAACTATCAAGCAATCTCAATGGGCTGATTATGAAAAAATGGGGGCTAAAATGGGAGCTTGTCCTGAAGCAGTTGACAACGACATTGTTATTTGCCTTAACGGACAAACAATGACTATCAAAGAATCACAATGGCCTGCATTTAAACAAAGAGGTGCTTCTTTAGGCGCTTGTCCAGAAGTGGTTGACAACGACATCGTAATTTGCGTTCCTGTCGGAAGATACAAAGAGACCAGAACAATTAAAGAATCTGAATGGCCTGCTTATCAACAACAAGGCGCTACGTTGGGTGAATGCCCTATGAACGATCCTGATTTAGTGATTTGTGTAACTATTAATGGCGTTCAACAAACAAAAACCATTAAGCAATCGCAATGGCAAGATTACCGTAAAATGGGAGCTACGCTTGGAGCTTGTCCGGAAGTGGTTGACCAAGACATCATCATCTGTATGCCTGGTCAAAATGGAACATTCAACACAATCACCATTAAACAATCTCAATGGGCTGACTATCAAAAATATGGTGCAACATTAGGAGCATGTGTAAGCAAAGAAGCTACGCAAGAGCAAAATAGTTCTAGTAACGCCTTGCCAAACAACACAAAAGGGATGTTAATTTGTGTGAAAAACAGTAGAGGTGAATACGAAACAAGAACCATCAATCCTATTGAGTGGCCAAATTATGAAAAACAAGGAGCAGTGAGAGGAGCTTGTCAAGAATCTTCTACAGGCAACAAAGGAGAAACTCCTAAAGGTACTCAAATTGTTCGTCCAGTTAGAAAACCTCAAGTTATAGGTGGAAATGAAATCAACGTCAAAGATGGAACTTCAGAAAAGACAATTGAAACACCTGAAAAGACAATTGAAACACCTAAAACAACTCCGATTAAACGTCCAATTCCACAAGGGGGGCGATAATAGAAATGAACTAACTATTTCTTTTTAAAATTAAAGGGATTCTCTTTTGTAGAAAATCCCTTTAATTTTTTAGAATTTAGAAAGTTATAAAATGCAAAAGAAACACCCTTCTAAAGTCTCATATCCTCTTTACTTAGCTGTTATTTCGATTATTAATGCACCTATGTTGATTGATTTATTCCAAAATGAACCAACAAATTTAGGATGGGAGTTAACTTTCGTTGTTGTATTAACAACTTTTATAACCTATTTATTCTTCTTTACTTCTTACACAATTGTTAATGACTCACTTATAATCAAAAGTGGATTCTTTTCTGAAAAAATCACTATTTCCAAAATAAAAGAAATACAAAAAACAAACTATATTCTATCTGCTCCTGCTCCATCGTTCAATCGTATTTTAGTGAAATATGGCAAATTTGATGAAGTAATCATTTCACCGAAAAATAAACGTCAATTTGTCAATGATCTACTAGCTGTAAACTCAGGAATAATCAACAAATTGGATAATTAACTAGCTCACCTTCTCAAGTCTTCTTTGTTTCAATGAAGATTTATTCATTCTTTAACTAAAGTATTCATCAACATCTCCATTTGCTTTGTAGTCAAAGCATTAGTACATGTATAATTATTCACTATAAAAGCAAATGCAATTGTTCTACCTGAAGCAGTCTCTGCATAACCTGCATAGGATTTTGTTCTGCGCATCGTACCACTTTTAGCATGAATTTTGCCATGAGCAAGTTGATTTTTTGCAACATTTTTAAGCGTACCACTCACTCCAGAGACAGGTAAACTTTCATAAAAAACCTTACTACCAGAAGATGTTGACATATAAACTAACAACTCAGTTAACGATTTGGCAGTTACAGCAGTAGTTCGAGACAATCCACTTCCATCAGCTAAATAAAATGGACTATTCAACTTTGTTTTCCAAAAATTGGTCATATAGTCCACGGCTGACTCATGTTTTCCATCTTTTGTTTTCTCAAAACTTGTTAGTCGCATCAATCCCTCAGCAAAAACATTGATACTTTCATAGTTAGTCATTTTTGCAATTTCACTAATCGGTTGACCATTGTAAGACAAAAGTAATTTAGCTTCTGACGGCAATTTCAATGAGTATTCTCTTGTTGTCACCACTTTTCCATTAACAGTCAGCGAACGGTTGGTCATTGCTCTCATTAATTCAATCCCTAGTTGCAACTCTGGATAAGGCATACTCCCTTTCACCATAAAATCTGCTTTTTGTTGCGGCAAAGTTCCTTTTGCTGTTCGATAATTGGAATAAGGAGCACCAAAAATGTAGGCATTATCACCTGGTTTTGTAGAAGCCAAAATAGTGTGATTTAACTCTAAACCATCAATCAATGGAGAAGTGTACAATAATTCCGCAAGTGTATTAGCTGCACCAGTTTTAAAATGATATTCCAACAAATTATCATAAACCATTGCACCAGTAAAATGGGCTCCGTAAAAATTCCCCATATCTCCCCACAACCAATCATCTGGTGAATCGTAACCAAAAGACGCTGCATCTACAATAATATCTCCATGAATTGAGTTGATACCAACCTTTTGAATAGCCTGAATCCAGTCATTTAAAAAAGTTGTTTTGTCAGTTGTTCCAAAATATTTACTCCCTAATGACATATCACCACCACCTATTATCCAAATGTTTCCAAACAAAGCACCTTTTTCAATAGAACCTTCATAATACAACTTGGTAACAGGCTTGTAATCACCTCCTAGCACATCAATTGCTAAAGAAGTTGAAAATAATTTTGTGGTAGAAGCAGGTACCAACAAACGATTAGGGTCAAAACTCATGACAACTTCTTTTGTTTTCACATCTACCGCATAAATTCCAATAGAAGCATTTTCAAACCCTGCGGATGAAACAAATTGATTTATAGCAGTATTATCGTTTTTTTGAGCAAAAGTAAAATTGTTCA
Organism: uncultured Fluviicola sp.; assembly: GCA_964580465.1. Lineage (GTDB taxonomy): Bacteria > Bacteroidota > Bacteroidia > Flavobacteriales_D > Crocinitomicaceae > Taishania. The sequence continues at coordinate 124,938 of CAZOKJ010000001.1, read as the reverse complement.
ACGTCAAAAAACACAGAAAAATCAAATAAAAGTTAAACCGTTTCATTGTTTATTAAATTAAAAAGTTAACATTTGTAAATTGTTATCAAATATACTGCCATTTTTTAAAGTGAGAAGGATAAAAGTTTTAAGAATTATCAACCGATTTAATATTGGAGGTCCTACATACAATGCCACTTTCCTTACTTCCTTCCTAGGAGATGAGTTTGAAACGCTATTGATTGGAGGTTTACCAGAGAAAGGAGAGGCAGACTCTTTGCATGTACTAGAGGAATACAATGTTACTCCCTTGTTGCTTGAGGAAATGCAACGTACTCCAAGTTTAAAATCAGACAGAGCAGCTTATAAAAAAATTAAGGCAATCATTGAAGAATTTAAGCCAGACATCGTTCACACACATGCTGCAAAAGCTGGTGCTTTAGGAAGAAGGGCAGCAAAAAATGCAAAAGTACCTGTTATTGTACACACCTTTCACGGACATGTTTTTCAAGGTTATTTCAATCCATTAAAAACGGCTGTGTTTAAAGAAATTGAACGAAAGTTGGCAAAGAACAGTTCAAAAATAATTGCCATTTCGCCTCTTCAAAAACATGAATTGGTACACGTTCATAAAATTAGTAAGCAACAACAAACTGCTGTCATTCCACTAGGATTTGACCTAACAAAGTTTCAAGAAGACAAGGACAAAAACAGAGAGATTACTAGAAAAAATTATCACTTAGCAGAGGATGAAATAGCCATTGGAATCATCGGAAGATTAGCACCAATTAAAAACCATTCATTTTTTATTGATGTTTTAAAAGAGATTTCTGCGCTTACAACAAAAAATCTACGTATCTTTATCGTTGGTGATGGAGAAGAAAAACCTTCCATTGAAAAACAAATAGCTGATTTTGAATGGCCTAACACGGTAAAATTCGAATTAACGTCTTGGATTAAGGACATTGCAACTTTTAATCCAGGTATGGATATCATTTGTTTGTGTTCAAAAAATGAAGGCACACCTGTTAGTTTAATTGAAGCCCAAGCTGCCAATGTTCCTGTTATTTCAACAAATGTAGGCGGTGTAAGTGATGTTATTGATGATAAAAAAACAGGTTTAATTGTAACCTCCAACACCAAAGAAGAGTATAAGGAGAAGTTACTTTCATTAATTGAAGACGACAGTTTAAGAAAATATCTTTCAGAATCTGGATGGGACTTTGTAAAGGATCATTTTCACTACACTCGTTTAGTTAGCAATATGAGAGAACTTTATTTTACATTATTGAAAGAAAAAAATGTTATATAAACGACTACAAATACTTATTTTAACTACATTGCTAGTGGCAGGGGTATCAAGCTGTAGCATTAATTCAAACATTATGTTTAAACAAGCCAAAGGTGATGTAGTGCATTACGATTCCATTCCTTTATCACCTGATGCTGATTATTTAATTTCAATTGATGACAAAGTAACCTTTCAATTATACACCAATCATGGTGAGATCTTGCTACAAGGAAATGCCGATGTAGCAGCAAAATCTATTACTGGAGCACCAGTTGAATACCTTGTAAAGCGCGATGGAACAATTGAAATCCCAAAGTTAGGAAAAGTAAAAGTGCAAGGCTTATCCGTTTCTGAATGTGAGGATTTATTGGAAGAATTATATGGAAAAGAGTACAACCATCCTTTTGTTCAAGTACAAATCACGAATCAACGTGTAGTAGTTTTCCCTGGAAATGGTAGCGATGCCAAGGTGATTTCGTTGGTTAACAGCAACACTACACTCATGGAAGCAATTGCTCAAGCTGGTGGTATTACCGAACGTGGGAAGGCTAAAAAAGTTAAAGTCATGAGAAGAGGACAGGATGGAGTTAGAAACATCTATGTCATTGATTTATCAACTATTGAAGGATTGAAATATGTAGATATGATTGTTCAAGCAAATGACTACATTTACATTGAACCAAGCCCTCAAATTGCAAAAGAAGTGGTGAAAGAAATTGCACCTATAGTATCCATTATTTCTAGTGCACTAGTGATTTTCACAGTAATAAAGACATACAAATAACTATGGCTGAGAACACAAACAACTTCATTATCAACAAAAAATATGATGCCTTATTATTTCGCACCATATTAAAACGCTTTTGGTGGTGGATACCTTTGTTTATGCTCGTTTTTTATTCATTTGCAGTAGTGTATTTACGTTACACTAAACCCAAATACGAAGCGCAATTAGTATTGCAATTAGAAAGCGAGGACAATGCAAAAAGCGTAATCGACATTGACAATATCAATACCAAAAAAGACTTATTTTACTCTGATGTTGAGCTTTTAAAATCAGAATTACTCTTTACAAATGCACTCAAGCGCCTTGAGATGCATACTAGTATTTTCTATAAAGGGAAATTTCTGACAGAAGAAAAATATAAAATTGCTAACATTCAAATTTTTCCCTATCAACTAACCGATTCAACATTAATAAATGTTCCTATTCGTGTCGATTACAACAACGACATGATTGAATTAAGCTACTACCACGATGGTAAATTAAATACGTTTAAAGAAAAACTTGGTGAGCATATCATTACCCCTCATTTTGATGTGATTATTAAATCAGAAGTACCAGAAGTTTTAAAAAATGACACAGAATCAAACGAAGTTTATTTTGTGTTTAATAACGGGACAACAATTAAAAACAGATTTTATGAGGGATTAACAGTTATGCCTTTGGATGAAAGAGCTCGTACAGTTTTGCTAAGTTTCAAAGGTGACAATTCTAAAATTTGTTATGATATTACTTTAGGTCTCGCGCATGCTTTTATTGATTATTCCGTCAAATTAAAAAAGAAGGGTTCTGAAAATATTTTGAATTTTATCGACTCACAATTAGACTCTTTATCTTTAGAACTCAAACGTTCCAAGGATAGTTTGATGAATTTTCAGCGAACTGTTAATTTAGCAGACCCAGAAAGTAGCGGAACGGACTTGCAGTCTGAAGCGAATAAATTTCAAGAAGAATTGTTTTCCATTGATGATGAAACAGCCACTTTGCGTTCTATCAACAAACGTTTACAAGAAAATCCTGGACGATTAGACATTTATAAAATCCTTCCAGAATTACTCGGAAAGTCTTATGAAAGTGCTTTATCCAATCACATTGAAGCACTTCATACTTTGTTTGAAGAAAAGGATGAGCTATTGTTTAAAGTTACTCCTGAGAGTGCGGAGGCTAAACGATTGGACAAAAAGATAAACGAGAAAACAAAACAAATTTCACGCAGTATTTCTACTATTGAGGAACGTTTACGTGGGAGAAGACATGTGATTATAGCAAAATTGGGTGAATTAGAAGGAGAATATGCTAAGTTACCCGAAAAAAGAATGGAGTACAATCGTTTAAAAAACATCCAAGACTTAAACGAGAAATATTTCCAACTCTTGACTGAGAAAAAGGTACAATTTTCCATCTCTGACGCAGGTTTTTCATCCAACAATCGTATTTTACAAATGCCTGTAAATGAGGGTTCTCCCGTAGAACCAAATGGAAAAGTCATTATGATGAGTTTCCTTTTCTTTGGTTTGTTCTTAGGAATTGGCATGTTATTCTTAAAATATGTCAGTTTTAACGAAATTAATCTTATTCAAGATTTAGAAAGCATCTTGCCACCTCAAGCAACTGTGTTGGGTGGTGTACCGCTCACAAAAGCAGAAATGTCCCACTCACAAGTTGTGGTTACGCAATCACCTAAATCTGTGATGGCAGAAGCAATGAGAAAAATAAGGGTTAACTTAAGTTACATTAACCCTGATTACAAAACAATTGCCATAACTTCTTCCATTTCTGGAGAAGGAAAAACCTTTGTTGCTCTCAACTTGTCGGCTATTATTGCCATGACAGGGAAAAAGACCATTTTGCTGGATTTAGACATGCGAAAACCTAAGGTAAATTTAGCTTTCAAATTACCTAACGATAAAGGAATGAGTAATTTAATCATTGGTAAAATTTCCCTAGACGAAGCCATCGTAGAAAACGTGGAAACCAACCTAGATGTTATTACTTCTGGTCCTATTCCTCCTAACCCTTCAGAACTGCTCCTCAACAAGAGTTTTACAGAAATTATTAAAGAATTAAAAGCAAGATACGATATTATTGTAATAGATAATCCTCCGGTTGGTCTAGTTTCTGACGGTGTAAAGATTTTAACAGAAGCAGACATTCCTATTTACGTATTCAAATCACAATACTCAAAAAGAAATTTTGCTTTTAGAATCAAAGAATTCTTTGAAATGAAGCAACTCACCAAGTTAAACGTTATTCTAAACGGGATTGAAGCTACTAGAAGTAATCAATACGGATATGGATATGGTTACTATGATGAATATTCGAGAGGTGAAACAACAGTACAATCCAAAGTGCTTTCTAAAACTAAAAAACTGATTAATAGAATATTCAAAAAAAAATGGAAATAAATAAGTTATCAATAGAAGGATTAATTACGTTCATACCAAAAAAAATCGTTGACAACAGAGGTTATTTCTTCGAAAGTTTTAATCAGCAGGTATTCAATGAGGCAGTTGGTAGGAAAATAATTTTTGTGCAAGACAATGAATCGATGTCTTCGGAGAATGTGCTTCGTGGACTACACTTTCAAATTCCACCTTATGCACAAGGAAAGTTAGTCCGCGTGGCTCATGGTTCTGTTTTGGATATCGCAGTGGATTTGAGACAAAATTCACCAACTTATGGTCAATGGCATGCTGAATTTATTTCTGCAGAAAACCGTAAAATGTTTTGGATACCGGAGGGATTTGCTCACGGTTTCGTAGCACTTGAGAACAATACACAGTTTTTATATAAATGTACCAACTACTACCACCCTTATTCAGAAAGGACAATTATTTGGAATGACAATGATTTAAACATTGATTGGCAAATAAAAAATCCACTGATATCTGAAAAAGATGCACAAGGAATAAAATGGAAAGATTTTATTTCTCCTTATGAATTATAAAACTACAATTATGAGTGACCAATTATTTTATCTAATCATTTTTTGCCTCTGTGGTATATTAATTGCCGCCGTTTCTAATATACTATTACTACAATTTTCTTCCTCATTAGGAATTAGAAATAAAAATGACGTTGTTATTAGATGGAGCAATCAATCAAAACCTTCATTAGGAGGGGTTAGTTTTTATGCAGTATTTATTTTTACTTTTTTAATTTTTCAAGGAATTTTTAAAGACATTAATTTGTTCTCCATCCCGAAATTCAGCGGTGTTTTTATTGCTGGAACGATTGCTTTTATCATGGGATTGGCAGATGATGCATACAACACCAAACCTTTACTCAAATTATCAGCTCAAATTTTCTGTGGAATTATCCTAGTACACTATGATTCTATGATAAAAATAACAGATAATTACCTCATCAATAGTACTCTTACTGTTTTTTGGGTGGTTTTACTGATGAATTCTCTCAATATGCTTGATAACATGGACGGTATTACAGGAACGGTTGTTTTATTCATTATAGCAACTTCTTTGATTATCAACTGGATAATTAACGGCGTAAGCATTGACATTTGGTCGATTTTAAACATCTCTTTAATTGGCGGACTTATTGGTTTTTTATACTTCAATATCAATCCATCCAAGTTATTCATGGGTGACGCTGGCTCTCAATTTTTCGGTTTTTATGTGGCATTTGTTACCATAGAAAACATTTGGATGGTTGGAGTAGATCAAAGTTTAGGTACTGAAATTGGGTTTTTACTAATACTAATAACCTTTACTGCTCCATTTTCTGACACTTTAACAGTAGTTATTAATCGTTTAAAGAAAGGACAATCCCCAATGATTGGTGGTAAAGATCATACAACGCATCATTTAGTTTATGCTGGCTTAAACGATCGTCAAGTATGGTATGTGTTCGTGGCAATATCGTTTATTTTTTCAACACTAAGTATTCTTAGCATTTATTTTGTCTTAAAAAAATCATTTTATTTACTATTTACCTCCATTATATTGGGTGCAATTGTTTTTATTTTGTTGTATAGGAACACACTCAAACATCCGCAAAATAAATAAATTTGCATTTAGTTTTAATTGTGATTAATTTAGTTCGTTAAAATCAATTATCAAACTAGCATGCTACGATTGTTTATTCTTTATTTGTCAATATTTACTGCCTCATTTGCTTTTTCACAAGATAAGGTAACTGTTTCTGGCGTTATCAAAAGTGAAGAAAATGGTGAAACTCTTTTTGGTGCTAAAATTTCAATTCCTGAACTAGCAAAAGCAGCTACTGCTAACGAATATGGTTTTTACTCATTAACCGTTGTAAAAGGCGAATTTACAATAGACTTTTCGGCTCCCGGAATGATGAAAGAAACAAGACGTATTCGCTTTATCAATGACACAACCATCAATATCTCACTCAAAATTCCATCAAAACAAATTGATGAAGTAATAGTAAGTGCTAAAAAATCAGCCAATGTGGAAAGTGCCAACATGGGACAAATTGAACTTGGCATTGATGAAATAAAAAAGCTACCTGCATTTATGGGAGAAGTTGACCCTGTAAAAATCATACAATTACTACCTGGAGTTTCTTCTGTTTCTGAAGGTGGTCAAGGTTTTTATGTCCGTGGTGGTGGACCTGATCAAAACTTAGTATTGCTCGATGAAGCTGTGGTTTACAATGCTTCTCATTTATTTGGCTTTTTTTCTGTTTTTAATCCAGATGCAGTCAAAAATGTGAACCTTATAAAAGGTGGAATGCCTGCTAACTTTGGTGGGAGATTATCCTCCGTGTTGGAAGTTAACATGATAGAAGGGAATAAAAAAGATTACTCAGTTAAAGGTGGAATTGGTTTAATTGCTTCTCGCTTATCTGTTGAAGGTCCCATAAAAAAAGACAAAGGATCGTTTATGATTTCTGGTAGAAGAACGTATGTTGATTTGTTAATGAAAGCCTTTATACCTAAATCATCAACCTTTAGAGGATCTAGTTATTATTTCTACGACTTAAATTTCAAAGCTAATTATCAACTTTCAGACAAAGATCATCTTTATTTAAGTGGTTATTTTGGAAGAGATGAGTTTAAATACGACAATAAAAAAGACAACTTTATGGTTAGTATGCCATGGCAAAATGGAGCTGCATCTTTACGATGGACGCATTTATTTAACCGAAAGCTTTTTATGAAAGTTGTTGGAACTTATTCACACTATAATTTTTCATTTGGGTCAGAACAAGATGATATACAGTTAAAACTTACTTCTGGAATTAACGATGTTGGCTCTAAAGTAGAATTTTCGTACTTTCCTACCAATAACAGGCATGTTATCCGTTTTGGAGGACAATATACTTATCATATTTTTAGACCTACAAGTGTTTCAGCTCAGCAAGACACAACCATTTTCGACACAGGTTTAGGGCAACGATTATTTAGTCATGAAACTGGTTTATACCTCATTGACGAATGGGATATTACTGAAAATTTAAAATTAAACACTGGATTAAGATACAGCACGTACACTCATACAGGTCGATTTGTACGATACATTAAAGGAAACATTGGTCAACCAGACACAACAATCACTTATAAGAAAGGAGAAACAATTGCTTTTTATCATGGGTTGGAACCCAGAGTTTCACTTAGATACATGCTCCCTGACAAAAGCTCTATCAAAGCAGGTTTTGCATACAATTATCAATACACGCACTTAGCTTCAATCAGTGCAGTTTCATTGCCTACCGATATTTGGCATCCAACAACGGACGTAGCCAAACCTCAAAGTGGATGGCAAGCTGCTCTTGGATATTATAGAAATTTCTCTAACGACATGTTTGAATCTTCAGTAGAACTATATTACAAAGGGATGAATAACCTAGTTGAGTTCAAAGAAGGAGCTTTGCCAACAGATAATGTTAACGATAACACTGATAACATCTTGACTTTTGGAAAAGGTTGGAGCTATGGTGTAGAATTATTCTTCAAAAAGACAAGAGGAAAATTTACAGGTTGGGTGGGATATACTTGGGCAAAAACAGAACGAAAGTTTGAAAAAATAAACGATGGAAAAACTTTTCCAGCAAAATATGACCGAAGACACGATTTGTCCGTTGTTGCAAGTTATGACATCAACAAAAGATGGAATGTAGGTGCTTCGTTTATATTTGCCACTGGAAATACCATGACATTACCTTCAGCTTGGTATATGCACAACCAAGATTTATTATTTCAATATTCCGATAGAAACGCGAGCAGAATGGCTCCATATCACCGATTGGATTTATCAGTTACTTTTTATGACAAAGAATTTAAAGAAAAAAGAGATCCTGCAACAGGAGAAATGGTATTGAAAAAGAAACGATTTAGAAACAATTGGGTTTTATCTGTGTACAATTTATATAGTAGGGCAAATCCTTTCTTTTTATACATCGACAACGACGGTAGTTTTGCAAACGGTGATTTCTCCGTAAAAGTAAAACAAGTAAGTTTATTTCCAATTATTCCAGGGTTAACATGGAACTTTGAATTTTAATATGACCATACTTTTGCTATGAAAAATAGAATTTATTACACTGTATTATTGATAACTTTAACGCTTGTTTCAGCTTGCACGAAAGAAGTTAAAGTTGCCATCCCAGGATTTGAGGAACAACTAGTTGTGGATGGGTCCATAGAACCTGGTCAACCTCCAATTGTTATTTTAACTAAATCAAATAATATCTATGCGCCTACAAATATAGAAACTTTTTTATCTAGCTTTGTTACTGATGCAGAAGTATTTGTAAGCGACGGCACAACAGAACATCAATTAACCTTAATTTGTTCTGACAACCTTCCTCCTGGCTCAGAAAATGTAATTGCTGGATTATTGGGATTGACACCAGAGCAAGTAAATCAATTTAACATTTGTGCATTTACAAGTTTAAACACGGCTATTTGGGGGCAAGTGGGTAAGAATTATACCTTAAAAATTAACTATCAAGGAAAAGAATTTACAGGAACAGCAAGCATTTTGCAACCTCATGCACTAGACAGTTTATGGTGGAAAGAGGAGAATGGCAACACTGGAAATGGATTCACTTACGGTAGAATCATTGATCCAATTGGTATAGGAGACGCTTATTATTGGCAAGTCAAACGTATCAATAAGGTGAATGGCGTTGAAATAGACCCTTATTACAAAGCAACATTTTCAGGTGTTTTTAACGACGAATTTATAGATGGAAAACCAGCAGAAACCTATTTTGAAAACCCTTGGAACATTGATAACAAAGAAATAGATAAAAAACAAAGAGGACGTTTTCAAATTGGAGATACAGTAGTGGTAAAATTTTCCAAATTAGATAAAGGAAGTTACGAATTTTTATACTCAAAATTTGCACAAGCAATGTCTAGTGGCAATCCATTTGCATCGCCCATGAATATCAAGACCAATATGAAAGGAGGTTGTTTAGGAGGATGGATTGCATACTCACCAACCTACGATACTGTAGTTTGTAAAATAGAATAAAACAGCTAAATTAAACGCTTAAAACAAGCATTTTAGCTATTTTTTTATTTTTTTTCATTTTTTTGATTGCTATGAAATATAAAAATTTTATCTTCGACCCAATAAATTTAGTGTATTACGTAAAAGAATGATTACCATTTTTGTAGCCAAGTTGGATTTTGGCGTAACTGAGAATGAATTGTTGACGCTGTTTCAACAATATGGAACTGTTGCAAAAGTAACTGTTGCCAAGGATAAGGAGACAAATAAATCGAGAGGATTTGCCTTCGTAGAAATGCCCAATGCTGACCAAGCAAAAAGTGCAATAGAAGCACTTGATGGCTATAGCTTTAATGGGAGAAAGTGTGTTATAAAAGAAGCTGAAGGAAAACCTGGCAACACACCCAACAGGGAAAACCGTGAACGAAGCAATGATCAACGTTTTCAAAAAGGCAACAGAGATAATTTCAATCGTTCTAACAGACCTAACAATGAGCAGCAAGGAGCTTACAAAAAACCTATTGAACAACCAAAAAAAGTTCAGCATGACATTTTAGATATTCCTTCTGAAGAAATTAACGATGACAGCACTCCAGACTTTTTGACAAAAAATCCAATTATTAAGAAGAAAAAAACTACAGATAAACTCAAAAAAGTAGATGACACAGCTGACGGTAAGAACAAGAAGCAAAAGATGAATGCCTACAAAAAAAGTGGTAAAGATTCTGTTCATTTTGATGATGAGGATTGGGATGAAGAATTAGATCTATTCGGAAGAGAAGATGAAGAAATCGATGATGATTACAGTAAGTACCTAATCAATTCTGATGACGAAGATGAGGACTGGGATGATGATGAAGATTGGGACGACGATGACGAAGACTGGGAAGATGACGAAGATTAATCGAACAATATAATACAAAAACCTCGGCTATGCTGAGGTTTTTTTTGTTAATAACTTGGTTGATAAACTCCACGAGATTTGTTATTATTTAAACATTTTTGAACGTAAATTTGTAACATACTAAAACTATTTGCATGCTTGGGTCATTAATTAAGAAAAAACTGTCTGACAATCAATTAGCAAACATCTTCATAAATGGGTTGTTTGAAACAATTGACAATGGTTTTCCTGAAGTTGCACAGCTCATCAATGAAGATGTAGCTTTTGTAAAGTCTCCTGAGATTGACCCTACAAACAGTGGTCAATTTACATTGATATTATTGGTTGGCAATCTAACTCTTTTAGAAAGCACCTTTGAACCTGAACAAGCAGATCGCATCGAAGCGTTAATTTTTGAAAAATTAGCTGTTATTTACGACATGGACAAGCTTAAGTTTGAAGACCTTGTTAGACAGTATAAGTCATTCATTCAACGTGTAAATCATCCTTCTAAAAATGTGATTTACGGAATGTCAAAAGCTATCTTCCATAAATATAATTTGAACAACTTCCAAGATGAGTATTTTAAACGTATGCAAGCTCCAAATCCTTTATTTTTAAAACGAATGGATGATGTAGTAACAAGCTTCATTTGGAATTGGGATGCGTTTTTCAAAAAATATAAAATTAATTAATAAAAAAAAAGGATTCTTACGAATCCTTTTTTTTTATGCTTATTGATTGTTTTTTTCTTTTTTAGCTGCTCGCTTCAATTGTTCCTCCAATTTATGAGTGATTAAATCATACAGAAGTTTTGCATCTTTCTCATCTAGCTTACGGCCAAAACGGACTACTTTACCCATATAATCGAACTCGATGCGTTCTCCTTCTCTAACAATCCAAGGCGAAGCTTCCCAAGACGATTGAAAAGAACCTTTTTTAGGTAAACTTACTCTAATCTTTTTAATGTTTTCTATATAATATGGAATTGCCTTGCCTGCTTTGCCTGTAGCTCTTTTCAAAGTCAAAGAAACACCATCGATGCGAACATTCTCAGCCCCCCACATTAACCAGAAAAAAGAACGAGAAACTCGAACTGCATAGTAAGCCCAAAATGCCATAAAAACAGTCCAAACTAATTGTTCATTGTCTGAATAATCTCTGATAAAAAATGAAGTTACAACAGAAATACCGATGCCATACCACATAAAAATCCAAGCCCCCATTAATGCTGTAACCAATGGTTTTCTATCGGGTGTAATGACAATTGTTGTTTTGTTTGCAGATTCTACTACACTAATACGTTTACCAATCCATTTCATGGTGCAAAAATAGCAAATAGTTTACCAAATGCAATAAAGATAGAAACAAAAGGTTATCAAATAAAATTCATGTCTTTTTCCCACACTGCCTCATTCTCGCAACTATCTTTTGCTACAATTTTTACGCGGTGTATTCCCTTTAAATCTGAAGGTACGTCAAAAAAAACATAGTTTCCTTTGTATTCATACTCTAATAAATGCCAAACATCATCAATGTATAAGTCATAACTAGCTAATGAGGTTTGTCCTTCCACAACTGAAAATCTGACTTGTTTTGTTTTTATTAAATAGGTACTTGTAATAGGTTTTATCACCGGTGGTATTTCATCTTTTAAAATAGAGCAATTTCCTGTAACAGTTGATTCAGCTTCTAACCATCCATTTGAATACTTCGTTTCTAATGCTTTACGTCCATTTTTAGTAGCTACAGCTATGTAATACTTTTCTGTAGATATAGAAGTAGGTTCGAATTTCATCTTTATTTTAACCTTTCGTTGCAACAACTCATTGACATCACAAATGTGAGCAGTCTTCTTACCAGAAAACAAATAAGGTTCATAAATGGTAAAAGAATCTACTTCCAACTGCCAATCAGCATACATCAAAGATTTTTTTTCTTCAGGGTACCAATACTTTTCAGGAGCAGGATTATAATCTGGTGAAATAACCCCCTCTCCTACTCTAATTACAAAAGAAAGAGATGATTGGTTTCCATGAGGGTCATAAGCTATTAATTGCACGTTTTTAACATCATTTGGCTGCACAATAATCACCCCTAAATTGTTCGTAGAATAAATCTCCAATGGATTACTTACGTTTCGAAATGACTTATGCATATTTCCCCAAGTTGACAAATCTCTATGCGAATTAATGTAACGTGTGTGTTCAAAGGCGATTTCATCTGTTTTTTGAGCAAAAATGGTATCGTTGTCAACAATGAGGTAAGTCCCATATAAACCACAAATATTTTCTGCACCATTCAGCTTATCAATAATATCAAATGCAAAACCAATTCCGCCAAATGTTGAAGCATATTCAGCAGGAATTAATAATGTATCACCTTGCAAAACACTTTGATTTCCAACCATTTTTAGTGGCTTTTCGAATGATTTACCTGGAACAATATACCCCTGCTCATTAACTGAAAAAACTTTTAATCGCTTAATTTCTGGTGCTCTTGAATCCTTTAAATCAAACTTAGCATAAACGAGTGGATTTTGAGCTTTTTCTGTTGCAGTTTCACGAATCTCAAAATGTAAATGAGGCGCTGTTGAACCACCTGTATTCCCTGAAATTGCTATTTGCTCCCCTTTTTTAACAATCAGTTCGTTAGGCTTCAAAAAAAGTTCTACTTCAAACTTGCGTTCTTTGTACTGTTGCGCTTTTACTAGTGAATCAACTTTTCCAATAAAATTTTGACAATGTGCATAAACACTTGTTTTTCCATTAGGATGGTTGATATAAATAGCTTTTCCATAACCAAAAGTAGAAATTTTAATTCTTGAAACATATCCACTTTCAACTGATCGAATAGGCAATCCCTCTTTCCCTTGCGTTTTAAAATCAAGTCCCATGTGAAAATGATTAGGTCTTAATTCTCCAAAGTTTCCTGCCAATACCAGTGGAATATCCAATGGAGGTTGGTATCCTTCATACGCTTTTTGCCCAAACGCTGGATTCAAAAAAAATAAAACAATCAAGAAGTGAATAAATCGACGCATGGTTTCAAAGATATATAGGATATCAGTCAAAAACTATGCCAAAGGAAAATAATCATTCACAACCAAATGTGAATGACAAAAGTGCTACAACATAAATGAACTACTACTTTTTATAGTTATTCAAGAAATGAATTGTATTTCTCGCTATTCTATCTGCTATATTTTCGGTATCTGACGGTTGAAACTGTTTTCCTGTAATACGCTCATACAACTCAATGTATCGCTCGGTGATGCTTTGAACAAACTCATCGGTCATTTCAGGTATTTGTTGCCCTTCTAATCCTTGAAAATCATTTTCTATTAACCATTGTCTTACAAACTCTTTGGATAATTGTTTTTGGGGTTCATTATTTTTCTGACGTTGTTCATACCCTTCTGCATAAAAATAACGGGAGGAATCTGGTGTATGAATTTCATCAATGAGCATAATTTCACCTTTGTAGAAACCAAACTCATACTTTGTATCCACCAAAATCAAACCTTGTTTTGCAGCAATTTCAGTTCCTCTTTGAAATAGAGCTAAGCTGTATTGTTCTAATAAATCATACACCTCTTTGGTGACAATACCACGTTTTATTATATCTTCTTTGGCTATCTCTTCATCATGTCCGTGATCAGATTTTGTAGAAGGAGTAATAATTGGTTCAGGAAAAGCGTCCCCTTCTTTCATCCCTTCAGGCAAAACAACACCACATAATAGGCGTTTACCTTGTTTATAAACTCTTGCTGCGTGACCTGCTAAATAGCCTCTAACAACCATTTCAAGAAGAATAGGTTCACAGGCATAACCTATCGAAACATTCGGATCTGGCGAAGCTATTAGCCAATTGGGAACAATATCTTTGGTGTTTTCTAGAAATAATTGTGCTACTTGATTTAAAACTTGTCCTTTAAAAGGAATTCCTTTTGGCAACACATAATCAAATGCAGAAATTCGATCTGTAGCAACCGAGATTAGCAATCCGTCATCAACTGTGTAAACATCTCTAACTTTTCCATTATAAACTTTTTTCTGACCTGGAAATTGAAAATCTGTTTTCAAAATTGTTGATTTCATTGCTACTAATTTTTAGGTATTGTTACTTCATCTTTCGTTTTTTCGGCATCTTTCTTTTCTTGAAGTTCTGCTTTATCAAACGCATCTATTATTTTCTTAACTAAAGCGTGGCGAATAACATCACTTTGTTGCAAGCGAATTATTTCCAAACCTTTGATATCTTTAAGAATGTCCATTGCATAAGCTAATCCTGAGCGCTGACGTTTAGGCAAGTCAACTTGAGACATATCGCCAGTGACAACAAACTTAGCTGTCATTCCCATTCGGGTTAAAAACATTTTCATTTGCATCGGCGTAGCATTTTGAGCTTCATCCAAAATAACAAAAGCATTATCGAGTGTACGTCCACGCATAAAAGCCAAAGGAGCAATTTCGATAATACCAAACTCAATCATATCCGCCAATTTTTCTACGGGAATCATGTCTCTCAAAGCATCATACAACGGCATCATGTACGGATCTAACTTTTCTTTTAAATCGCCTGGTAAGAAACCTAAATTTTCACCAGCTTCCACAGCAGGTCGTGTTAAGACTATTCGTTTTACTTCTTTAGCCTTTAACGCTCGTACAGCTAATGCAACAGCAGTGTAAGTTTTTCCAGTACCAGCTGGACCAACAGCAAACACCATGTCGTTTTTATTAACCGCTTTTACCAGTTTTTTTTGATTTAACGTTCTCGCTTTGATTTTAACACCACCATTTCCGTGTACTAAAATTTCAGAACCATCATCTACTACAAGCATTTGATGTCCATCTTCCAACATTAAGTTATCGATATTATTTTCTGAAATAACACTGTGCTGCTTGAAATGACGCATGATTAATTCAAATTTGCGCTCGAACTCATCCATTACCTCTTCCTCACCGATTATAGTAAGTGTATTTCCTCTTGATACAATTTTCAATGTTGGGAAAAAACTTTTAATATGCTTTAACTTAGCATTGTTTACCCCAAAAACACCAACAGGATTTACATCATTTATTTCTATAATTCTTTCTTGCAAAGGAATTTTTATTAGATTTTTTACAAATATAACAAGTAAAAATCTTATTTTTGAAAAAAAATTAAAATAAATATTTGTCAAAAAGATATCATTCACAAAATGCAAATCATTACACTTACATCTGACATGGGTTTAAAGGATTACTACGTTGCTGTTGTAAAAGCTTTTATTCTTCAAAATTGTAAGGATTTCATTCATATTATTGATATTACACACGATATTACACCATTCAAAACAGCTGAAGCTGCTTACCAAATTTCACAGTCGTATAAAAGTTTTCCCGATGGAACCATTCACGTGATTGGCGTAGAAGCGGAACCTTACATTTCATCTAGAGATAACACCGAATTTTTCCCATCTGTATTAGTTATGGATAATCAGTATTTCATTTCATCTGACAATGGTATTTTTGGTGTGCTTACACGCCAAGCTACTGATTACGAATTTTATCGCATTGATGACATCATGTCCAACCCAGCTAATTTCAAATTTGCTTTTAAAAACATGTTAGCAGCTACTGCATGTAAAATTGCAAATGGAGAAAAATTGGACACTTTTTGCACAAAGCATTCAAGGCCAAATCAGCTTTTTTATCCAGAGCCAGTTACAAATGTAAATTACATTCAAGGTGAGATTATGCATTTTGACAGTTATGGAAATGCGATCACCAACATTGATTTAAGAACGTTTAATACCATTGGCAAAAATGAAACTTTTGTTATTGCTGTTAAATCAGAAATTGAAAGAAATAAATTTAATGTAATTTCTAATACATTTAACGATGTAACTCCTGGTGAAAAGCTAGCTTTGTTTACTGAAAATGGTTATTTAATGCTGGCAATTAATAAAGGAGCCAATAAATCAAATGGTGGTATTCAATCCCTATTTGGATTGAGCCTGAACGAACCTGTGGTTATTAAATTTTCTCCTCCAGATTCTTCTAACAGTATTGAAAGTATGAATACATTTTTTTAGATATGATTCGCATCGTTAAATTAACATTTAAAGAAGACAAAATCAACGATTTCTTGCAGTTTTTTGACACAGTAAAGCACATCGTTAACAATTTCCCTGGTTGCGAAGGAATGCAATTATTACAAGATATTCATCAACCTACTATTGTAATGACTTATAGCCATTGGCAAAAAGAGGATGATCTAGAAAAATATAGGATTTCACCAGAATTTCAACACATTTGGGGTACAATAAAACCTTGGTTCTCAGAAAAAGCTCAAGCCTGGAGCGTTGATCCTTACTACAACGGTTTCAACGAAAAAAAAAGCTAATTAAACAGAAGTTTTAATGGCATCATCTTTTCTCACTCTCCAAATGACAGCATCCAAATAATAATGATGCAAGGACATCAACATAAAAAAGATTGCGATTCCATTTTGTAACATGTATAAATGTTGCTCGTTTGAAGTGAATGTAATAAACTTCGAGCCTGTTCTTAACACTTCATAAACAATAGCATACACAAACGACAGAGCAACGAATAAAGAGACCTTTTCTACCATCAATCTTGCTAGTCCATGATTTTTTTGACTAGAAGAGTAGTACTTTTTCGAAAAAACATTCACAAACTTCAAATACTGAATATTGTGCGGTAAAGTAATCGCAATAACAATAATTAGTTTATTTTCAATAGGCAAGAGAATAATTCCCCAATATAAAATGAACGAAGTCAACATAACAGCCCATTTTTTCGTGTTTATATTCTTTTGTTTTTGTGTATTTTTAAAAACAATAATCGAGGAAATAATAAATAATAAAATAACTACATAAAGCAATACGTATAAGATGCCATTTCCGTTTTTCAAAAGAGATTGAATTAAAACAAATATTCCAAAAAATAACACACCTAGATTTCTTGCCACATATTTGAACTGCACACGTGTATTTTTCATCCAACCAACAGCAGCTAAAAACACACCAACTATAAGAGAATAAAAAGAAAGTTCACTCCAAGTTTTCAAAACGATTGCTGACCAATTAGGATCTGTTGGGGCAATAAAATAAACTTCATGTGGAAACCAATGAGAATATACAATACTTATGATTATCAAAGGTAAAAAAGAACCGCTTAATAACATCCATTTTTCCCACTTGTCAACCGAATCCATTGGTTCATTCATCTTCTTTTTGTAAATAGCCATGAATCCCCAATTTTGCTTCACCAAATGATACAAACCTAAAACAGAGGTAAATCGCAACATATACGTTAGCAACACACCTGATTGATACCAACCATTCTCACTTTGAGAGAAAAGGCCAAACACTGCAAATGGAACAAGAATTAAAAAGGCAAAACTTACATGAAGCCAACGCTTATTTTCCTTTAAATAAGAAGAATCCAAATAGGTTCTTGCGTAAGTTGAAAACAAGTGTCTTATGTCGAAAAAGACAGTATAAACCACAAAAGTGATGGTTGTTGCAAAAAGTTGATTGGTTGGAATTAAAATAGTTAATAACCAATAAATTCCTACTAGCAAAAAGCCAGCAATAGGGCTTAAAATAATGTAGAGCCAGTCCTTACGTTCGTTTTCTAAGATAGTTGACATGAAGTAAATATAAAACTACAAAGCCACCTAAAAGGTGGCCTTGTTTATTATTCTCTAAAATGCTTTAATGAAAGTCCTAATTTTTGTTTGAGTTCTCCTCTATGCACTATGTAATCTAAGAAACCATGTTCAAGAACGAACTCAGCTGTTTGGAATCCATCTGGCAATTCGTGACCAATTGTTTCTTTCACTACGCGAGGTCCAGCGAAACCAATCAAAGCCTCAGGCTCAGCAATGTTTAAATCTCCTAACATAGCAAATGAGGCAGTTACTCCACCTGTAGTTGGGTGTGTCATTAATGAAATATATGGCAATTTAGCTTCTGACAATAGCCCTAATTTACCTGAAACCTTTGCCATTTGCATCAATGAATATCCAGCTTCCATCATACGAGCCCCTCCTGATTTAGAAATAATCATAAATGGAGCTTTTAATTCAATAGCGTGATCGATAGCACGTGCTATTTTTTCTCCCATGACAGAACCTAATGAACCACCAATGAAATTAAAGTCCATACAAGCAACCACTAAATCATGACCATCCAATTTACCTGCAGCAGTGCGAATAGCATCATTTAAACCTGTCTGTTTAATAGTAGCTTTAACGCGATCTTTGTATTTTTTGGTATCCTCAAAATTCAATGGGTCACCAGAAGTTAATTTAGCATCAAACTCTGTATATTTACCATCGTCAAAAAGAATTTGAAAATATTCTTCAGAACCAATTCGTCCATGGTGAGAACATCTTTCACACACCCAGTGTAATTTTTCAATTTCGGGCAATGTATAAACTGTTTTACATTTATCGCATTTATGCCACAATCCTTCTGGAGTTTCTTTCTTCTCTTTCGTTGAAGTTGTAATACCTTCTTTAACTCTTTTGAACCAGTTGCTCATATTTTTCTATTTTCTATTAATCTATTTTTAGAGATTACAGCGTGTTAACATTTTTCAAATCTTGGAAAGACTGTTCCAAACGTTTAATGAACGTCAATTCACCTTCTCTCATCCATTTTCTTGGATCATAGTATTTTTTATTTGGTTGCTCCTCTCCTTCAGGGTTACCAATCTGAGTTTTTAAATAATCAATTTTGTTAACAACATAATCTCTCACTCCTTCTGTAAAGGCAAATTGAAGATCTGTGTCAATATTCATTTTAATTACTCCGTAAGAGATTGCTTCTCTAATTTCTTCTAAAGTAGAACCTGAACCACCATGGAATACAAAATTCACAGGATTGTTACCTGTATTGAATTTTTGTTGTACGTATTCTTGAGAATTTTTCAAGATTTTAGGTGTCAAAACTACGTTTCCTGGTTTATACACTCCGTGAACGTTTCCAAAAGCAGCTGCAATAGTAAATTTATCACTTACTTTCATCAATTCTTCGTAAGCATACGCTACTTCTTCTGGTTGAGTGTACAAACGAGAACTATCGACATCTGTGTTATCAACACCATCTTCTTCTCCTCCGGTGATTCCTAACTCAATCTCCAGAGTCATACCAATTTTACTCATTCGAGCAAGGTATTGTTTGCAAATTTCAATGTTTTCTTCTAACGGCTCTTCCGAAAGATCAATCATATGTGAAGAATACAATGATTTACCTGTTTCAGCAAAAAATTTCTCATTTGCATCCATCAACCCATCAATCCAAGGCAACAAGTTTTTCGCACAATGATCCGTGTGTAAAATAACAGTTGCTCCGTACAATTCTGCTAATTCATGAATATGTTTTGCACCAGCAATTGAACCTGCAATAGCTGCTCTTTCATTGTCATTTTTCAATCCTTTTCCTGCAAAATATTGTCCCCCACCATTAGAAAACTGAATAATAACAGGTGCATTTAATTTAGCAGCCGTTTCCATTACTGCATTAACAGTGCTTGAACTAGTGACATTTACCGCAGGCAAGGCAAATCCTTTTTGTTTTGCATAGTCAAAAATTCTTTGAACATCATCGCCTGTAGCGACTCCTGGTTTGATTTTAAAGCTCATAGTTTAAATAAAAATATGTGTTGCAAATATAAGAAAAGAATTGATTTTTTAATCAATTAAAATTCAAAAAGAGATTCGAAATCTAAAATATTACTTCTTATCTAGCGAACCAAATACTCGTTGCAATAAATCTGTAACACGCGCTCCAACGTTCTCTCTGATTTTATTTTCCTCTTTTTCAACCATTTTGAACAATCCGTCAATTGCTAATTGAGTCACATATTGATTCAAATCAGGATTCACTTTATTATACCCTAGTAGTGGTGCAGCGGCATTGTATTTAGTCACAATAGGATTCCAAGCTTCTGTCAACTTCACTTTCTCAATTGCAACAGCCACCTTAGGAGCAAACGCCTCAATTAGTTGATTGGTAGTGTTATTTTTCAAAAAGCGAGTTGCTGCTCCTTGCCCTCCGTTCAACACTCCAAAACCATCTTGTAAACTCATTCCTACAATAGCATTCTTAAAAATAGGTAATGCTTCTTTCACAGCTTCTTCTGCTGCTCTGTTTAACGTTGTTTCAAACTTCTCCACTTGAGAATCCAATCCCCATTCTAACGCTTTCTTTTTTGCATTAATAGCATCTTGCGGGAAAGGCAAACGGATTTCATTATTCTTTAAAAAACCATCTGTTAATGAAGTAATATTAACCGAGTTAGTTATACCAACTGTAAGCGCTTCTTTTAATCCTCTAATAACCTCATCGTTAGACAATGCTGAAATGCCTGATCCACTCGTTGATGGCATTGAACCAACTGCTCCTTGCAACACACCACAAGAAGAAAATAAAAGACTTAACCCTAATACCGAAGTAATAATTGTTTTTTTCATGATTAAATGTTTAATGTTACAAAAGTACTTACAATTTTAATACCAAAAAAAAAGAGGTTGAAAATTCAACCTCTTTACGTTATTCTTATCGTATCAAATTGATATAACCACTGTACTCATTTTTTCCGTCGTTATTTTTATTTTTCAACGTCGCTCTCCATGCATAAGTACCTTGTTGAACAGTTTTTCCATTGTAAGTACCATCCCAAGCAATGTTTGGATCGTTTGTTTCCCAAATCACTTCTCCCCAACGATTATAAATTTTCAAATTAAAACCTTGGAAATCTCCACCTTTTACGAATAACCTCCACGATTGGTTGAACTCGTCTCCATCTGGTGTGAATGTATTTGGTGCATAGAACAAAATATCATCTTCAATAATAACATTAAGCGTTAATGTATCAGTACATCCTTGTCCTGAGGTCACAATCAATGTTACAGGATAAACACCTTCAACCCCTTCTGGGAATACCAACTTAGGATTTTGATCTGAACTATATGTTGGTATTGAATAAGGAGAAACCCATTCCCACTGCTTTACATCAGGTGATGATAAATCATGTACTTGCAATGCTGTTTCATACACAGTTGATGGATTACCTGCTACATAAAATTTAGCTGTAGGTTCAGGCGTTACTTCTAAGAAATTAACCAAAACAGTATCATAAACACATCCATAAATAGAGGTATTCACCACTGTTAACGTGTAAGTACCAACTTTATCATAAATTACAGAAACTGTATCACCGTTTAAAACAGTTGCATTTGTATAGTTACCGAAATCTATAAAAGTTGTAGCCACTTCTCCAACATTAGGCGATGTATTAGACAAAGTAAACTCACCTGGACGACAATCTTTAAACTTATCAGGTGTTAACATTGGAGGTATTGGTGTTGGAAAAGTGATTACCATGCAAGAATCCGCCATTGGTGAACCACATACCTCAGTTAATTCAACGCAATAAGTTGTATTGGTATGTTCAGGATCCACCGTAATAGATGTTCCTTGGCCAATAACTTGACCATTTTCTTTCCATGTAAAAGTATAAGGCGTTGACCCTCCAATTCCAGCAGCTGTTAACAACAATGTATTTTCTGGACATATTTGACTATTTGGAGTAATGAATGAAACTTTCAATGGATCTGGCTCTGTTAAAGCTTGTGTTTTAGTAATCACACATCCTTTGGCATCTGTAATTGTTACAGTATGAGCACCTACAAACAAATCATTAGCCACGTTTGTTGTAGAAGAAGAATGATCCCAAGAATAAGTATATGGTGCAGTACCTTGAGTAGTTGTCACCTCTAAAACACCATTATTTTTTGAATGACAAGAAACGTCTGTTATCGTATTAAAGTTAGCAACCATTCCTGGTATTTCAGTAATAGTTGTCGTTACTGTTTTAGTACATCCAGAAGCTGTTGTAATTACACAATTATATGTTCCTGCAGCTAAACCTGTAGCAGTTTGTGTTGTTTGACCAAGTGGGTCATTCCACAAATAAGTAAAAGGACCTGCTGCTGTTGATGTAGCTGTTGCAGTACCGTCAGTTCCTCCTGGACAAGAAACAATTGTTGAAGTTGCTGAACCATTAATTGTACCAAAACCAACATTTACCGTTGCTGTTCCAGTACAGCCATTAGACAAAGTAATTGTACATGTATAAGCCCCTGGTGCCAACCCTGTAGCCACTTGAGTTGTTTGTCCAGCCGGGTCATTCCATAAATAAGTTGCTGTCAAACCTACAGAAGCACCTGAAAAATTCGCTTTTGCCGTACCATTGGTAGCTGTAATACACGTTGCAGGAGTTGATGTTGCTGAGAAAGTTGGACTCGAATTTGTTACTGTAGTTGTGGAAGTGATTTGACAACCAGCATTATCTGTCATTGTTACAGTATATGTTCCAGCTGTTAAACCGTTAACCGTTTGAGTTGTTGCACCATTGCTCCATAAGAATGAAAAAGGCGCTTCTCCATTTGTTGGGTTTGCTGTAACCGTACCAACTGCACTGTTACAAATATCCCCTGTAGAAGACGAAGTCACTGTACAAAATATATTACAGTTTGTTGTACCACTTCCTGCAGTTGGATTGTTTGTAAATTGAATACTTCCTTGTTGACCATTATAATTTGTTACCAACATTACGTAAAACTGTCCAGCCTGCGCATTTGGTATAGTCGCTGTTTCAGTAGCTGAAGCAGAGTAAGAACATGATACTGTTGGTGTAGAACCATTGATTACTGGACAACCAGAGGCCAAATCAGTAAATGGTCCATAAACAGCATAGTCCACATCAATACCATTTCCGTTATTATTAGTTTGATGGATTGTTACGCTAATTGGTCCAGATGTAGCCACCTGCATGTACAACCACATTGCATTAGGGGTGCTATATAAACAACCATAAGTCCCCATGTTTGGGTTTTGTCCTCCAGAACTGTTACAATAAGAAACAGTAGGGTCATTTGTACAGAAAGGCTGAGCGTTCGCGCAGCTAAAGTTTTGTCCTCCAATACAAGGATCTTTAGGAATATTCGGAGACGTAGCACAAAGGCTGAATACACCTTGTCCTTCACCATTTTTCCAAATACGAACATAAATAGTTTCACCTGGAGTTAGGTGAGTATCCGTAATTTTTGGCATTAAACCTTCACCTGAATCATCGTCACATGCGATTTGCGTCAAAGAACCACCACATGCATTGCCAGAATACCAAGCCATTGCTGCGTCAGCAATAGCATTAGTTGCTGAATTTTCTTTTAATTCTACAGATAAAATACCTGAAGCAGGGACAACAACTTTGTACCATACATCAGAACCAGTGTAACTACCACAATCAGGATTTACAACTGATGTTGTGGAAGTTGCACCAACAGTGGTTCCGTTTGTAATTTTACAAGTGCTTCCGTTTCCAACTAATAAAGTAGGCGCATCACATGGATTGTCCGCTTGAGCAAACACCCCAGAAACTCCTACTGACATGGAAAAAATTAACGCTATTTTATTTAAAAGTTTCATTATATTACTTTAATGTCGTTGAATAAATTGATGAATATTTTTCAATCGTAGCTGTTGTTTTTGCTACGTGTGTTTTTACATTTTTAATTGAATATTCTCCTTCTGCTTTAACAATCAATTTTTTCCCATTAGGAGCCAAATCATACGATTGAATATGGATGTCTTTTGAAAGTGAATGAGTCAATTTTTGTTTTTCCGTTTCTTGAAGACCACTTAATTCAATTACATAAGTTGAAAAAACACCCGAATAAGTTGGGACACCAATAATCTTGTTATTGTCCATTTTTTGCTGTACAGCTGTAGGCATTTGACTATAGTCTTGTGCTGAAGCCATATAAGCCACAAAACTAAATGCTATGACCGAAAGTGTTTTCATTGTTTATCTATTTTTAAAATATCTTGCACTCTATAGACGTTATTTTTTATCTATGGTTGCTTGTAAAACTTAAAAAAAATAACATTTGACAAAAGTAATTGATTTTCAAAGAATAAAAAAAAGATACATTTTTGAATTCTTACTACTATCAACCACTTCTGCTTTACAAAAGTTCTGCTTTACAACGTGTTTTTATTAGAATAGTTACAAAAAATCAACATTCTAATCGAATAAAGTGTAATTTTGCACTATAAATTTTTATTTTGCTCATAATATGGAAGCAGGTTTAGAAAAAAGACACATTGATTTCGACGCTACAGGTTTCGATAAAGATGAATTACTTACCATTTACAAAAAACTAGTACGCCCTCGTCTTATTGAAGAAAAAATGTTGATTTTACTTCGTCAAGGAAAAATCACCAAATGGTTTTCTGGTTGGGGACAAGAGGGAATCTCTGTTGGTTGCGCATACGCAATGGACAAAGAGGAGTACATTTTACCAATGCATAGAAATTTAGGAGTATTTACTACTAGAGATATTCCACTTAATAGATTGTTTTCCCAATTTCAAGGAAAATTAAACGGCTTTACTAAAGGTAGAGATCGTTCTTTTCACTTTGGTTCAAAAGAACATAGACTTGTCGGTATGATTTCTCACTTGGGGCCCCAATTAGGAATCGCTGATGGTATCGCACTTGCAGCAAAAGTTAAAAACGAAAAAAAGGCTACATTAGTTTTTACTGGTGATGGTGGCGCATCTGAGGGTGACTTCCACGAAGCTGTTAACGTTGCTTCAGTGTGGGATTTACCTGTTATATTTGCTATTGAAAACAACCAATGGGGACTTTCAACACCTTCAAGAGAGCAATTCAACTGTGAACAATTCATCGACAAAGGAATTGGTTATGGAATGGAAGCTATTCAAGTAAACGGAAATAACGTATTAGAAGTTATTAGAACAGTTAGGGCAATACGCGAAAAAATGATCAAAGATCCTAAGCCTGTTTTGTTAGAATTGATGACTTTTAGAATGCGTGGTCACGAAGAGGCTTCTGGAACAAAATATTATCCTGAAGGCTTACAAGACAAATGGAAATTGCAAGACCCTGTTGATAACTATACATTATTCTTAAAAGAAGAAGGTGTATTAACTGATGAATTAGAAGAACAAATTAAAGCTGAAATCAAAGAGGAAATTCAGCAAAATTTTGATATCGCACAAAATGAACCTTTAGTTACAGCATCTATAGAGACTGAAATCAATGATGTTTACGCTCCTTTTAACCAAGTGATTATAGAACCTAAAGGAGAGACAAAAGAAATGCGTTTCATCGATGCTGTTCAAGATGCCTTAAAACAATCAATGGAAAAACACCCTGAACTCATCATTATGGGGCAAGACATTGCTGAATATGGTGGTGCATTCAAAGTTACAGAAGGCTTCGTTGATCAATTTGGGAAAGAACGCGTTCGCAACACTCCAATTTGTGAATCTGCTATCGTAGGTGCTGGTTTAGGATTATCCATAGCAGGAATGAAAGCCATTGTAGAAATGCAATTTGCTGATTTTGTTTCTTGTGGATTTAATCAAATCGTTAATAATTTAGCAAAATTACACTGGAGATGGGGCGAAAATGCCGATGTTGTTGTGCGAATGCCAACTGGGGCTAACACAGCTGCTGGACCCTTCCACTCTCAATCCAATGAAGCTTGGTTTTTCCACACTCCTGGATTAAAAGTAGTTTATCCTTCCACTCCAGAAGATGCAAAAGGATTATTAAATGCTGCAATTGAAGATCCAAATCCTGTAATGTTCTTTGAACACAAATACCTATACAGAAGTTTGAAATCTGAAGTTCCAACTGAATACTACACAACCGAAATAGGAAAAGCACGAATTGTTAAAGAAGGAAATGATTTAACAATCATTACTTATGGTTTAGGCGTACATTGGGCATTAGATTACTTAGAACAACATCCTGAGTTATCCGTTGAGGTAGTAGATTTAAGAACATTGTTGCCATTAGATACTGAAACAGTTTATGCAACAGTAAAGAAAACAGGAAAGGTCATCGTGTTACATGAAGATTGCATGACAGGAGGAATTGGTGGAGAAATCGCAGCTCTTATTTCAGAAAATTGTTTTGAGTTCTTAGATGCTCCTGTTAAACGAGTAGCATCATTAGATACTCCAGTACCTTTTGCTGTTCCGTTAGAACAACAGTTTTTACCGAAAAACAGAATGGATGAAGCAATTCAACAATTAATGAAATATTAATAACAAAATGTTATTTTTCTAATATTTGATTTATATTTGTGCAACTTAAATTATAGATACGCTTAATACAAATGAAAAGAACAAAAATAGTTGATGTCTTAAAAAGTACTCAAATTGGTACTGAAATAATAGTTAAAGGTTGGGTACGCGCTTTTAGAAGCAATCGTTTCATTCAGTTAAATGATGGTTCAACAATACATAATTTGCAAGCTGTTGTTGAGTTTGAAAATTTTGATGAAGCTATTTTAAAAAAGATAACAACAGGAGCTGCTATTGGGTTAAGTGGTACTTTAATTGAATCAAAAGGTTCTGGGCAAGCTGTTGAATTGCAAGTTAAAACCATTGAAATCATTGGTGAAGCCAATCCAGACGATGTTCAAAAAACGGTTATGCAACCTAAAAAACATAGTTTAGAGTTTTTAAGAGAGCAAGCTCACTTACGCTTTAGAACAAACGTTTTCGGTGCAGTTTTCCGCATTCGTCACGGTGTAGCTTACGCCATTCATAAATTCTTTAACGACAAGGGATTCTTCTATTTACATTCTCCTATCATCACTGCTTCAGATGCAGAAGGTGCAGGTGAAATGTTCCATGTTACAAATTTGAATTTGGAAAAAATTCCAAAAAACGAGGATGGTAGTGTTGATTTTAAAGAAGACTTCTTCGAAAGACCTGTAAATTTAACTGTTTCTGGTCAATTAGAAGCTGAATTAGGTGCATTAGCATTAGGTCAAGTTTACACATTCGGTCCTACATTTAGAGCTGAAAACTCAAATACTTCACGTCACTTAGCTGAATTCTGGATGATTGAACCAGAAGTTGCTTTTAATGATTTGAATGATAATATGGATTTGGCTGAAGACATGCTAAAGTACATTTGTCGCTACGTTATGGACAATTTTGCTGATGATTTAGCATTTTTAACTGAACGCGAGAAAGCAGAGCAACAAGCAAAGCCTGCAAACGAACGCAACGAAATGACCTTACTAGAACGTTTAGACTTCGTTGTAAACAATGACTTTAAACGTATTACATATACTGAAGCAATTGATATCTTAATGAATTCTAATCATTACAAGAAAAAGAAATTCAAATACGATGTTAATTGGGGAACAGATCTTCAGTCAGAGCATGAACGTTATTTAGTGGAAAAAGAGTTTAAGCGACCTGTAATCATTACCAATTATCCTGCTTCATTTAAAGCATTCTATATGCGTAGAGATGACAACAGCGAGCCAGGAAGAGAAACCGTTGCCGCAATGGACATCTTATTCCCAGGAATTGGTGAAATGGTAGGAGGCTCTCAACGCGAGGAACGGTTGGATGTGTTAAAAGAAAAGTGTGCAGCATTTGGAATTAAAGAAGAAGATTTATGGTGGTATTTAGATACACGCCGTTTTGGTTCTGTCCCTCATGCTGGTTACGGTCTTGGTTTCGAACGAATGGTAATGTTCGTAACTGGAATGACGAATATTCGCGATGTTATTCCTTTTCCAAGAACTCCAGGAAGTGCTGAGTTTTAATATTTTAATTATAGTATAAGTAAAGGGTATCCAAAAAAATAGGATACCCTTTTTTGTGATCAAAAATTGTATGTGAATATTTTAAGAATGGTTTTCACTCTCCCAATTTATCCCAAGCTATTATACTAGCATGCGTGCGTTTTTGATTTTCTTTTCCTGCATAAACTAAGTGCTTTCGAATCGTTCTTGTTTCTGAGGGCTGAGCAATTTCTGTAAACTGATTCATGTTTTCAAACATCGTTGGTAAAATTGTTTGAGAAGCTTTTATCTCATAAATAGCCAATTCTTACGGAGAACTCTCAACTACCAAATCGATTTCTTTTCCGTGTGAATCTCTCCAAAACCAAACATCTTCAACATCATTTCTATGATACATGCGTTTTGTGTATTCAGAAATCATCATGTTTTCAAATAAATTTCCTTTTAATGGATTCAAAATTAACTGTTCTTTAGAATGTATTTTCAATAAATGACATAACAATCCCGTATCATAAAAGTACAACTTGGGTGTTTTTACAATTCGTTTGTCATAATTTTTAAAATAGGGTTGCAATTGAAAAACAATATAACTACTTTCTAAAGCAGATAACCAACCCCTTGCTGTAGGTTGTGAAATACCACAATCTCAGGCAATCTCATTTAAATTCAATAGTTGCCCTGCCCTAGTTGCGCACAGAGATAAGAAGTTTTTTTTTAAATTAGCGTATGTCTTTCACGGCTATTAACTCACTAACATCTCGTTGGGTATATGTTTG
>CAZOKJ010000001.1:0-96011 GCA_964580465.1 uncultured Fluviicola sp. | reverse complement strand
AAAAATTTAGTCTATATTTTGAAATTACACAAGTTTAATTTTGAAATTACACAAAGTCAATTTTGAAATTACACAAAGTTTATTTTGAAATTACACAAATGTTTTTTTTATTTAATTTTATTCCAAGTTTCGTACATTTTTTCCTGAGCCGGCCTTCCCTCTTCAATTTCTATTAACGGATCACAAGGTTTCAAATGAGCATGACACTCTCCTGGCAACGCCTGATACAAAGCTGTGCCTTTAGTTTTCCAATTAATCATTTGATCACTTACTTCTTTTATAATCTTCGCAGGATTACCAACAACAAGACTTCTTCTTGGAATTTCCGTATTTGCAGGTACAAAAGCCAATGCGCCTACAATACTTTCTTCTCCAATCACACAATCATCCATTATTACGGCATTCATCCCTATTAGACAATTCTCTCCTATTGTACCTCCATGAACAATAGCGCCATGACCAATATGAGCACCTTTCTTAAGAAGTACAGTTGTTCCTGGGAACATGTGAATCGTACAGTTTTCTTGAACATTACAACCATCCTCGATAATGATCTGCCCCCAATCACCTCTAAGTGCTGCTCCAGGCCCAATGTAAACGTTTTCACCAATAATTACGTTACCTGTTACTGTTGCATTCGGATGAACAAAACTTGAAGGTTTTACAACAGGTTTAAAACCATTAAATTCATAAAAAGCCATAATTTCTTATATTTTTATTTGTGAAATAAACTGAGTCAATCTTTCTTCCTCTTTCTTTAATAAACGTCCTTCTTCAAAGGCGTGGTTATAAGATGGCAGACTAAAAGTAGCCATCACATTTGCCTTAAATCGTTCAAAAATCGCTGTTGTAGCTTGAATGGAAAGTCCTGCACCTCCTCTACCTGTAGATGTTCCAACTAAATATATTGTTTTTCCATTAACAAAAGAATAATCTAAACGAGACAACCAATCCATTGTCGATTTGAAGTAACTAGTATAGTTACCATTATGTTCCGTACAAGCTACTAACAAAACATCTGCTGATTGAATTTGTTGATACAATTCTTGTATAGTTGATGGAATACCCGATTCATTTTCAGCATCTATTCCATACATTGGAACATTCATTTTTCGGGCATCTAAAATTTCCATTTCAGGAAGATGATAAGACTTTATGTATTCTAGTAAAGCAAAATTGATAGATTGAGAACTATTGCTACCTGAAAAAGCGATTATTTTCATGTTTATTAAATTTTATAAGAAAGCTGGTGGTTTCCTAAAATCAAGTTTTGCATCTTTAAACAAAGATGAAGTATTGCGTATGGTCAATAAAAAACTTTTGTTCATGCCTATTGGCGTCCATCTAAATGATAACGCCCAGCAGTGCATGTCTCGATTTAGAGTAAAATAGCTATTGGTGATTTTTTTGGTTTCAATATCAAAATTGACAACAGCGCCTAATTTCCATCGTTTAGTGATGCTTAAATCTGCATCCATGTTAACCGTGTGTGTTATTCTAAATTCTTTAGATGAGAAAAGGGATTTATTTGTATTTCTAACGACACCAAAAACATGAGAAAAATTTACCTTCCAAGGAATCCTAAAATCTATAATACGCTCAGGATGCAAATAAAAATAATCGTAATCTGCTTGCCAATTTTCAGCAACTACAGACTTATTTTCTTCTATGTGTTTACGACTTTCTTTTGAAGTCAAAGTTAATGTAGTCGTTAATTGCGATTGCATCAATCGTCCTAATTTGCCATTTTTTTGAAGAGCAAACTTACCTACTGAAGAACCTGTAGAATCGTTCCAGCCATAAAATGAATATGACATTGTACCAACAACACTAATCCATCGAATCGGGCTAATTGTAGCACCTATTTGAATATCTGACAAATTCATAGAATCTCTCAACACATCATAACTACCAGTAATACTTAAGCGATCAATTATTCTTATTTTTTGATAACCTGTTATAGTATCTTTATCTGATTTACGTTTAAGTTCAAAACTATTATTAATACCAAAATTAATTAAAGCTTGACTTTTAGTTGCTGAATACGCATAAACGCTATTTGAATAAGGTGAGTAAGTTACAGACTGCATATTTACACCAACTGAGTCAGTAACATTCCTAGTCAATAAAGGTCGATAGCTAAATGAAATATTTGGTGTCAAAACATGTCTAAGAATTGGTTTATTTTTCCCTACAAATCGATAATACGTATAAAGCATAGTGGTAGCCGACATATTAAGTGATAAATTGTGTGTTAGTCCAATTTTTTGGATAGTATCCGTATCTGTAGCATTAGTGGTTGAATTATAATTCTTGCGAATTTGTTGAAAATTCAAATTAGTAGAATAATTAACGCTTGGTGTCAATTTCAAAACATTTTTAAAAACTCCACCAGTCGTTTGAATGGTTAAGTTTTGCTGAAAACCATTCATGAATTGACGACCAATTTCACCAAAATTCTTATCTCTTAACAGAGTATCTTTGAATACAGATTTATTTTGACCTGCTATATTGTAGATAATTCCCAAACGTTTGAACAACTCATAACGAGTAACTTTTTTTAATGGAAAAAACTGACTGGTCGAAAAATTAAGTATAGGACTTGTTAAAGCAATGTTCTTAGAAGTTGAGTTTTGACTTAAAGAAATCTTTGCTGACAGTTGATACGGCTTACCTGGAAATAATCGTGTTACATTAATATCAGACATTAACGTGTTTTTGAAATAGTTTTGATTCAACGGATCCAAGTTGTGTTTTGAGTTATTACTTGAGTTAAAGTTTACGCTAGCATTAAAATTCCATTTAGGATTTGCCTTTGCATCTTGTTTGTGATCCCATCGAACATCGAATTGGTTCAACTTTCCATAAGTCGGAAAACCTTCTAAAAACCGATTATATTTCAAATCAACCCTTCCAGTAAAACCATATCTTTTCGCATATTCAGATACATTTCTTAGTCCCCAACTTCCTCGTGAATAGATTGTACCATAAACAGAAGTCTGAAAACGGTCATTAATAGGAATGTAATAACCAAGATTATTCAAACCAAAACCATAAGCAGACATAGGAACAAATTCAGGAAACAACAATCCATGCGTTCGTTCGGTTGGTGTTTTTTGAGGAATATAACTAAAGGGCAAACCAATAGGAGTAGGCACGCCAGCAATGTACAAATTCATTGGTCCGGTAACAATTCGTTTATTAGGAACTAATACAGCTTTAGATAATTGAAAATGATAATGAGGTTCATCTAAATCGCATGTTGTAAAGCGGCCATCAATAAAATGAATTTCTTCATTTTCTTGTCGCTTAGCTTTCCCCATAAATAAATACATTTCATCTTGCTTAATGCGCACTGCTTCGATATAAGCTTTTTTTGTTTCAAAATTAAATTTGAGTGTATTGGCTACAACTTCATCATTTCCCATTTTAAAAACAGGTTTTTCAATCAACTCCCCTTTTTCATTTAAAACATAGGTTGCATGCGCTTCCTTGGTTTCCACATCAACTAAGATATAACCCGCTTTTAGATTCATATCTTCTGACTCTACAAAAGCATCCCCAAATAAGTGTAATTGTTTTTTCTTTAAATCAGCAAAAATAGAATCTCGTGCATAGTATTTAGAAATTCCATTCATTGATTCATCATTCACATAAATAGTATCTTGTCCATAGGCAACAAGATTTGCAAACATTATTAACAATGCTTGGAAGATAACTACAATTATGGAACGGTTTTTGTACAATTCTATTAACTTAACTTTGTAAATTGTTTTTGTTTTAAAATGCAAAACTATAAAAATACCTCTTTATGAAGGAAAAAAACATATCATTCTACAAAAATCGTGCAACTTTTGCGCTATTTATAGTTATATTCATATTTTTCGCCAATACAAGTTTATCACAAAAAGATGAATTATTCAACTCTTCAATCAAAACTGTCGTGATTGATGCTGGTCATGGAGGGAAAGACCCAGGGTGTAATGGAGCTATAGTTAATGAAAAAACGGTGTGTTTAAACATGGCTTTAGCCTTGGGGGATTTAATTAAAAAAAGCTACCCGGAAATAAAAGTTGTATACACTAGAGACAAAGATGTATTTGTTGAATTAGATGAACGAGCAAACATTGCCAATCGCAACAAAGCAGATCTTTTCATCTGCATTCATGCTAATTCAGCTGGGCCATCAGCATACGGCTCTGAAACATATGTACTTGGTTTGCACAGAACTGATGCACAACAAAAAGTCATGGAACGAGAAAACTCCATCATTCACCTAGAAGCTGATGGAGGAGCTAAATACAAAGATTTTGACCTTTCACCTGATGCGATTATTGCTATACAATTGCAAAAAAGTGTCATGCTTGCTCAATCCATTAATTTTGCCAGCAAACTACAAAAGGAATTCAAAAATTTAGGACGCTTAGATAGAGGTGTAAAACAAGCTGGATTCTTAGTGCTATATAAAACAGCGATGCCAAGTGTTTTAATCGAATCTGGATTTTTAACAAATCCTACGGAAGAAAAATTTTTGGCAACAAAAGAAAATCAGCACAAAATGGCAGAAGCAATGTTCAACGCTTTTGTAAAATACAAAAATGAACTTGATGGCATTGAAACAGCACCAGAACCAATTGTTAAAAAACCAGAGCCACAAAAAGAAATTGTTAAAAATGATACTCAAAAAAATGAAACTAAAAACACAAATAACGTAGGAGAACAAGAATTAAAAGACAGAGTTATTTTTAGAGTGCAAATTCAAACGTCTCAAAAGAGAATACCTACATCAAGTAAAGAATTTAAGGGGATGAGCATTTATGAATATCAACAAGATGGACTTTTTAAATATGCTGTTGGACACTTTGTAAACGACTTTAAATCAGCTAATAATCACAAAAACGAAATGAGAAACAACGGATTCGAAAATGCTTTTGTGATAGCTTTTTTAAACGGAGAGCGTATTAATTTAGAAAAAGCTATTAATTTAGCGGAAAAAAAATAACATTGAAAATATCTAAAGAACTAAAAACAGGAATCATAGCC
This sequence comes from uncultured Fluviicola sp., assembly GCA_964580465.1. Lineage (GTDB taxonomy): Bacteria > Bacteroidota > Bacteroidia > Flavobacteriales_D > Crocinitomicaceae > Taishania. The sequence goes on along the minus strand of CAZOKJ010000001.1, from coordinate 90,968 downwards.
GTAGTTGCTATCGGTTTACTTATTTCAGGAATTAACTTCCTTAAAGGCAATAGTTTTTTTGGCGGCGACGACGCTTACTATGTGTATTTATCAGAGTCTGGTGGGATAGCTCCGGCAACATCTGTGTACGTTAACGGCGTAGTAGTTGGTAAAGTTCTTGACATCAAATTGTCCGGGGAAAAAGATCCTAAGAAAAAAGTTTTGTTGAAATTTAATATCCAAGATCGCGATTTTAAAATCCCTGTTGGCTCATTGATTCACTCTGGAAGTATTGACTTATTGAGCAAAGGTCTAATCATCGAACCTAGTGATAACCTAACAGCGTTCTATAAAATCAATGACAAAATTCAAGGTAGCGAGAATGGAAGTTTAATTTCAGATGTAAAAGAATATGCTGATCCATTGATACAAAAAATTCAATCAGCAATAGGCTCATTGGATAAATTCATTGTCTCTATAAACGCTTTCTGGGATGAATCAGCTTCTTCAGAATTAAAGGAAACTTTTGATGAATTGCAAGTAGCTTTAAAAAAGTTTGGAAACGTAGCAAATGACGTCGAAGGGTTGGTAGCTTCTGAAAAAGGTAAATTATCTCGCATTTTTAGCAATGTAGAATCAATTACTGCTAATTTGCAAAAAAGCAACGAAAAAATTGAAGGTATTCTTGGTGATGCTAAAAACATTACTGATGGAATTGCCTCTGCTGACTTAAAAGGAACAATAGAAGAAGCTAAAGCAGCACTAAACAAATTCAATGCTGTTTTAGATTCTGCAAAAGATGGTAAAGGAACATTGGGTAAATTAATAGCAGACGACCAGCTATACAATGAATTGAATCGTACTAATCAAAACTTACAAAACTTACTTCAAGACTTCGAAAAACATCCAGAGAGATACATTCACTTCTCAATTTTTGGAACTAAAACAAAAGGTGTTTCTTTGACACCAAAAGAAGAAAAGAAATTAAGAGAAATGTTAGATTCAACAAAAACAAAATAATATGATTGCTGCAATTATTTTTGGTTTATTACTTCTTGGAGGAGCTGGATTCTTCTCTTGGAACATGATGAAAATTAGACAAAACATCTTACTAGGGAAAGACATAGATAGAACTGATAATCCAAAAGAAAGATGGAAAACAGTATTGTTAGTAGCATTGGGACAAAAAAAGATGTTTCAACGTCCAATCCCAGCTATTTTGCACTTGTTTATTTACGGTGCCTTCATCATTACTCAGATAGAATTAATTGAAATCGTTGTTGATGGATTGAGTGGTAGTCATCGAGTATTCAGGCCTTCTTTAGGTGGTTTATACACATTTATAATCAGCTTAATAGAAATCGTTTCTGTTTTAGCATTCATTGCTACTATCGCATTTTTATCAAGAAGAAATTTATTAAAAGTTCCTCGTTTCACCATGCGTGAAATGGTTGGTTGGGCGAAAATAGATGGTAATTTAATCTTAATTTTCGAATTCTTATTGATTTGCTTCATCTTCATGATGAATGGAGCGGATGAAGTATTGTATCAAAGAGGATTATCACATGCTCAAAACTTAAATGATGGAACTTATGGATTTGCTGTTACGCAATTCATCGCCGATCCAATTTTTGGAAGTTTTTCTGATAATGCACTTCATATTATTGAACGCATTGGTTGGTGGGGACATATTACAATGGTATTTGTATTCTTAAATTATTTACCAATCTCTAAGCACTTGCATATTTTATTAGCTTTCCCAAATACGTATTATTCTAACTTAGAGAAAAAAGGAAAATTTACCAACTTAGCTTCTGTAACAAAGGAAGTACAATTAATGATGGATCCAAATGCAGATCCTTTTGCAGCACCTGCTGATGGTCAAGTGGAAGAACCTCAACGTTTTGGTGCAAAGGACGTAACAGATTTAACATGGAAACAATTGTTAGACTCTTACACTTGTACAGAATGTGGTAGATGTAGCTCTGCATGTCCAGCCAATCAAACTGGAAAATTATTGTCTCCTCGTAAAATCATGATGGAAACACGTGATCGTTTAACTATCGTTGGTGATAACATCCGTAAACATGGTAAAGATTACGACGATGGAAAATCATTGTTATTTGATCACATTACAGAAGAGGAATTATGGGCATGTACTTCATGTAACGCATGTGTACAAGAATGTCCTGTAAACATTGATCCATTATCAATCATTATTGACTTGCGCCGATTCTTAGTAATGGAAGAATCAAAAGCTCCATCAGAGTTGACAGGAATGTTTACAAACATTGAAAACAACGGTGCTCCTTGGCAATTCTCACCAGCAGACCGTTTAAATTGGAAAGACGAACAATAAAAGTTACACATAAAAATAAAAAGTGGTATGAGTAATTTAAGAGTGCCTACAATGGCAGAAATGGTAGCGAATGGTGAAGTGGCAGATGTGTTGTTTTGGGTAGGTTGTTCTGGAAGTTTCGACGATCGCGCAAAAAAAATTACAAAGGCCATTGTAAAGATATTAAACCATTGCAATGTAAAGTTTGCAGTTTTAGGAACAGAAGAAGGTTGTACTGGTGACCCTGCAAAAAGAGCTGGAAATGAATTCTTGTTTCAAATGCAAGCAATGATGAATATCCATGTATTAAACGGGTATGAAGTAAAAAAAATCGTTACTGCTTGCCCTCACTGTTTCAATACATTAAAAAATGAATATCCTGAATTGGGTGGTCATTATGAAGTAACCCACCACACTCAATTAATTCAAGAATTAATCGATTCAGGAAAATTAAAAGTAGAAGGTGGTGTTTTTAAAGGTAAACGCATTACCTTCCATGACCCTTGTTATTTAGGAAGAGCAAATGATGAATATGAGGCTCCTCGCGAATTGATTCAAAAATTAGATGCTGAACTAGTAGAAATGAAACGAAGCAAAGAAAATGCCTTGTGTTGTGGAGCTGGTGGTGCACAAATGTTTAAAGAATCAGAAAAAGGGGATAAAGAAATCAACGTATTAAGAACAGAAGACGCATTAGAAGTTGATGCTGAAATTATTGCTACAGGTTGTCCTTTCTGTAATACAATGATGACTGATGGAGTGAAGCATTTTGAGAAAGAGGGAAATGTACAAGTGTTGGACGTAGCAGAAATGATAGCAAATGCAGCAGATTTATAACAATTTATTCGAAAGCCTTCCCGAAACGAGTCGTGTGTGGGTTTATCAAAGTCAAACCAAGTTAACAGAAGAGCAACAAACTGCAATTCAGGATAAATTAAACCTTTTTATGGCAACTTGGGCTGCTCATGGGGATCAACTTTTTGGAGCATCAACCATTTTGGAAGACTACTTTGTTGTCATCTCTGTTGATGAGTCTAAAACAATTGCTTCTGGATGCTCGATTGATTCTTCCATTCGATTCATGAAGGATTTAGGTAAGGAATTTGACCTAGACTTCTTTAATCGTTTAAATGTATTAATTGAAGAAAACAATGAAAAGAAAATTGTTCATTTTTCAGAAATTAACCAACATAAAGGAGCAAAATACTTTAATCCTCAAATTGCCAACTTGGGAGATTTTAGGAAAAATTGGCAAAAAATTATTGAATAACATAAGAAGTCATCGGAAACGATGACTTTTTTTGTGAAAAACACTGACAAAATGGCTGTCAAATAAATTTGGAACGATTTATGTAGCAATCAATTAAAATTAACTTTTTTTTTATTTAAAATGACCAAAATAATTGTATTTTTGGCAACCATAAAACAAGACATACGATGATATCAAGTTTATTAAAAACAATCCTTGGTGACAAGTCCACTAAAGACCGTAAAGAGTACCAACCATACATTGACAAAGCAAGAGCTTTTCAAGCAGAATTCAAATCGCTTTCTGACGACGAACTACGTGCAAAGACAATTGAATTTCAAACTCTTGTAAAAACAAATACGCAAGAATTGGAAGACGAAGTTGTAACACTACGCTTAAAAGCCGAGGACCACACATTGTCTATCAATGAAAAAGAAGCTCTTTATGAGAAATTAGATTCAATGGTAAAAACCATTGATGAAAAAATTGAAGAAACGTTAAAAGAAATTATGCCTCAAGCATTTGCCGTAGTTGTGGAAACTGCACGCAGATGGTCAGAAAATAAACAATTAGTAGTTACAGCTCAAGATTTTGACCGAGACTTAGCAACAAAAAAAGATGGTATTACCATCGATGGAGATAAAGCAATTTGGCATAATCAGTGGACTGCTGCAGGTGCTGAAATTACTTGGAACATGACTCATTACGACGTTCAGTTAATGGGTGGTGCTGTTTTGCACACTGGAAAAATTGCTGAAATGCAAACTGGGGAAGGGAAAACATTAGTTGCTACGTTACCTGTATACTTAAACGCATTATCTGGTAAAGGTGTACACGTAGTAACTGTCAACGATTACTTAGCTAAACGTGACTCTGAATGGATGGGACCTTTATACCAATTCCATGGTTTATCTGTTGACTGTATTGATAAACACAGACCTAATTCTGCTGAAAGACGTGCCGCTTACAAAGCTGACATTACTTTTGGTACCAACAATGAATTTGGTTTCGATTATCTTCGTGACAACATGTCAGGTCATCCAGATGAGCTAGTGCAACAAAAACACCACTTCGCTATTGTCGATGAGGTTGACTCTGTGTTAATTGATGATGCTCGTACCCCATTAATTATTTCTGGGCCAACACCAAAAGGTGATCAACATGAGTTTTACGAATTAAAACCACGTGTGGAAAACATCGTAGCAGCTCAACGTCAATACGTAAACCAATGCTTAGCAGACGCTAAAAAAATGTTGACTGTTATTCAAGATGGTTTTGAAGATAAAAAGAACGGAAAAGAAATGCTTGAACAAGGTGGTATTGCACTTTTGAGAGCATATAGAGGATTGCCAAAAAACAAAGCACTTATTAAATTCTTGTCTGAACCTGGAATTAAAGCTCATTTACAAAAAACAGAAAATTTCTACATGCAAGAACAAGGTAAACGCATGGGGGAAATTGATAAAGAACTTTTCTTTGTTATCGAAGAAAAACACAATACAATTGAGCTAACAGACAAAGGGATTGATCTAATTTCTGGTAAAGATGATAGAAATTTCTTTGTAATGCCTGATATTGGTGCGCAAATTGCAGCATTAACAAAACAAAACCTTTCTGAAGAGCAATTACAAGAGAAAAAAGCTGAATTAATTCGTGATTACAGCTTAAAATCTGAACGTATTCACTCTGTTACACAATTATTAAAAGCGTACGCACTTTTTGAAAAAGAAGTAGAATACGTAATTATTGATGGTAAAATCAAAATCGTTGATGAGTCAACAGGACGTATCATGGAAGGACGTCGTTACTCTGACGGATTACACCAAGCAATTGAAGCAAAAGAAAATGTAACAGTAGAAGCTGCTACTCAAACTTATGCTACCATTACGTTGCAAAACTATTTCCGTATGTACCACAAACTAGCAGGTATGACGGGAACAGCAGAAACAGAGGCAAAAGAATTTTGGGACATTTACAAATTAGACGTAGTTGTTATTCCTACAAATAGACCAATTTTACGAAAAGATAAAGAGGATTTAGTTTTCAAAACTGCTCGCGAAAAGTTTGCTGCTGTTATTAACGAAACAGAGAGATTGACAGCAGAAGGAAGACCTGTATTAATTGGTACAACTACAGTTGAAATCTCTGAATTATTAAGCCGAATGCTTCAAATGAAAGGCATCAAACACAATGTGTTAAATGCTAAACAACACCAAAAAGAAGCAGAAATTGTTGCAGAAGCTGGTAAAGCAGGAGCTGTAACCATTGCAACCAATATGGCAGGTCGTGGTACCGACATCAAACTTGGTGAAGGAGTTAAAGAGGCTGGAGGTTTGGCAATTGTAGCGACTGAAAGACACGATTCACGTCGCGTAGATAGACAGTTGAGAGGTCGTTCTGGACGTCAAGGAGACCCAGGTTCATCTCAATTCTTTGTGTCTTTGGAAGACGATTTAATGCGTAAATTTGGATCTGAGCGAATTGCACGATTAATGGATAAAATGGGATTAAAAGAAGGGGAAGTTATCACCCACTCTATGGTATCAAAATCCATCGAAAGAGCTCAGAAAAAAGTAGAAGAAAATAACTTTGGTATGCGTAAACGTTTGTTAGAATATGACGACGTTATGAATGCGCAACGTAAAGCTGTTTACAAAAAACGTAAAAACGCTTTATTTGGTGAACGTTTAGACGTAGATGTTGATAACATGTTGTACGACACTGCTGATCAAATTGCTTCAAAATATTGGAAAGGTGATTTTTCAGAGTTTGAAAACGAATTACTACGTGATTACAGCATTCAGTCTCCTGTAAAAGCAGAGGAATTATCTTCAATTGATTTGGTGACTTTGACAGAAAAAGTGTACATGGCAATGATTCGTCGTTACAATGAGAAAAACGAACGCATTATTTCGTTATGTTGGCCACAAATTAAATACGTGCAAGAAACTCAATCAGACCGTTACAAAACGATGGCCATTCCATTAACTGACGGAAGAAGAGGGCTTCAAGTTGGTGTAAAATTAGATGAATCTTACGCTGTAGAAGGTCGTAACATTCCTAAAGAATTAGAAAAATCGGTTGTTCTAGGAATTATTGACAATGAATGGAAAGAACATTTACGTGAAATGGATGAATTGCGTTCTGCTGTTGGAAATGCTCAATACGAACAAAAAGATCCATTGTTGATTTACAAACTAGAATCTTTTGAATTATTCAAAAGCATGTTGGGCCGATTAAATAAAGAAGCTGTTGAATTGTTAATGAAATTAGACCTTCAAATGGAAGAAGAGATAGAATCTTCTGCAAAAGAAATTCGTCACGAAAATCATTACGAAAAAGCACAAGCAACAAGCTCTTCTGATATTTCGGAACAAATTGAAGGTAGTCAAGGTTACAAAGAAGCAATTAATAATTCTATTCAACAACCTGTTAAACAAACACCGGTTGTTGCAGAAGATAAAATTGGAAGAAATGAACCTTGTCCATGCGGTAGCGGAAAGAAATACAAACAATGTCACGGTAAATAATAAATTGGGTGACAACTGTTTGTTTTCCTTCTAATAAGGGAATACATGATACAAAAAGTAGGAATTATAGGATCTGGAAATGTTGCTTGGCATTTAATAAAAGGCTTCATTAACGCAGGAATAACAATTTCTTGGGTATATGGAAGGAATGAGCAAGCATTGAAGGAGTTAGAAAGTGATTTTAATGTAGCAATTGCAACGAAAATCCCTGAAGAGAAGGTTGATTTAACACTTATTTGCGTCAATGATGATGCTATTCAAACTGTCTTAAATCAACTACCAAATTCAGATTCAGTAGCCTATACTTCTGGAACAGTATCATTGGATAAATTAGTTTATTCTCAGAGCAATTGTGGTGTTTTTTATCCATTGCAAACGTTTACAAAAGGAAAAAGCGTTTCATTACTCAACGTTCCTTTTTTGATTGAATCTCATTCAGATAGCTTTTCAGCTCAATTAGTTGAACTAGCCAAGCAATTAACCAATCATGTGGAGATGTTTAATTCTGAGAAAAGAAAACAATTGCATGTTTCCGCCGTGATGGTCAACAATTTTGTCAACCATCTGTTTTATTTGGCCGAGGAGCACCTTGAAAAAAATGACATTAACAAGCGGCTTCTTTATCCATTGATTCAAGAAACCGTTTCAAAAGCAATGGATGTAGGCCCTTATACTGCTCAAAGTGGCCCCGCAAGAAGAGGCGACAAAAAAACAATATTAGCACATCAAGAAATGCTGTCGGGAACAACGAAAGAATTGTACCAATTGCTTTCTGAAAGCATTTTAAATACCTATGGACATGATGACATATAAAGAGCGTTTAAACCATATTACAACTTTTATTTTTGACATAGATGGCGTTTTAACAAACGGAGATGTGATTATTCATAACGACGACGCTGTAAGAATACTCAATAATAGAGATAGCTACGCAATGCACATTGCCGCAAAAATGGGATATAAGTTATTTGTCATTTCTGGCGGAAAATCAGAATCTGTTAAAGAGCGTCTTTTAGAAATAGGAGTACATGAAGTTCATCTTGGTGCATTTAATAAAATCCCAGTTTATGAAGCGATTTTGGATAATCATCAACTAAAGGACAATGAAGTTTTGTATATGGGAGACGATATTCCTGATTATAAAGTAATGCAGCGAGTTGGATGCGCTACTTGCCCACAGGATGCTTGTCATGAGATAAAAGCAATTGCTCACTATCAATCTACATTTAATGGAGGGAGACATGCCGTGAGAGATGTTATAGAACAAACCATGCGCGTACAAGGCAAATGGTTTACAGAAGAAGCTTTTGAGTGGTAAGCTTCACAAAAAGATAGACACTCAAGTGATAATTTTATAAATAAAAGTCATGAAAATTACAACAAATTCTGTGGTTTCGTTGGATTACACATTAAAAAACAACGCTGGAGAAGTTTTAGATTCTTCACAAGGTAGAGAACCATTAGTATATTTACATGGCGTTGGTGCTTTAATCCCAGGATTAGAAAACGAAATCGAAGGAATGGCTAAAGGTGAGGCTAAAACAGCAGTAGTTAAACCTGAAGATGCTTACGGTCACAGACACGATGAATTATTGCATGTTGTGCCTAAAAGCGGTTTCCAAGGTGAAGGTGAAATTTTAGTTGGTATGCAAGTAGAATTAGACACTGAACAAGGTCCTGCAATTGCAACTGTTAGCAAAGTAGATGGTGAAGATGTTACTCTTGATTTAAATCACCCTTTGGCTGGTGAGACATTAACATTTGAAATTTCTATCGCTGATGTTAGAGAAGCATTAGAAGAAGAAATTGCTCATGGTCACGTACATGGTCCAGATGGGCACCACCACCATTAAAAAAAATAAAAAGCTATCTTCGGATAGCTTTTTTTATATCATTGTTTTACTTTAGTAAAAAAACTAAACACTACATTCCCATAAGCTCTACTCATTTCAAAATGAGGTAACTGACTTAAATCCGTTCGCTTTCCATGCTCGATAATTAGCAAGCCATTTTCATTCAAAAGCTCACGGTCAAAAACCAATTGAACAATGGATTCATGAATGGGTTTGTCGTATGGAGGATCTGCAAAAATAACATCGAATTTTTCTTCTGTTTTTTCCAAAAACTTAACCACATCAAAATGCAACACACGAATATAATCTGTTAATTCAAATTGATTGGCCAAGCTTCTAATATGCTTAGTTACATTGAAATTACTATCGACAGCAACACTAGTTCCTGCTTCCCTTGACAACCATTCAAAAGAAATGTTTCCTGTTCCAGCACACAAATCCAACAGGCTCAAATTATACAAAGAAAATCTGTTTTCTAACATGTTAAACAACCCTTCTTTGGCAAAATCTGTTGTCGGTCGCGAAGGAAAATTTTTCGGAACAGTGACTTTTTTGGTTTTAAGAATTCCTCTAATTATACGCACAATGGTTGCAATTTTTCTACCATACAGGTAGTATTAATAATCTGACTTTTAGGAAGGATTTTCTGAATGTAAACTTCTATTTCCACAGGGTCAAAAGTTGCTCCTCCTCCATTTGTAAATTCCACCTCATTGTCTTCATCTGTATACCCTAATTGTTGCATGGTATAACCCAAAAAATAACCCAAATCTTCAATTGTATTCATCTCAAAATGAGAATAAAACTTCAATGAATTTTCTTTTACAACCAACAATAAAAAATAATCTTTGTGGAAAATAATTTTTGTCTTTAGCTTAAAAGTTGGGCCTGAAAAAACACCTCTTATTAAGTGTGTTCCTTCATGTTGGATGCTGATTCTTGGAAAGCGAAGAACAAAAAACGACTTAACCCATAAAGGAATCTGGTAAACATTTACCATTCCTTGAATAGGCAAACGATTGTAATCAACCTCATCATTCCCTACCGCATTCTTACCAAAACTCAATTGAAAAACTTCCTCTTTGTTTGTTTCGTTAAAAACATTTGTTGGAACGAGCGTGCTTTGGCTATTGCTCCATGAAAGCGTCACTTCGTTAAATTCCTCCGCTTTCCACCCTGTTTGCAACCAATATTCCTCTAATTGTTGTTTGTAACGGTAATCCTGTCTGTCCGAAAAATCAAACGATTTCTCCTCCACAATAAACTGACCTTTTAGTTTAACAAAACGAACACTCGAGAAACACAAGTCAATTGATAAATGAATATCTGCCATTTACTTCAGTAATTTCATACAAAAATACGCTTTTAAAATGAATAAAGAAGAATTGAAAACAGATTAAATAACAGTTTCAAACATTTAAACGTTCATACTTTTAAAAAATGATAGTAAATGAATGCGCAAAAAATCATAGTTTTGAAAAAGAAATATAAATCATGGAAGATATCTTATTTTACTTTAAACCAGTAGCAGAAAAAAGAATAGAAAACAAAAGCAAAGGCTCTGTTATAGAAACATATACAGAAACATTTATACCAAGTCTAGAAAAAGGAGGTATTGCTCTGTTTTATGTTCCTGAATTTAGAGGTTCAAACTACACGAATGTTGAAAGTGAAAAATTTAGAGAACAATTATACCAACTAAACAACGGTATCACTTGGAAAACAAAAATTTATGACCTAGGCGATGTGTTGCCTGGAAACACATTGAATGATACTTATTTTGCTATTGCAAAAATCAGTGCTGAATTAATTAAAAGACAGATTATTCCAGTTGTCATCGGTGGATCACAAGATTTAACTGTTGCTTTATACAAAGGTTATGAAAAACTCGAACAACTAGTCAATTTGTGCTGCGTTGATTCAAAACTTGACATAGGCAACCCAGAAAATGAAGTGCATTCCGATGGTTTTATCAGCCAATTATTGGTTCAACGTCCTTGTTATTTATTTAACCATGCAAACATTGGACTACAAATACCATTTACTGAAAAATCAGAACTTGATTTATTTGAAAAATTATATTTCGACTATTGTCGCTTAGGTGAATTCAACATGGATTTCAAACGAGCTGAACCACATATTAGAAACACAGATATTTTGAGCATCGATTTAACAAGTTTAAAGTACAGCGAGTTAAACGACTCACAATACAATAACCCAAACGGATTTTATTCTGAACAAATTTGTCAAATAGCAAGGTATGCAGGAATTAGTGACAAGTTAACGAGCTTTGGAATCTTTAATTACTTACCAGAAAAATCTAATGCTGTTAACATATCCGACTTAGTTGCTCAAATTATTTGGTACTTTATTGACGGTGTTAACTCGCGAGTGGGAGATTTTCCAATTGGAACACGAAAAAACTATACAAAATTCATCGTGCACATCGAAGACTTTAAAGAAGAAATTATTTTTTATAAAAGTGATAAATCTGGCCGCTGGTGGATGGAAGTACCCTACCCAAGTGAAGAGGAAAGAAAATATGAAAGACATGTATTAGTTCCTTGCAACTTAGAAGATTATGAGCTTGCTATGCAAAATGAAATACCAGATTTGTGGTGGCAGACTTATCAAAAATTTGCTTAAAAACTAAGGTTTGCTGTACTCCATTCGTTTCGCTTTGATAAAACGTGCGATGTAATACTTACTGGTTTTGAAATTTTGTATGATAACACCTTTGTTTTCAGAGTGAATCATTTTAATTTCGTCGTCATTAACTTCAATTACCATTGCAACATGGCCAACGGTTGGATTGTTGACATTGCTTCCTTTAAAAAAGAGCAAATCTCCTGGTTCCACTTCAGAAAGCTTCACAGTTTTTCCTAATAAAGCAATATCTCTACTTGAACGAGGTAGAGAAATACCAAAACCTTTCGTGATGTAACCTATAAAACCAGAACAATCAAAACCTGATGGCGCGTTACCTCCATATCGATAAGGTGTGCCTAAAAACGTTTTAGCAAATGAAATCATTTCATTGATTTGCTTTGCACTTTTAGCATCTCGTTTTGGTATAGATGGAATAGAATCTGCCCTATTCACGCTATCAGTCAACGCAACTTTTGTTTCTTGACTAAAAGCAGAAAAAGCAAAGCTAACCCCAATTAATATGACTAAAAATAAATTTTTCACACCTGAATGTTCGTAAGTTTGCAAAATTATAACTAATTTCGGATTATCAAAAATTTAAGTTGGAAGAAAAAATCGACATATCAAACTTAACAAAGCTGTACTACACAATTGGTGAAGTAGCAGAGACATTTGACGTAAACCCCTCTTTAATAAGGTTTTGGGAAAAAGAATTTCCCATCATACAACCTAAGAAAAACAAGAAAGGAAACCGATTATTTACGCCAAAAGACATTGAGAATTTTAACAAAATTTATCAATTAGTTAAGATTCAAGGCTTTACTTTAGATGGAGCCAAAAAAGAATTGAAAAAAAAGAAAATCAATGATGCACCATTGGTTGATTCTTCAGAAAAGAACACCGACGTTATTGAGCGATTGGAGGCCATAAAACGGTTTCTTTTGCAACTAAAAAAATGATTCAACCAACCTATAATAAATTTTGAAAAATCCCGTTGTAACTAGTATTTTCAACAATATGCGCTTGTTTTTTATTTTCTTTTTTGCAATTACCTCTTCCGTCGTTTTTAGCCAAACGATTGATGTCACAGGTCGTTGTGTAAATAAAAAACAAGAAGGAGTAGCTGATGTTCTTATTCGAATTAATCAAAGCTCAACCCCTATCTATTCTGACAACGAAGGTTATTTTACTTTCAAAGCAAACATTGGCGATTCATTGACAATAAGTTATTTCGTTGTAGGTGAAAAAAACATCACTCAATCGTTTTATGTAAAAAATGAATTAAGCAAAACACTACCTTACATAGAAATAAACATTAAGGAATTTGAAGGACACACTGTAACCAAAACAATTGACAACAAATTAGAATTCAACAAAATAAAAGTCAAAGATTGGCAATTATTGCCTGTTCAAAACGTGGAACAAACACTTGTTTTTACCACAGCTGCACGTTCCAACAATGAATTAACAGCCAATTACAACGTAAGAGGTGGAAACTACGATGAAAACTTGGTGTATGTAAATGGTTTTCAAATAAATCGACCATTTTTAACACGAGCTGGACAACAAGAAGGAATGAGCTTTATAAATTCAGCTTTAGTAGAATCTTTACACTTTTCTGCAGGTGGTTTTGATGCTCAATATGGAGATAAATTAAGTTCAGTACTTGACATAAAATACAGAACTCCTGAGAAATTTAGAGGTTCAGTAATGGCTTCAATGCTTGGTGTAGAGGCTCACTTAGAACAACGAATTGGTAAAAAAGAACGATTTAATTATTTATTAGGAGCACGCTACCGCTCAAACGGATATCTATTAAACGCATTACCCACAAAAGGAGCTTACAATCCTGTGTTTTGGGATGCACAATTACTAACCGATTATTCCATCAGTGAAAAATGGAAATGGTCCGCACTTATTCACGTTTCAGACAATACTTATTCCTTTTCACCGCAAACACAAAAAACAGATTTTGGAACTGCAAATGAAGCCTATTCATTCATGGTTTATTACGATGGAAAAGAACAAACACGTTTTAGAACTATCACTGGAGGCACGAAATTTGCCTACACTTCCACCAATGAAAAAACAAAATTGAACTTCTTTTCATCAGTTTTCCATACAGATGAGCGTGAATACTTTGATGTACAAGGTCAGTACTTTATTAATGAGTTAGAAACTGATCAATCAAAAGAAGAATTTGGTGATTCCATAGCTGTTTTAGGAGTTGGTACATTTTTAGACCATGCAAGGAATAGGTTAAAGGCAGATATTTTTTCCATTTATCACACTGGAAGCCACGAATTGAAAAATCAATTTATTAATACTGAAAGAACAAAACACCAACAATTTGACTTGAATTGGGGAATTAACTATCAACACGATGAATTCAAAGATGTGCTAAGTGAATGGAAAATGATTGACTCTGCGGGATACAGTTTACCTCAAAGCAATGATCACACGATAAAGCTTTCTGAAGTTATTAAAGGAAAATTGAATCTTTCATCAGATAGATTAACTGGACATTTTCAGTTCAATGCCTCATGGTCCAAAACAAAATTAAATTACATTGTCGAAAAATCAAAAACGATTAAAGACGCTCAAAAAAATAAGCACAAAATAATCATTCGCGATACGATTAGCGGATCTGCTGACAAATGGTCATTAAACATAGGAACTCGCGCTGCTTACACAAGTGTAAACAATGAGTTTTTTGTTACACCTCGTTTTTCAGTTGCTTATCATCCACGATCTTATTTAGTAAAAGACTCCACCATTGAGCGTCGCAATATGTCAATTCGTTTTTCAACAGGGCTTTACTACCAACCTCCTTTTTATCGAGAATTAAGAACATTTGAAGGAAGTCTAAATAAGCATGTATTATCTCAAAAATCTTACCATGCCGTCGTTGGCTATGATATGTTTTTCCGTGTGTTGGGAAGAAACAATCCATTCAAATTTACGGCTGAATTGTTTTACAAATACTTGTGGGATGTCAATCCTTACGCTGTTGAAAACGTTCGCACTAGATATTATGCCAATAACGACGCAACCGCTTATGCTTATGGTATTGATTTAAACCTCAACGGTGAATTTATTGAAGGTATTACTTCTTATTTTAAAATAGGTTTGATGCGAACAATGGAGGATTTAAAAAACGACCATTATACTGAATACTATAATGCAGCTGGAGATAAAATCATTTTTGGGTATAGTAAAGATCAAACGGTCGTTGACTCGGCTGTTATTTATCCAGGTTTCATTCCTCGACCAACTGACCAATTACTCAATTTAGGAGTACTTATTCAAGATCAAATGCCTAAATTAGAAGCATTAAGTGTGCAAGTAGGCTTACAATTTAGCACACCACTCCCTTATGGTCCTCCGGGAAAAGATCGTTACAGAGACACTTTGCGTATGAAACCTTATTTTAGAGTTGACTTGGGTACTTCATACGATTTCTTACACAATCGAAAAAAGCAAAAACCAAATTTCTTTAACAAAACCTTTACAGATGCTATTTTATCCTTTGAAGTTTACAACTTATTAGGAATCAAAAATGAACTTTCTAAACAATGGATTCAAGATGTTAACGGTGGTTATTATTCCATTCCTAATTATTTAACAAATAGAAGATTTAATTTAAAGTTAATCCTAAGATTTTAGTAAATTTGCATTTGCAACTTAAATTTAGTACCTTTAAAAGAAAAAATAAATGGCAGATATTACGGTTTACATTATTGACAGAGAGGGAATCGAACACGAGTTAATTGCTCCTACAGATATGAATATGAACATCATGGAGTTATGTAAATCGTACGAATTACCTGTGAAAGGAGAGTGCGGAGGAATGGCCATGTGTGCAACTTGTCAATGCTATTTAGAATCTGAACATGAATTAGCTCCTCAATCTGACGATGAGTTAGACATGCTCGATCAAGCTTTTTTTGTAAAACAAAACAGTCGATTAGGTTGTCAAATTCCTATTACGGAAGAAATTGATGGGATTCGATTGAGATTAGCTCCTGAGGCTTAATTCACTACTTTAAATTATTGGGTATAGTGCAAACAGGAATTGGTTGCATTTTGTGTTGATTGATTCGATTGAGTCTTCTGTAAATTGCAAGCACTTCTAACTGTCGCGGTGAAAGTTGCGTTTCATCTCCTTTAAATTCCATTGCCCATTCCAGCTCTGGATAGGTGGCACCTATTTGATCTTCGTCACTTCGACCATCTTCAAATAAACCATCAGTTGGTTTTGCAACTTGGATTTCTTGAATGACATTTAAGAAGCGCGCCAACTCGAACACTTCCGTTTTCATTAAATCGGCAATTGGAGAAATATCTACTCCTCCATCCCCGTATTTCGTGTAAAAACCAACTCCAAAGTCCTCAATTTTATTACCTGTACCCACTACTAAGCAACGATTTGCTTGTGCAATGGCATATAAAGTTGTCATCCTCAAACGTGAACGAGTATTTGCCATTGCTAAATGATTCGCATTCAAGTCAAAAGGCATGATTTGTTCTATCTGTTCAAAACTTGAAGTTAAGTCAACGGTGAGTGTTTCAATGTTTGTAAAATGAGTTTTTAAATCCTCCATGTGCAAAATTGATCTGGAAAATTCAGCATGTGTTTGTCGAATGGGTAAAGCAACTAAAATCGTCTTCTTACCTGTCATGGCACACAAAAGTGATACGACAGCAGAATCAATTCCTCCAGAAACACCAACTACAAAACCATCAACACCACTGCTATTTGCGTAGTCTGACAACCAATTTTGAATATAAGAACTTATTTTTTTTGCTTCCAATGGAAATGCTTTTAGAACATTACCCCTACTTTGATTTGCAATTGACCTTGAGTTGCTTTGTTAGAAATTCCAACTAAACTACCATTATCAGCATCATACGTATGCAAGTATGAATTTTTACGATTGTAATACAAAGGAGTAATACCATAGTAATAGCCAATTTCAGCAGTTAAACAAGTGCTACCTGTGAAATTCCACTCTGCTCCTCCTGACACACCAACACTTCCTTTATAGAAAACAACTTCATTGGAAGCCTTCATGTTTTTTTGAGTGATTGTCTCTAAATCAAAAGCACCCGAAGATAATATACGAGAAATACCTGTATCGTTAGAACGTTGATTCAACAAAAAGCTATGACGCATACCAAACTTACCAAAATAACGCATATAGCCAATAAATTTAGTTCTAAACACTAACATCGTTGGAATTGTCAAATAAACAGAATTCTGCTTACGACTTTTTAATAAAAATTCCTCTTTAGCGTCCGCCACATCATTCATTCCAATGATTTTATTGTCATTAAAATAGTAATACAATGGTTGTGGCCCCGATTTGAACTTCGTTTTAGAAAACTCAAACTCTACACCTGTAGTTAAACCAATATTCTCTGTAAACATAAAGTTCATATCAGACCCAACAATCAAATCTGTACCAACTCCATTTTTTTCCATATATTTAGTTCCCATGTTTTGGAAATTCAAACCAAAACCTGCTACAATACCTGCTTGAAACTTTTTGTTTGCTGCTTCTTGAGCTAATGAAACATTAACAATAGCTAGGGTCATTAAGGAAAATAAAATCTTTTTCATTTTTGTTATTTTTACATTATCAAGTTACAATTGAAAACTGCTACAATTGCATCGTGATTTTTAGTTGTTTTTCTAAAGCTTGTATTAATTCAATCAAATTGATTAAATTTGAAGCGAAATTAAAAAAAAATAATGAGTTACAAAAGCTTTTTAGTTTTATCATTCGCATTTTTAACATTTGCAAGTTGTAAAAGAGACCCTTTAGCAGTTGATATTACAAATTCTAAGGTATCCATCTCTTATCTAAACATGGACTCATTGTTATATGCTACTCCTCAAGATGAGCTGCTAGCTGTTCAAAAAAAATTAATTGCTGAAGTAAACGAGCTGTATGAATATCAAATTGGTTACTGCATGCGCATAGGTCGCGTAGAAGACACTGCCTTTGTCAATAGCATTATGCTCTATCGCCAAGATCCAAACATCCAACAATTGGAAAAAGAAATCGCAACGAAATTTAACAATTTATCGAACAAAAAAGAAGCAATAACAACAGGTTTCCGCCACTTGAAGGCGCATTTGTCCAATGTAAAAATTCCAACCTACATTGTTTTTCAAAACTCTCTATTCAACAGCAGTGCATTTTGTACTGAAAAAGAAATCGGAATAGGACTCGACCAATATCTTGGCCCGGAATCCCCTACTGTTCAATCGTTACCTGGAGAACCATTTTATGATTGGATGAAAAAAGGATGGGACGCACAATACATGGAAAGAGACGCCTTGTTATCGTGGATTTTAACACATGTTGTGGAAGAAACAAAAGGCAACCTTGCTGAACAAATGATCAACTACGGCAAAGCTATTTATCTAACTGAAGCCGCATTTCCTAAAGCAGAAAAAAACACCATAATGCGCTACTCAAAAGAGCATTTACAATGGGCACTTGACAACGAATACAGCTTCTGGAAATACCTTGTAGATGAAAACATGTTATTCAAAACAAACGAGCGAAATGCTACTAATTTATTTAGTGAAGGACCTTTTACACCAGGATTGCCAGAAAAAGGACCAGATAGATTAGGTCAATTCTTAGGATGGAGAATAGTGAAAAACTATATGGAAAAAACCAAAACGACTTTTGAAGAATTAATTCATACACCATTCAATGAAATTCTACAAAAATATGAACCATAAATAAGTAAAAAAATGGAAGCAGAAGACAAAATCGTAAAAACATCAGAAATCAATGTATTCATTGGTTTAAACGAAAATAATTTACCTTTAGGTATAAAATGGAATGCATCAGATGCTGGAACAGATAACAACCCCGCTAAAGCAATGTTTTTAGCACTTTGGGACCATCAATCCAACAACACGATGAAAATTGATTTATGGACAAAAGACATGTCTGTTGAAGAAATGAAACAATTTTTTCATCAAACATTATTAACAATGGCTGATACATTTGAGCGAGCTACTGGTGAAAAAAACATCACAGAAGATCTACGCGACTATTGTTATCATTTTGCGGATAAAATGAACATCTTACCCGAATTATAATGAAAGGAATTTTACATAAAATGAAAACGGTATTTGGTCAACCGATCGAATACCGTCTTCATTTAGAAAATGATCAGCAATTACTTCTAAATAAATTGATTGGAAAAGAAATATCCATTGAGCATACCGGTAAAATTTACTGCATTTCTTGTAATAAAAGCATAAAAAAAACATTTCAAAATGGATTTTGTTTTGACTGTTTTCAAAATGCGCCAGAAGCAGCTGAATGTATCTTTCATCCTGAGTTATGTAGAGCACACTTAGGAGAAGGAAGAGATGTTGAATGGGAAGAAAAAAACCACAACCAACCACATGTTGTCTATCTGGCAGCATCAGACCGAGTAAAAGTAGGAGTAACTAGGGCAACACAAGTGCCAACTAGATGGATAGATCAAGGAGCAAGCGCTGCTATTCGAATTGCTGAAACACCCAATCGATACGAAGCAGGATTACTAGAAATAGCTCTAAAAGAAACGTTTACAGACAAAACACATTGGATGCGAATGTTAAAAAATGAAATCGACGAGTCAATTAATTTGGAAGAAGTTAAATGGGAATTATTTGAGCAATTACCGAGTGATTTGAAAACATATTTTTCAGAAAACGATGAAATTTTTCAGCTACATTTTCCAGTTATTAAATATCCAACAAAAGTAACTAGTTTAACATTTGATAAAACGCCAATTATCAAAGGAAAATTGAGCGGAATTAAAGCACAATACCTACTATTTGAGACAGGCGAAGTCATCAATATAAACAAGCATGTAGGGTACGAAGTCAACTGGTCAATCATATCCCATTAAAAAGGCAATAAGGTAAAATTGTGAATTGTGAATTTTTAGCACGATTATTGTAGTGTTTTATTCAAGTTTTTTTGCGATATTTGTAGATTAGTTGTAAATTAACACCTAATTCTGTAACCAAAGGCGCTGTTTTAACGTTTAATTACTAGTATGAGAAATATATTGATTGTTATACTCTTCATCTTTCCTTTCTTAGGGATTGCTCAATCTATTGATGTTGTTTTCAATGGTAGCATCTCTAATTTTGATATTGGAAAAAAAGAAGCAGGTGTTACTATCAAAATCAATCAAGGAGGAACAACCATAAGTTCTGCCACTACAGCTTCGAATGGTAAATACACTGTAAAAGGAAAAGTCAATATCACTCAACCATTTGATGTTGTCTTTACAAAAAATGGATTTGCAACAAAAATTATTAATTTCAATCTAAAAGGAATCAATTTAGAAGATACTCCTGCAGGTGATTTTAAGCCGGTAGAAAGCTTAGATTTGGATATTTTTGGTGAACGACCAGGAGTGGATTTCTCTTTTTTAAACACGCAACCAGTAGGAAGGTTCACTTGGGACGCTAAAGGTTTTGTCAAAGTAGATGAACCTTCTCGCAAACAAATGGCTGATAAAATAGATAAGCTATTAAAAGAATCTGAGCAAAATGCTAAAAACAACGAACTAGCTTATAGTGAAGCCATTAAAGCTGCTGACAAAGCCTATAATGAAAAAAAATACACGGAAGCAATGGCTAAATATGAAGAAGCTATTAGCATTCCTGGAAAAGCAAAAGAAAAACACCCTAATGACCGAATAGTTGAATTGCTTGGATTAATCCAAAAAGAAAAAGAAAGTCAACTAAAAAATCAACAGGAAAATGCTGCTTATATCAACCTTATCAAAGAGGCAGACAAGTTCAGAGATGCTGGAAATTATGAAAAAGCAATAGATAAATACAACGAAGCAATTGACTTAAAAGACGATGAACAGTATCCTTTTGATCAAATAAAAGCTGCGAAAGCTAAAATTAAAGAAAGAGAAGACGATGCTAAGTATAAAAAATTAATGGAAGCCGCTGATATCATGGTAAAACAAAAAAGTTACCGTGCAGCTCGTGATAATTACCAAGAAGCTTCTAAGTTAAAACTAAACGAACAACTTCCGAAAGATAAGTTAAAAGAAATTGACGAAAAAATTAAGGCGGAAGAAGACGCTGCTGCTTTAAAACAAAAATATGAGCAATTAATTACCGAAGGTGATGCCTTGGTAAAAGCTGAAAAATGGGAAGAAGCTAAACCAAAGTTCCAAGAGGCTTTGACAATTGAAAAAGCCTCTACTTATGCCAAAGGTCAATTGGATATTATCGATAAAAAATTAGCAGAAATTAATGCTGAAAAGGAAAAATTAAAAGCAATTGAGAAACTGCTTAAAGAGGGAGATGATGCTCAAAAAAATAAGCAATTAGACGTCGCTATCAACAAATACCGTGAGGTACTCAAATTAGACGATAAAAACACAATTGCTCCAGCAAAAATCAAAGAAATTGAAGATTTGTTAGCAGCAGAAGCTAAAAACAAAGAATTAAATGACAAGTTCAATGCATTGGTTAAACAAGGTGACGATGCCGTTACTGCTAAAAAATACGCAGATGCCATTGCCAAATACACCGAAGCGTTGACATTGAAAGAAGATGCTCCTGTTAAAGTTAAAAAGTCAGAGGCTGAAGCTGCTTTGGCTGCTTTGGAAAAAAATGCAGAGTTAGAAGCTAACTTAAAAAAACTAATTGAAGAAGGTACACAAGCTCAAATTGCAAAGAATTATAACCTAGCATTAGAGAAGTATCAAGCAGCTCTTAACTTAAAGCCTAGCGATGAACCAACACTTAAAAAAGTGAGTGAGGTTAAAAAACTTATTGCTGACCAACAAGAAATTGCGCAAAAACAACAAAAAATTGAACAACTTATCCAAGAAGGAATATCTTTGATGGAAGGTAGCGTAATGGATGGTCCACAACTAGAACCTGCAAAAAATAAATTCAAAGAAGCTCTTACATTGGATGCCAATAATGCCACTGCTAAAGATAGAATCTCTCAAATTGATAAGCTTCTAGCAGGACAAAAAGAACTAGCTGATAAAGAAGTTAAATTCAAGGACAACGTAGCCAAAGGTGATGCAGAAGTAAAAAATGAATCATGGAAAAAAGCGATTGACTTCTACCAAGTAGCTCTAACGTTTAAAGACGATCAAAGTGTAAAAGATAAAATTGCACAAGCTCAAAGTAATTTAAAGAATTTAGAAGAGGCTCAAAAATTAGAACAAGAATATCAAAAACTTATCAAAGAAGCAAATGACTTTAGAGATGCAAAAAAATTAACAGAAGCATTGGCGAAGTATGAAGCTGCAAAGAACATCAAACCAACTGATAACTACGCTCAACAAGAAATTGATAAAATTAAGTCCTTATTGGATGAACAAAAATTAGCAGCAGAGAAAAAGCAGCAACTAGAAAAACTACTAGCTGAAGGTGAAACGCTTTTCACAAGCAAAGATTTTGCAAATGCCAAGAATAAATTCAATGAAGTATTAACCATTGAAAAAACACATGCAGCAGCTACAAAAAGAATAGCAGATTGCGAAGCAGAACTAGCAAAATTAGCTGGTGAAGCGGCAAAACAACAACAAATTGCAGCATTCATTCAAGAAGGAAAATCTGCTTTTGATAGAGAAGAATTTGAAGCAGCTGAAAAAAGCTTTAAGTCGGTGTTAGAATTAGACAAATCTAATGCTACTGCAACACAATACTTAGCTGATATTAAATCAAAATTAGAAGCGAAGAAAAAAGCTAACGACTTGAAAAAGCAGTGGGAAGAATTGGTTTCAAAAGGTGACGCCGCTAGTGCTGCTTCTAAGTGGGAGGAGGCAATTAATCTGTACTCACAAGCAATAAAAATTGAAAACAATCAACAAGTTGCTGACAAAATAGCAAATGCACAGCAAAAGCTAAATGAACAGCTCAACGCAAAAGAATTAGATGCGAAGTACCAAGCTACAATCAAAGCTGCTGATGATTTAAGAAATAGCGAAAAATGGAACGAAGCCATCCTTAAATATACAGAAGCAAAACAAATCAAACCAAACGAAACATACCCACAATTAGAGATTGATAAAATCAACCTTATTCTTGCCAATAAGAAAAATGACGAAGCAAAAAATGCTCAAATTGCATCATTGCTAACTGAGGGGCAAAACGCGTTAACGTCTCAAGACTATAATTTAGCAAAGACAAAATACCAAGCGGTTTTAGCCTTAGACGCTAAAAATGCAACTGCAACCAATAAATTAGCAGAAATAAGCGCGATTGAAGCTCAATTACTTGACAAACAAAAATCGGAAGAGCAGTTTGCTCAATTAAAAGCTTCTGGTAAAGAAGCATTCAATGCAGAAAATTACGACAAAGCAATCAGTGATTTCGAAAAAGCTTTAAAAATTAAAAACGATACAGAAATCACGAATTTAATTGCTCAAATTGCCTCTAAAAAAGCAGCTAACACTGAAAGGAAAGCTGAAATCGATCGATTATTAGCGAAAGGAAAAGAAGCTTTTGACAAGAAAGCTTGGGCTGATGCTGCTGAATCTTACAACAAAGTTTTAAAACTTGATGAAAATAATTTAACTGCTAAATCGCAATTGGCTATCATCGAAGGCGAATTGCTCAAAGCCAAAAACAGTGCAAAAATTGCAGAAGAATTTGAACATTTAAAAGCTCAAGGACTAACTGAATACCAAGCAAAAGAATGGGAAAAAGCACGCCATTCTTTTTCTGAAGCTTTAAAATTAAAAAGTGACTCAGAAGTAAGCAAAAAACTAGAAGATGTTAACAAACAATTAGAAGAATTAGCTAAAATCGAAAAATTAAAAGCTGATTATGCTAATTTTATAACAAAAGCTGAAAACGCAGAAGCTGCTAAAAACTACAGTTCAGCAATAGAAAATTATACAGCTGCTAATAACTTACAATCTTCTAAACAGCTTACTGACAAAATTGAACAATTAAAAGCTTTATTAGAACAGCAAAAAGCACTTTCTGCTGAAGATAAAAAATTCAACGATCTGATTGCGAAAGGAGACGAATTAGTTGCTAAAAAAGACTATACCAATGCAATTCAAAAATACAATGAGGCATTAAAGGTTAAACCTAATGATCAACTTCCTGTTATAAAAGCAAAAGAAGCCGAGAGGTTAGCATCGGAACAAAAATTGTCTGAAGAGGATGCGGCATTTGATAAAATCATAACTGCCATCAATAATAAAATTGATGAAAACGACTTCAAAAAAGCACGCGATTATATTAAAACTGCATCACAATTGCGCCCTACAGACCCTCGTCCTGCTGCTTTAGCTGCTAAGATTGATTCGATTGAAAAAGAAAATAGCAGTTTTGCAGAATTTATGGATAAAGGTGCAAAAAATGAAAAGGATAAAAAGTATCAGGATGCACTAACAAATTACGAAAAAGCGAAAGTAATTAAACCAAATAATGCTGAAGTAATTGCTAAGATTGATGCTTTACGTAAATTAATTGACGAACAAAATTCGTCACTTGATAAAGAAAAACTCTTTAAACAATATTATGATGCTGGAATAGCGAAGGCCTCTGTTAAAGAATATGAATTAGCTTTAAACAATTTTAAAAATGCACTCAATCAAAAACCTTCTGACAGTAACACCCTTCAAAAAATAGCTGAGATAGAAAGTATATTGGCAAAAATAGAAGCTGAGAAAGCTGCTAAACTCCAAGATGAAAGTGCTTTCAACAAAATTATTTTAGAAGCTGACGACTATTTCAATAGTAAAGAGTACCAAAAAGCTGGAGAAACCTATCGCAAAGCATTGTATGTGCGACCTGAACATGCCTATGCTAAAATGAGATTAGCAGAATCTGAACGATTAAACAAATTAGAATCAGAAAAATTAGCCAACCAGCAATATCAAAAAATCTTAGATGTAGCGGATGGTCACCTTGTGAATAAAGATTATGACAAAGCTTTAGAATACTATAATCGTGCGTTGAACATTAAATCAAATGATCCATACCCAAAAAACAAAATCAACGAAATCAATGGCATCTTAAATCCAGTGACTGAAAACAGTGATGATTTAAAAGATTTGGGTGAACCATTTGATGGATCTATCCTAGACGGGGAAATGGCTTTGAAAGAAGCTGATGCTCAAAGAAAAGAATTAAAGCGTTCTAAAATCAAGGCTCTTCAAACCAAAGAATTAATAGCAATTAGCAAGTTGAACGAGAACAAACAAGCTGAATTAACTAATACTATTGGTAAAATCTACAATTTGTACACGCAACTTATTGAAACTGGCAAAGTACAAAGTGCCAATCAAATTGACATTGCTTCAAATGTAAGAGCTAAATACATACAGCAAAACGATATTGAAATCGCTAATCAAATTTATAAACGTCAAGATATTTCGTACGCTCAAGAAAGGTTAGTTGAAATAGAAAACGTTACAAGAGAAAAATACGACGTTAGCTCGAAAAAACAACAGGATAATCACCTGGAAGTTGACAAAGTAAGAATGGCCGAAGAAGATGCTAAATACTCTAAATCGCTTTCTAAATACGACGATCACCAAGCTACAAATAAAGATATAGTTGCCATCAAGCAAAAGGTCGATGAAAATACGTTTAAAAGTAGTAATGATGTTGTGGAAATATCTAAAAAAGTTGATGTTAAACGTACCACGGCAGAAGACGCACATACTGCAAAAACAGCACAAAATTACGACAAAGCAATGGATAGTAAAAACCACGTAGAATCAGTTCAAGCTGAAGTGAGTCAACGTGGGATAACAAGCAAAAACAAGTTGGATGAAAACAATCAAAAACTTGTTGAAAAAGCAACTAAAATAGAAGACAAAGGTATTGAAGACGTTAAGCAACAACATCATGAAGCAATTGGTGTCGATGCAAAAATTATTAAACACAAAGAAATAACTACTGAAAAAGAAAACAACCAAGAAGTTAAACGTATTCAAACAGTAGAAGAATACAAAATAAAAGAATTAGCAGTTGACGATGCAGCGAAGCAACGAGTAGCTGATAATGAGACAAAAAACAATGATGTTAAAATAATTATTGAAAAACAAGACATCAGACGTGCTGCTGAAGATGAAAAGGCTTCAATAGCACAGCGTGATATTGAGAAAGAAGTTAAAATTATAGAAGCTTCGACACATCAAGCACAGGCAGATTTGACAAAATCTGACAAAAGTGAGCGCATAATTATTCAAAGTAAAATAGACATCAAAAAAGATGACTCCCGCGAACGTGATTTAGCAAAAGAACAAGACATAAAAGATAAAGGCGAAACCGTAAAAGACCTCGCTACCTCATTGGATAAAACAGGTACAACAAAGGTTAATGAAAAGGCCAATGAAACGCAAAAGGTTAGAGAAGATTTGAACAAATTTAGCACAGCAACAACGACAAAAACAATTGTTCCGAACGTATTAGGCGAAAAATACCCAGAGGGAGTTTCCCAAGAAATGTTCCAACGCAAGGATGATGCAGGTATTTTAATAGCAATTATTACACGAAGAATAGTGGTGATTGAAGGTCGTGGTAATGAGTACACACGAACTCAAACAAATCATGCGATTACATATACAAAAAATGGATCACCAATTACAGAATACACTTGGCAAAAAGAAACACAAGACGCTAAGTTACAACGCCATTATTAATGGTTTGCTTCTTCTAATTGTAACTGCTTGTAAAAGTGGTCTTCCCTCCTCTATCGAAGGAGTAACATTCCATGGTGAAGCTCAGGGTTCAACTTATTCAATTATTATTGCTGAAGACAAGGTAGCTATTCAACAGAATGAAATCGATAGCATTCTACTAGCTTTTGATGGCATACTATCAACCTATCAACCAAACTCTATTCTATCGCGATTAAATTCATCTAAAGACACCTTCACGTTTATAGATGCTACTCATTACTTTAAAACTTGTTACGAAGCTTCTGAAAAAATCACCAGCATTTCTGATGGTTTCTTTGATCCATCGGTTTATCCTTTAGTAGAAGCTTGGGGATTTTTCAAAAAAGAAGCCAATGTTCCCACAAAAGAGCAAATAGATTCATTATTGACATTCACTGGCTTTCATTCAAAAGATTTACATAAAGTAAGGTTTAGTAATGACAGCGTATTTTTAGTTAAGAAAGACCCCAGATTCAAATTAGACTTCAATGCTATTGCTCAAGGTTATTCTGTTGATGTAGTTGCAGATTTCTTAATGAAAAAAAATTGTTCTAATTTTTACGTAGAAATTGGAGGAGAAATTCGTGTTTCTGGAAAAAATAGAGAAGGTAAAAATTGGCAAATCGGTATTGATAAAGCTACTGAAAACAGTAATGAATCCAATCGTGAAGTCCAATCAATTTTGTCGGTTTCTAATTGTGGAATAGCTACAAGTGGTAACTACCGAAATTACTTTGAAGAAAACGGAAAAAAATTTGGACACACTTTAAACCCCAAAACAGGATATCCAATGCAAACGGACATTGTTTCTGTTACTGTTATTGCGCCAAATGCAACGTTGGCGGATGCCTACTCAACCGTTTTTATGACTTTTGGAGTTAAAAAAACAAAAGAATTCTTAAAAAAACATCCAGAAATTAAGGTGATAATCAATTACTTGGACCAACAAAATAAACTAACTTCTTATCACTCAAAAAAATTAACTATAACAGAGTAAAAAAACTATGTTTGCATAGTATATTTTAAAAAAATATGTTTACATTTGTATCAAATATTAAATTTTAGTTAACATGAAAAAGGTAATGATTATTATGGCAGTTGGTACTTTCGGGTTGGTATCATGCAAAAAAGACTGGACTTGTGAATGTGAGGTGAACAACACAAAACTTCCTACTTACACAATCAAAGACAAAACATTGTCTGATGCAAAAGATCAATGTAATGCTAATTTTAACATCGGTTCAACTAAGGCTGATTGTAAAGTAAAAGTTTTTAAATAGATTCATATAAAACTAAGAGAGGCGTTCAAATTTGGGTGCCTTTTTTTATAAACTGAGCTCAATCGTTTTAGCCTTATTTTCTGTCTCCTCCCATTCATATTCAGGCACCGAAGCTTGTGTCAAACCGCCTCCCACGTACAAATACACATTTTCAGCTAACTGTTGGCCACAACGCAAATTCACATATAAATGCGTTAATTCTTTAGATTTAACTCCAATGATACCAGCGTAAAAAGACCTCGAATGGGGTTCAAAATTGTAAATACATTGAAGTGCTTGCTCTCTTGGAAAGCCACTCACAGCTGGCGTTGGATGCAACAAGCGTATTAACTCCCACTGCTTTAATTCATCAACTGAAAAGTGAAAATGATGCACCAAATGTTTAACAGGACCTGCAACCAATTCAGTCCTCTCTCCTATTTTCACATCAAAACAAATTTTGAGTAAATTTTCATTGATAAAATCAGTTACCATTTGTTGTTCATCTTGTTCTTTTGCACCCCAAGATGTATTGTCATAGGATGGTTTAGTTCCAGCCAACGACATGGTAGAACCTGAATTTCCTTCAATTTTAACCAATGTTTCTGGCGTTGCTCCAAACCAAGTTCCTAAAGAAGGACTTTGAAATGCATAGCATAAAGCATTCGGATAACGTTCTGTCAGTCGGTCGAACAACTCAGAAATTGGCAATGAACTTGCAACTTTTTTAATGCGTGAAAGAATTGCTTTTCCGATCGAATGGTCTTGCAAGTAATGGATAAATTCATGTGCTAGCTGAATGTACGCTTGTTCAGAAATGACAATAGGTTGAACCGTTTCCATCAAAACCTCATCATCATTTCCCTCAAAAAAACCATAGGATTTATCGCCTTCGAAATTAGTCAGTATAAACCCTTCAAATTCAGCTGGATTTGAAAGTTCTTTAAATACCCCCTTTAAAGAAACAACCGACTGATTAGGAAAACGATATGTTAAAATAGCTTGCACGTTAACGTGGAACAATCATTACAGTTAAACGCCCTGTACACACCAATTTACCAGTTTCTTCATGGTGAATGTCAACTTGCCAAACGTGTGTACGCTTACCTGCATGAACTATTTTCCCTGTTGCAACAACATGACCATCTTTCACTCCAGCAATATGATTGGCATTGATTTCAAGTCCAACAGGAATTTCTTTTTCGATATCAATCAACAAAACAGAACCCATTGAACCAATGCTTTCTATTAAAGCAGCACTCGCGCCACCGTGTAATAAACCAGCTGGTTGATGTGTGCTTGCATTTACAGGCATACGAGATTTTATATAATCATTACCCAATTCTATGCACTCAATGTGCAATACTTCCATCAAGGTATTCTTGTTGAAAGAATTTATTAATTCTAAAGATACTTGTTTCAAACTCATGTAACAAACTTATTAAAAATCTACTTTGCTCAAACAAATTTAACAAACCATTAATTGCTCTTCATCATCCACGTTCTCGCCATTGGTCCTTGATTGAAAATCAAATCTAAAATGGATAGGTTCATCAAACAATTGTTTTTTTCATTAAACACTTGATGATAAGGCGCATGCTTTTCCGTTCTCGTCGTATCAAAAGGATAATTCCTATAATCTACCGATGGTTGCACACAGTACTTGGAAGAAAATTGAGTTGGAAGTCCATAATCCAACCAAGAAAGAACACGTTGATGAATGTACTCATTAAAATCCATCAACTTCGCTGGAGCGTAATCCAATAATTCTTTAACTTCCGTGCCATAATAATCAAAATAGGCAGCGGAAGAATAAGCTGTTTCTATGGTTTTCCAATGAATCTTTCGCCAACCATCCTCTACGATTAACACATCTTCAATGGCAGTTTTATTGCCATTCACTCGTTCCACAGGAATACTCAACAATTGCTTGCCATTCGGTCCTAAGATTTCGCAACGTGTACGAATTGTTTGTTTTACAAAATGCTCTTTTACTTCAACAAAAGCATTGTCAGCATTCACAAAATGTTGATAATAAGCAATCGGAGCAAAATAAGCAGTTGGAAAAACTTCCATTATTTAATCTTCTTAAATACACGCTCCCAACGAATACCATATTCTGGATTGCTCGAATACCATGTCATCGATGCTTTACCAACGATATGATCTTCTGGGACAAATCCCCATGTACGAGCATCAGCAGATTGGTAACGATTATCCCCCATCATCCAGTAATAATTCATCCCAACTGTATAAGTAGTTGTTTTCTTTCCATCAATGTAAATACCATCCGGTTTTTCTTCAAGTTTATGACCTTCGTAAGCCGTAATTATGCGACGGAAATAAGCGATGTTCGTTTTAGTAAAATCAACTACTTGACCTTTGTAAGGAACTTGGAAACGTTCAAAATCAGAAACGGTATTCGAAATATTTTTATCTTTCGGGAAATAATCCATGTTTCTACGTTGGTCAGACGCTCTGTACATTCCATTACCATCTGGTACAGCTTGAGGAATGACATAAACAGTGAAATTCACATCTTTGAAAGCTGCTCTAACTTTTTTAATTGTTTCCAAATTAGCATGAATACCATAAACCGTCATCGATTGATCGTGTTCAACATCGGTGCGTTCAATACCAAAGCGTTCATACAATGATTGAACCGTTGCAAAACCTGGTTCACTGGCAATGTATAGAATATTTTGATGAGGAGCAACAAAAGCTGGTTGACCGTTCACATACAAAATAGAATTTCGAATCTCCAAGAAATCTTTTGGAACCCCTACACAACGTTTGATGTAAAATTCACGTTTGTCAACTGGTCGGTAAATAACTCCATAGTGGTGAATCAATTGTCCTGTTTGTTTATCATGAGCCAATTTGTCTACAGCCAACATCTTTCTCGCCTTTTCTTTCCAAGAATTAACATCTTTCATGAATTCAAAGTCAATGCGCTCTCCAATTAGGCGATTTAACAAATCATCATTTGCTTGTCCTGTTTTGGTTAAAGAATCAATGTAAAAACGTTTAATAACCTCTTGACGACTTCTTGTTTGGTCTAAATACATGCGGTACGCTTCATCATTGACAATACCTTCATATTCATGTCCCATTAATCCAAAAGGCATACGAGGATCGTAAACCGCAGTATCACCTGCTGGATAGTTGAACACAACTACATCGTTGCGTTTAACCTCTGAAAAACCAGGTAAACGTTTGTATGTACCTTTTTCAAAAGTAGTGTACGAACGCATTGGAATGACAGGCGTTGTATTGTGTACCAATGGATAAGAAAGTGGAGTAACAGGTACTTTTGGTCCATAAGATAACTTATTCACAAATAAAAAGTCACCGACCAATAATGTTCTTTCCATTGATCCTGTTGGAATTCTAAACGGTTCAAACACGTAAGTTCTTAAGATCAAAGCAGCAACTAATGCAAAAATGATAGAATCACCCCATTCTTTCACTTTTGATTTAGAACCAGGTTTCTCACGAGTAACAGCGCCAATTCCCAAGGCAATAGCATGACCTAAAATTGGCAATGCTAAAAACAATGCCAAATGGTCACCCCATGCTCTATCAGATACTTCTTTACTATTTGCCCAGTTGGTTTCGGGCAACATTTTGTCTTGATTTTTAGCAATTTTAAAGAAAACGATGTAGGGAAAAAAGATACCTTGTACCGTATCTAGCAAACTAAAATAGCCAAAACGACGTATATACGTTACATTCAACACAGCTAACATTACCAAATGTACCCCTGGAATTGCTAACAATAAAGTCCACCAACCTTTTTTCAATAAGGTTTGGTAAGCAACGAAGTAATTGTAGCCCGGAATGAGTGCTTCCCAAGGTTTTCTGCCCATTAACCCAAAGCTTTTCCACCACATTGCTAAATATGGATGGATTAAAATGTATAAGTAAAAATAAATAAAACTCATTATTATCTGTTTTTTAGAGTGAATGATGATTAATGTTCAATACATCAGCCATCGAATAAATTCCTTTTTTGTCACATAAATATTCTGCTGCCAAAACAGCACCCAAGGCAAATCCTTTTCTGTTGTGTGCCTCGTGTTTGATTTCTATTGTATCTATTTCTGATTGGTATTTGATGATATGCGTTCCTGGTACATCTGGTTTACGGTAAGAAATAATAGCCAACTCATCTTCGTTAACAAGTGGTTGCTCTTCTTCTCCTAACTTCCAAGAATTCATTCCTGTGTATGTTAAAATGTCCTTAGCCAATGTGACAGCTGTTCCACTTGGCGCATCTAACTTTTGCAAATGGTGAGTTTCCTCAATACTTGGAATGTAATCAATTTGAGGTTTCATCAGCTTAGCCAAGAGTTTATTTATTTCAAAAAAGATGTTGACACCAACCGAAAAGTTACTTGCATGAAGTAAAGCACCATTTTGCTGTTCTGTTAATTGAATCATTGCTGAAAGGTGATCTTGCCAAGCTGTAGTACCAACAACTACTGGAATGCCATTTTCAAGGCAAAAAGTAATATTGGCAACAGCAGCATCAGGGCGAGTAAATTCAATGGCTACATCTACTTCAATCGATTTTAACGTTTCCAAAGGTGTTGAAGAAGTAATTTTTGCTACAATCTCATGTCCTCTTTCCAAAGCAATGGTTTCTATTGCTTTTCCCATTTTTCCGTATCCGATGAGTGCTATTTTCATAGTAATTATTTGAATGTTAATTGTAATGACACCCCCACTGATCCTTGATAATTAAAGGGCGTTGCTTGATAAGAAGGACGAAAAAGCATTGATATATTTTCAGAAACATCAAATTTAACAAAATGTGCTTCTACCGCTGCATCTGCAATTTGTAGTAAGTAAACCAAGCCCATACCTACAAACAATAAATCACGGTTGGTTGCCCTTTGTTTTTGCAATTGAACAAGTCCCGTTTTATCATAGTTGAAGTACTTTTCACTTGGCGGATTGTTTGCTTCTCTAGAGAAATATTCTTGTTTTATTGCTTTTTGTTCCAAGTGATTTATTACTCCAAAATAGCCAGTAACGCCTAGTCCTGCATAGATTAATGGCACTTTCCAATAGGCTTTTTTCTTGCCTTTTGGCATGGCGATATGATTATAAACTTGACCTGCACCAGGCAAAACAGCTGAAAAAACAACCGCTTTTTTAATCGAATGAGGACGAATAGAATCACTCTTAGTTGATTTAGAAAAGTCCGCTATTGTATCCTTTTGTGCAAACGAAAGTGACACAAACAACAGAGCACATCCTATCAACCAAAACTTCATTTATCTCATTTAAAACTATTCTTACTTATTTAGCAGTTCAATGATTCGATTCAAATCGTTTTCAGAATTAAACTTCAACACAATTGTACCCGAGCCATTCGATGCCTTTTTAATATCCACTTTTGTAGCCAAGCGATCTGCTAAATGTTCTTTAAAAACATATTGTTGCTCTGATATATTGTTCCCTTTAGTTTTTTTAACAATTGGTGTATCTTCTGTTGGCTTCAT
Source organism: uncultured Fluviicola sp. (assembly GCA_964580465.1). Taxonomy (GTDB): domain Bacteria; phylum Bacteroidota; class Bacteroidia; order Flavobacteriales_D; family Crocinitomicaceae; genus Taishania. The sequence goes on along the minus strand of CAZOKJ010000001.1, from coordinate 57,904 downwards.
CAAAGTAAGTTCACCTTTCACCAAAGCTTCAGTATCGCGCACTGAAAGTGAATGAGCAACTACTTGTTCAAAAATGGATACTTGCATTGCTTCATCTCCAGCAGAAACCAATGCACGAGCATGTCCCATTGAAATAACATTATCACGCACACCTGCTTGAATAACAGCTGGCAATTTTAACAAACGTAAGAAATTGGTAATGCTAGAACGAGATTTCGCAACTTTTTGGCTTAATTGGTCTTGCGTCAAAGAACATTCATCAATTAATCGTTGGTAAGAAAGCGCAACTTCAATCGCATTCAAATCTTCGCGTTGGATATTTTCAACCAACGCCATTTCCAACATAGTTTGATCATTTGCTTGTCTCACATAAGCAGGCACTTCTTTTAATCCTGCCAATTGAGAAGCTCTAAAGCGACGTTCTCCAGAGATTAATTGGTATCTATCTTGACCAACCTTACGCACTGTCAATGGTTGAATAATTCCATGCACAGCAATTGATTGGCTTAACTCCTCTAATGCCTCACGTTCAAAATGCGTACGTGGGTTAAAAGGATTTGCTTCAATTTCTTCAATAGCAATCATTGAAATAGAACCAACCTCACCTTTTTTGATTGTTGTTTCTGTTTCTGCACCCAATAAGGCACCCAAACCCTTTCCTAAACCAGAACGTTTATTTGATGGAGTACTCATTTTTAGATTGTTTTTTCGTTATTTGAAATGTGAGTTAAGTCATTTTTTTGCAACAATTCGCGTGCAAAATTCAAGTAATTAATTGACCCCTTGCTAGCTGCGTCGTGCATAACAATTGTTTGCCCAAAACTTGGAGCTTCTCCTAATTTTGTATTTCTATGAATCAATGTATCAAAAACCAATTCTTGGAAATGTGTTTTTACTTCGTCAACAACTTGGTTAGCTAAGCGCAAACGCGTATCGTACATAGTCAACACAATCCCTTCAATTTCTAAGTTGGTATTCAATCTACCTTGAACAATTTTAATCGTATTCAGCAATTTACCCAATCCTTCTAATGCAAAATATTCACATTGAACAGGAATTAATACCGAGTCAGCAGCTGTTAATGAGTTTACCGTAATCAAACCTAAAGAAGGAGAGCAATCAATAATAATAAAATCATATTGATCTTTGATTTTATCTAAAGCCATTTTCAACTTATGCTCTCTGTTAGGGATATTAATCATCTCCAATTCAGCTCCTACTAAATCAATGTGAGAAGGCAAAATAAAAAGGTTAGGGCTATCCACTTCAAGAATTAGCTCTTCTGGATTTACATCGTTGACTAAACAGTCGTATATATTTCGCGCATTTTTAGGATCCAATCCTACCCCACTTGTGGCATTTGCCTGTGGATCAGCATCAACGATTAAAGTCTTATACTCCAACACTCCTAGTGAAGCAGCCAAGTTGATTGCAGTAGTTGTTTTCCCTACTCCTCCTTTTTGATTAGCTATTGCGATAATTTTTCCCATTCTTTGGTTTTTGAAAGGTTAAAGATACAATGAAAATAATAGTATTTGAATGAAAAAATAAAATAGTTTTCAACCGTTTTATTATTGTCTGAAAATCAGCTCAAATTACATTCCAGACATGCCGCCACCCATTCCTTTCAATTGTTTCATCATCCCCATCATATTTTTCGGATTACTCATCAATTTCATCATTTTCTTTGTGTCATCAAATTGTTTGATTAATTTGTTAACATCTTGAATAGAAGTACCACTTCCTTTTGCGATTCTATTCTTACGTGATCCATTAATGATTTCAGGGTTTGTACGCTCCTTCGGTGTCATCGAATAAATGATTGCCTCAATGTGTTTGAATGCATCATCTTCAATTTCAACATCCTTCATAGCCTTACCCATTCCAGGAATCATCCCCATTAAATCTTTGACATTCCCCATTTTTTTCACTTGTTGCAACTGCCCCAAGAAATCGTTAAAATCAAACTGATCTTTGTGAATGCGTTTTTGTAGTTTACGTGCCTCTTCTTCGTTGAATTGCTCTTGTGCACGTTCAACCAAGGAAACCACGTCTCCCATTCCCAAAATACGATCTGCCATACGAGATGGATAGAACACATCCAATGCATCCATTTTTTCACCCGTTCCAACAAATTTTATAGGTTTATTGACAACAGATTTAATCGACAAAGCAGCACCACCACGTGTATCACCGTCTAATTTTGTCAACACAACACCGTCAAAATCAATACGATCATTAAACGCCTTAGCTGTATTCACAGCATCTTGCCCTGTCATTGAGTCAACAACAAACAATGTTTCCGTTGGATTGATTGCTTTTTTAACAGCTGCAATCTCGTCCATCATTTGTTCATCTACCGCCAAACGTCCAGCGGTGTCAATAACAACCACATGGAATCCGTTGCTCTTTGCATGATTAACCGCAGCTTGTGCGATTAAAACTGGATTTTTTTCTTCGCGATTTGAATAAACTTCAATACCTAATTGCTCACCTAAAACATGTAACTGATCAATTGCTGCTGGGCGGTACACGTCACAAGCAGCTAACAACACTTTTTTGTTTTTCTTTGTTTTCAAGTAGTTACCCAACTTTCCAGTAAAAGTTGTTTTACCAGAACCTTGCAAACCAGACATTAAAACAATACCAGGTGTTCCTTTAACGTTGATATCAACTTCATTTCCACCCATTAATTCCACCAATTCTTCGTGGCAGATTTTAACCATTAATTGACCAGGAGAAACCGCAGTTAAAACATCTCTTCCCAATGCTTTTTCTTTTACCGTATTGGTAAATTCCTTCGCCGTTTTAAAGTTAACGTCAGCATCTAACAATGCGCGACGAACTTCTTTTAAAGTTTCAGCAACGTTGATTTCTGTAATTTGCCCTTGTCCTTTCAAGACCTTAAAGGCGCGTTCAAATTTGTCCGTAAGATTTTCAAACATGTTTTTTCGCAATTTTGGATGACAAAGATAATAAAAAAAATCGTCGTTTTAAACGAATTAATTTGGTAATTTTTGTTTTTATTTATTGTTCTGCATTCATTTTTTTGCAAACTTGATTATATTTGTGTTTAATCTTTCGAAAAATTGGAAAATAAATTAAACATATCACTTGTCATTCCTTTGTTTAACGAGGATGAATCATTGCCAGAATTGCACGCTTGGATTAAACGTGTAATGACTGAAAATAGCTTTTCTTACGAGGTCATTTTTGTGGATGATGGTAGCAAGGATAATTCATGGAAAATCATCGAAGAATTAGCGAGTACCAACCCCAAGGTACGCGGAATTAAATTTCAACGAAACTATGGGAAATCTGCCGCTCTTCAAAAAGGATTTGAAGCTGCTAAAGGAGCTGTTGTCATCACAATGGACGCTGATTTGCAAGATTCTCCAGATGAAATCCCTGAACTATATCGCATGATTACTCAAGATGATTGGGATTTGGTCTCTGGTTGGAAGAAAAAAAGATACGACCCTATTTCAAAAACAATACCAACAAAATTATACAATTGGACCGCTCGTCGATTGTCAGGCATTTACTTACACGATTTCAATTGTGGACTTAAAGCCTATAAATTATCTGTTGTTAAGAGCATTGAAATTTACGGCGACATGCACCGCTACGTTCCTGTTTTGGCCAAAAATGCTGGTTTTTCTAAAATTGGTGAGAAAGTAGTTTTGCACCAAGCTCGAAAATACGGGGTTACCAAATTTGGACTCAACCGTTTTATCAATGGTCCATTGGACTTAATTTCTGTCGTATTCATGGGTAAATTCGGTAAAAAACCCATGCATTTTTTTGGAACAATTGGTATTTTTCTATTCTTAATTAGTTTCACATTGCTGTTTTATTTAACAATTGATAAATTATTCATCAACAAGGGAGCTATTCGAATTGCGCAAAGAACCGAATTTTACTTATTGCTCACCGCAATGATTATGGGAGTTCAGTTCTTTTTAGCTGGTTTTATTGCTGAATTAATTGGTCGAAATTCTTCCACAAGAAATACCTATTTGATAGAAAAAGAATTCTAGACATGAAACAGTTAGCTATTGATTCTTCGTGGTGTTTGTTTTTAGACCGCGACGGAGTTATTAATCATAGAAAAATGGGTGGATACATCCAAAGCGTTGAAGAATTTAAGTTTTTACCATCAGCTGATGTAGCAATAGCGGAACTTTCTCACTTGTTTAGACACGTGTTTGTTGTTACTAATCAACAAGGAATTGGAAAAGGAATTATGACTGATAGTAACCTTTCAGAAATTCATCATTATATGGTAGAAACGGTTAAAAACAAAAGCGGAAATATTACTAAATGTTATCATGCTCCCGATTTGAAAAGTGAAAACAATCTTCTCAGAAAACCTAATACTGGAATGGGATTATTGGCAAAAAGTGATTACCCTGAGGTGGATTTTCAAAAATCAATCATGGTGGGTGATAGTGATAGCGACATACAATTTGGCATGAATCTTGGTATGTACACTGTGAGGATACAAACAAAAGAAGAACCTGTTGGTATAGCGGCAGATTTAACCTTCGATAGTTTATATGATTTTAAAAATTGGTTAAAAAAACAATAAAATGATACGATTGGCAAGTTTATTCGTGGGCATTCTCTTGACAAGCATCACGTGGGGGCAAATCAACCAAACAGATGCACAAGGTAAAAAGCAAGGGCAATGGATAAAGAAATATCCTAACAGTTCGGTGATTATGTATCAAGGAACGTTTAAAAATGATAAGCCCATTGGTACATTTACTTATAATTACCAAAGCAATAAAGTAAAAGCAGTAATCAAACACGATGAAAAAACCAATCGTTCGGAAGCCTTTTTCTATCATGAAAATGGAAAACTAATGTCACAAGGCATTTACCGAAACATGAAAAAAGATAGCGTTTGGACAACGTTCAATTCGGATGGTCGCATCACCATGAAGGAAACGTATAAAAATGATTTATTAAATGGATTAAAAACGGTTTATTATATTCCCGATGACCCAGAAGTACGCGTGGAAGTCGTTATTTCTGAATATAATTACCTAAATGGAAAACCCGAAGGGAATTTTGTTGAGTACTATCCTAATCGTCAAGTGCGAAAAACAGGGCAATTTAAAAACAATCAACGCATCGGTAGATGGATAACGTATGAAGTAAATGGCAATAAATTGATTGATGAAAATTACTATGATGGCAAGTTGCATGGTTGGTTTATCGGTTATGACAAAAATGGCAAAGAAGGCGAACGAAAATACTTCTACTATGGTGATTTAGTTGAAGGCGAACGATTGAAAAAGTTGCTCAACGATTTAAAAGCGAAAAACATTAGTCCTTATGGAGGAAAAATAGACGCTCAAAAATCAGGGAAATAAAACACGTATAACACGATTCGTTTCATTATTTTTTCGTATCTTTGGATAACAACCTAATGAGGTTGTATAGAAGAGTATTCACCAACTAAAAGATAAAAATGAGTTTTCCAAGTGATATTGAAATTGCACAAAATGCTGACATTTGTCACATACGAGAAATTGCAGACAAATTAAATATAGATCAAGAAGATTTAGAATTTTACGGAAAATACAAAGCAAAAATTCCTCTTAGTTACATAACAGACAATCCTCAAAAACAGGGAAAATTAATTCTTGTTTCAGCTATCAACCCAACACCTGCAGGAGAAGGTAAAACAACTGTTTCAGTAGGTTTAACTGATGGAATGAACAAAATTGGCAAAAAAACAGTTGCTGTTTTACGAGAACCAAGTTTGGGACCTGTTTTTGGTATCAAAGGTGGAGCTGCTGGTGGCGGCTATGCTCAGGTAATTCCTATGGAAGACATCAACCTGCATTTTACAGGTGACTTTGGAGCAATAGAAAAAGCAAACAACTTGCTTTCAGCATTGATCGACAACAATATTCAAAGTAAAACTAGAAGCTTAAACATCGACCCTCGAACTGTTGTTTGGAAACGTGTTATGGACATGAACGACAGAAGTTTGCGTCAAATTGTAATTGGCTTAGGTGGTTCTGCAAATGGCATTGCTCGCGAAGAAGGATTCAACATTACAGCTGCTTCTGAAGTAATGGCGATTCTTTGTTTGAGTAAAGACTTTGAAGACTTAAAAGAGCGTTTGGGCAACATTTTCGTTGGATACACTTTCGATAAAAAACCAATCTACGCCCGTGATTTGAATGCACAAGATGCCATGGCTATTCTATTAAAGGATGCTATTCGCCCTAATTTAGTGCAAACATTAGAGGGAAATCCAGCGATTTTACACGGAGGACCTTTTGCGAACATTGCCCAAGGAACCAATTCCATCATTGCTACCAAAATGGGACTTTCTTTAGCTGATTACGTGGTGACTGAAGCAGGTTTTGGTGCTGATTTAGGCGCTGAAAAATTCTTACACATCAAGTGTCATTACGCTGGTTTTAAACCAGATGGTTATGTCATTGTTGCCACTGTTCGTGCGTTGAGATACCACGGAGGAGCTAAAAAAGGAGAATATGAAACACCGAATTTTGAAGCTGTAAAACGAGGAATCGACAACCTTAAAAAGCACATTGAAAACGCGTTTAAACTTGGTTTAAATCCGGTTGTGGCAATTAATCACTTTGCAACAGACTCTCAAGAAGAAATTGACTTTGTGAAAGAAACATGTTCATCAATGGGGGTAGAAGCTGTAGTTGCCAAAGAATTTACAGAGGGAGGAAATGGCATGATTGATTTAGCCAATGCTGTGGTAGCGAACATTGAATCGGGGAAAAATAATTTTGTTCCTATATACGACGTTGCAAAAGGTGTTGAAGAGAAAATTGAAACAATTGCCACTGAAATATACGGAGCTGATGGCGTGAATTTTTCTCAAAAAGCAATAAATCAACTAAAATCCATCTATGACTTAGGATTGGATAAGCTACCTATTTGTATGGCGAAAACGCAAAAATCATTAAGTGATGACGAAACGAAAATCGGTCGCCCGTCAGGTTTTAAAGTGACAGTCAGAGAGTTTGAATTTGCAGCTGGTGCAGGTTTTGTGATTCCAATTTTAGGAGACATGATGCGCATGCCAGGTTTACCTGCTGTCCCAGCTGCAGAGGGAATGCACATTGATAAGAATGGAGCAATTACAGGATTGAGTTGAGACATTAGACATAAGACGCTAGACATTAGATTTTAGACATTAGACGTTAGATATTAGATTGAACTTTGTGAGGTAAGGGGAAGTTTTTTCTCATGGGACTTAAGAAGATTCCTTACGGTGTTCGGAATGACACTTTTTATGGAGTCTTAGTGAAAAATGGAGTGGGCTTCGCCCGCTCCATTTTTCACCCCATTTCAAGTCAGAGTTGTCATTCCGAGCAAAGCGAGGAATCCACCCATTCTATCAGTGCTTTTTTGAAACAAAGCGAGGAATCTTTTCCAACCGCTTTGCAACCTTTAGAGGTTGTATCTCATACATCACTATAAGTTAAACTTATTGTCTCTCCACTAAAACTATCGTTTCAAATACATCAAAAACTCTTTATTTCCGTCTCCTCCAAGGATGGGCGAATCGATATGAGCTTCATAATTTAATAAGTTTAACTTCGCTACTTGCTTCACTTTTTCAATTACTTCAGGATATAGAGCTGTATTTTTTACGATGCCGCCTTTTGCAATGTTTTCTTTCCCTACTTCAAATTGAGGCTTTACCAAAGCAATTACCACCGCATCGTCTGTCAAAAAGGGATTCAAGAAAGGAAAAATCTTTTCTAATGAAATGAATGAAACATCAATCACGCAAAATGAACATTGCTCTGGAATGTTTTTGTGATTCAACTCGCGGACATGTGTTTTCTCCAAATTCACAACACGAGCATCTGATTTAATCGAAGGATGTAATTGATCTTTTCCAACATCCACACAGTACACTCTCTTTGCTCCATTCTTGAGTAGAACTTCTGTAAATCCACCTGTCGAAGCTCCAATATCTAAACAAACAGCATCTTGAATAACAGGATTCCATTGTTCAATGGCTTCTAACAATTTTAGAGCTCCTCGAGAAACCCATGGGATTTCTTCTGACAACAACTCGATAGTGGCATCTACAGGAACTTTTCTTCCTGTTTTATTGATTAATTTTCCATCTACTCGTACGCCGTAGGTTCTAATAATTTCTTCTGCTCGAACACGCGTGCTGACCAAACCTAATTGAACCAATAATTTATCTAATCTTTCCTCTTCCATTTGTTCCTTTTATTGATCCAAACTCATTAGCTCTTCGGTGTATTTTTCCCAAAGTTCCATTTGCTCGTCTAATTTTGCTTTGGTAGCAGCATATTCATCTAAAATCTTTTGAGATTTTTCCTCGTCTGAATAATCCAATTCGGCAATTATGGCTTGTAATTCTTCAAGCTTAGTTTCTATTTTCTCAATTTCTTTCTCTGCTGAATTGACCTTGTTACTCAAAGAATTTCTAAGTTTTTTTAATTCTTTTTGGTCTGCCCAACTAGTGGTAGAAGAATTTTCAGTCGTTGACTCAACTTCCTTAACAGCCGCCTTTTGGTTTTTTGAACTAACTTTTTCGGTTTCAGTTGCTAAAAGTGCCATTTTTCTGTCAAGATACTCCTTCAATTCAAAATGGTGAACTTTCAAGGTTTTGTTTTCAATATCCCAGATTCGATTGGTTAATCCATCTAAGAATTCACGGTCGTGCGAAACAACAATAAACGTTCCTCCATAGTTTTTAAGTGCTTCTTTCAACACTTCTTTACTCTGAATATCCAAGTGATTGGTAGGCTCATCGAGAATTAAAAAATTGGATGGGCTTAGTAACAATTGACACAAAGCCAAGCGTGTACGTTCTCCTCCTGATAATACTCCGACTTTTTTATCAACATCTTCACCCGAAAAGAGGAAAGTTCCCAAAACAGTGCGTAAGCTTTTGCGAATTTCTCCTTCTGCAATGTGATCCACCGTTTCAAAAACAGTTAAATTCTTATCTAAATTTTCTGCTTGATTTTGAGCAAAATAGGTGATTTCCACATTGTGACCATAGTTCACAGTTCCATCCCCTTCCAATTCGCCCATAATGCGTTTTAGCAAGGTTGACTTCCCTACTCCATTTGGTCCCAACAGTGCTATTTTCTCCCCTCTACCAACCGTTAAGTTTATGTCTTTGAACAATTGTTTTTCATCAAAACTTTTGCCCATGTTTTCCATTTCAAGCACCCATTTACCAGGTTCAACGCTCAATGGAAAAGACACATGCATTTTGGCTGTTGCATCTTGTTCAATCTCAATTCGTTCGGTTTTTTCTAGTTTTTTAATCAAAGACTGAGCAAAAGCAGCTTTATTGGCTTTAGCACGGTATTTATCAATTAATTCTTGTGTGTGTTTTAAGTCTTTATCTTGCTGTTTTTTAGCAGCTTGTTGACGCTCTTTTTCCTCTGCTCTTACTTCTTTGTATTTGGTATAAGCATACGGAAAATCCAGCACTTTACCCATGGAAATTTCCAAGGTTCTCTTTGTTACGTTATCCAAAAACAAACGATCGTGGGAAATAACAATGACGATACCTTCAAAGGTTTTTAAGTAATTTTCCAACCAAGCAATGGAAATAATGTCCAAGTGGTTTGTCGGCTCATCGAGTAATAAAACATCAGGATTATTCACTAAAATCTTTGCCAACTCAGCACGCATCTTCCAACCACCAGAAAAAGTATTTAGCGAACGAGAAAATTCATCTTCTGAAAAACCTAAACCTTTTAAAGTAGAAGCTATTTTCTCTTCCCAGGCATAACCATCGATAATGCTAAAAGTGTGATTGTGTTCGTTAAGCTTGTCCAACAATCCTAGATAAGAATCTGATTCGTAATCAGTTCTATTAACCAATTCTTGATTAATATGCTCAATTTCTTTTCTTAAATAAGTTAATTGCTCGTTGGATTGGTTCAAATATTCAAACACAGATTGATTGGTATCAATGACTATGTCTTGTGTCAAAAACCCAATAGAACAATCTTTAGGCAAGTGGATTTTTCCTTCTGAGGGAGCTAATTTACCAGACAAAATACGAAGCATCGTTGATTTTCCGGCTCCATTTTTCCCCACTAAACCGACTTTGTCACCTTTATTTATTTGCAAACTAACCCCTTGGAATAAAAATCCTTGTGGCAAGTGCAAACCTAAATTTTCAAAATTAATCATAGTGATTCTTTAATGAATTTTGAACTTACAGTATTTAATGACAGCACCTTTTGCAGTAAATAACTTTTCATAATGCGTCTTGATATGAAAAATATCTTTCGTTGTTTGGTCCAAATTTTCTGGAAGTTCATTGTATAAGTCCCATGTCAGCTCCAAGCATTCATAGTTGTTTTCTTTGATTTGTTCTTCTGTGTATTCAAATAACAAATCACTATCTGTTTTCATATGTACGATTCCGCCAGGTCGTAAAATTTTTCTGTAACGCTCAATAAAAACAGTAGAAGACAGGCGTTTATTTGGTTTTTTAGGTTGAGGATCCGAAAAAGTTAACCAAATTTCATCGATTTCATTTTCAGCGAAGCAATCTGTGATAAAATCAATTTTTGTACGGCAAAAAGCCACATTTTTTAAATCCATTTCCAAAGCTTGCGTAGCACCGATGTACATACGAGAACCTTTGATATCTACACCAATAAAGTTTTTATCTGGGTAATGTTGAGCAAGACCTACAGAATATTCGCCTTTTCCACAGCCTAATTCCAAGACAATTGGGTTGTCATTTTTAAAATATTCTTTGTTCCATTTGCCTTTCAAATAGTACTCCTTTGTTACCTCTGGTTCAAAGAAATTAGGGTATTCTTTAACTGCAGCAAATCTTCTTAACTTATCTTTTCCCATTTTTTTACTTTAAAGCGTGCAAAAATACGAATAAAAACCAATTTATTCCATAAAAAAAGGTGCAACAATGTGCACCTTCGTATCTCATTTACGCTTTTTAATCTTACAAAAGAGCATCTAATTTCGTTGTTAAAATTTGTTTTGGCACTGCACCAACAGATTTGTCAGCAATTTCACCATTTTTAACGAACATTACAGTAGGAATGTTTCTAATTCCGAAAGCTGCAGAAACTCCTGGATTTAAGTCAACATTTACCTTACCGATTAATGCTTTACCTTCATATTCATTGTGCATTTCTTCAACGATTGGTCCGATCATACGACATGGTCCACACCATTCAGCCCAAAAGTCAACCAATACAGGAACAGTAGATTTTAATACTACTTCCTCATAATTCGCATCTGTTATTTCAACTGCCATACCTTATAGTTTTTAAATGTTATGCTGTTAAACAGCTTGTTTGTTTTGTTACAATTATTCTATCAATAAGTTTGCCAAATTATCCATTCAGACATTTTGTCAGAAAAAACAATTAGTTGGCTACAACCATCTTTTTCATGGTTTTTTGGTTCTCAGTAATTAAACTGTAAAAATACACTCCATTTGTGAGTTCCTTCGTGTCAAAATCAATGATGTTGCCATCGGCTTTACACTCTTGGTTGTATAATTCCTTAATAAAGTTATATTTTTCATCCAACAAATGCAATTTTACTTCTTTTTTTTCTTCAGAAGTAAAATAAAATTGAACATTGCCTTTCGCTGGATCAATTTCTAAACTATATAAAATGCAGTACTTCTCTTTAGGAATGGAACCTTTACCTAAATAAGCCAACAGTTTTTTATACGCAATAGCAAAAATAAGTAATGCCAAAGAAAACAACATAATTCCAACAATCACTTCCATTGTTGTAAAAGTCAAAACTCGTATCATAATGAAATTAATCCCTCAATTTTTGTCGATTCTTCATAAATTTTCATGATGGAATCAACGTTTAACATTAACTCTTTTGCCGATATACTCATGTATTTACCGTTTCTAGATGGTTGCTCGGTAATCATTGCCTCCTCTCCAAATAAAGCATACACCTTAGCAATGTGCTCTGGTGTATTAGGTACAATAAACTTGAACATATAAGCATTCGGCCACTGCTCCTGCTCTAATTGCTCTCTTAGTTTATCAAAAACTCCTTCTTTCATGATTTTGTTTTTTGAATTAACAAAGATACTCTTTTCATTTCTTTTAATAGCAAAGAATTTGTTTTCATCGTTAAAATATCTGAAAAATACACTCCTCCTTGCTGCTCAAATGCTGTAATCGCTCCAAAAATGCTCATTGGATCTTCCTCTTTTGATAAACTATCCAGTTCACTGTCGATTGCTTCTTCCGTAAACCATAATTGCCAATAAGATGCTGACTCTGAAAGATAAACTTGCACCGCTTGTTCCAACTGTACTGCATTAGAAGCGCTCATTATCAACTGTTTACACCTTGCTTTAGATTGCTCCCACTGATTGAATGCTTCTTTGATAACGGTAGAATACTGACTTGAAAAACCGCTAATTGCAGGTTGAACTGACAAAACGGCACCTGACAATGCCACATACGCTTTTTCCATTTGACGCAATTTTGCAAGTTTGGCTTCAAAAACCTTTCGGATAGGAACTTTTGATAAAAAAAATTGTTTATACTCGAACAATCGCTCATCATACAAGTCTGCCAAATCATCTTCTGGTTCATAAGAAAAAAATAAACTTGCTTCTTCTACTGTCATTCTCATCCTTTTTCACAAAAATAATCATTTTATTAGGAATTAATTCAGGATTATGACTCGACTCATAAAAAAATAGCTTGTTCGCCTCTTAACTTTGTGTCAAACTTTTCAATTCATGAAACGAATTCGATTTATTTGGGATTTTAGAGGGGGAGATGCAGCGGGAACAGCCGAACATCATGCGGAGCATTTGATGGAATTCGCGGAAGAGCACAATTTGGATAAAGAAGGCATTGGTTATGATGTAGTTAACGCTGACTATGCTGTTTCCTACATGATTGTTCCTGAAGACAAAATGATTGCTTATAGAGATATGCTTATCCCACACAGAGGTCAGTTAGTGGAAGATTATCACCTGTAAATTACCCTACTGAAACGTTTACTTTCAACACAGGTTGATCTCCTTTTTGCGCAAGGGCTTTGCGTCCTATTTTATACCCAACTACCCAATGAATATCTTCTTCATCAGCAACTACAATTTGCTGTTTTCGTTGGTGGACGGGGATTTTTGCATCTTTTAAAACTTTAGAAACCAACTGCACCCCTTTCATTCCAACAGGTGCGATTTTATCATTTTCTTGCCAATAACGCGCTATTAAATCACCTTTGATTTTAGCTGAATTCAAATAAATACTATCCTTTGAAAAGGTGGAAGGCAATTCATGTATAAGCATCGTGTGGAGGTGCACTTTGGAGAGTAAAATGTCCTTCAAATGAAAATGCAACTCATTTCCATCAGTAGAAATCATTGAAAATTCGTTTTTTGCTTCTATTTTTTTTCCCTTGGGCAAACTTAACAAAGCTTGAAATCGTGGGAAAAGAATTGCTGGTTGATTGAGCTGACGCCACAATTCGAACAAAGCCTCGTCTGAAAGGTTTTGAGCAACTTTAACTGCCAATTTTCCATTCGTTTTAATAACACTTACAATAGGTTCAACCTCCTTTGTTAGTCTTTCTTGTTCTCCTTGAAATGCATCGATGAGTGTCGCAACAGACGCATCTAAATTTGGAAATTGGTTTCTTAATGTCGGCAATAAATCCAACCTCCATTTGTTACGAACATAGGTTGACTCTTGGTTAGACGCATCTTCTCTCCAAGGGATTTTATGAAACGTAGCATAAGCGTAAATCTCCTCTTTTTTAAGCGGTAAAAATGGACGAATAAAATATGATCTTATACGTGACATTGCAGACAATCCAGCAATTCCCGATTTGCGCGCCAAGTGCATAAAAAACGTTTCAATTTGATCGTCGAAATGATGAGCTAAAGCAACAACTCCTTCCTGTTGATGAACCATTTCTTCAAAAAAATCATACCGAAACTTTCGTGCTATTTCTTGAAAATTACCCTTTACATTTGAAGGTTCAAAATGACGAATAGTACATGGAACTTGATTGGTTTGACAATACTCTTTTACCAATTGTTCATCTTTGTTGCTCTCCTCTCCTCGTTTATGGTAATTTACATGCAACACATGGACGGAATGATTGTTTTGTAGTAAAAAATGTAACAAAGACATTGAATCAACTCCACCAGAACAAGCTACATATACAACTTGACCTCGAAAGGATTCAAGCCAATTTGCGATATCATGCCATTGCTTAGTTTCCATTTTGAAAAGCAGCCATTAATCGGCCTATCTTTGTTTCACACTCAGAGTATTCAGCTTCTGCATCGCTTTTAATAGTGATAGCTCCGCCTACGGAACATGACAAATAACGGTTGGTTTGATTGTATAAAAAACTGCGAATCAACACATTGAAATCAAAATCTCCGTTTGGAAGAATGTATCCAATTGAACCAGCATAAAGTCCTCGTTTAAACGACTCATAGCGCTCACTTAATTGCATAGCACTGACTTTTGGAGCACCTGTCATGCTTCCCATTGGAAAAGTAGCTCGAATGATGTCAACAAAAGTAATAGTTTCTTTCAAATCACAAGCAATGGTAGAAATCATTTGATGAACAGTATTAAAAGTATAAATGCCAAACAACTCTTCCACTTCAACGCTCCCTTTTTGAGCAATTTTCGCTAAATCATTTCTTACTAAGTCAACAATCATAACATTTTCAGCAATCTCTTTTGGATTGTTTCGCAACGCATCCTTTACCATTGCGTCTTCTTCCATTGATTTTCCTCTTGGCGCAGTACCTTTAATAGGTTGAGAGAGCAAACGATTTCCTTTTTTTTGAATAAATCGCTCAGGACTTCCTGACATCACAAAGAGATTTTTTTCTTGTAAATAAACAGAAAAAGGAGCGTTCGTTACTTCATTTAAACGAGCATACACTGCTAAAGGATTTTCTAATTTCACCTGTTCGGCAGCATATTCTTGACAAAAATTTATTTCATAAATATCCCCTCGTTGAATGTGTGCTTTCAAAGCATTGACATGTTCTAAGTATTGTTCTTTAGAAATACGAGGTTGAAAATGAATTGTTTGGTGGTTTTCTTGTTTTAACTGCTGAAAAAAGTCAGCTACAAATTGCTTTGCTTCAACAGATTCTTCACCTTGAATAAACGTAAAATCCCCTACTTTAATTTCCACAACAAAAGTAGGCACATGGAAAAAAGCAGTAGGAAAATCCAAGAAATCATCATTGTTTGATCTTAAATTTTCAATATCATTTTTAAGGTCATAACCTAAAAAAGAATAGATAAACCGCCCATTGTTTTGGTCTAAAAACTTTTGCAACGCACTAAAATCAGTCTTTTCTTTTGAAACAAACTTTTCACCTTCCCCAAAGCATAAATAGTTTGCTTTGTTGGCATTATTAGCATTAAAATAAGCGACTGAATCTTGAAACATACACGAAAGTACAAAAGAATTTTGAAATTGAACCAAAAAGGCCATCCTAATGGACAGCCTTTCTAACTATTTGAAGTTTTTTTACTTTTTATCAACATCTACAGCTGCTAACTCATCCGCTTTATATTCACCTGCATCTAATTTAGCTTTTAACTTTTTAAATGTTTCAATGGTGTAATTCACGTCTTCTAAAGAATGGGCAGCAGTTGGAATAATGCGCAACATGATCGTATCTTTCGGTACAACAGGATAAATCACAATAGAACAGAAGATGTTGTAATTTTCTCTTAAGTCAAATGTTAAATTAGTTGCCTCCGCTAAATCACCTTTCATGAAAACAGGCGTAACACAGGTATTTGTTTTACCGATATCAAAGCCAGCTTCTCTAAATCCTTTTTGAAGGGCATTTGTAATTTCCCACAATTTATCTTTTAATTCAGGATGATCTTTCAATAATTGCAAACGTTTTCTTGCTCCTATTGTGTTAACCATAGGCAATGCTTTAGCAAACATTTGCGAGCGCATATTGTAACGCAAGTATTCAATGATTGATTCGTCAGAACAAATAAAACCACCTACAGAAGCAAAAGATTTAGCAAATGTACCAAATAAAATATCTATTTCATCATGCACTCCCTGTTCTTCAGCTGCACCTTGCCCTTTTTTACCAAGCGTTCCAAAACCGTGAGCATCGTCAACAAAAATTCTAAAATTATATTTACCAGACTTTCTAAAGTCGATGATTTCTTTTAATTTTCCTTGGTCACCAGCCATTCCAAACACACCTTCAGTAATAACAAGAATACCTCCTCCTGTTTTTTCAACTAAAGCCGTTGCATTTTTCATTTGCTTATCGAAGCTTTCCATGTCATTGTGTTGGAACACGAAACGTTTACCTGTGTGCAAGCGCATCCCATCCAAAATACAAGCGTGTGATTCGCTATCATAAACGATAACATCATTTCTATCAACTAAGCTATCAATAGCTGAGACCATCCCTTGGTAACCAAAATTAAGCAAAATCGCATCTTCTTTTTCCATGAAATCAGCGATTTCATTTTCAAAAGCTTCATGTTCACTTGTCTGTCCAGTCATCATACGAGCTCCCATCGGGTAAGCCATACCGTACTGAGCGGCAGCTTTGGCATCTACTTCTCGAACTTCCGGATGATTTGCCAAGCCTAAATAATTATTAAGAGACCACACCAAACACTCCTTTCCTCTAAAGATCATTTTAGGTCCCAACTCGCCTTCCAATTTAGGGAAAGTAAAATAACCATGTACCCCCTTTGCATATTTTCCAATGGGTCCTCTATTTTCCTTAATCTTTTCAAATATGTCTCTTGCCATCTCTTATTTGATTTTAATTTACTTATACAAATATAGTAAGAATCGATTTATTAAGCCAATATTTCAGGGTAATTTTCCTGATTTTTAGAATTTATTTTCATAAAAAAAATCCCGAGTATTGCTACCCGGGATTTATGTTCAGTCAATCTATTAACTATTTTTTCTTTTTCTTACCTTTTTCAGCAGAAGCAGCAGCTGCTTTTTCAACAGCGATAGGAGTTACGAACTCTCTATCTTGTGTTGCTTTTTGTCCAAAAGAAGCATCTTTAGCAGCAGCTTTACCAATTAAAGTTGTAGCTTCAACATCTTTGTTTTGACGTTTAGCAGCGATAGCTTTTAAATAGTAACCTTGCGCACTTTCTTTATCAGCAGAAGCGTCAACAGTTTTAGTTGCAGCAGCAGCATCACCGTTTAACAATTGAGCCAATCCTTTGTTGAATGAATCTTCACCACCAAAGTTAGAAACTGCAGAAGCATATTTACCATCCATGATATCTAAGATACCTTGGTTGTATTTAGCATCTTTACCAGCGCTTAAAGACTTACCGATTAATTCTTTAGCAGTAGCTCTATCACCTTTAACACCTGCGATTGCTCCTAAGTTGTTGTTAGCAATAGCATTGTTTTTAATAGCGTTTGCTTTTTCGAATTGAGTTTTAGCTTCAGCTAATTTGTTTTGTTCGAAATAAACAGCACCGATGTTGTTAACTGCTCTATGATCTTGTGGGAAGTTTTTAGCAGCGATTTGGTAAATTCTTAATTTTTCATTCAAATCGTTTGTTAAAGTAGCTGTAAACAACAACTCTTCCAATTTCAACGCATCTGGGTTAGAAACTGACAACGCTTTTAATTCTTCATCAGAATAACCTGTCAAGTCATACACTACATTTACTTCAGAACGACGTAAGATAGGGAAAATCTTTTTGTCTAATTCTGTAAATGTTTTACCCATTGCTCTCATTTCTTGCTCACGCTTAGCAGATTCTTTGTACATTTCCAATACACGAATCACTAAGTTTTTCTCATCTTCATTGAAGTTAGAAGCTTTCAATTCTCTTTTGAATCCTTCGTAGTCTTCACCACTTCCTTTCAATTTGAAAATTTCAGTTTGAGCCTTGTCATTTTTCGCATTTTTAGCAATAGAAACGATTGTTTCTTTAGCTGTGTTTGAACGATCTGTTGACAATGTATTGTTTCTGTCCTCTTCACCTTCTGGAGAAGCATAACCTGTAATTTCGATTGATTTAATTGCAATTTTAGGGTTTGATTGAGCATCAGCTAACCATTTTTGCAATTCAACGATATCTTTGTCTTTCAACTCTGTAGGACGAACGTTTGATTTTCCTTTTTCATAGTTGATTTGAGAGAATTGTTTCTCCTCAGTAACTCTCTTAAAGTTATCTGCTTCGTAAATTACTCTATAATCTTTGTTAACTAAGAAAGGAGTTGTAATTGTTGCATCAGCAATATTGATAACATCTAATTGTTTCTTTTCTTTCGCTCCTTTGAATACTTTACCTGTTACAGATAATGCAGAAGCTTCCATGTCTGCTTTGTATGGAACAACGTCTGTGTATGTAACAGTTCCTCCTGCTTTGTAAGCAATAACAGTACCATTTCCTGTTGCTTTTTCTCCTTGAACCATTAATGGTTTCAATGGTGTAGAAGCAATATACGGAGTAATTTCCGCAGATACTTTTTTCTTGATTCCTTTTTCAGGAAAAGTTACATCTACTCTTACACGAACTGAATCACCGTGAACCTCTAATGGATCTGGAATAACTTTGTAATCTAAATCCTTCAACAAATCACAACTTGCTGTCAAAGAACCTGCCATAGCTAAGAAAGCTAAACTTTTGATGCTTTGTTTTTTCATAATTTTTAATAAATTTCTTGCCTTTATATATGCAAATCTACGAATAATTTTAAACTGACAAAAAAAAATTAAGAATTTATAACATTTAAGTTTTCAACTCACTATATAAATGGATGTCATTTGTATACATTCCTTTTTTTAATGCCTTGGTTATCTTTAAAACTAATTCTTTTTCATAAATGGAAACAATTAGATCTTTTAAAGGTAGTAAAACAAACGCTCTTTTGTCCCAGTACGGATGCGGAATAATCAAACGTTCTGTATTCAATTTTTCTTGTCCGTAAAATAAAAGGTCTATATCTATAACCCTATCAGTATAAACAATTGTTTTTTCACGCCCCATCTCACGTTCTATCAACTGTGTTGCGTCTAACACTTCAATGGGAGAAAGTGTGGTTTCAACAATAACGCAACAATTCAAGTAAGCATTCGTAGATTCATATCCCCACGAAGCACTTTCATAAACAGAAGAAACAGCTACTAAGGTCCCAATTCTTTCTTTCATGGCAGCAATTGCTCGCTCCAAAAATTCTTGGCGATTTCCCAAATTAGAACCTAAGGATAGGACAACTGGTTGACTTATTATTTCCATTCAAATGTATTGAACAAATGATACAAGTCTTGTTCCAAGTAATTTAAAGTAGGTCTTAACGAGTCGTAATTAGGTACACTATTAAAGTACACTACTCCATTTACAAAGCGGTTTGTAGAATCCGTTAAATAAAATTGAAACGGTGTAGCTACGTCTCCTTCTAACTTAAAAAAAGTGCCATAAACTCTCTTTTCAGCGTGGATGATATTTTCTCGAACAATTCCTGTTGCTTTTATTTTATGTTCGTCAACTTTGTCGTTTGCATAGTTTACATAGTGTGACAATGGTTCTTTCATGTCGATGTATGAAAAATTAATTGTTCCATTTAACTTACCTAAGTCAATGTCTTTATGACAAGTCATTTCACCATCTTTCATTACATTTTTTAATGTATATACTTTTGACAATTCAAAATCGTACGGACAATCAACGTTTATTTTGACATAAGTATGCTCTGGGAATTCCGTTCTTAAAAACAACGGTGGTTTTGGAATGGGTATTTGCTCTTTACACGAAGCAAAAGCAAAAAGAATCATTAAAAAACTCAATGTGATACGTTTCATAATCCTATTAACGTTAACAATTCAAAATAGTTTCAATTAGCCAAGACCAACATCCAAAATCATCATAATGGTAAATCCGGCGATGAAACCAAGCACAGCGACATCGGTGTACTTATCCCGTTGTGTTTCAGGTACCACCTCTTCAATTACCACATACACCATCGCTCCTGCAGCAAAAGCCAAAGCATAAGGCAAAACAGGTTGAATATAAATAACCAACAGGGCGCCTAACACACCCGCAATAGGCTCTACAATTGCAGACAACTGTCCGTACCAAAAACTCTTAAAAGGAGAAGCTCCAGCTCTTCTTAAAGGCATTGAAACAGCGAAACCTTCTGGGAAATTTTGCAAACCAATCCCAATCGCCAGGGTTACTGCGGGAATAATAGCCTCAGTAGTGCCATTAGCAGCTGCACCAAACAAAACTCCCACCGCTAACCCCTCAGGGATATTATGCAAAGTAATTGCCAACACCATCAATGTTGTATGATGCAATTGCGTTTTCACTCCTTCCGATTCTTCTTTTTTAAAGTTAATATGAAGATGAGGCATTTTTTTGTCTAAAGCAAAAATAAAGAGCGCTCCACCAACAAAACCAACCGCTGCTGGAATCCATTTAAGCGAATCAGAATACGTTTCGGCCGACATTTCAATAGCGGGACTTAACAAGGACCAAAAACTCGCTGCAATCATCACTCCTCCAGTAAAACCTAGCATAGCGTCGAGCATACCTCGATTAGCACTTTTAAAAAAGAAAACCAATGCCGCTCCCGCAGCTGTTAACAACCACGTAAAAGTAGTAGCTATAAGCGCTGCTAATACTGGATGAACACTTCCTAGAAAATCATAAATAACTTGCATATCGACTTTGACTCATTAAACATTAAAGTGTGCAATGGAATACTTTTAATTTGTACAAAAGTAAAAAAGTCCACTTGCCAACGCAATAAATATGAGAAAATTTTATTTTTTTTTATGATTTTGTGTTGTATATCAAAAAAAAGTTGTAATTTAGTAGCTGATTAACTAATAAAATTAGCGCCTATAACACATTTTTACTCAAACAACTATTAATTGGATTGAATTCGTTCAACAACCTAAAAATTGAGTATAATGGCAATGAAGCATTTGGATGACAGTGTTTTAGTAAAACATTACATCGATGGAAACGAAAAAGCTTTTGAAGCGTTGATTTTGCGACACAAAGACAAAATCCATAGATATATTTACCTTAAAGTAAAGGATAAATTATTGGCTGAGGACATCTTCCAAGAAACGTTTATTAAGGTTATTCGCACCATTAAACTTGGTTCGTATAATGAAGATGGTCGATTCCTTCCTTGGGTGATGCGTATTGCCCACAATTTAGTCATTGATCATTTTAGAAAAGAAAATAAAGTAAGAATAGTTTCTGAAACTTCTTCTAAAAATGAAGAGTTTAATATCTTTGATACTATCAGCTTGGAAGAATTAACAATTCAAGATCAAATCACTTTTGAAGAATTAAAAACGCAAATGGTGCAACTCGTTAATTACCTACCTGATGCGCAACGAGAAATTATTCAACAACGTATTTTTCAAGATTTATCCTTCAAGGAAATCGCCGAAATGGAAGAAATCAGCATCAATACTGCTTTGGGAAGAATGAGATATGCTTTAATTAACCTTAGAAAACTAATTGAAAAACATCAATTAGTGGTTGATTTGTGATTTTTTTTCAAATAAAAAAGACAGACGCGAATACACAATGAAATAATCCATTATTTTTGTGTGTGTCGAACATGATCGAATACTCAGAAAAGAAATACATGCCGTGGTTTACAATACTGTTTACAGTGTTGCTAGTCGGTGTATACTTTTTTTTAGCTTTTCTTTCCAAAAGCTTTATTATCAATCTTGAACACATTGAAAAATGGGGTGCTCCGTACGCTACGCAAATTTACTTGGGACATGTTTACGGCGTAGTTACCAATAATCTCATCCATATTAGCGGGTTGCATTTAATTGCAAACCTCTTGGGACTTTGGCTCTTTGGTGCTTATATCGAGCGTAGAGTGGGTTCTTTAAAAATGGCCGTGTTTGGCTTGGCTAGTTCAATTCTTGGATCTATTGCTCAACTTAATTTTTCTAACGACGCTGGATTGGGAATTTCAGCAGCAATCTTTGGATTTTACAGCTACATTTTAGTCACTTCTTACAGGGATGAACATTACAAAGAAAGCCGTAAACGGACGCTTATCTTTGGTATTGTTTTATTCTTTCTATTGTTGGTTTTCACGTTTACCAATGAATTTTACAACGATATCATAGCTGTCCATGCAAAAATCATGGGCGCAATATGGGGAGCATTGATGGCAATTAGTCAACGAGGGAATAAAATCAGTAAAAAAACAGCTATTTTGCTTTTTATACCATTTAGCTTTATTGCTGTTACACTTGTTTATGCTCCTTGGTCGAGTCAATGGCAAAGTGCTAAAGGAATTTATTTCCATGAAAACAAGGCTTATGACAAAGCGAAAGAACATTACAAAAAAGCGTTAGAAATTGACCCAAACAACGAGTTGGCAAAAGAAAACAAAACATCAATTACCATAGATTCTATTTCAAATTTGGCTTATCACGCACATTTGAATGGAGATTACACCAAAGCGCGTCGTTACTATTTTCAAATTTTGAATCTACGTAAAAACGATCGATGGGCCTTAGAAAATTTAAAAGAACTTCCGTAAAAATGATACCATGAAAAACAAAATAGTATTCTTTATCGCGTTAATAAGCTTTTCCTCTTCTGCACAAACTTCTGACTCTGCTTTTATACGTTCTATTTACGACCAAGCTTTGTCAAAGGGGCACGCGTATGAAAATTTGAGAGATTTGTGCAAAAATATTGGTGCTCGTTTATCTGGTTCTGCCGAAGCGGAAATGGCGGTTGAATGGTCAAAAAATTTGATGGAATCTTATCAATTTGACAAGGTTTACATACAACCTGTAATGGTTCCCAACTGGAAAAGAGGCGAAAAAGAAGCAGGCTGGATAAAAACTAGTGATAAAAAAATTCACAAAGTAAACATGTTAGCTCTTGGTGGTAGCATTGCAACTGAGGGAACACTAACTGCTGATGTTGTAGAATTTAAGCACATCGACGATTTGCGCAAAGCTTCTAGAAAAATGGTTGAAAATAAAATCGTTTTCTTAAATCAACCAATGGAAGAAAAAAACATTTCTACGTTCAAATCCTATGGTGGTTGCGTTGTGATTCGTTGGGGTGGCGCTTCTGAAGCTGCTAAATTAGGTGCAAAGGGAGTTATTATTCGTTCTATAGGAATGCCTATTGATGATCATCCGCACACTGGAGTAATGGGTTACAAAGAAGGGGTTAACAAAATTCCTGCTGCTGCTATTTCGACAAAAGATGCTGAATACCTTTCACAATTATTAAAACAACAGAGTGTAAAATTCGCCATGCGTTTAAATTGTCAAGACTTAGGTATGACGCAATCCTATAACGTTATTGCAGAAATCAAGGGGAAAGTTCATCCAAATAAAATCATTACTGTGGGTGGACACCTAGATTCATGGGATACAGGTGAAGGAGCACACGATGACGGCGCAGGATTGATGCACTCATTGGAAGCTCTTCGCATCCTAAAAGAGTTGAACTATCAACCTAAGCACACCTTGCGTTTAGTCTTCTTTATGAATGAAGAAAATGGCAACCAAGGTGGAGAACTATATGCCAAAACAAGCAAAGAGAACAAAGAGGAACACATTGCAGCTGTTGAAAGCGACATGGGAGGTTTTGTTCCTAGAGGTTTCACAGTGGACGGTCCTAGTGATAAAATTACTTTTTTACAAAATTTAGAAAAAGAATTCAAACATTACGATTTACATGTATTTGAAGAAGGAGGTGCAGGAGTGGATACTTATCCTTTAAAAAATCATTTCCCTAACATTGCTTTGTTTAGTTTTATACCTGACTCACAACGCTACTTTGATGTACACCACGCACCTAGCGACATTTTTGAAAATGTCAACAAACGAGAATTGGAATTAGGTTGTGCAGCAGTGGCTTCTCTACTCTATTTTATCGACCAACGCTTTTGATTTTCAACAAGATAGAAAAAATCTATTTTTTTGGAACGAAATTTGCCATGTACATTAAAAATGAATGGTATGAAAATCACATTGAATAAAGTTACACCTACTCCATTGGCTTCAATAAAGCATGGAGAGAATAGTATATGGGGAAAAGAAGTGGTGCTCGAACCTAGAAAAAAAATCATGTTAAATGCCGCAAGTGGTAAAGGGAAATCAACTTTTACGCACACAACTTATGGTTTGCGCTACGACTATGATGGAGATATTCTTTACGGCAATCGTTCTGTCCGTACTTTTTCAACAGATGAATGGACGGACTTACGTCGTACTAAAATAGCAGTTGTTTTTCAAGATTTGCAATTATTTCCTCACTTAACGGTGCGCGAGAATTTAATGCTAAAAAACGATTTGACGGGTAGTTTTACCGAAGAACAGTTGCTTGAAAAATTACGCATTCTTGGGTTAGAAGATAAATGGAATCAACGTTGTGGTTTATTATCAATGGGACAGCAACAGCGCGTTGCGATCATTCGAGCATTGGCACAACCTTATGAGTGGTTAATCATGGATGAGCCATTTTCGCACTTAGACGAAGGAAACACACAGTTGTGTTTGCAAATGATTGATGAACGAACAGATGAATTAGGCGCAGGATTTGTATTGACAACCTTGGGTAATGATCATTCTTTTCAATTCGATTACGTTTTAAACCTCTAAGCCATGTTACGTCAATTATTATTTAAAAACCAAGATAAAAAGCAATTATTCATTGCTATTATAGGATCTTTTTTGGGAATTACATTTTTGGTTACTTCTATTCATTACCTCATCAAGGTGAATGAATTTGGAAAAGGAACAGAAATACTCGGTCCCAACACGCTTATTGTTCAAAAGAAAGTCAACGCTGGCAGTTTGATTGGAATTGCAAAAACGGATTTTTCTGAAAGTGAAATTGAGAAAATGAAGAAGGAAAAATTCATTACGGACGTAAAACCAGTTATTTCCAACAATTTCGATGTTTCTTTTCAAACAGATGATCCTCATGTGCCTTATTTTCGTTCGGATGTATTCATTCAAACGGTTGACCCTTCATTTTTAGATGTAAAATCAGACAAATGGCATTGGCAAGAAGGCGACACATTGGTTCCTATCATTTTGCCACGTGACTTCATTGTAATGCTCAACACTTTTATGAGTGCGTCTGGCATCCCACAAGTTTCGGATGAATTAGCGAAAGAGATTAAATTCAAATTCACCATTAAAAATGACGAGAAAAAGGAATTTATTGCTGCAAAAATCATAGGATTCACCAATGAAGTAGCTTCTATTTTGGTACCACAAACATTCATGGAATATGGTAACAAAAACTTTGCGTTAGGAGCTGACAAGAAAATCACGCAAATCATGATTTCTGGTAAAGAAAGTGAATTTGGTTTGGTTGAATCTTACTTAGCGAAACACGGTTTGGAATCAAAGAACTCACAAATGGTTGTTGGCCGATTAAAAAGCATCATCAGCACTTTAATCATTGTTATTCTTGGCATTTCTGTCATTGCTGTTTTTGTTTCTTGTTTGGTATTGATACAGTATTTGCAATTGTTGATGTCCAAAAACGCTTACGAAGTTCGCACTTTGATCCGTCTTGGCTATCATCCCAACACGATGGTTCAAGCATTTTTCCGTTATTTTGTAAAGATATTTGGCTTCATTGCCTCAACAGGCTTCATCATCTTCCTAGGATTCAAATTAATACTCGATAAAGTCTTCTCCGACGGAGGTTTGGGTCTTGACACCTCTATCAGTTGGATCAGTATCTTGGCTCTAATAACAGCCTTTATCATTTTTGCCTTGGCAAGCTATTACACAGCAAAGAAAGGAGTTTATAGAGAATACAATGTGTAACAAAAACAATTAAAAAAGGGTGCTCAATGAGCACCCTTTTGCTATTTGATAGCTATTCTTACTTCACTTCTTCGAAGTCTACATCTGTTACTTCATCAGTTGGGTTTCCTGTTGACCCTGTACCTGCTCCTGCATCACCACCTCCTTGGTTAGCCGCATTGTACATATCTTGAGAAGCCGCTTGGAATACAGTGTTCAATTTTTCCATTGCAGGTTCTAAGTTAGCAACGTTTTTCGCTTCGAATTCTTTTTTCAATTCAGCCAAAGCATCTTCGATTGCTTGTTTTTTGTCTGCTGGGATTTTATCTCCGTATTCTTTCAACTGACGCTCAGTTTGGAAGATTGTAGAATCTGCCTTATTGATTGTTTCAGCTTCTTTTGCTCTTGCTTTATCCGCTTCAGCATGCGCTTCAGCGTCTGCTTTCATGCGTGCGATTTCTTCGTCTGACAAGCCTGAAGATGTTTCAATCTTAATAGACTGTTCTTTACCTGTTCCTTTGTCTTTCGCTGAGATATTCATGATACCGTTTGCGTCAATATCGAATGTTACTTCAATTTGAGGAACTCCTCTTGGCGCTGGTGGAATATCTGACAATTGGAATCTTCCTAACGTCTTGTTGTCAGCAGCCATCGTACGCTCTCCTTGCAATACGTGGATATCTACTGAAGGTTGATTATCCGATGCTGTTGAGAATACTTCAGATTTCTTAGTTGGAATCGTAGTGTTTGCTTCGATTAATTTTGTAAACACACCTCCCATTGTTTCAATTCCTAAAGACAATGGAATAACGTCTAGCAACAATACATCTTTTACTTCTCCTGTTAACACCCCACCTTGAATAGCAGCTCCTAAAGCAACTACTTCGTCTGGGTTTACTCCTTTAGAAGGTGTTTTTCCGAAGAAACGTTCTACTGCATCTTGAATAATTGGAATACGTGTAGAACCACCCACTAAAATAACTTCGTCGATATCGCTTGCTGATAAACCTGCGTTTTTCAATGCTGAACGACAAGGTGCAATTGTTCTTTCAACAATATCAGAAATTAATTGCTCAAATTTTGCTCTTTGCAATGTTCTTACCAAGTGTTTTGGAATACCGTTTACTGGCATAATATATGGTAAGTTAATCTCTGTTGATGTAGTTGAAGACAACTCAATTTTAGCTTTTTCAGCAGCTTCTTTCAAGCGTTGTAAAGCCATTGGATCTTGACGTAAATCTACTCCTTCGTCTGCTTTAAACTCGTCTGCTAACCAAGTAATGATTGCTTCATCCACATCGTCACCACCAAGATGTGTATCACCATCTGTTGACAATACTTCAAAAACACCGTCACCTAATTCCAAGATAGAAACGTCGTGCGTACCTCCACCAAAGTCGAATACTGCAATTTTTTGGTCCACACCTTTTTTATCCATTCCATAAGCTAATGCTGCAGCAGTTGGTTCGTTGATGATACGTTTTACTGTTAATCCAGCAATTTCACCAGCTTCTTTTGTTGCCTGACGTTGCGCATCGTTAAAGTATGCAGGTACAGTAATAACTGCTTCTGTAACTTCTTGTCCTAAGTAATCCTCTGCTGTTTTCTTCATTTTTTGAAGTGTCATTGCAGAAATTTCTTGTGCAGTGTACAATCTTCCGTCGATTTCTACTCGTGGTGTGTTGTTATCCCCTTTTACCACTTTGTATGGAACGCGGTCAATTTCTTTAGCAGCTTCGTCGTAAGAAACTCCCATGAAACGTTTGATTGAATAAATAGTTTTCGTAGGATTGGTAATCGCCTGACGTTTTGCTGGATCTCCAACCTTACGTTCTCCACCTTCAACAAAACCTACAACAGATGGAGTCGTTCTTTTTCCTTCTGAGTTAGTGATTACAACTGGCTCATTCCCTTCCATTACAGAAACACATGAGTTTGTTGTTCCTAAGTCAATTCCTATTATTTTTCCCATTGCTAATTAATTTTCAATTTTAATTTGATTAGCTATTCTCAAGTTTCATGCCAATTCAAAAACAAGGGGAAAAAGTGCCATTTTAGACAAAAGGGAGATAAAAAGAACAGAAACAAAGTGACGAATTGTCAGTTTTTGTGACAAAAAATCATTTCATCCAGCGTTCGTACCACATTTGAAACATGAGTAAATACCAAATTTTGACATCTAATTCTTTTTTACCAGCGAAGAAATTGTTTTTTAATTTAGAAACATACTCCCAATTGAGCAAACCTTGCTTGCGAATATGGTCTTCATTGATATATTCCTCCACAATTGGACGCAACTCATTGGTCAGCCAACTTGCAATCGGTATAGCAAACCCCATTTTTGGGCGATTTAACAATGTAGGAGGAATGTATTGGTGCGCAATTTCTCTCAAAATATGTTTCTTGACGCCATTATTGTATTTATAATGATCAGGCAATTGTGCAGCCCATTCAATGATGCGGTGATCGAGTAAGGGTTCTCTTCCTTCTAAACTTGCCGACATAGTAGCACGATCGACTTTTTGCAAAATATCATCTACTAAATAAGTTTGGTAGTCAATAGCCATCATGTAATTCAATGGCGTGGTGTATTCTTGACGCAATTCTTTGCTTAAATAAGCTG
Organism: uncultured Fluviicola sp.; assembly: GCA_964580465.1. Lineage (GTDB taxonomy): Bacteria > Bacteroidota > Bacteroidia > Flavobacteriales_D > Crocinitomicaceae > Taishania. The sequence goes on along the minus strand of CAZOKJ010000001.1, from coordinate 29,456 downwards.
AAGAACTCGCCGTTATACCTCCCATCATTAAATCCTTCAATTGCTTATCAGTAAATTGCTGACTCAAACTCAACATGATTTGTTCCGATGAGGGATTTTTCAATACTCCTTTTAGCTTTTCATAGCGGTTGTGGAAATTGTATTTGTGTTTCAACACTGGAATGGCTTCCGAAGGAATAATATCCATGAGTCCAGCTGCTGTTTTTCGCACAACCGAAGGAATGGCATTCATTTTTTTGCCATAACGCATTAAATAATCATAGCGATTGTAACCGGCAAAAACCTCATCTCCACCATCTGCACTCAAAGCTACTGTAACATCTTGTCGGGCAATTTTACTCACCAAATGTGTCGGTATAGCACTACTATCTGCAAATGGTTCATCGTAATAATATGGTAAATCCTTGATAACATCCAAGGCTTCTTTCTCTGTACATGTGTAACTTGTATGATCTGTGCCTAAATGTTGAGCAATATCAGCTGCATAGGGAGCTTCATTTAAGCCAATATCAGGCACACCAATGGTGTACGTTTTTAATTGTTGTGTACGTTCTTTTTGCAGCAATGCTGTTACAGTTGTACTATCATATCCTCCACTTAGAAAAATACCAACGGGAACATCTGCAATCATACGATAATTACAAGCCGATTGAATCAATTTTTCCGTTTCTTCTTTAGCTTCTTCAAAAGACAACATCAGTTTTGGTTTGTTATATGCATTATACACATTCCAATATTGATGCGTTGTCAACTTTTGCGTTGAAAGGTCTAATATTGCATAATGTCCAGGTAATAATTTAGCTGCATTTTGAAAAATACACTCTTCTCCTGGCACATTGCCATATTGCATGAACGAGGCTACAGCTCGTGGGTTGATTTTTTTAACAAAATCAGGATGTTCATGAAAAGCTTTTAGTTCGGATGCAAACAAAAACAAACCATCTTCATAGTAATAATTCAAAGGTTTTACCCCCGTTCTATCACGTGCAATAAAGATTTGATCATTCGTTTTGTCATATATCACAAAAGCAAACATTCCAATAAAACGCGACAAACAATCTTTTCCCCACTGCTTGTAGGCATGAATAATAACTTCCGTATCCGATTCGCTTGTGAATTGATGTCCATAGGCTTCTAATTCTACCTTGATAGCAGCAAAATTATACACTTCTCCATTGAAGGTAATCCACAAGTTTTGAAATTCCATCGGTTGCTTTCCTTGCTCAGTCAAATCGAGTATTGCCAAGCGACGATGACCTAAGCCAATTTGAGCATTTTCTAACGAAAAAAAGTCATAACCAGCTCCATCTGGACCTCGATGATACAAGGTATCAGTCATCTTCTGAAGGTTTTCCAGTGAAGAGCGTTTTCTAAAATCGACTAAGCCGGCTATTCCACACATACTGCAAATATAAACTATTTATAGTAGAAAAATAAAAAAAATATTGTTCAGTAAAAAAGCCCCATCACATTAAAAATTATGGTTTAAAATAATTTTCCAATTTGTAACAATTAGATAATTCTTCGCTGTAATCGCTAAATTCCTTCTCTAATCTACTTGCTTTTCGGGATTCATTTGGATTCAAATCATCATCGTAAAAACCTACTTGATGGTTTTCAACCCATTCGTACATTCGCAAGGACAAAGCTTTAAACTTTCTGTTTTTTGCTTGCTGATAGGCCTGATAGTAATACTTTAGAGCTAATTTGTTTTCCCTGTATTCCGTTTCGTCAACATAAGAAGGCATGTCCCAATTGAAATTGGTAGTTGATTGAAAACGACGCAACATCCATGAGTTACCAAATTGAGACATGTTGAAATAGCAATTCGCAACAATAAAACTATAATAGGCATTGTTGGGATTATTCACATCGTTGCTCTTTTGTTGAAATTCTATCAGTTTCTCTACAATAGTCGGTTTTGACAACTTCATTTTTTCTCTTTTTGTAATAAAATTAGGCGTGTGTTTCAAATCATAAAATGGATTGGCGTCAAAAACCCAACTTCCATCATCGTATTTATCCCGCTCCCAGCGAGAATAATTTCTATCCCAGTATTCACTTCCCACAGATTGAAATGCAACTAAAGCGTCATCTAACTTATTTTCACGTATGTATTTTGTTCCTAATAAGTCCATTAAAAGACTTTTTGAATTAGTTAGTTTTTTAAATAAAAATGAGTAAAAAGCATCTTTGGAAGGTGTTTTTAAATAATCAAGAACGCTTTTTAATTGCGCTGCGCTATAGGTATAATCCACATAATTGAAATAGTCATCAAAATAAAATAGATTGGTAGATTTTTTTGAATGATTTCCTCTCCACCAAACATACGAATAACCATAAACATCTTCTAAGTCTTGCATTTCAAAATTTCCATCAACAAAATGGTTATTAACCAAAGACAAAAAAGCAACAGCTTCAGGTAACTGATTTTTAAATTCTAATTCTCTCCCTACTGCAAAAATAAAGAGGTGTTCATTCCAGTTTTTTTCAATCACTGCTTTAATTTCATCTGTTAAAACAACCTTTTCTGCAGGTTGATTTGCTATCTGTGCAAGAGTAATAATTTGATCTATAACAGTGTTATTCAAATAGTTGACATTATCTTTCAGAAAAATCTTTCCCTTTTTGATGCATTGATCAAATGAACGCGACATGAAAAGCAATTGAATTTCAACATACTTCCAATTATTGGGTTTTTTTACAGTTTTTAAGTTAACAGACTGCACAAATTTCAACAATTTTTCAGCATATTTACGATCATTTTCAGAGCGAAATCTCGCTGATTGCATAGAAGTAGCTTGATCCATTTCCCAACTGTCTTCTCCTTCAATAACAGAAGGTAAAAAATTAGAATAATAAGGAGTTAAAATCCAATCTTCCAATTTTTGAACTTCCCTGAATAGCAACAATTCCAATAGATTATTACCCGGTTCTAATTCATAAATCTTTTGTAAATAATCTAAATTGGGTGCCAAGCGCTGACACGAAGCAAAAATATACGCACTCGTTTTATCATGGTTGTTTTTAGATTGACTGAGAGCTTCTTGTAAGTTGAAATAGGAATTAAAATGATTGTAAACAATTTGTGCTTTTTGAGGTGAATTGGCCATTATTTTTGCGATATCAATACTTTTTCTACCTTCAGTAAAACAATAAAAATACAAACTCCAATAATAAAGATAATCTTCTTTAGAAGAAGAAAAATAGCGTTCAAACGTTGATTTAATCTCTTTGTAATTTTGATTATAAAAATCCAATCGAATGCGCAAAAAAGCATAACGACGAATCAAATTTGCATCTTTTTCTTTTGCAAGCGCTTCGTCTATTTTCTTAATAAGAATCGCTCGTGATTTGTTATTGTTTTTGGCATCATTTCCACGCTCCCATAAATCACCATTGTAATTAACTCCATTAAAAGGTTCACATGCTTTGGCAATTTTTAAATAGTCAATGATTCCTTGTTTTTTATGAGCATAAAGGTATTGGATGAATTCGTTGTCAGAATCACTACTAACAGAAGTTGATGAGTGATATAAAAATTGATGAATACTTTCTTTGTTTACTTTCTTGTTAGTCATATTGTGCCAATCAAGAATGTTTTCGTCAAAATCAGTCTCCTGATAATCTAAAGTAAAATAGTCAGAAGAATATAAAAACGGCATATACTCTCTAGGAACAGATAGATTCATGTAGTTTTGAAACGTGAAACGAATCGATTCACCAGAAGGATAAAACCAACAAGCAATACTAAAATTAGCGCTTATTGAAGCGAGAATAAAGAGCAGAAATTTCTTCATTGCTGTAATTTTTAAAGGTCCTGTATTGAAAATCAAAGAAACTCACTGTAAAGGCATTATCAAGTTTCACATTTTTCTTAATAACATCAATAGCATCAAGCAATGTTTGGTATTCCACTTTTTCAACTTTTATTTTATCACCCGTTTTTAAGTAAGTTGCATTGTTGTATTCAAAATCCTCAGTCATTTCATACCACATACTATCAATTTTTTTGGCTCTATCTACTAAAGCACTTTCATCAACATCTTGCAATTGTTTAAACTGATTATTGTGGTAGATTAAAGACCACGAAAAAAGAGGCAAGGCAACATCTATATGAATTGGATATTTTTTCTTATTCACAAGGTATTTCTTTAACTCCGATACATCCAAAACAGAATTTTTCTTCGGGTCGGATAGCGGAGAGACTAAGTTGTAACACATCAACATTGCTTTATCCACAGGGGGGACTCCCATTTTTTCTGGATAAGCATAAGGATACAAACGTAAGGTGCAACTAATCTTTTTCTTTGAGAACTCCTTCAGTTTTTTCAATAAATAAAAATAATTATCCTTTGTAGATTCCGTCCAATCACAATCTATTTGAATCTCATCGTAATCAAACTCCTTTTCTTCTGAGTACTGGTCAATTGTGAACTTTTCAGTCAAAAATGCAATGTTGTCAGCTAATTGTTCTAACGATTTTAAATCACTGTTTTTAAAGACTTCATTTCGAATAAAAATGGTTGGAACAAGTAAGATATTCTCACCGTCTAACTCGTATCTACTTGGTCTGTTTTTATTAACAGGAAAATTTCCTTCAATTTCATTGTTCTCAACTTCGAAAATGCGATAATAGATTTTTTGAGTAGCTAATGAGTCGAGTTTTTCACCATCCATTGAAGAATTTTGCCAATAGTAAAAAGCTTTTTCAACATTCGTTGAAGCATCTTTTTTACATCCAAATAGCAAGAGGACAACAGTCAAAAGAGCAATAGTTTTTTTCATAAATTTTTATTGATTAAGTTGGTTTAAACTTTTTTATTCTTGGATATCAGACAACTTCATCTTTCGAAGTACTTGCAAAATGTATTTTCTTGCTAGTATTAAAACAATCAATCCAATAGCTGCACCTGATCCGTTGGCCACCAAATCTTTCCAATCTACGCTTCTACCTGGAACATAACCTTGCAAAAACTCCATCAATGCACTGTACAAAAAAGCAACAATTGCAGCTTGCCAAGCTTTATTTTTAGCTAATAAAAGTCCCAAATTAACGGTTAAAACAAAATAAGCTATGGTGTGACCAATTTTGTCATTTAGTTTTATTTCCACTCCACCCATTGGTGGTTTTAAACTCAAATAAGTAATGCCAATAATGACTAAAACCAAACTAGTTTTTATCCAATTCATAACGTAATTCTACTCCTTTTTTCAGTGCTGGTATTCCTTCTGTCATCCAACGTGGCGCTGGTTGATTTTGCAAATAATGATCAAAAAACTGGCGCATACGTATGCTTAAATCTCTTCTGTTTTGCATCTTCATTAAGTTGTGATCATCACCGTTATAGTTTAACAACCAACTTGGTTTGCCCAATCTTCTTAAACCTGTAAAAATTTCAATTCCTTGGTACCATGGCACCGCTCCGTCCATATCATTGTGCATGATTAATAAAGGCGTTTGAACGTTTGGCAAGTGAAAAACAGGTGAATTTTCTATATACAATTCTGGTGCTTCCCAAATGGTCTTCCCTATTCTACTTTGTGTTTTTTCATATTGAAATTGGCGACTCATACCTGTACCCCAACGAATCCCACCAAAAGCTGAAAACATGTTTCCAACTGGAGCTCCAGCCATAGCTGCTTTAAAACGAGTTGTCATAGTAATCAATTGCGCTGTTTGGTAACCTCCCCAACTTTGACCTTGTAAGCCCATGCGTTTTTCATCAATGTTCGGATATTTCTTTAAAACTGCATCTGTTCCGCTCATGATACAATCGTAAGCACTTTTCGCTGGATATCCTGGTTCATAGCGAATATCTGGTATAAACACGACATAATCAGCTGATGCGTATTCTGTAGGAAAGATAATAGACGCAGTTGGTCGAGGTGTGTAATGTGTATGCAATCCATCTGAGTACAATTCATAATAATACACTAACAATGGGTAAGACTTCGTAGGGTCAAAATCTTCTGGTTTATAAAGCAATCCTTCTAACTCTAATCCTTTGTATGTTTTCCAAGAAATCAATTCCACATCAGCCCATTTGTATTCTTTTTGTTGTGGGTTAGCGTTTGAAATACGATGCAACTGAGCAATACTATCAACTCTCCAAAAATCCAAATCTGGATATTCTTTCACTGTATGCTTGCGCAGGGTAAACAGAGAAGCATTTTTTGACTTTTGCATGCTCGCCACTTTTGCATCCCAATAGGCAGCTTTATTCATCTTACCGTCTAAGAAGTGGACATAGTGCGTACCTTTTGTTTTCTTATCAAACCCAATTAAATAAAGATTAGTTATGTCAAAATAAGTGGAGTCTTTATTCCAAAAAAGAGCACTATATTCAATATTATTTTTCTTCCCGTTCTTGTTGGTTAAAGATGTCAATTGATTCGTTGTAAAATCATATTGGTAAACATCATTTCTCTCTGAAAAATAAACAGTCGTGCCTTCTTTATTCCACCCATGCATACCGATAGCTGCATATCCCATTGGCATACCGTTGTTATCTTGGTGCCAAATAGCATCTTTTTCAGCGCATGTTAAACAAATTTCTTTAGAGTTTGTTAAATCAATAGCATAATAATTCCCATTTTCATGATTGAAATAAACAAATTGGTCTCCTTTTCGAGATAAACCTATTGCATTTGTCACTCCTTTTTTAATCAATTTTCTGGTGCCATCTTTTAGTGAAACTGAATAGTAATCTTTCTTGCCTGAAATGTCCCACATGTATTCCAAATCATAAGGTCGAGTAGAGTACACCAACGCTTGGTCTTTCAACTCATAAAAATCTGACTGAACTTTCAATGTATCATTTTCTATTTCGATAATTGCTCCAGTTTCAAAATCATAAGCATACCAATATGCTTTGTTTTGATCTCGTTTTAGGGATGCCAATTGTTGTGTTTGAAGCACTGGTTCATTGTACGTCCAGATATCCAATTTAGGCTTTTCGCTATCTAATAATGTGTCTTTTTTCTCAGGCACTGGAATTTCATTCACACCAAAATACAAGCGATTCAAGTTATCAGCAAAACGAGGTTTCAAACCTTTTACTACTGTCCATTGCTTTGGAATAACAGTTGATGTTGTATCAATTAAGCAAGTCGTGTTTTTAGTTACTACATCATGGTAAAACAATTCAAACACTTTTGTTTTGGTTGTATCTTGAGAAGCTAAGAAAACCATTTTAGTAGCGTTTTTATCAAAGGTAATCCCTTCAATTCCTTTGTAAACAGTAGGAATTTCTGTTGATTCTCCATTAGATAAATTCAAAACCTTGACTGTTGAACTATCATTTTGATGATGAACGTACGCTATTTGATGTCCGTTTTCAGCTATTTCGTAAGTAGTGATATTTTTGAAGACGTATTCCTTTCCATTGTTCAAATGAACAAAACGCACCACTTTTCCATCTGATTTAGGTTCTTTTTTAGGTTTTTCTTCTACTTTTTTCTTCTTTTTAGCAAGGGATTTCTTTTTTTTCTTCTTACCTGTGTCCTCTGCTTTCTTTTCTGGCAAAGTATTGTCATTTTCAGTAAAGGTTAACCATTCATGTTTATCACTTACTTTAAACTCTTTAACATTGGCATATTTTTGAATTTGACGTGTTTCCAACATCATGACACCCAATGAATCTTTAGGCCATTTCTTCTTGTCAACTTTGTCTAGCTCAACTTTTCTAAGTGTATCGTATCCAGCTTCAATGGTAAAAACAAGTTTTTTCTCATCAGGTGAGAACTGTGCATTTTTTGCTCTAACTATTGAATCTAATTTTCCAGTTTCTACGTTGTACCAATACAAATACGTGTCACCTTTCAACGCTTGAATCTCATACGTAATCCATTTTCCACTATGAGAAATCTTTTCATTTTTCAAGGTATTCCATCTATCAAAAGCATTGTAATCAATGACTTTTTTTTGTGACCAACCATTACTTAAAATTGCAAGGATAAAAACGACAAGTGACAGATACTTCATAGCTATTTTGTTTAACAACTACAAATATAGTTAATTTGTTGAACATGATGGAAAGTTCATTCTTCTCAGATTTTAATTGAAGGTAAAAAATAGTTTGTTTTGTAATTATTTCTTATCTTTACCTTGTGAATACATTTCTTCAAACACCCATCGAGTATTTGAAAGGAGTCGGTCCACAGCGTGCTGAACTCTTGAAAAAGGAATTGGCAATTTTCACTTTTGAAGATTTGCTCAATCACTTCCCCTTTCGCTATGTGGACAGATCTACTTATCACACCATTCGCGATTTGCATTATGCTGATGGTGCGGTGCAACTACGAGGTTACATTATAGATGTTCAAGCAACGGGCACAGGTCGAGGAAAACGTTTAACAGCAAAATTTCAGGATAGCACAGGAATTATCGAGTTAATTTGGTTTCAAGGGATTAATTGGATTCTTCCGTCGTTGAAAAAAGGAGTAGAATTTCAAGTATATGGTAAAGGGAAATTGTACAACAACAAATGGACAATTGCTCATCCTGAAATAGTTGAATACGCAACTGTTAAGCATGAAGTTGGAATGCAAGGAGTGTACTCAACAACTGAAAAATTAAACGAAAAAGGATTACATTCAAAAGGCTTAGAAAAAGTCATTAAAACTTTAGTAGAACAATTACCTACACTTACAGAAACCTTGCCGTTTAGCATCATGCAAACGCTTCGCTTGATGGATCGAACGACAGCCTTCAAGCAGATTCATCAGCCTTCCTCTGAAGAAAATGCAACACGCGCTCGTGGACGTTTGAAGTTTGAAGAGTTGTTTTATTTGCAAATGGAGCTATTAGTTAGAAAGCAATTGAGCGTCGAAAAATCTTCTGGCTTCGTTTTTAAAGAAATAGGTGATTTATTTACCAATTTTTACAACAATGCTTTACCATTTGAACTGACTGGAGCTCAAAAGCGTGTTTTAAAGGAAATACGCAAAGATTTTCTATCCGGAAAACACATGAATCGTTTGTTGCAAGGAGATGTTGGTGCAGGAAAAACACTCGTAGCTTTGCTAACAGCGCTCATGGGAATAAGTAATGATTTTCAAGCTGCAATGATAGCACCAACAGAAATTTTGGCGACGCAGCATTATGAATCAATCAAAGAATTATTAAAAGACTTTCCTGTAAAAGTTGCTTTACTTACAGGCTCTACTAAGGCGAAAGATCGAAAAATACTTCACGAGCAATTGCTCTCAGGTGAAATTCACTTTTTAATTGGCACGCACGCCCTTTTGGAAAATGTTGTGCAATTTAAAAATCTTGGAATCGTTATTATTGACGAGCAACATCGATTTGGTGTGGCTCAACGTGCTAAGATGCGTGCTAAAAACAAAATTGCACCTCATGTTTTAATCATGACAGCTACGCCAATTCCTCGAACGTTAGCCATGACTTTTTATGGGGATTTGGATGTTTCCGTCATTGATGAATTACCTCCAGGAAGAAAGCCGATTACCACCATTCACCGATTTGAAAATAGTCGTTTGCGCGTCTTTGGGTTTATTCGTGAAGAAATACAAAAAGGCAGACAGGTTTACATCGTATATCCATTGATTCAAGAATCCGAAAAATTGGATTTTATGAATTTAAAGGCAGGTTACGAAGCCATCACTCGGTCATTTCCATTGCCTAACTACCGCGTAAGTATTGTGCATGGAAAAATGAAACCAGAAGAAAAAGAGTTCGAAATGCAACGATTTGTAAAAGGCGAAACTCAAATTATGGTGGCAACAACGGTAATTGAAGTTGGTGTGAATGTTCCCAACGCTAGCGTGATGATTATTGAAAGTGCAGAACGCTTTGGTTTATCACAACTGCATCAGTTGAGAGGACGTGTTGGTCGCGGTGCTGAACAATCTTATTGTATATTGATGACAGGCGACAAACTTTCCAACGAGACCAAAAAGCGTTTAGAAACAATGGTACGCACCAATGACGGTTTTGAAATTGCAGAAGTTGACCTGCAGCTTCGAGGTCCTGGTGACATAATGGGGACACAACAAAGCGGTGCATTAAATCTCAAAATAGCAGATTTATCAAAAGACGCACAGATTGTAGTTAGAGCACGAGAAGAAGCGAGAGCTATTTTAATGGAAGACCCTAATTTAGATTTGCCTCAACACGCTGTTGTTCGCTCAGTATTGAGCGCATTATTACAAGAAAAGCCAAATTGGGGAAAAATCGGTTAGTTTTTTTTATGCGTGATACACACGTGAAAAAACAATTTTACCATCTTGAATTTCCAACACTTCAGCCACCATCATATCTGGTTCACTATCCACTTGGCGCAAATATTCCATAAAAACACGATCTTCATTTGCTGTTAGCGTTTTCACCGTGTATTTTAGACTAGGTAAACGATCAAACGAATCTTGCCACCAAGTACGTAAAGCATTTTTACCTCTAACTAAACCTTGCGTTTGAGGTCGGCGCACTTTTAATTTAGGACTGAAATGCTCTGCATCGTCAGCATATAATGATAATAAATCTTCTAAGTGATGTTCGTTAAATGCTTTAAACCAATTCAAAGCGATTGCTTCGTTTAATTTGTCTTTTTCCATTGTGAAAGAAAAAAGCTGTCTTTTTACAGACAGCCTCATTTATTTATTAACTAATTATTTTATTTTGTTATATCTGCTGCAATCACAAATTTCAAATCGTTTTTAGTGCCAATTTGCAACACATCAATCAAGGTTTGTACCTCCATGTCATAAGCAATTCTAACAACGACAGTGTTATTGCCTAATTCAGCAGTTTTAGTCATTAACTCGGAAGCTAAGTTCTCGAACGCTACAGGTTCTTTGTCAATAAAGTATTCGTTATCGCGCGTAACAGAAAGAGTTAAATGCTTTTGAGAAGTTTTCTCAGGGGCATCAGCTTTAGGCAAATCCATTTTAATCACGTTTGGATTGGCCAATGTTGAAATAATAAGGAAGAAAAGCAACAAGAAGAACATGATGTCGCTTAGTGCATCCTTTGCAATTTCTACATGGAATCGTTTATTTCTGCGTATCGCCATGGTTTGGTCGTTGAATAATGTTTACAAAATCCATGTTTACCTTTTGAATGTTCAAGGTATAACTATCAATGATACCATTCAAAATGTGGTAAATTGTAAAAGCAATGATACCTACTGTCAAACCTGCACCACTGGCAATCATTTTTTCATACAAACCTGCTGAAATGTTACCAATACTTACGTTTTCAGTCATGGAAATGCTGTAGAAAATCTTAATAACCCCTGCAATAGTCCCTACGAAACCTAAAGTTGGAGCGATGCTAGCAACCATCCCTAAGTGGTTCAAGTTTTTTTCCATCTTGCTAATTTCGATATTTGTCATTTTCTCAAGGTTAGATTCAACCTCACCGATTGGGCGACCTAATGTTAAAACACCTTCTTTAATAACGCTACCGTAAGCAGTCTTATCTCTACCAACTGTAGAAATAGCATTGTCAATATTTCCTTGGACTAAGCTATTGCGCATATCACTCAACAATGAAGAATCGAATTTTGTTACACGACGAATGTACATGTAACGCTCAATTCCAACTGAAATAGTATAAAACAACAATAAAATAATCGGAATAACAAACACACCACCTTTCATCAAGAACTCAAAAGCAGAAACTTCTTTCACTGTAACATTTGACGCAGGGGTAGTTGTACTAGTTTCAACTTGTGCAATCACAACGCCAACCACAAACAAAACCATTGTCGTTAAGACAAATTTTAAATTTATTTTCATGTGTTTATCAATTTTCAAAGGATAAAATTAAGTAATCTTCTACTAAACAATTTGAATATTCTATAAAACTTTCAAACATTCAATGTTAACAACCTATAAAACGTATGAATTTAGGAAATATTTTATCGCTAACATCGATTATTTTCCTTTTGCTTTGACAATAATCAAGACGGTGTAGAGCATGATTTTAAAATCCAATGCCAATGTGCGGTTTTTCATGTACAATAAATCATACTTCATTCTTTGCAACATTTGCTCTACATTTTCAGCATAGCCATATTTCACTTGCCCCCAAGAAGTAATTCCTGGTCGAACTTTGGTTAACTCCAAAAATTGTGGTTCTACTTTTACAATTTGATCTATAAAAAATTGGCGCTCAGGTCGTGGCCCAACCAAAGACATATCTCCTTTTAGCACGTTGAAAAATTGAGGGAATTCATCAAAACGCAACTTGCGCATTACACGACCAACGGTCGTAATTCTTGGATCTACAGAAGATGACAGTTGCGGTCCGCTTTTTTCAGCATCAATGTACATAGTACGGAACTTAATGATTTTAAACGGCACACCATTTTTGCCTATACGCTCTTGAAAAAACAAAATAGGTCCAGGTGATGAAAACTTTACTAAAACAGCCAATACCAAGTAAACGGGCAACAAAATTACAATGGCAATTAGTGATAAAACAACATCTAAAAAACGCTTAATAACACGTTGCCAAACTGGCATATCTTCTGGATTCACTTCAATTAGCAATGCTCCAAAGATGTTGTTCACTTTTACACTTCCAGACAAAATATCAAACATATCGGGAAGAATATTGATACGCATGTCGCTACTTTGAATTCGAACAATAAAATCTTTAATTCGATTGTGCTCCACACTTTCTAAAGCAATGATTACCTCTTCAATTTCATATTTGCGAATCAACAACTCTAATTGCTCATCTGCCTTACCTAAATAAGTTAACTGATTTTCCAACAAGCGATCTGTTCCATTCAAATTAACAAACCCCACCAACAAATGACCACTTCCTTTTTTCATTTGTTGCAATTCATTGACAATTTCTACAGCTTTCTCGTTCCCACCAATTACTAAGGTTCTAAACCCATGTTCTCTACGGTGAATACGTCTTACCATTCTGCTAACAAATACTAGGCGTGCAAAAAGGAAATAAATTAAATGAATAATAAACAACCACCAAACAGATTTGTAAAAAAGCGTATAGTCATCTACTTCATCATCTAATAACAGAAAAAAGAACAAGAAAATCGTACCTATTAAAGATGCAAAAAAAGTCAGGTTTACAATTTTCATGCGATACAACCTCCGAACATCAATGTACGTTCCCTGCAAAGCAAAAATAGTTACCCAAATAACAGGTACAATCATTAACCCTAAAAAATAAGAGCTACCAATTTCAAAGACAGTTTCTTCAACGCTAACTTTTCTTACATAATAGAAAGTAGCCCACGCCAACAAAGCAACAGACCAGTCAATTAATAACAAAAGAGTACCTAAACGTCTTTTTGAAAAAATCATCTATACACCAACTTTATATTATCAATTAACACTTCTCCACTTGCTGCATCTTCCGGCAAAGTACTCGAAAAAGCAAACCAAAACTGAATTCCACCAGAAGTTGCGACTAATTCTGAATAATCTATATACATCTTCTTCCACCCCTCAGTATGAGTACTTGCTCCATAATGTACTTGTGTAGAAGTTGAACCGTCAGCTTTTGCATAGATTAATTTTGTTTTAATCGGCACTGTATTTTTACACTCAAACTCTAAATAAACTTGCGTCCCAATCGGAAACATAAATGGGCTTTGATCGGAAGCTTCAGCACTGATGTAACAAGACCATAAATTCGCTTCTGGTGTCAATGTTACCTTACCAATTGACTTTCCGCCACTAGAGCTCACCAATAAAGATGTTTTTGTATCTGTTCCATCATGAATTTTGATAACACTCCCTTCAAAACCTTCTGTCCAAAAATGAGTCCCTGTTGTGTAGCGCGTTTTAGGTGTAACAGTTGTCGTTTGTCCACCTTCCATATTTATCTGCTCTTCATAAGCATCCACAAAAGGATAAATCTTCTTCGTTGCCGCTAATCCATTGTTCAAAACCGTTGGATAAACACGTATATTCACAGCTCCATACTTCATAACAGGAATTTTACACGGCAGTTCAAACACACCGATAAACTCGTCGTTGATATACACCCATCCATTGGTAAAAGCATTCAGAGACAAATCTCCTTCATTATTATCTAACAACGGATTTTTTTCAACGGTGAAAGCCTTAATTTCAAGCCATGAAGGATTGGGATTATTTTTAACACAACCAGTCAACAGCAATCCAATGCTTAAAAATAAAATTTGAAAAATCGTCTTCATTCTATCTATCATTACGGCAAATATAATGTATTATTGTATGCCAAGTTGATATTTTCCTTTAAGCCAAAGGAGGAAAAGAGGAAGAAACGTGGATTTTTTCAAGAATTTGATGCGCCACATCTAAAGCACGGTAGCCATCTTCTAAGGTAACAACTGGAGTAGTACCATTCACAATTGATTCACCAAATGTTCTTAACTCCTCTTTAATTGCATTTGTTTCTTCTAATTGAGGCTTATCAAAATAGATTTTTTTAATAGGCTTACCATTTCCCATGTCAAAAACCACATCAAAAGGACTCGCCTCACCTTCTAAATTTTCCATACGTACAACTTCTAACTCTTTTGCAAGAAAATCAACACTGATGTAAGCATCTTTTTGGAAGAAACGAGACTTGCGCATATTTTTCATAGAAATGCGACTTGCAGTCAAATTGGCTACGCATCCATTGTCAAATTCAATACGTGCATTCGTAATATCAGAACTATCACTCACCACAGCAACACCAGACGCAGATATACGCTTAATTCCAGATTTTACCACACTTAAAATTGCATCCAAGTCGTGAATCATCAGATCCAACACAACAGGCACATCCGTACCACGAGGATTAAATTGAGCCAATCGGTGCGTTTCAATAAACATTGGCCTATTAATATAAGGCACAGCTGCTTTAAAAGCAGGATTAAAACGTTCAACATGGCCTACTTGCACCGTAACACCAGCTTCATGAGCTAGGCGCATTAGTGAACGAGCCTCTTCAATCGTTTCCGTTACAGGTTTTTCAATAAACACATGTTTCGTATTCCTTAGAGCAAGACTTGCACACTCATAATGAGCAATAGTTGGTGTGACGATATCAACACAATCTACAGCTCCAATTAAATCCTCCATTTTATCAAAATAGCGAATTCCAAATTGTTCTTGGACAAGTTGACTATTCTCCACAGAAGGATCATAAAACCCAACTACTTCATAGATATCCGACAATTCTAGCAATAAGCGAATGTGAATTTTACCAAGATGTCCAGCACCCAACACACCAATTTTAAGCATACGAATGATTTTTGGCAAAAATAAACAGAGAAAAGACATTCTTGAGAGTAAAAACAAAGGATTTATCAACAAGGATATGAACTAAAAAGAAACTGAACAAAGAATAAAAATCAAACAATAAAAAAAATATGAAATAATTGATTAATTTTGCAAAATAAAAGACTGTTTTTAAAACCATTAGGTGTTCGCATGACAAATACATGACAAATATCATGTTTTTATCATATCTCACTCATTGTTTTTAAATTTCATTCTTATGAATTTTGCACTATGGGAATAATTTACGTTATGTTGGTAGTAAGTTTGGTGATTGCCATCTTCTTTTTGGTCAGTTTTATCTGGGCCACAAAGAACAGTCAATTCGACGACGACTACTCACCATCCGTGAGAATTCTCTTTGACGATGATAAAAAAGTAACAAAACAAGAAGAAGATGGAAGTAGAGAAGATTAATTATGACAACAGGATTGTTAAGTATTTTGCTTATGCCACTATCATTTGGGGTATAATAGGGATGTTAGTCGGGCTAACTGCTGCACTACAATTAGCATTCCCTGAATTTTTTAATGATTATTTAGGATTTAAGTACCTTTCATTTGGACGAATTCGTCCGTTACATACCAATGCGGTTATTTTCGCATTCGTTGGTAATGGTATCTTCACTGGGGTTTACTATTCTTTACAACGTTTATTAAAAGCAAGAATGTGGAGTGACAAGTTAAGCTACATCAACTTCTGGGGATGGCAGTTAATTATCTTGTCAGCAGTAATAACTCTTCCTATGGGTTATACCACTTCAAAAGAATACGCTGAGTTAGAATGGCCAATTGATATTGCTATTACTTTGATGTGGGTAGCATTTGGTTGGAACATGTTTGCAACGATTTTAAATAGAAGAGTTAAACATATCTATGTTGCTATTTGGTTCTACATTGGTACGTTTGTAACTGTGGCTATGTTACACATTTTCAACTCTTTTGAACTTCCAGTATCATTCATGAAAAGTTACTCATGGTACGCAGGGGTTCAAGACGCATTGGTACAATGGTGGTACGGTCACAATGCCGTAGCATTCTTCTTAACTACTCCTTATTTAGGGTTGATGTATTATTTTGTTCCAAAAGCTGCTGAAAGACCAGTTTATTCTTATCGTTTATCAATTATCCACTTCTGGGCATTGATTTTCATGTATATTTGGGCTGGACCACACCACTTACTATATACATCATTACCAGATTGGGCTCAAACTTTAGGTACAGTTTTCTCTGTTATGTTAATTGCTCCATCTTGGGGTGGTATGTTGAACGGTTTATTAACATTGCGTGGGGCTTGGGACAGAGTTCGTGACAATGTTACGTTAAAATTCATGGTGGTAGCTCTAACTGCTTACGGTATGGCTACTTTCGAAGGGCCATTGTTATCATTGAAAAACGTTAATATTTTATCTCACTTTACAGACTGGACTGTAGCACACGTGCATGTTGGTGGTTTAGGATGGAATGGTATGTTGACATTTGGTATGTTATACTGGTTGTTCCCTGTTATGTTCAAAACTGAATTGTACTCTAAGAAAATGGCAAACCAACACTTCTGGATTGCAACTTTAGGTATCTTATTATATGCTATTCCAATTTATGTAGCTGGATTCGTACAAGGTTTGATGTGGCAAGAATTTACACCAGAAGGAACATTGGTTAATGGTGATTTCTTGAAAACTGTTACAGCGTTGAAACCTTACTATATGCTTCGTTCACTTGGTGGATTGTTATACTTATTCGGTGCTATCATGATGATGTACAACTTAGTTAAAACTGCTAAGAAAGGTACATTTGAAAATGATGAAACAGTTGAAGTAACTTCTGAAATGAACCATGAAGATAAAAATGAAGGATGGCACAGAAAATTAGAAAGAAAGCCTGTTAAATTCATGATTTGGAGTATCATCGTTGTAGCTATTGGTGGTATTGTAGAAATTATCCCAACTATGGTTGTTGAGTCTAACGTTAAAACAATCGATAGCGTTAAACCATACACTCCACTTGAATTAGAAGGACGCGATATTTACGTTCGTGAGGGATGTTACAACTGTCACTCTCAAATGGTTCGTGCTTTACGTTTCGAAACTGCTCGTTACGGCGAATACTCAAAAGGTGGTGAGTTCGTATATGACCACCCATTCCAATGGGGTTCTAAGCGTACGGGTCCAGACTTAGCTCGTGAAGGTGGATTAAGAAGTAACATGTGGCACTATGAACACTTAATTCGTCCGAAAGACGTTTCTGAAGGTTCTTTAATGCCTGCTTACCCTTGGTTGAGAAAAGATGATTTAGATGTTTCTTTAACTCCTAAGAAAATCCGAGTAATGCAACAATTAAAAGTACCTTATCCAGAAGGATACGATACACAAGCAGTTGCTGATTTGCAAAAACAAGCACATAAAATTGCGAAAGATATCGTAAACAACTTCGATAAAGAAGTATTGAAAAATGTTAACAAGAAAGACCTTGTCGCAGATATCGAAACAAAAGAAATTGTTGCTGTAATTGCTTACTTACAACGTTTAGGAGTAGATATCAAATCAAGCTCTGAGAACAAAAAATAGTTATGTTACGTTTTATCAAACATAATTTGACAACAATTGATGGGGTAAGTATTTTCCCAATGATTTCACTTCTCATCTTTACCATTTTTTTCATCGTCGTGTTGATAAGAGTGGTAAAGATGAAAAAGGAAGAAGTGGACGAATTGAGCAATCTTCCTATCGATTCAGATGATACAAATATGATTCACCAAGAAAACTCAAAACAATGAAAATGAGAAATTTTTTCAAAATATTTATGCTAGCTGGTTTATTAACGAATGTGTTCGTAGCAGCAGCGCAAGATGGAGAACAATTGTTTAAAAAATGTTTTACTTGCCATACTTTAGGTAAAAAATCAACTGGGCCAGACTTAGTTGGTGTTAGAGCTAAATGGGTTGAAGCAGGTGAAGGAGACATGTTAGCAGACTGGGTTATAAACTCTGATGCTTTGATTACTTCTGGCAAAAGTAAAATGGCTAATGCAGCGAAAGAATTCTCGCCTACAATGATGCCTCCTCAAGACGTAACAAAAGAAGATGTTAACGCTATTTTCGATTACATCGATTCGTGGAAAGCACCAGAAGCGGCAGCTCCAGCAGCAGCTGCTCCAGCTGCTTCAACAGCTCCAGCAGTAGTAAAATATGTTCCTAATTACAATAGAAACTACACTATCTTTATGTGGATGGTAGTAATTGGTGGAATTTTAATTTTTGCAATTATGTTCACATCAAAATCAATCACTACATTGGTAAAATCTGATTACTTCAGAGAGCGAATTGCGAAAAAAGGAAATGGTTCTACAACTGTTTTATCTATTGCATTATTCATCGCTTTCCTTTTCGGAGGAAATGAATTGTACGCCTTGACTTTCAATGGTCCTGGTGCAGCAATGATTGGTGAACCTTGGTTAAAAGTTGAAGATCAAGATTTATACACAATGTTAATCATCGATTTAATCTTATTAGGAGTGTTATTCTACGTGAAAAGCATGTTCAATAAGTTCTTAGCGATGGTTAGAAAGGACAAAGCTGGTGCGAAGAAAAGATCTTCATTGAAAAAATTAAACAAAGTGTTGACTGATGCAGTTGACATAGAAGATGAGCACACTATCTTAATGGATCATGAGTACGACGGAATTAGAGAGTTGGACAACAACATGCCTACTTGGTGGTTGTGGATGTTCTACGCTACTATTGCATTCTCAGTAATATATGTTTTCCATTACCATGTATTCAAAACAGGTGACTTGCAGGCTGCTGAATATGAAAAGGTAATGATTGCTAAGCAAGCTGAAATTGAAGAGTACATGAAAAACAATGCGTTAAACATTGATGAAAATTCAGTTACTTTATTAGAAGAGTCTGCTGATTTAGACAAAGGTAAAGAATTGTATACAAGTGCCAATTGCGTGGTTTGTCATAACCCTGATGGTAGTGGTAAAATCGGTCCAAACTTAACAGATAAGAATTGGATTTACGGTTATGATATCAAAGAAGTGTTTGCTACAATTAAAAATGGTACAGCAAATGGTATGCCTGAGCATGCAGCAATTTTGACACCTAAGGAGATACAACAAGTTGCATCTTATGTTCTACACTTAGCTCCGGCAGCTGGTAAGGAAGCTGAAGGTGATATTGTTAAGCCATAAAAGGCATAAAAAAGAGTTCGTCCAAGTGACGTTAAAAAGTGAAGTGGAAGTATAATTTTAACCAAAAGAGGTTATGAAAAAGAGTGAAGAGGGAGGTTTTAGAGACCATATAGCAACCGTAAATGATAAAGGGAAAAGAGTTTGGATTTTCCCTAAAAAACCAAGTGGGACATATTATAATTACCGTAAAATATTGTCCTATTTTCTCTTGGCCTTCCTCTTTTTAGCTCCGCATATCAAGATCAATGGCAAACAAATGCTATTGTTTGATATCATCGACAGAAAGTTCATTATTTTTGGTAATGTGTTCTGGCCGCAAGATTTCTGGATTTTTGCGCTAGTAATGGTGCTCGGGGTAGTGTTTATTATCTTTTTTACCATTATATTCGGGCGTTTGTTCTGTGGTTGGATATGTCCACAAACCATCTTCATGGAAATGGTGTTCAGACGTATTGAATACTGGATAGAAGGCGATTACACACACCAAAAGAAGTTGAATGAAATGCCATGGAATGCGGAAAAAATTCGCAAAAAAACCATTAAGCACATTCTTTTCTGGGGATTATCTTTTTTAATTGCTAATACATTCTTAGCATATATCATCGGGTCTAAACAATTGTGGGAAATTCAAACCGACCCGTTAAATGAACATTTATCTGGATTTATTGTTATTATTATTTTTACAACTGTTTTCTACTTTGTTTTTGCTTCGTTAAGAGAACAAGTTTGTACAACAATCTGTCCTTACGGTCGCTTACAAGGAGTTCTTCTTGATGCTAACACAATGGTTATTTCTTATGACCACGTTAGAGGTGAAGGAGAAAATGGACGCGCTAAGTTCAGAAAAAATGAAGACAGACAAGCTTTAGGAAAAGGAGATTGTATTGATTGTAATCAGTGTGTAGTGGTTTGTCCAACAGGAATAGACATCCGTAATGGTACTCAATTAGAATGTGTCAACTGTACAGCTTGTATTGATGCTTGTGACCACATGATGGAAAGTGTTGGTTTGCCTACTGGATTGATTTCTTTCAAATCTGAAAACAACATTGTACAAAAGGAAAAATTCACATTTACTCCACGTGTAAAAGCCTACACAGCGGTGTTAACATTGTTGGTTGGAATGGTTTTTGCTGCATTGTTAACAAGAAGTGATTTCCAAACAACTATCTTGAGAAAAAGTGGAACAACGTATAATGTGAAAGATGGTCAACTTAAAAATACATTTAACATTATCTTAGTTAACAAAACGGATAAAGAATATGAAGTAGAAATTAAGTTCAAAGACAATCCTTCCATTAAAATAGAACAGTTTAATAAATTAATTTTACCGCCAGAAGGTCAATTGCAAGACAGTATCTACGTTTTCATTCCTTTGAAAGAAGTAACAGGAGGAAAGAAAATTGTTAACTTTGAAGTTTATGGAAATGGTAAATTAATTGATGATGACCATTTAAAAATAATTGGACCAACATTTTAACAACTAAGAATATGAATTGGGGGAAGGGATTAGCCATAGCAATGGCCGCGTTTATTGTGTTTATTTTGTACTTGGCAATCACATTGATGAGAACAAAAGTAGACCTTGTTTCGGATGATTATTACAGTCAAGAGTTGGTTTATCAAAATAAATTGGATGCTATTTCAAAAGCAGACAGTTTGAGTCCGATAAAAACAGAGCAAACTTCTGATCAATTTATTATTTATTTTCCTAACGAAAAAACATGGGATTCGACAAAAGTTTATCTTTTTAGACCCAACAATAAGAATTTAGACATTCAATTTGTCGTTAAAGACCAACAATCATTTATTGTTCCTATGAGCAAATTAGAAAAAGGTTCATACGAATTGACTTGTGAATATTGGTTTGAAGGAGCCAATTATGTTCAGCAAAAAAATGTTTTTATTCAATAAAAGAAAGAGGGTGCCGAAAAATTGAGTACCCTCATTCCTTTTACATATCTAAAATACAGCAACTCATCACATAGAGATAACTATCACATGCTTTTTTAAGCAGATTTAAACACATATCTAAACAGAATAGCCATCAATCCGCCACCAATGTGAGCCAACTGAGAAATTTGATCATCAGTGAAACTATTTAAAATTTCTTGTCCCAAGAACATAACCACAACCAACAAAAACGTTAGTGGAATTTCCTTATTCGTAGCATTTGACAAACTAGCGAGAATAATATACAAGAAAACTAAACCACTTGCACCAATTAAAATTGCATCCGACAAAAGGATATGAAGAAGACCAATAACTACAGTTGTAGCCAAACTCATCAGTAAAAGTTTTTGCCAACCATATTGCTTTTCTAATAAAGGTCCAATTAATAAAATAATGGAAAAATTAGAAACTAAGTGCGTAACGCCAGCATGACTTATAGGATACAAGAACAATCCAAGATAGGAATGCCAATCGTTTAAGTTAAATTGGCCATTCAATGATAAAATTTTAAGCGGACCACCAATACTCAAGCTAATAACCAATACAAATGAAGCCAATAAAGCAAAGGCTAATACAAAGGGCGAATTAAATGTTATTTTCATAAAAAAAAAGATTCATTTTTAGGTAAAAATAAAGCAATGAAAAACAGAAAATAATCGAGGTTTAAAAACTTATCAACACAAATATTTGAAGAAACATTACCAAAAGGTTAAAAAAGTCATAAAATATGAATAAAAATCAAGTGATTGTATAAAAAATTGAAGTGATATCTTTATCTTTGCATTTCATTTAAAATTGATAATAAAAATACACATGATTAACATTACTCTTCCAGATGGTTCTGTAAGGCAAGTTCAGGCGGGAACAACTCCTATGGATGTTGCACTTAGTATTTCAGAAGGCTTGGCAAGAAACGTGCTTGCTGCAAAGGTTAACAACAAAGTTGTTGATGCGAATACGCCTATCTCAACAGATACAAGCTTACAGTTATTGACCTGGAACGACACGGATGGTAAATCAACAATGTGGCACTCTTCAGCTCACTTAATGGCTGAGGCGTTGGAATTTTATTATCCTGGTATAAAATTGGCTATTGGTCCTCCTATTGCAAACGGTTTTTACTACGATGTTGATTTCATGGATTATACTTTCCAAGAAAAAGACTTAGAAAAAATCGAAGAAAAAATGAAGGAATTGGCAAAGTTGAAAAATCCTTACATTCGTAAAGAAGTTTCAAAAGCTGATGCCATTGCTTATTTTACAGAAAAACAAGATCCTTATAAGTTAGAATTGATTGAAGGATTAGAAGATGGACAAATCACGTTTTACACACAAGGTGAATTTACCGATTTGTGTCGCGGTCCTCACATTCCTAACACTGGATTTATCAAAGCGGTTAAATTAACATCTATTGCAGGTGCTTATTGGCGTGGGGATGAAAAAAACAAGCAGTTAACGCGCATTTATGGAATTACTTTCCCTAAAAATCAGGAGTTAACTGAGTACTTAGAAAAATTAGAAGAAGCAAAAAGACGTGACCACAGAAAGTTGGGTAAAGAGTTAGAATTATTTACATTTTCTCAAACTGTGGGTCAAGGTTTGCCATTGTGGTTACCAAAAGGAGCTGCATTGCGTGAACGTTTAGAAAACTTCTTAAAAAGAGCACAGCGTAAATCTGGATACCAACAAGTTATTACACCGCATATCGGGAATAAAGATTTATATGTTACATCAGGTCACTATGCAAAATATGGCGCGGATTCATTCCAACCAATACGCACACCAGATGTCAACGAAGAATTTTTGTTAAAACCAATGAACTGTCCTCACCACTGTGAGATTTTCAAATCAAAGCCACGTTCTTACAAAGAATTGCCAACACGATTTGCAGAGTTTGGTACAGTTTACCGATACGAGCAATCGGGTGAATTACATGGATTAACTCGTGTAAGAGGGTTTACGCAAGATGACGCTCATATTTTCTGTACACAAGACCAAGTAAAAGATGAGTTCAAAAAAGTAATTGACTTAGTTTTATATATTTTCAAAACGCTTTCGTTTGATAACTATAAAGCACAAATTTCGTTGCGTGATCCTGAAAATCCTTCTAAATACATTGGAAGTGACGAGAATTGGGAAAAAGCAGAAAGTGCAATTATCGAAGCAGCAAGTGAAAAAGGGTTGCCAACAGTCGTAGAATATGGTGAAGCTGCTTTCTATGGTCCAAAATTAGACTTTATGGTTCAAGATGCTTTAGGACGTGAGTGGCAATTAGGAACCATCCAAGTTGACTACAACTTGCCAGAGCGATTTGAATTGGAGTACATAGGGGCAGACAACCAAAAACACCGACCAGTAATGTTGCACAGAGCACCATTCGGATCAATGGAACGTTTCGTTGCAGTATTATTGGAACATTGTGCTGGAGATTTCCCTTTATGGTTGACAGACAGACAGTTTGTAATCTTGCCAATTTCAGAAAAATACAACGATTATGCCGAAAAAGTTTCTGAATTCCTAAATAATTCCGATATTCGCGGTTCCGTTGATGACCGAAATGAAAAAATTGGTAAGAAAATAAGGGAAGCTGAATTAAATAAAATTCCGTTTATGTTGATTGTTGGTGAACAAGAAGAAGCAAATAAACAAGTTTCAGTACGTCAACGTAAAGGAGAAGATTTAGGAGCAATGTCAGCAGAAGAATTTAAAGCTGTCATTGAAAAATTGGTAGAACAAGAACTAGTATTTAACGTATAAATTAGTGAATGAATAAAGTAAAAGGAAGAAGACCTGAAAGACAGGAAGCAAAAGAAGAACACAGAATCAATGAAAAAATCATTGCTTCTCAGATTCGATTAGTAGTAGAAGGAGAAGAACCGAAAGTAATGACTGTTCGCGAAGCTTTAGTTTTAGCCGAAGAGCAAGAGTTAGATTTAGTTGAAATTTCTCCAAATGCTGTTCCTCCTGTATGTAAACTAATGGACTACCGTAAGTTCTTGTACAGCCAAAAGAAAAAGCAAAAAGAACTAAAAGCGAAACAAACAAAGATTGTCATCAAAGAGGTTCGTTTTGGACCAAATACAGATGATCATGACTTTAATTTTAAATTGGAGCATGGTAGAAAGTTCTTAGAAGAAGGAAGTAAAGTGAAAGCTTACGTTTTCTTCCGTGGGCGTACAATCGTGTTTAAAGACAGAGGTGAGTTATTATTATTGAAATTTGCAAATGAACTATCTGATATTGGTGTGTTGGAACAAATGCCAAAATTAGAAGGAAAACGAATGACAATTATGATCAACCCTAAGAAAAAATAATAAGAAATTAGTAATTGACAATTAACAATTGACAATTAAAGATACTGTATAGAGTTAATTTTAAAATTGAAGAGAGATGCCAAAAATGAAGACTAAATCCAGTGCAAAGAAGAGATTCACAGTAACTGGAAGCGGTAAAATCAAAAGAAAACACGCATTCAAAAGTCACATCTTAACTAAGAAATCGACTAAAAGAAAGCGTAACTTGACACACGCTGGGTTAGTAACTACAGCAGATGAAGCAAACATCAAATTGCAAATGGGATTAAAGTAATCCCAGGTTTATTATTTGTTAACCCGATAACGAGTAACAAAGTCGCTTGAAACAATAGCGCACTCCTTATCAAAAAACTTAAAAATTATGCCAAGATCAGTAAATCATGTAGCTTCAAGAGCGCGTCGTAAGAACGTATTGAAGCTTGCCAAAGGTTACTTTGGACGCAGAAAAAACGTTTGGACAGTAGCAAAGAATGCCGTTGAAAAAGGGTTAGGATATGCTTACGTTGGACGTAAACAAAAGAAAAGAAACTTCCGTTCGTTATGGATTGCACGTATTAATGCAGGTGCACGCCAACATGGAATGAGCTATTCTCAATTCATGGGAGCAGTTAACAAAAGTGGAATTGAGTTAAATCGCAAAGTATTGGCTGATTTAGCTATGAACAATCCTGAAGCTTTCAAAGCTGTTGTTGACGCTGTAAAAAAATAAATTAACTATTTTTCTCTATATGGTAAGGCCGTTCGAAAGAATGGCCTTTTTTGTGTTGTTTAATTTCCTTGATTCCTCGTCAGCAAATAACCTGTCGCAACAAAAATGACAGTACCAACCATTACCAAGCTTGTTGTCATTAAAACATTGGAAGTGAATATAGATACCAAAGCACTGGCAATAAAACAAACCCCCAATTGAACAAAATTTTGTAAAGCTGCGGCCTTTCCTGAGTGATTTTTAAATGATTTTAACGCTTCATTTACAACAATAGGGTAAGTCGCTCCATTGGCAAAAGCCATTAATGAAAAGGGAATTAACAAGGTGAGTAAAGTTGGTTCAGTAAAAACAACAATGAACAGCAAAAGTAACATACTCAACGAAAATAAAATCAATAATACAGGCAGAAGCTTGTTGTTATTTAATTTGTCGACTAGTAATCGGTAACCATAACCTCCTAATAAAAATGTAATGGTCTGAGGAATAAAACTTAAACCTATTTCTTGTTCGTTGTATCCTAATTCTTTTAAAATAAAAGGTGAACCTGTTAACCAAGCAAAAAAAGCAGCAGAACAAAACGCGTAAATCATCACATTTCCAACATAATCTTGCGATTTAAAAAAAGAAAAATAGGACACCCCAACTTGTTGAGCATTTTTAATTAACGTCTTATGTTCTGTTCGCTCTGTGATAAATAAAATAAATGTATAACTAGCCAGTAATACAGAAATTGCCATTAAAACAAAAAAAATCGCTCTCCAACCACTTGTTTGCAAAATAAAAGCCCCTGCAATAGGCGCTAATGCAGGCGATAAAGCAACCAAGGGCATAATGCTTGCAAAAACTTTATTGGTTCGCTCTGAAGGATAATAATCGATTACCATAGCTTGCCAACTTACCGCTGCTGCACATGCACCAAAAGCTTGAATAGCACGATAAAACAGCAATAAACTTCCGTTTTTAACCACTGTAATTAAGTAGGAACAAATAAAAAAGATAATCAGTCCCAGCAAAACAGCCTTCGCCTTTCCATGTTTATCAGCAAAACCACCCCAAAACAATTGTCCAACTGCAAATCCTCCTAAAAAAACAGTTAAACTTGCGCCAATAACAGACTTGTTGGTATTTAAGTCATTTTTCATGGCATCGAAAGCAGGCAAATACATATCTGTTGCCAAAAAACCGATGATGCTTAATAACGCTAAATAAACTAAAAAATTAAACGATTGTTTAGTGATTGTCATTGTTACTTTGTTGTATGGTAGGAATCATTTTAACTGTTTTTAAGCTTAAATCAAACAACCATTTTAGTTGCTCAACTACTAAAAAGGCTTCGTCTAATTCTATTTGCTTTTCTCCTTTTAAAGTCGATCCAAAAGTTGATTCCATTAATTCTTCTGAACTCTCATAGGAACATGGCTGAGGTATTTTTTCTCCTCTTAACAACGCAGAAGCATAACTCAAGTTTTTGCGAATACAATCTATACCTTGATTAAAGTGTTCCGAAGCTGGAGTTGTAGGATGATTAGCAATATACGAACTCAAAGAGGAAGAAGCAGTTAAAAACAAGTGACTATTTAAAACCAATTGATATGTTTCGTTCAAATGTGTTTGCTGAGAAGCGGGTTCTTGTGCCATTCTTTGGAAACTTGCATTCAATTCAGACATGGCAATAAACGCTTTTTTTCGAGCCAATTTCAATTTAGAAGGAATTTCTCCTTTCACATTGTACCAGTCAGCAACCTCTTTCAAGTAATCACAATTGGCCGAAAGTGTTGTGCTCAATGTTTTATCAATGGTTTGATACTCCCATGCAGGCCACAAGAAAAGGTTGCCAAAAGTTGCTAAACCAACGCCAATAAGCGTGTCTAAAACACGGAATTGAATAACATCGAAGATGTTTGGTACAATTAACGCATAAACAAACACTACATTTAAAGTAACAAAAGTCGCCGCTGCTTTGTAATTTTTCTGAATCATTGAAAAGGCAATCACAATGCTTAATATGGACAAGGCTCCGTAGATGGTTTTATTATCCGTTACCAAAATGACACCGAAAGCAACCGCTCCACCAATCAACGTTCCAATCGTTCGGTGAATAGCACGCTCTTTGGTCAAACCGTAAGTAGGTCGCATGATAACCAATAAGGTTAGTAAAATCCAATATGAATTTTGCACTTCAAAAATAACGCCAACAGCATATCCCATCATTGCGGTAATGGCTAAGCGAAGTGAATGACGAAAAACAGGTGATTGAAAGTTAAAGTTATCCGCCAACAAACCTAAATTATAGTTCGGGTTAGTTAAAAAACGGTGCATGTTTTCTCGTGTTGATTTGGTGAGCTCTTTCGTTCCTGAACCGTAAATAAACCCTTCAATTTGTCTGATTTTTTCAGCTTGAATGTATTGATATTTAATATAATTTCTCATCATCAATACTTGTTCATCTCTCCCACCCGATTGCTCCAGTAATGCATCGATGTCTTTGCTTAACTTCTCCAAGTAAAAATCAATTTCCAAGGCTGGAGTTAGCGAATTGGATTTAAAACGATTTGAACTCAACTCTAACAAACGCTGACTCATCGCGCGAAGTAGCATCTGAAAATCTTCTAACTGTTCGGGATGCTGTGTAAAAAACACATCTGTTTTTTTATAGTTCACAGGTGTTCCCATTCCCAATTCAAGAATGTCCACTAATTGAATAAACACTAATAATTTTTTATTAGCATCCGTTGATTTTCCAATAGATCTACGGCCGCGAATCAACAAACCTCTCAATGTTTCATGTGTTTCAGTCAATTGTGTTTGAAGATGGAGCAAACGTTTTGATAATTCATCTTTGTCAACGTTTGGATCTATTAATTCACCTCTTGTTTCGATGTATTCAGCCGTTAAACGAAAAGCTTGCAACATGAAATGTTCAGCAGGACCTTTCGGAAAAATTAAATGGCGTAAGTAAGAAAGAAAAATGTACCACAATCCTCCTACTCCAATTAAAGCTGCATGTTCTAAAACAGAAAATTGTTCAGTAGAAGTGCCAGAAAAACTAATTGTTAAAGCCAATAAACCAGAAAAACCAATTAATGTTGCTCTAAATCCAAAAATGGACAAATAGGAAATAGTGAACATGAAAAAGCCTAACATTGGAAATAAGACCCACAGCGATTGTGTCAATACAGATCCAATAATGGTCATAATCACTGAAAGAATGGTGGCAAAGAAAATTCCTTTTAATTTTACGTAAATATGACCACTTGCATCGGCAGGAGAAGCCAAAAGAGCTCCAATTGATACGGAAATCCCTGCTTCTGTGTTACCTAATTGAACGCCTGCTACAATGGGCAAAGTAACCGACATAGCTATGATAACAGCTGTAGCAAAGTCCGTACTTTGGACAAATTCAATTAAATCTTCTTTATGATTATTTATTCTAAATTTTAAATTGTTCACTATGTTATTTCTTCTGTGTTTATTAGAGTTGCTTTACAAAAGAAGTGAGTAGAAATTCTCTATTCTTATACCTCATCAAAAGGTGATTCAGAATTAAGTGCAAAGGTACGACTATATCTAATAGAACAAGAATATTTTAAGGATTTTTATGGAAAAATTAATACTTGTGTATTGTAAGAGTTTGTACTGTTTTATGGAACACGGATGCGGCGGATGAAGCGGATATGCACGGATAAAATCAGCACAACCAACGCTCAATGGAACACGGATGACACGGATTAAGCGGATGTACACGGGTAAAATCAGCGGAAATCAGTCCAATCAGCGTTATCTGCGTTCTATGGAACACGGATGACACGGATTAAGCGGATGTACACGGGTATAATCAGCGGAAATCAGTCCAATCAGCGTTTTCTGCGTTCTATGGAACACGGATGACACAGATAAAACGGATGCCCACAGATAAAATCAGCACAACCAACGCTCAATGAAACACGGATGGAACGGATGAAGCGGATGTGCATGGATAAAATCAGCGGAAATCAGCTCAATCAGCGTTATCTGCGTTCTATGGAACACGGA